>JAWXBW010000074.1:0-46520 GCA_034440395.1 Blastochloris sp. | reverse complement strand
CTGCCACAGCCAAGGGAATCGTCGTGATGAATACGCCTGGTGGGAATACGATTTCCACAGCCGAGCACGCCTTCTCGCTCCTACTCTCGATGGCCCGCTTCATCCCCCAAGCGCACGCTTCGATCAAGGCGGGCAAGTGGGATAGAAAAAGTTTTCAAGGGGTTGAAATTAATGATAAGACTCTCGGCATCGTGGGCATGGGACGTATCGGCACGGAGTTTGCTCGTCGCGCCATGGCTTTCGGGATGAAGGTTGTGACCTATGATCCCTATCTCTCGGCTGGTAAGGCTCGCAGCATGCAGGTGGAATTATTCGAAAAACTAGACGAAATGCTCCCACTCTGTGATTTCATTACTCTACACATTCCGATGACGACGGAGACTAAAGGAATCTTAAATCAACGCAGCCTAGCCCTTTGTAAAAAAGGCGTACGGATCATTAATTGCGCGCGTGGTGGTCTGGTGGATGAAACGGATTTAGCAGAGGCGATCAAAAGTGGGCATGTGGCAGGGGCGGCTTTAGATGTTTTTGAAGTAGAGCCACCTCCGGCAGATTTGGCCTTGAGGCAGCTGGACTCCGTCATTATGACTCCGCATTTGGGTGCATCTACGGCCGAGGCGCAAGAGAGTGTCGGTATCGAAGTGGCAGAGGCGGTGCGCGATTTATTACAAAACGGCAGTATCCGCAATGCTGTCAATATGCCCAATGTTGATGCGAAGACTCTGGAACAAATCGGGCCTTATCTGGCTCTTGCAGAAAAGCTCGGGCGAGCACTGGCGCAAGCCGCGCCTTCACGCTGCGAGCAATTTATTGTCAACTATTCCGGAAAAATACGTGAGCTGGATACGACGGCCATTAGCCGTGCAGCTTTAAAAGGTTTCTTAGTGCAAGCGATTGGCCCTGATGTGAACGAAGTGAACGCCGTTCATTTTGCGGAAAATCTCGGCCTAAAGTTTACGGAAAGTAAAGTAAGTGACGCAACGGATTATGCGGAGCTAGTTTGCGTAAAAGCTATTGCAGCGGATCAGAGCTCCTATGAAATCTCAGGAACATTTTTCGGTTCTACCCCTCGGATCGTGCGGCTCAACGGCCATAACCTTGAGGCTCGTCCAGAGGGTGTTCTTTTCGTGATGGAAAACACCGATCGACCTGGCACAGTGGGTTGGGTGGGAACCTTGTTAGGTAAACATAAGGTTAATATCGCCAGCATGTCTTTGAGCCGCTCGGCTCCTGGCTCTAAGGCTTTAAGCTTATTAAATTTGGACTCCTATCCTGATCAGGCAGTTATTGATGAGATCATGGCCGACGGCAGTGTTACTTCTGTCAAGCTGCTGAGGCTTTAAGATTTTGTTATGAAAATTGTGTTGAGTTGGTTGCGTGAATATTGCGAGTGGACATGGTCAGAAGCTGAACTGATTGAAAAGCTGACCATGAGTGGCACTGAGGTGGAGGCAGTGCACCGCACGGGCTTCAGTGGAGACTCTAAGACCTTCGTGGCAGTGCGTATCGCCAGTTTTGAAAAGCATCCCAACGCAGATAAACTCAGTGTCTGCCAAGTAGAGGATGGACAAGGACTGCGCCAGATTGTCTGCGGTGCTAAGAATTTTAAGGCAGGCGATATGGTTCCTTGCGCCTTACCTAGTGCTGTTATGCCAGCGGGCTTCGAGATTAAGGATTCTAAGTTACGTGGAGAACGTTCCAGTGGGATGCTTTGCTCGGGCACGGAATTGGGATTAGCGCAAGATGCGGATGGGCTCATGATTCTGTCATCTTCAATCACACCTGGCACGCCTCTTAATCTATTGTTTCAAGGTGAGACAGTGCTGGAAGTGGAAGTTACGCCCAATAGAGCCGATTTACTTTCCTACCGTGGTATTGCGCGTGAGCTCATAGCACTGGGAGCCACAGATAAGATTTTTCCCTTCCCACAATCTGTTAAACTGGACGCGCAGAGTCCTTGGAAGGTACAAATAGAAAATCCTTTGTGGTGTCCACGTTACACGGCGTGTTTACTGGAAAATGTCGTTGTTTCGGAAAGTCCCGCATGGTTAAAAGAGCGTTTGCAGAGTATGGGACTACGGTCAGTCAATAATGTGGTGGATGTGACTAATTATGTACTTTTTGAGATTGGGCAGCCACTTCATGCCTTTGATGCCGATTTATTAAAGGGTGAAATCATCTCCGTGCGGCAGGCTCAAGACGAGGAAAAACTTTTAGCACTGGATGGTAAAACGTATGAACTGAAGACATCCGATTTAATTATTGCGGATGGTTCAGGTCCTGTCGCCATCGCTGGAGTGATGGGTGGTCAAGCAACAAGTGTGACAACTGGAACGAAACGGATTTTATTAGAAAGTGCACAATTCAAACCCTCAGTCGTGCGCCAGACCTCTAAGCGTTTAGGTTTAAGTAGTGACTCTTCTTATCGCTTCGAGCGTGGGGTGGATGCTTTAGCAGTAGATCTGGCCTTACAACGGTCCATAAAACTTTTACTAGAGCTGACGGGTGCTCGTGTGGTTGGTGCTCCAATCGAGTCAACAGCCGTAGTCATCACTCGACTCGTAGTGCCCTTGAGGCCCGCGTCGATTGAGCGAATCTTGGGCTATGCCGTGAGTGATGAGCGGGTGGACGAGATTCTCGGTGCCTTGGGTTGTCAGCGTGAGGGACAAGCTTTCTGTGTCCCTTCCTATCGTCCTGATTTGCTACGTGAGATTGATTTAATTGAAGAACTCAGTCGTATTGAGGGCATGGATCGGGTGCGCGCTACATTACCGCGCGGCGTAGCCTCGCGTTCACCAGCTGATGTGCAATATGATCGTGAATGGGAAGTTCGCCGTTTCCTAGTTGATCTCGGTTACACGGAATGGTTGACCAACAGTCTGCACCCACGCCAAGAAAGGGCGGAAGATACGGTCGAGTTATTAAATCCGTTAACGGAAGATTATGCTCATCTGCGTAGTTCTCTTTTAACAACGGTATTGCCCTGCGTTAGGCATAATCTCAGTCATGGAGCCGAAGGGGTGAAGGCTTTTGAAATCGGGACGGTTTACCGCCAAGTTAAAGGTCGAGCACTTGAGGAACGCCGCCTCGTGCTTATTGGCGCAGGGATGGATCGTAAAGAGCAGTGGTTGGAAAAAGGACGGACGGTGGGTTATTACACCTTGAAGGGTGTGCTAGAGATGTTAGCGCAAAAATTTCCTGAGATTAAGACGAGCCAGTGTGAAGTTTTACCTGAGGCGTTGCTAAAAACGCAGGGAATTAAGATTCCTGTTTTTGCAGCGGAGTTCAGCTTGAAGTGCGGTTTGCGCAGAGCTGCTGCACAATTTTCACCTATCACTAACTTCCCCTCAGTGCGCCGGGACTTAGCGTTCGTGGTAGAGCGTACGGTGAAAAATGAGGAAATTTTACAAGCCATACTTTCCACCAAAATACTTGAATTACAGCTAGCAGTATGTTTTGACGTTTTCCAAGATGACAAAGGGGAAAAGTTAACTAAAGAAAAAAAATCTTTAGCCTACGCCTTGACTTATCGGTCTTCTGAGAGAACCTTAACTGATAAGGAAGTGAGTGATTGGCAGAATGCCATCATTCAAGCCGTTCAAAGTAAAGTGGGAGCGGTGCTTCGTTAGATTTTTGTTCTTTAACAGTCATGAACGGTGACTAGAAACCCTTTCCCTAGGGTGTTCGAGTAACGAGTGTATGCTTTCTACCAATATTTTTTACAGAGGGCACCAGCGCAGAATCCAAATGTCACGCCTTCATTGGAAGGCAACACGTTTTCTCGCCGCCCATCCTGACTCTAAGGGTCGAAGGATAACGCTCGAACGGCACCCCGGGGATTTATTTTCCAACATTAGTTGAGAGTCGTTTTACTAAAAAATTACCAAACGTTGCAGGATTAAAGCATGTAGATTACAAGGACAGGCTGATAACTCTTTGCATTATGCGCTTTATTAAACTCACTCTGAAAACGAAAATAGGTATAACTATTTCGTTACCAACAGCTAAAGGACTTTTCGTAAAGTTGGCATACGCCCTGCCATAGTTACGAACGCTGCAGCAATCTTAAGAGTGGGCTATCTAGTGGTTATAATACAGCTGAGACAGATCTAAACGGATATAAAGTGTTTGCTGGGCTGGGAATAACCACATGCAGAATTTGAAATAAATCTGGTCTGGTCATCGCAAAGAATGGCTTATCACAGCTGTTGTTGTAATGGTGTTTCTGGTCGGGTTTCGTCTCGCCCTTCCAAGTATCCTCCTGCATTACGCCAACCAAACCCTTTACAAGATCCAAGTCATCTAATGGGTCAGCCTAGTGGGGTCAGTCCTTGGATTTAAGTGTTGACAACAATCCGAAGCTTGATGAGATAGGGCTATGGGACGCAAACTGGGGATGGAACATGAGGGAGACTCTTACCAAGCGGTGGTGCGGGGGAAGGTACAGCGTGATGTCTATTTGGATCAATTTAAAGGCAGTGTTCGCTTCACCAGTGAAGCGATGCGTACTCATGCAGCCAGAGCCGGCTGACACTGATCATCATGGTGATGATACGAATTCGGAAGTGGAGTAAGGAAATCTTAGGCACTCTGCCTTGGCTTAGTGTTGTTGTCGTCGTGTTTTTGCTGCTGAAAATGGCGGGCTTGAATGCCCTGCTGGATAGAGCCTTTCTGGATGGCTTAATGCGTTGGCAGGCGTCGCCATCTAATTTACCGCCCGACGGAATGTTGGTGATGATTGATGAGGATTCCATTACCCGCCTCAATGTGCGTAATGGGCAGCGCTGGCCTTGGTCACGCGACGAGTTCGCCGCCTTAGTCGTGGGACTGCATCGCGCTGGGGCAAAACACATTGTGCTTGATCTTACATTTTTGGAAACGTCGGAGGACGCAATGCAGGATTCCTTGCTAGCGGCTTATACGGCCGCCTGTGAGGGAGTTGTTCTGGCAGAAACAGCGCAAAAAGAGCAGATATTGTGGACACCGCGTTTTCGGGAAGACAATGCAATGCTGAATCTTGCTCAGCGTATTGCCACGGCTCGGCATGAACCTGATTCCGATGGAGTGATGCGACAGTATGACTACACCCATTCGCTCGCATCCGCCGCACTTGATGCGACGCCCTCGGGTAGGATGCGTCTGCGCTGGCATGCGTCACTCAATGCGTTAAGCCATGATTTTCCGGAACGGGTGCTGAGTGCCTATCCCTTCATTCTGCGAGGTGAGGTTGTGATGAAGCAGCTCTCAAACAAGATGGGAGATGCCGAGTTTGATGCGACGCGTTTACACGCTGCTTTGCAAGAACTTCCTCGCGATAGTTTTGGTGATGAGTTAGCCGGTAAGACCGTCTTTGTAGGAGCAAATGCCTCAGGAACGTTTGATGTAAAATCAACACCCTTGAGTCGAATCGAGCCAGGAGTCATGTATCATTACACCGCTTGGGCCAATGCTGTGCAAGGCGATGGCATCCGGATTCAAGGTGAGAAAGCGTGGCAGGGTCTAGTGCTGGCCTTGGTGGTGATGTTGTTAATATTTGAGCAAGGGCGTTATCGCAGCGCAGTAGGTTTGTTCATCGGAGTTGGCCTGATGATGGTCTTGGGCTTGTGTTTTAGTGCGTTCATGTTCGTACGTGGAGCATGGTTTCCCGTCGCGGATACCTTGCTGGCGACACTACTTTCTCTTGGATTAGTCAGCATTCGTGCGTGGCGAACCGAGGGAGAACGTAAGCGTGAGGTGCAACGACTCTTCGGTAACTATGTATCTCCGCATGTGCTAAAGGAACTAACGCTCAATCCAGAATCAGTTCGCTTAGGCGGGGAGCGCAAGGAGTTGAGTGTCTATTTTTCTGATCTCGCAGGTTTTACAGAGATGTCAGAAAAACTAACGCCAGAGCAGTTGCTCGACATCATCAATACATACTTGAGTGAGATGAGTGGATTCATCATAAAAAATGAAGGCTATCTCGATAAGTTTATCGGCGATGCCATCATGGGCGTGTTCGGTGCCCCCGTGCCGCTGGAGAAACATGCGCTGGCAGCGTGCACGGCGGCATTACAAAGCCGCGATCATTTAATTGAATTGAATCGAATCATGCAGCGCAATCACAGCGTATCCTTACATGCACGAATCGGAGTCAACACAGGCTTAATGGTTGTAGGGAATGTCGGCTCGGCGGATAAGATCAACTACACCGTGGTGGGCGATGCGGTGAATCTTGCCTCGCGCTTGGAGGGCGCCAACAAAGAGTATGGCACCACGATTCTTATTGGTGCCCGGACGCATGAGCTTTTGGACGGGGCCATGCTGACTCGTCCGGTGGATTTACTCCGAGTTAAAGGCAAGCGTGAATCCGTGCAGACTTATGAAGTGCTGGGATTTGCCGCCACCGCAACAGTCGAGCAACGGGGGAACGCAGCGACATTTACACGAGGCTATGAGTTATACTTGCGGGGCGACTTTTCTGGAGCACTGACGGAGTTTGAAATTGCCAAAAGAATAAATTCAGAGGATATGTTAACTGCACTCTACGTAAACCGCTGTCGGGAATTTATGGAGCACCCTCCAGCGAATTGGGATGGCGTTTTTATCATGACTAAAAAATAGGAGACGTTTGCAATGAAATTTAAACAACTCATTCGTGCCACTATTACAATTCTCGTTCTGGGTTCCTGGATAGGCGTGGCATGGGCGGCCTATGAGGTCGGCGCCACGGTGTTTACAAAAAAGAAATTGACCGACCTTTTGGCGGAGCCTAATCGGAGTTCCACTGCCACAACTTCCGTGCCTTGGGGTGAGAAACTCACCGTGCGCAATCAACAAGGAGTCTGGCTGCACGTGTCGAGTAATTCGGGAAGCGGTTGGGTTTTTTTGGGCAATGTTGCGGGTGAGAAACCGCCCGCCGAAAATACGAAAGATTTTATGACTTCGTCCGCAGCGGAAACGACCGCCGCCACCGCCGCACGTCCTCTTGCTCCAGCAGCGCAGGAGTTTGCGGACCGACGTGGTGCTGCAGAAGCCGCTAGAGACATTCAATGGCTTGAAGGAGTGGCAGACATAATTGGATCTTTTGACGTGGATGCGTATTTGCAACAGACAGGTAAAGGAGAGTTTGCGCCATGAAGCCCTCGCCCACTATTTTATTAGGCATCGTGACACTTACTTATGTCGGCGTTGCAGTTGCCCAATTTAACCTACCTAACTTACCCGTTGATCCCTTTAAGATTGGGGAAGGTGCCAAGAAGATTGTCAAAGGCAGCACTGGCATCGGCTTGCAGGAGGAACTTTCCATTGGCGGCTCCGTGGCCGTGGAGATTGTCTCAACTTATGGTGGAGTCTGGCGCGATGACGCAGCGACACGCCGCGTGAATCTTATCGGCAAAGCCCTTGCGCGGTACTCTGATCGCCCTGACTTGCCTTTTCGCTTCGGACTGTTGAATTCACCCTCAATTAATGGGTTCTCCGCTCCTGGCGGCTACGTGTTCATTACGAAGGGTGCCTACGAAGCCGCACAGAATGATGATGAGCTAGCGGGTATTCTCGCTCACGAGATCACTCACGTAGTTCGGCGTCATGCCTTACGCATTATTTCACGCAATGAATTCATTTCTGGTGCAGTAGGTGTCACAGCGGGAAGCACCTCGGACTTCCGAAGTTACGATTTAGGAATCAGCGACATTTCGCGCACCTTATTTAAAACAGGCTACGACTCAGGAACGGAGTTTGATGCGGATCGGCGTGGTCGCGCATTGGCGGCACAATCTGGATTTGCTGCGGATGGTCTTGCGCAATTTCTTTCACGACTCGCAGCCGTGTCTGCAAGCGAACCCACGTTCAGCACACACCCTCCGCTAAAGGATCGTATGAGCCGCCTCAAGTAATAAATCAAGCGCACGACTCAACTAGCGCAGCTTGGAGCTTTAATCCTAGTTGGCCAAGAAAACATACCGCTAAGGTAACAAACTGACCGACCATATGTGGACTAGAAAAAATCTAAATTTTCTCTTCTAACCTAAGACATGCCCGCTCCAGCCTTTTGTCGTGGGTTACTGACCCCCATGTTAGACCTGTGTGAATCTTTGAGCTTTTAAATCACGTGGGAGTTACAATGTGGTGGTGTATTTTTAAGAATATAGGCTTAGACTGAGACTCTTTCGAATGGAGAATTTAAAGATGAATGCGCTTACTCTTTTTCAGCAGGTGCCGCTGTTTGCGGGTTTAGAAGCAGAGACTATAGAGTTTCTAGCACAGGTTTCTCAGCCTTTGCAAATAAAGGGTGGGGAGTTCGTCGTGCGTGAGGGGACGCCGGGGAACACGATGTATTTGGTAGCTGGTGGTGAGGTAGAGGTGGTGAAGAGAGCGGGCACGGGCGAAGAAGTTGTTTTAGCCTGTCTCCGCACAAACGATTTTTTTGGTGAAATGAGTATCGTCGAAGTAGTCAACCGGTCCGCCTCCGTCCGTGCTTTAGGAGGGACGGAGTTGTTTGCTTTAAAGAATTCTGATCTTCATCACCTTTATCAAAAATGGCCTAAAGAATATGCTGTTTTGATTTTAAATTTAGCGCGGGATTTATCGCGGCGTTTACGGAAATTAGATGAGCACTTTGCGGCACGTGCTCATTAGCCGATGATTAAATTCAACGAAGGCTGGCCTGAAGTTTTTTGTTTAGTGTTGATCTCACCCTTCATCTCTTTAAGTAGATTTACGTTTTCCTGACATTCTGGATCCACTAAATCTGCGGGCACGAGTTCAAGGCGGACGTGGAGGGTGGAGAGTTGCGCCAGGCCTGCGGCAATGCGGATGGTTTCCCGCCGTGTTTCTGCTTGTTCGTAGCTTTGTGCAGAAGTGCTGAGATGGACAATCTGATGTGGGCCCATTTGTGATGGGCTGGTGGATTGAGTGGAGAATGAGTGAAAAATATCGGTGTGTTGAATGAGAGAGGCGAGGGTGCCGAGGCCGCAAAAGATGGCTTGTTCGTTTGCGGGAATGTGGTGTTTTTCTGCGGCTAAGCTACAGAGGTGGAGGTGAAGGCCCTGTTGTTGCAGGCGGATGAGCTCGGGGAGATTCCAGCAAAGGACAGCTGTATGAATGAGGTAAGCATAGAGAGTATGACCTTTTACGTGCAAGCTCTGGGCTTGGTGAATGAAGCGGGCAAAGGAAGCCGAGTCTGAGGTGCTAAGGAGGAGCCCGACTTTTAGCTGGCTGGACATGAGAGGGCTTCGTCGATGAGGAGGACGGGTATGTCTTTACGAATGGGGTAAAGCTTAGAGCCGTCTTCACGGATTAAGGCAGACTCCAAAATTTCTGACACGACTTGTCCAGCGTGGTTTTTGCAAGTGCCTTGTCCTATCGTCACATTGATGCGGGTCAGGGTTTCTGGCGTAGCAAAGGTCAGACGTTGGTGGGTTTCGGGGCAGCAAAGGTGATCAAGTAGTTCTGTGTTCATGGTGGAATCTTTATTATGTCGAGAATTTCAGGTGAAACGAGCTAAAAAAGCTGCTAAATACTAAATGTGAAAAGTCCGAGAATCAATCTCGACGAATCCCATCTTTATTCTATTATTTTTAAATGTCTGAAATTAAAACCGAAGTTAAACCGAAACGTTTCAACCTGCGCACCCCTGAAGTCATGTCCCAAGTTCAGGCAGAAGTAGAAAGCCATTACCGTAGCCGTGTGGTTGATTATATACGTAACGGAGGCCTCTCGCTATCGGCTAATGACATGACACTTAAGCTGGCTAAGGCTTTCGGGTTTTGTTACGGCGTGGAGCGGGCGATTGATCTAGCTTACGCAGCGGCAAAGCATTTTAAAGATCGTAAAATTTATCTTTTAGGAGAAATCATCCATAATCCTGAAGTCAATGATCAGCTGCGCGAGATGGGGATTAAATCGATTAAAGAAGGTACAACGGGTTATGACCTTACAAGTGTGATGGAAGAAGACGTCGTCATCGTTCCTGCCTTCGGTGCCACGGTGGACACCATGAATAAATTGAAAGAATTAAACTGTCTAACCGTGGACACGACTTGCGGCGACGTGATGAGTGTTTGGAAACGGGTGCGGCAGTATAACAAAGAACAAGTCACCTCCATCATTCACGGTAAGGCATGGCACGAGGAAACTAAGGCCACCAGCTCCCGCGCTTTAGAGGGGGGCAATGGACAATACCTCGTAGTCTTTACCTTGGCTGAAACGGATTATGTTTGCTCCTACATTCGTAACGGTGGAGATCGTGAAGAGTTTTTGAAAAAGTTTGAAGGAGCTACCTCACCTGGCTTCGATCCTGATCTGCACTTGATCCGTGTCGGGGTGGCTAATCAGACCACCATGATGCGTAATGAAACGGAAGAAGTGCAGCGCCGTATTCGCCAAGCGATTGTTGATAAATTTTCTGAAGAAAAAGTAGGTGAGCATTTCCGTTTCTTTGACACGATCTGCGGAGCCACACAAGAGCGGCAAGATGCTTTAAACGTCATGTTAGAGCAACCGATGGATTTGTTGATTGTGGTGGGAGGTTATAACAGCAGTAACACGGCACACTTAGCTGAAATGGGCGAAGCAAAGCTCCCGACTTACTTTATTAAGAATTGCACTCAGATGCTTTCACCTAAGCGTATTATTCATTTTGACCAACATAAGAATGAGGAAAGGGAAACAGAAAACTGGTTACCTGATGGAAAAGTCGTCGTCGGTGTGACGGCTGGGGCTTCTTGTCCAAATAACGTGATCGAAGAAACCATTGCTCGTATCTATGAATTTCGTGGCGTGAACGTCATCTCCTTACTCCCAGATTGGGCTAAGTAGGAAGACGCATGAAGGATGAAACGGGTTTGGACACTTAGTTGCTGTTAGTGTTTTTATAAGGAGAAACATTGCTCCGATAGGCGAGCAGGCAGAGTAGGTGACTGGAGACGGGGATGGTTAATAATTGGAAGCAGATGGCGATAAAGATTTTCAGCCCCGTGAGTTCTATGCCGAGCTCAATGAATAGGGCAAGTAAGAGAAAGCAAACGCCTAGAGTGGTGGCTTTTCCGAGCGCATGAGCACGGCAATAAACATCAGGCAATCGGATGAGTCCAATCGCCGCTAGGAGGATGAGAAAGCTACCCGTCAGAAGTAGGCTTATGCTGAGAATTTGAGCGAGCATGCGTTTTAGGTAGGGTTAGGGTTCCTCTGGAGACTTTTTTTCGCCTAGGAAAAAGGCAAGGGCAACGGTGCCGAAGAAAGCTAATAACGAGAAGATAATAATAACTTCCAGAAACATAGTGGTATGCCACGCAATGGACAAGAGCACCATGTGGCCGATGCAGCAGACGGCAATGAGGTCAAAGGCCAGGATCCGATCAAAGATGCTGGGACCTTTCAGTAAACGCCAGAGGCCAGCGAGGGTAGCCACGAGGAGAATGATTTGACAGGTGATTAAGACGGGTGTCATCGAGTGAATCCTAGGATGGCCTGTTTCAGGGTTAAATCAATGGAGCTACAGACGGCGGCGGGGTCGGCTGCTTCAAAAGCATGAAGGAGGAGTTCTTCTTCTTCCAATCTGACATCGACCGTAGTGGTTCCTGGGGTCAAGGTAATGCATTGGGAAAGGAGATAAATTTCAAAAGAAGCTAGTCCTTTAGTGCTGTAGGTGATGAAGTTAGGGTGCATCTGACTGGTTTTTTTAAACAAAACGAAGTGGGCGATGGTGAGATTGGCTAGAGCGAGTTCACGGATAAAAACGTAGAGGAAGCGCACGAGACCGTAGGTGCGGCGCACGTAGTGGTGGATGGGTAGGACGGAGCGGAAGCAGGCTAGCAGCAGGAAGCTGCCGACTAGGCCGACGATGAGTTGAGGCAAGGCACCTTGGCTAAGAAACATCCAGAGGAGGCTCAGGGTTAGGTGAAGGAGGAAACCAGGTAACATTAGAACCCCCCTTTTCCGAGCGCAGCCATGACGGCGGCCACATACCCCGATTGGTCTAGCGCCATGCGGGAAGCGACGGCGGAGATTCGGTAAACGTGTTCAGCACCGAGGCCGATGGCTAAGGAGACGATCGTCATGGCAGCTACAACAGCGGTGAGGGGTTTCCAACGGGTTTCGTGGAGGTGGAGTTCGCCACTGTCAGGTAGAGGAGACCAGAAGGCTCCGAGCCAAATTTTCAGCATACTATAAAGAGTAAGGATACCAGCAAGGAGAGCGGCGGCAACGAGTAGGTAGTCATGAAGTCGGATCCCCTCGACAAAGATGAGGTATTTCCCCCAGAACCCGCTTAAGGGTGGGATGCCAGCGAGGGAAAGAGCTTGAAGGAGAAAACACAGGCCGAGGATGGGAGCGACTTTCCAGAGTCCGCCTGTGCGGGAGAGGTCATCTGTGCCGTTTAAGGAAGAAACGGTTCCTCCGACCAGAAACAGGGTAGCTTTAACGATAATGTGGTGAATAATATAGAATACACAGGCTGCGAGTGAGAGGGGGGTGAAGAAGGCGATGGCAAGAGCCATGTAGCCGATCTGGCTCAAGATGTGGAAGGAGAGGATACCGCGAATGAAATTGCGAGAGACGGCACCTAGCACGCCGAAGATCATGGTAGCACCAGCTAACCATGCAAGAAGGGTGTGCAGGCTCGTGAGGTCGTGGGGTAAGACGGTGGTGAAGAGACGAAAGAGAACATAAATGCCGACCTTAGTTAACATGCCGGCAAAGAAGGCGGCTAGAGGTGTGGGCAGAATGGGGTAGCTGTTGGGGAGCCAGTAGTAGAATGGGAAGATGCCTGCTTTAATGGAAAACACGCACATCAAAAGGGTAGCTAAGACGAGGAGGCGGGAGTCTCCAGCTAGGGCGGTGGTTTGGGAGGCCATGTGAGCGAAGTTGAGGGAGCCGTAGATGGAGTAGGCTAAACCGCAGGCGGCAAGAAAGAGTGTGCTGCCGAGGAGATTGATCGTGAGGTAGGGGAAGGATTGTTTGATGTCCCAGTCGTTAGCCTCAAGGGTCAAGAGGGCATAGGAGGAGATGAGCATTATTTCAAAGGCGACGAAGAGGTTGAAGAGATCTCCTGTGACGAAGGAGAGGTTGATGCCAGTGAGGAGAAAAAAGAGGAGGGGTTGACGGAGTGGATGTTCGCTGCGGGTGGGGAGTTCGAACATGGAGTAGAGTAGGCTTGCTAGGGCACTGAAACCTGAGAGGAAAAGCATAATGGCGGCTAAAGGGTCGAGCACGAGAGTGATTCCGAGGGGTGCCTTCCAATCTCCGACGTTGAGGATAAGGCGTTGTTCGTTAAGGCTTAGGGTAATAACGAAATAGAGCGCACCAAGGGTGATAAAAGCAGCAGAAAGGACGCCGAAGAGGCGGCGGGTGGTG
Source organism: Blastochloris sp. (assembly GCA_034440395.1). GTDB lineage: Bacteria > Verrucomicrobiota > Verrucomicrobiia > Methylacidiphilales > JAAUTS01 > JAAUTS01. Next base: position 33,185 of record JAWXBW010000074.1, on the reverse strand, counting down.
GAGGGTTCACGCCAGAAGAGGCTGATGATGGCGATCAGCATGGGAGCGGCGACGAAGTAGATGGGCTCGTTCATGGGGAGTTATCGTCTGTTTTTTTAGGGGGATGAAAGAGGTCTTGAGCGTCGATAGTGTCGTGGTCAAGGAAGATGCGGTAGAGGAGTACAACGAGGTAAGCGGTGACGCCGAAGCTTATGACTATGGCAGTGAGGATAAGGGCTTGGGGAAGGGGATCGACGGGGTTAGGGCCTGCGCCGATGATCGGAACGGTTTTACCGTCAGGGGAGCCTGAGGTGGCGAGAAGGAAGAGATTAACCGAGGTCGAGAGCAGAGTAAAGCCGAACAGTATCTGGACGAAGCTACGCAGCAAGATCAGGTAGATGGAGAGACCGAAGAGGACTCCCACGAGGAGAGCGGTGTCAAGTTGCATGGGGAGGTTCCTGAGGTTGAGGCGTATTGATCGGAGGTTCTATGGCCGTCTCGTGCAGGCTGGAGTAGTGAGGCACTTCTGGGGGTAAAAGACCGCAGCGGCCTGAGGTGGAGCGCGCCATAATAAAGATGACTTTTGTGGTGATACCGACGACTAAAAGATAAACGCCTAGGTCGTAGGTTAGTGGGGTGCCGATGGGGACAGATCCTAGATAGGGAAGCTGGAGGTAGGTGTTGTAGTGTTCAAAGAAGGGGCGACCAAAAAAGATGGGGGCTAAGCCAGTGAGGAGAGCTAAAAGTAGGCCAAGGGCGGCCAGTTGGATGGGGTCGAGTTTCATTTGTTTTTCCATGTGATCGAAGCCGTGAGCTAGGCCATGCAGGAGGATGGCAACGGAGATAGCGAGGCCTCCGATAAAGCCGCCGCCGGGTAGATTATGGCCACGGAGGAGGAGGTAGATGGAAAACAGAATGGCGATAAAGAAGATGGGGCCCGTGGTGGATTTTAAGAGGAAGGAGTTGGGATTTTTCATGGAAGCTCCTTATTTTTAAACGACGGGAGGCCAAAGCCAGCGGGGCCGTGGGCGGCTTGGGTGCGTTCGTGTGGAGTGCGACGGTAGCGCATGATAAGGCCGATGGCGGCGAGCACGGCGATGAGCAGAACGGAAATCTCTCCCAAAGTATCGAGGCTGCGGAAGTCGATGATGATGGTGTTGACAGCGTTAGAGCCTTTAGCAAGGGGAAGGGTTTGTTCAAGATATAGGGAGCCGATGGACTGGTCAGGATTTTTAACGGAGGCGAGGAGAAGGAAAAGTGTAACCATGAGTCCAGAGCTAAGGGCGACAAGCATGGGGAGAACTTTACGAATAGGTGCGGTGGGGGGGCGGTGCTCGGCAGCATAGGCTTGGCCAGGAAAGCGGGCTAGGAGCAGAAGGATCATGAGGATAAGAGCGGATTCGATGAGGATTTGGGTTAAGGCAAGGTCGGGGGCGCGGTAAAGAATGAAGTAGAGGGTGACGAGGAAGCCGATGGCGGAGAGGCAGAGGAGTTGTTGGGGCCAGCGTTTTAGGGTCACGAGACCGCAGGCGGAAATGAGGATGAAGAGAACGGTGAGGGAGCGAAGGAGGTCGGGTTGCCAGAGGCGGGTTTGAGCGAGGATCTCGGGACCCCATTGGTGACAGGCGGTAGCGAGGGGGAAGGCCATGAAGGTGAGGAGGGTGATCAGTATGATGGGTATGTAGTGAAGGGGTTGATCGGAACTCAGGAGGGCGGTACTTTTTTTAGTGAAGGAATTAAAGAGGTGGATGCCCTTTTCAAAAAACAAATCAAAACGTGCCCAGAGCGGGATTTCGAGTTTCCATCCTTTGGCTTGGAGTCGGGAGTAGAGGAGGGCGCCGAGAGCTACGAGGCTGAGGCTTAATACGAGTTCTTTGGTGAAGCCGTGCCAAAGAGCGAGATCGGCACCAGTTTCATCATGAAGACCTAGGACATGGAGGCTACGAAGGGGGTGATCGAGAAGGCCGGGGAAGAAGCCGAGGGTAAGAATGAGAGTGGCGAGGATGAGGGGAGGCACTTGGATGGCTGCGCTGGGAGCGTGCCAGTGGTGGCGGACGGTTTCGGTTTCGGACCCACGAAAGAGGTGGAGGAAAATACGGGCGGAGAAGGCTATTTTTAGGATGGAAGCGATCAGGACGAGAAGGAGGAGGAGCCAGACGCTGGCACCGTGTTTGTCCAGAACGGCAAAGAGGTCGATGAGCATGAGTTCCTTACTGATAAAGCCAATGGTGCCTGGGATGCCCGCCATGCTGGCGCAGGCGATGAGGCAAGCACCGCCTAGCCATGGAGCTTTTTTCCAGAGGCCACCGAGTTGGCGGATGTCGCGGACGCCACAGGAGTGGTCGATGATGCCGACGATCATGAACAGGCAGGCTTTATAGCAGGCATGGCTCATGATGTGGACGAAGTCAAAACGGACGCCGACGCTGGAGCCTAAACCGTAGAAGCCGATGAGGAAACCGAGCTGGCTGACGGTGGAGAAGGCGAGGATGGCTTTGAGGTCATGAGAGCGTAGAGCCATCCATGCGGCGAGCAGCATGGTGCCGAAGCCGATGGAGCAAAGCAAGGTGAACCATAGTGTGGCATCGTGGAAGATGGGAAAGATGCGGGCGCAGAGGAAAACACCGAGTTTGACCATGGTGGCGGAATGAAGGTAGGCGCTGACGGGGGTGGGAGCTGCCATGGCGTTGGGGAGCCAGAAGTGGAAGGGAAATTGGGCGGACTTACCCATAGCTCCGAGGAAAATGAGAACGAGAGCGGCGTTAAACCATGGGCTATTTGAGTATTGGCTAAAATCGGAATTGAGAATGGGAGCGAGATCCCAAGTCTGCGCGTTGAGGCCGAGCATGATAATGCCTATGAGCATGATAAGACCCGTGAGACCTGTGATAAGGAGAGCCATGCGCGCTCCAGAGCGGGAGCTTTCTTTATCATGGGAAAAACCGATGAGGAGGAAGGAGGCGATGCCAGTGAGTTCCCAAAAAATAAAGAGAGAGATCAGATTGCCAGCAAAGACGGTGCCGAGCATGGCGACCATGAAGAGTAGTAAATAAGCGTAAAAACGGCCTAGCGGTGTCTCGTGATCTCCTTGGAAATAAGCGCGGGCGTAAAAGAAAATTAGGGTGCCGATACCGGTGACGATGAGACCAAAAAAGAGGGACAAGCCGTCGATGAGAAAGGTGAGATTAACACCGAGACTGGGAACCCAAGGGAGCCCTACGACAACCTGGGGCTGGTCTGCGGTTTTCCAGGCTACCCATGTTATCAGGAGGAAGCAGGTCAGGGGAATGAGGCTCAGGGTCCACGAGAGAGAACTGCGAAGGAAGCGCACGCAAAAGGGCATGAGCAGGGCACAACCCAAAGGAAGGGCAAGGGCGAGCAGCAGTGCTATTAAGAGAGGATCCATAGTGACGTGAATATGTTATGCTTACGAGTTGAAGCTTAATAGGAAAGCACAAAGCGTTCTTAGCGCAAAAAAAAGCCTGAGAAAGTGCGCTTATTTTTTAGGCTGCAGTAATTTATTTTTAGCTTCGGGACTGAGGGAGGATTTTTGGATGGCGGCTGTGGCGGCTTGAGGGTTACCTTCCATCCAGCGGGAAAGGATGGATTGGACTTGGCTTTGGCGGTTTTTAGCACTGGCGATGTTTTCGGCCCAGAGGTAAGCTCCTTCAGGGTCTGAGTCAACGACTACATCCGTGAAACTTTTTATGGCGGCGTCGCGCGAGGCGCCCGTGGGAAGTTGTTGTAGCCATGCTGAGGCCTTGTAGGAGTCACCGTTCGCCCATTGCCTAGCAATCTCCGAGAGAGCCTCAATTTTTTTTGGGCTTTCGGGGAAGGTGGAGATCCATTCACTAGCGGCGCTAGGATTGGTGTTAGCCCATTGGGAAGCAACAGACTCTATGGCTCCATTCTTAGCCTCTCCAGCAGGAAGGCTAGAAACATAGGTGGCGGCGGCTTTGGAATCATTATCAGCCCACTGTCTCATGACGGTGGAAAGGGCTTCGTTTTTGGCGTCACTGGCAGGGAGTTGGTTGACCCAAGTTAAGGCTTTAGCGGGTTCGTTCTGCGCCCATTCCCAAGCTACGCTATATATGAATCTGGTTTGGTTGTCTCCAGGAGGTAGGGCTTGGGCAAAGGCAGCGGCGCTTTGCGGATTGTCTGCAGCCCATTGGCTGCTTAGGCTGCTAAGCATTTGGGTTTTAGTTTTATTTTCTGGCTGGGCTTTGATCCACGTGAGCGCTGAGTTCAGATCGTTCGTGGCCCAACGCTTGACAATTTTATGCAGAAATGAATTTTTAAAATTTCCTTCGCTTAGAGCCGAGCCGTATTTTACGGCGGCTTCAGGATCCGTATCAGTCCAAAATCGGGAGATGGATTCTAAAGTACTATTGCGAGTTGTGCCTTCGGATATTTTTTCCGCTAAACTAACAGCGGCAGTTATGTCGGTGCGGGCTAATTGATTAGCAACGAAAGATAAAATACCGTTTTTAGGACCACCTGAGGGCAGACTCTCCAGATACGATGAGGCTGCGACGGGATCAGTGGCTGACCATCCCTCAAACATGCGTTGGATTCCAGACCTCCGCTCTGGAGAAGGAGGCAAGGCGTTAAGCCAAGCTAGGGCGGCATGGGGGTCTTCATAGCCCCACCGGCCGGCTAGACCTACTATGGCCTCCTTACGCGCTGAACCTGACGGGAGTTCTAGGGCGGCCTTGCTAGCGGCGACAGGGTCTTTGCTTGCCCACTCGCCAAACACGCTACTGTAAACCCAGGGCTTGCATTTAAGACTATTTTCTTTAATAAGCAGGAGGGCGCGGTCAGGATCTGTATCAAACATCTTTGTAAGAACGGACTCAAATGCCAAACTACGGCTGTGTTCATCAGGGATTTTTTTAGAGGCGGCAATGGCGAGTTCGATATCCTTAGAGGCAAGCGTGTCAAAAACACTGGAGATCATGACGAAAGATCTGAAGCGGTGTGTATTAGTGCTTACATAGGCTAAGGCAGCATCAGGGTCTAGCTCGGTCCAACGCGCGAAAAGCACGTTGGAAATAATGAAGCGGTCAGCTCCTTGGCCCGTGCCTTCTAATTCCTTGATGACACTAGGCATATCTTCCGCCTTGAGTGTATCGGCATAAAGGTAAAGCTCTTTGGATTTACGGAAGGAGCTATCATTTCCCCTAATGATGGAAGCGAGAGTGCGAGCTTTCGTTGCTTTCTCGGCAGAAGGATTTTTTTTAGTGGGGCTGCCGTCTGAGTTTAACTGATTACTAGGGGAGAGGGAGGAGTGCTGATTTGTTAATGATGTAGCAGGAGATCTTGCGGAAGATGGCGGTAAAACGTAGTGACCCAAGGCGTAACCTAGAACTAAGGCGGCGACTCCCGTGGTGGTTAAAACTATGACCCATTTATTCATAGAGCGAACGTTGATTTTTAACCTATCAGTGAAGCTAAAAAAGTCAGTACAAATAGGTAAAGCTGCGCTCGAGCGAAAAAATAGGTTGCAGGCAAGAGGGCGTGACTGTTGTTTCTTGTGAGGTAAAAAGCGGCGTAAAGCGGTTATCAAAAATTAATTATCTTTTTATAAAATATCCCTTGCATCTTTTTTTAGAATCTTTATGTTTTCATTTCCCTTTCTCTTAAATGAGATGCTGATGTAAGTCAGTAATGCAAAGGCGTGTGACGGTTGAGGGTCTGAAAAGACAACTTTATCGTCCTCCATGCGAGTGGTGCCGTCTCTCACGAGACTCAAAGCACGCATGGCCCTTTTCGCCACGCGTGCTTTTTGCATTTTGGGATAAACGATAACGAAATTAACGAAAGTTTTTAAGATGCCGACGATCAACCAGCTTGTCCGTAAGGGAAGAACAGCGATGAAGAGAAGCACCAAGGCTCCTGCCTTAGTGAACTGTCCTCAACGTCGTGGAGTATGTGTGCAGGTCATGACCCGCACGCCTAAGAAGCCAAACTCAGCTCTTCGTAAAGTCGCTAAAGTGCGCTTAACGAATGGTCAGGAAGTTATCGCTTATATTATGGGTGAAGGTCACAACCTTCAGGAGCACTCCATCGTTCTTGTTCGTGGTGGTCGTGTCAAAGATTTGCCTGGTGTGCGTTATCACATCGTTCGTGGCACGCTCGATTCTCTCGGAGCGGTCGGACCTAGCAATACAAACAAGCTTCCCCGTAACGTTTCCCGCAGTAAGTATGGTGTCAAGAAGCCTAAAAAAGGCGCTGCTGATGCCGCTAAAGCTGCCAAGAAATAACTTTTAATAATCCTGTAACTTTTTAATCAAATACGACTATGGCACGCAGAAGACAAGCTACTAAGCGCACAATCCCTAACGATCCGATGTATGAAACCCCGATGGTAACCGCTTTGGTTAACATTGTCATGCGTGATGGTAAGAAGAACACGGCTCGTCGTATCGTTTATTCCGCTATTGAAAAAGTGAATGAAGGTAAGAAAGAGGGGAATCCTCTAGAAATTCTTGAAAAGGCCATGGACAACATTAAGCCGCGTCTTGAAGTGAAGTCCCGCCGTGTTGGTGGTGCCACGTATCAAGTCCCGATGGAAGTGACTCCTGAGCGTCAGTTGGCTTTAGCGGTTCGTTGGTTGGTTGGTTATGCTTCAGGTCGTAAGGGCACTCCGATGCCAAAGGCTCTGGCCTTTGAAATCAAGGAAGCTGCCGCTGGACAGGGTAACGCAATCAAGAAACGCGATGATGTGCATCGCATGGCGCAAGCTAACAAGGCTTTCGCTCATTTACGTTGGTAAGAACCTTGTTCATTTTTAATTAAATATTTTTATGGCAGCAGCAGCAGCACCAGTTAGAGCTTATACTTTAGAGAGAACCCGCAATATCGGTATTTGCGCGCACATTGATGCGGGTAAAACCACATTGACGGAGCGTATTCTTTTCTACACCGGCATGATCCATAAAATCGGTGAAGTGCATGAAGGCACGACTGTGACGGACTGGATGGAGCAGGAGCGCGAGCGTGGTATTACGATCACGTCGGCTGCTACGACTTGTTTCTGGCCTTGTAAGGCGGAAGAGGGTATTTTCAAGACTTTCGAAAACACGAAAAACCGCGTTAACATTATTGATACCCCTGGCCACGTCGATTTTACGGCAGAAGTTGAGCGTTCTTTACGGGTTTTAGATGGAGCTGTTGCTGTGTTCTGTGGTGTGGCTGGTGTGCAGCCCCAGTCGGAAACAGTTTGGCGTCAGGCTACGAAATACAATGTTCCCCGCGTTGCTTTCGTGAACAAGATGGATCGTACGGGTGCTAATTTTGATAATGCTGTTAAAGAAATGCGCGAAAAGCTGGGTGCGAATGCGTGGCCTGTTTTGATTCCTCTTGGTAAAGAAGACACGCTGAAGGGACAGATCGACGTTCTCAACCAAAAAGCTATTGTTTACACTGATGACGGCACCTTGGGTTCTACTTACAATATTGAGGAGATTCCTGCGGAACTCAAGCCCATGGCCGAAAAAGCTTTAGCGGATTTGATTGAAGCGGTGGCGGATAAGGATGATTTAATTGGCACAATGTTCCTTGAAGAGAAGACGCCTTCTATTGCGGAATTAAAGCTCGCTATTCGTCGCTTGGTTCTGATTAATGAAATCGTGCCCGTCGTAGGAGGTTCCGCTTTTAAGAATAAGGGTGTGCAGGCTTTGATTGATGCGGTTATTGATTATTTACCTGGACCTCTTGATATTCCGGCCGCTGTGGGATTAGATCCTGATGCACCTGAAACCAAGGTTGAAGCGCCTGCTAAGGATGACCATAAATTCTGCGGTCTAGCTTTCAAGCTTTGGTCAGATCCTTTCGTTGGTAAGCTCATTTTCTTCCGGGTCTATTCTGGCAAGCTCAGTAAGGGTGACACTATTTACAATCCTCGCACGAACAAGCGTGAGCGCGTCAGCCGTATTATTCAGATCCAAGCTGATAAGCGCGAAGAAGTTGAGACTGTTTTTGCCGGTGACATTGCAGCCACGGTTGGCATGAAAGACATTCGCACAGGGGATACCTTGGTGGATGAAGATTTCTCCATTGTGCTCGAACCACCTTCCTTCCCTGAGCCCGTTATCAGTATGGCAATTGAGCCTAAGACTAAGGGTGATCGTGAAAAGCTTGGTGAAGGTTTACAACGCTTAGCGGAAGAAGACCCTACCTTCATGGTGCAGACGAATGAAGAAACGGGTCAGACCATTATTAAGGGCATGGGCGAGTTGCATTTGGAAATTATTTGCGACCGTTTAAGCCGTGAGTTTAATGTCCAAACCAATGCGGGTGCGCCGCAGATTGCCTATCGTGAAACGATTCTCAAGAAGGCTCAAGGCGAAGGTAAATTGATCAAGCAGTCCGGTGGACGCGGTCAATACGGACACGTTATTTTAGAAGTTATTCCCCTTGAACGTGGCAAAGGCCGCGTGGTGGAGAGTAAAGTTGTCGGCGGTAACATTCCTAAAGAATACATCGGACCTTCCAAAAAGGGTGTCGAAGAAGGCTTAGGCAATGGGGTTATCAATGGTAGCCAAGTTATCGATATCGAAGTGAATATTTTGGACGGTTCTTATCATGACGTCGATTCTAACGAGTTGGCCTTTAAGTTAGCCGCCCAGTTTGCTCTCAAAGACGCTTTACAAAAAGCGACATCCATTTTGCTCGAACCCATCATGAAGGTGGAAGTGATCACCCCCGAAGAATATCAAGGTGATATCCTTGGCGACGCCAATCGCCGTCGTGGCAAAATTAACTCCATGGAGAGCAAGAGTGGAGCATGCGTGTTGCAGGCTCTTATTCCCTTAGCCGAAATGTTCGGTTACGTTAACACCCTGCGCTCATTGTCGCGCGGACGTGCGGCGTATTCTATGGAGCCCTCGCACTTCGAGCAAGTGCCGGCGCAGATTTTGGCTCAGATTTTGGAACAGAAGAAAGGTTAATCCTATGGCAGCAACACGTATTCGTATTCGTTTAAAAGGTTTTGACTACCGTCTTATTGATAAGGCGGCCCACGAGATTGCTGAAACAGCAGTGCGCACGGGTTCCCGCGTAAGCGGTCCCGTTCCTTTGCCCAGCAAGATTGAGCGTTACACCGTGAATCGCTCACCTCACGTGGACAAGAAAAGCATGGAACAGTTTGAAATCCGCACCCACAAACGTCTTTTGGACATTGTGGAGCCTTCGGCCAAAACCGTGGATGAACTGAAAAAACTTAACCTGCCGGCCGGTGTGGATATCACGATCAAAATCTGATGAAACCGCTCTCTTGACTGAGGGCGACATCAAATGGAGTTTTCTATGAGCATTGGAATTTTAGGTAAAAAAGTGGGAATGACACGGGTGTATGACGATAAGGGTGCGGCTACGGCTGTAACCGTGATCGAAGCTAGCCCTAACATCGTGACCCAAGTTAAAAAAGCAGCAGAGAAAGATGGCTACAACGCCGTTCAGTTAGCTTATGATGAGCAGCCTGAACGTACGGTGAGCAAGCCCTTATCTGGTCACTTCAAAAAAGCTGGCACGACGCCGAAGCGTTTCTTGAAAGAATTTGATTTTGAAGGTGAAGAACTCAACGCAGGCGATGCTATAACGGTTACTCGTTTCGTTGTGGGACAATTAGTGGACGTGATCGGACTCTCCAAGGGACGCGGGTTCCAAGGTGTCGTTAAGCGTCACAAGTTCGGTGGTCAACCCGAAACCCACGGTTCGATGATGCATCGTCGTGCTGGTGCTATCGGTTGCCGCAACAAGCCAGGTCGTATTTTTAAGAACAAGCGTATGCCTGGTCACATGGGCGACGCAAAAGCTACGGTGCAGAATCTGCGTATCGTGCAAGTTCGTGAAAGCGATAATCTTTTGGTCATCAAGGGAGCAATCCCGGGTGCTAATGGCAGCTACGTTATTGTTCGTCAGGCTGTTAAAGCTAAGAAGGAAGCCTCTAAATGAAACTAACAACTCTAGATTTTAAAGCAGCCGAGTTGGCTCTGGACGTGAAGCTGATTGAAAACGGTAAATCCACCCAGACCTTGCATGATGCCGTTGTTGGTTATCAGGCCAATCGTCGTGCTGGAACGCACCAAGTCAAAACCAAGGCTACGGTGGCAGCCTCGGGTAAAAAGCCTTGGCGTCAAAAAGGCACGGGTAATGCCCGCGCTGGTTATGCTTCCTCTCCTGTATGGGTTGGTGGTGGTGTGGTTTTCGGTCCTCATGTCCGTGACTACTCACATCGTCTTTCCAAAGGCGTCAAACATCGTGCGTTGACGAAGGCTATCAGTGAAGCGGCTAAGTCAGGTCGTTTACAATCCATTTCATCTCTTGAACTAAAAGACCATAAGAGCAAGGCCCTGGCTGATTTGATTAAGAGCAATAAGCTTGTCGGCAGCATTTTATTTATCACAAAGTCTGTTGATAAGAATGCCGTCTTAGCTTCCCGCAATATGCCTAAAGTGGAAGTGATGGAAGCGGCCTTAGTTAATGCCGAACATATTTTAACCTACCGCCAAGTAATCGTGGCTGAAGATGCCTACCCAGTGCTCACCAAACGTTTGAAATAAGTGTCATGAAAAACCCCTACGATGTTGTTAAAAGAGCGCGTGTTACGGAGAAGTCCGGAGCGCTTAAGGAAAAGCATAACCAATATGTTTTCGAAGTGGATACTAAGGCCACCAAGCAGGACATCCGTTTTGCAATCGAAAAGATTTTTAATAAAAAGGTTGATTCCGTGAACACGTTGCGTGTCACTGGTAAGAAAAAGCGTGAACGCACGGTTAATTTCGGGAAGAAACCAAACTGGAAAAAAGCCATCGTTACATTGCGTAAGGGTGAGACTCTCGAACTGATCTAATAGGGAACTGATTATGGCTATTAAAACATTTAGACCTTTAACACCTACACTACGCTACACGGCGTTGCAGGACTTTTCGACAATTACGAAGAGCACCCCTGAGAAGTCTTTACTACGTCCTTTGAAGAAAAGTGGCGGACGTAATAACAATGGTCGCTTGACCTCACGCCGTCGCGGCGGTGGACACAAGAAGCATTATCGTGTGATCGACTGGAAACGGGATCGTCACGGCGAAGCCGCTGAAGTTCTCGCTATTGAGTATGATCCTAATCGTAATGCTCGCATCGCCTTGATCCAATATAAAGATGGCGTCAAAGCTTATATCATCGCAGCTCATGGTTTAACAGTCGGCACGCAGGTGTCCTCTGGTCCTAAGGCTGCTCCTGTTTTAGGTAATGCGCTGCCCTTGAATGTGATTCCTCTTGGCATGGCTGTTCATAACATTGAGATGATTCCTGGCCGTGGTGCACAGATGGTTCGTTCCGCAGGTTCTTCCGCAACCTTGATGGGTTTAAGTGGTGAGTATGCTCAGTTGAAATTAGCTTCTGGTGAAATTCGCCAAATCCACGGCACCTGTTACGCCACGATCGGTCAAGTCAGTAACCCTTCCCATGAAAATGTGAAACTAGGTAAGGCTGGACGTAATCGTTGGTTAGGTCGCCGTCCCCGTGTTCGCGGTATGGTCATGAATCCTGTGGATCACCCCAACGGCGGTGGTGAAGCTAAGAGTAAGGGTGGTGGCGGACGCCAACATCTCGTATCCCCTTGGGGTCAGGTGGCTAAAGGTCTTAAGACACGTAAGAAACATAAGATCACGGATCGTTTCATTTTGGAACGTCGTCCTAAGAAATAATTTTTCAGGAGATATAAATATATGGCACGTAGTTTAAAAAAAGGTCCTTTTGTTGATGAGCACTTGATGAAAAAAGTCGAGCGCCAGATCACGAGTGAATCGAAGAAGCCCATCAAGACATGGTCACGCCGCTCGATGATTACTCCTGACTTTGTGGGTCAAACATTTTTGGTTCATAACGGTAAGTTGTTTAACTCAGTTTTCGTGACAGAAAACATGGTTGGTCATAAGCTCGGTGAATTTTCTCTGACCCGTATCTTTAAGAGACACGGCGGACATACCGAGAAGGTGACGAAATAATTTATGAGACTGCCTGCAATGATTGCGGGCTTGGTCTTGCTCGGACTCGTGCCGGGCTTCGGGGAACTAGATTCCGCGAAAAGTTCTTTACAAGACAGTAGCAAAGAAAGCAAAGGGATGCCAGAGCGTCTGCAAGAGTTAGAGGAAGGCCTCTCACTTTCAAAGACGGAGTCAGAATACTTCCATAAGAAGTGGACTGAACTCAAGCTTGAGCATGAGGCTTTGGGAATGGAAGCTCTGACGGCCAACGAAAAAAAGATGCAGGATAAGTTGGTGCGGTTAGTAGGAGAAGTTTACCGAAGCGAAAAAAAGCGACTCAAGTTGCAAGAGGAAGTCACAAAGTTGATTGAATCTGGGCAACGACTACAGCAGTCTGATCCGTTGGATAAAGCCCAACGTCGAGCAGAGTATGAAGTCTCAGTGAGAGCGGTAAAAGCAGCGATGAGTGAGGAAGAGAAACTCGCCATTGCCCCTGATATGCGATCTGGCTCGGTCAAGCAACTCAATGATGAGGGTTTGGCCATAGGAAATTTTGGACGGGCTCAAGGAGCCCAAATAGGGATGCCTTTCCGTATTTTGCGTGGCAGCAAAGTAATTGGAAGAGCAAAACTAGTCGAGGTAAGGGAGTATACAAGTGCTCTACTTATACAAGATGTGATAGAAAAAGAAAAAGTGCAGATGGGTGACCGCCTGCTCTTAGAAACAGTAAAGTAAAAATTATGGAAGTTAAGTCTGTTACGAGATACACGCGCATTTCCGCTTTTAAAGCGAGGAATGTCACACGCCATATCCAAGGGATGCCCGCACTGGGTGCTTTGGAGATGCTAGAATTTTATCCGCAAAAAGCGGCTCGGTTGATCTATAAGACACTGAAGTCGGCTATTGCTAATGCAGAAAATAATAATTCTCTGAATCCTCAGAATCTTGTTGTTAAGGAAGCTACGGTAGGCGAGGGGCCAACCATCAAGCGTTTCATGCCACGTGCTCGCGGTTCGGCTTCCCCGATCAATAAACGCACTAGTCATATTCGCATCATTTTAACGGAACGCACTGAAGAGGTGGAAGAAACACCAAAGCAGAAGTCCAAAAAAGCGGCAGCCCCAAAAGCACGTCGTCAGAAAGCACAGGAATAACATCGTATGGGCCAGAAAGTACATCCCTTTGGATTTCGCGTAGGCGTCAAGCGCAATTGGCGCTCGATGTGGTATGCCAGTAAAAAAGATTTCCCAATCTTCCTTCATGAAGATTATTTAATCCGCCAATTTCTCACCAAGCGTTTGGTCGGAGCGGCGATTTCTAAAATCACGATCGAACGTGCCGCTAACCGTGTGCGAGTGAATTTGTTCACGGCGCGTCCCGGAATCGTCATCGGTCGTAAGGCGTCTGAGCTGGATAAGCTTAAGGGCGAGATCAATGATATGCTGCCAGGACGTGATGTTTTGGTGGATGTGAAAGAAGTCAAAAATCCTGAAACGGATGCTCAGTTAGTGGCGGAGAACATAGCCGTGCAATTAGAGCGTCGTATCTCATTCCGTCGTGCTATGAAAAAGGCAGTGCAAACGGCTATGGATTTTGGTGCTCTAGGGATTAAGGTGCGCTGTTCAGGTCGTTTACAGAATGCGGAAATCGCCCGTTCGGAACCGTATCGTGATGGTAAAGTGCCTTTGCACACCTTACGCGCTAACATTGAATATGGATTTACAGAAGCCAACACTATCGCTGGAAAAATCGGCGTTAAGGTCTGGGTTTGTTTGAAAGAGGACGTAGCACCAGCTGCGTAATTAAATTATGCCATTACTTCCTAAAAGAGTTAAATATCGTAAAACACAGCGTCGTAGTCGCGCTCATGATGCGTCGCGCGGAACAACCTTAGCCTTCGGGTCTTTTGGATTGCAAACGCTGGAGCGTCATTGGTTAACGAACATTCAAATTGAAGCCGCTCGTGTTGCCTTAACCCGTAACATGAAACGTAAAGGCAAGCTTTGGATTCGGGTTTTTCCTGATAAGTCTGTCACATCCCGCCCACCAGAAACCCGTATGGGTAAAGGTAAGGGAGCTCCTACGCATTGGGTGGCAGTCATTCGGCCAGGAAACATTTTATTTGAGTTGGACGGACTTCCGGAATCCACCGCACGTGAGTCTTTACGCTTGGCCGCTTCTAAGCTGCCCGTAGGCACACGTTTCATCACCCGTGACAGGAAATTGAGCGTATGAAGAATGCAGAAGTAATCATTTTAAGTGATCAAGAATTGCTGACGAAAGTCCAAGACTTGAAGCAAGAGCGTTTGAATTTACGGATTCAACAACAGAGTGGCCAGTTAGAACGTCCCAGCCGTTTAAAGGAAATTCGTAAAACGATCGCTCGCATTGAAACTGCCGCTAGTGCTCGCAGAATCAAAACAAGCGTAAAGGCTTCTTAAGTAAATTAATTTTAAGGTAACGATATGACAACAGCAGCAACAGCCCCCGCGGTAAAACCATCCCGCAAAGAAAAAACCGGTGAAGTCGTTTCTGATAAAATGACTAAAACTATCGTAGTGAAAGTCGTTCGCCGCGTGAAACACCCGCAATTTAAAAAGATCGTCAAAGTATCGAAGAAATTCTATGCGCATGACGAAGACAGCAAAGCTAAGATGGGTGACACTGTCCTGATCGCAGAAACTCGCCCTCTCAGCAAGCTAAAGCGCTGGGAACTGGTGGAAGTCCTGAGTAAATAATTTTAAGACAACGTTATGATTCAAATTCGTTCTTGGTTAGATGTTGCTGATAACACGGGTGCCCGTAAGGCCACCATGATTGGTGTTATTGGTAAGAAAAATTCGCAAGTTGCTCGTATCGGTGATGTCATCACTTGCAACATCAAAGAAGCTGCTCCTACGGGCACGGTGAAGAAGAGTGATGTCGTTCGCGCCGTTATTGTTCGCACACGCCAAGCCATTAAGCGCCGCGACGGTTCCACCTTGCGTTTTGATAGCAATGCAATCGTTATTATTGACAAAGATTTAAATCCTCGCGGCACCCGTATCTTCGGACCGGTGGCGCGTGAGTTACGCGAGAAGAATTTTATGAAAATTATTTCCCTCGCCCCGGAGGTTATATGAAAAAGACTAGTGATATTACGGTTCCCCGTCGTTACCATGTGAAGAAGGGTGACCAAGTTGTCGTCATCAGCGGCGCCCATAAAGGCAAAGATGGAAAAATTTTACAGATACTGACCAAGAAGGCTCGCGTCATTATTGAAGGTGTTCACATGATCACGAAATCAGTGCGCCCAACTCAGACCAACCCTAAGGGTGGATTTGAAAAGCGTGAAGGTTCGATCCACGTGTCTAATTTAAAAGTGATCGCTGCGGCGGATAAGCCGACAAAAGCCAAGAAGAGTAAGGAATAAGAAGTCATGAGTTCAAGTGTTACTAGTTTGAAACAGGAGTATTTGGAAAAGGTTGTACCTGCGCTGAAAACTGCGCGTGGTTACAAAAACGTTAACCAAGTGCCCAAAATATCGAAAGTTGTTGTTAACTGTTGTATTGCCTCGGCTCAAGACGTGAAGAACGCTCTGGAAGATGCCATTAACGACATCACAATCATCACAGGCCAGAAGCCCGTGCGCACCATTTCTAAGCAGAGCATCTCCAACTTTAAGTTACGTGAAGGCCAAGAAATCGGCTGTAAAGTAACACTCCGTGGTAGGGTTATGTATGAGTTCTTGCTTCGCTTGACTCGTATGGCTTTACCCCGTATCCGCGATTTTCGTGGTATTTCCACCCGTGCTTTTGATGGTCGCGGTGCGTATACGCTCGGTATCAAAGATCACACTATTTTCCCAGAAATTGAACTGGATAAGATTAAACGTAACCTTGGTATGGATGTGACGATTGTCACCACGGCCAAGACAAAAGAAGAAACCAAAGAATTGTTGTCATTGATGGGCATGCCCTTCGCCGACCGCAAAGTGGCCTAATAACCACGCCTAGATTGAACGAGTAAAGAGGACAGAAACGTATGGCCAAAAAATCCTGGATAGCCAAGCAGAAGCTCAAGCCGAAATTCTCCAGCCGGAAATATAACCGCTGCAGTATCACTGGGCGCCGTCGCGCTTACATGAGAAAATTCGGCGTAAGCCGTATTCAGTTCCGCGAAATGGCGTTGAAGGGTGAAATCCCTGGCGTCACGAAAGCTAGCTGGTAAACCCGTTCTAAAGAAATAATTATTATGCAGACAGACCCATTAGCTGATTTCTTGACCAGCATTCGTAATGCCAACAAGGTTTCCAAACCTCAGGTCATCGCGCCCTACTCCCGTTTAAAAGGCGATGTGGCCGATGTCCTCAAAAAAGAAGGTTTCATTGAAGATTTTGAACTGACCAAGGAAGGCAGTCATCAAAAGCTCAAAGTAACGTTGAAATCAAACCAACGTCAAAAAGCGATCCGCGGCATCCGCCGTGTATCTAAGCCTGGACTCCGCATTTATGTGGGTTCGAGCGAAATTCCCAAAGTTTTAGGTGGTCTGGGTGTGAGCGTTTTATCCACTCCGAAGGGCGTCATGTCTGGCCGCGAAGCTAAGAAACACAACGTGGGGGGCGAAGTGCTCCTCTATATCTGGTAAACGATTATGTCGAGGATTGGCAACAAAGCAGTTTTAATTCCGGACAAGGTGAAAATCCAAGTCACGGGTCGCCGCGTCAACGTGGAAGGACCTAAAGGAAAATTAGAATACACCGCACCAGAAGGTATCGATGTTCTAGTTGAAGATAAACAAATCGTTTTCAAACGTAAAAGTGAAGACCGTGAATTTCGCGCTCTCCACGGTCTCGTCCGTGCGCTCGTGAACAACATGGTTTTAGGAACTCTCAGTGGGTTCAAGAAAAATTTAGAAATCCAAGGCGTTGGTTTTAAGGCTGCTGTTCAAGGCACGAACTTAAACCTAAGCCTAGGCTATTCCCATCCCTTGCTCTACCCGATTCCATCTGATATTAAAATCACGGTGACGGATCAAACTAAAGTTCAAATTGAAGGTGTGGATAAACAAAAAGTTGGCCAAGTAGCCGCTGACATCCGCGCTTATTACCCACCTGAGCCTTATAAGGGCAAGGGTGTCCGCTTCGCCGGAGAAATTGTCCGCCGTAAGGAAGGTAAGACAGCCCAAAGCAAATAAGCCACTAGGCTTTTTTGACAACAAATCTACTGACTATGAAATCAGCCCAAAAAACCAACAAATCCAAGCGTCAACGTGTTCATTTACGTATTCGCAAAAAGATCACCGGAACTCCTGTGCGTCCTCGCTTGAGCGTCGCCTTCAGTGGTCAACATATTTACGCGCAGATCATCGACGATGCTGCCAGCAAGACAGTTGTTGGCGTCAGCACAACGGAGAAATCTGTTGCTTCTCTTAAAATCTCCGCCAACGTCGAAGGCGCAGCCAAGGTCGGTAAGCTTCTCGCCGAACGTGCCAAGGCAAAAAATATCGCATCGGTCGTTTTTGATCGTGGCGGTTATAAATATCACGGTAAAGTTAAAGCACTAGCTGAAGCTGCTCGTGAAGGTGGACTCAACTTCTAAATTTTATGTCAGACGAAACTCAAGAAATTTCCAATAATACTCCAACTGTTACGGCAGACTCTCCTGTTGCGGCACCTGCAACAGCAGCTCCGCATAGCACTGCCAGCACGACACAAGCTGGTTCAATAGCCGCAAATCGTGGCGGTAATCGTGGCCGTGGCCGCGGTCGCGGACGTGAAGGCGAAGGCAGCGGCGGTAACACAGGTGGCGGTGGTGGCAGTTACCTCGAAAGCTCACGCAATAAAGGTGAGAAGCGTGAAGAAGTTGCTGAATACACCGAGAAGGTTGTTTTCATCAACCGTTGCGCCAAGGTCGTTAAAGGCGGACGTCGTTTTAGCTTTAGTGCTCTCGTCGTCGTCGGTGACGGTAAGGGTAAAGTCGGTATCGGGTTCGGTAAGGCTAATGAAGTCGCTGACTCCATCCGTAAAGGTAACGAAGATGCCCGCAAGAATTTTGAAAATGTCAGTCTCGTTAAAACGACGATCCCCCATGAAGTGATCGGTCAGTTCGGTGGTAGCCGTGTTCTGCTCAAGCCAGCTTCCGCTGGAACGGGTTTGATCGCCGGTGGTGGCGTTCGCGCTATTGTCGAAGCGGTTGGTATTAAAGATATTTTAGCTAAGTCACTCGGATCGAGCAATCCTTCCAACGTGGTTAAGGCGACCTTGGATGGTCTCCGCCAGCTTTCTCCTCGTGAGGAAATCTACCGCGCACGTGGTAAGCAGTTTGTTACTAAGGAATCCTAATTATGCAACTTCACAATTTAAAACCTTCCGTCGGTGCAAAGCATCGCACAAAAAGACTCGGCTGCGGCGAAAGCTCAGGCCACGGTAAAACTTCTGGTAAAGGCCACAAGGGACAAAAAGCCCGTTCTGGTGGTTCCATTCGTCTAGGCTTTGAAGGCGGTCAGTGGCCTCTCTATCGTCGCTTACCTAAGCGTGGATTTAACAACACGGAATTTGCTACGGTTTATGTTCCAGTGAACCTTGTTGACTTAAATGTTTTCAATGATGGTGATGTCGTTGATCTAGCGGCTTTGAAAGCTAAAGGTTTAGCTAATGGCACGCATGATGGTGTTAAAATCCTCGGTAAGGGTGAGTTGACGAAGAAATTAAAACTCATTGTTACGGCTGTTAGTGAATCAGCTAAGGTTAAGATTGAAAAATCTGGTTCTACCCTGACTTTACCTACGCCTAAAGTTGAGGAATAAGTTAGTTAAACACTTCTATCATGTTTTCTGCCTTCGTTAACTGTTTCAAGATTCCAGAGTTGCGCCAACGTATTTTGTTTACGTTGGCTCTTCTCGTTATCGTCCGTCTAGGTGCGGCTATTCCTGTTCCGGGGATTAACCCTGAAATTTTAGGTGAGTATTTCCGCACAATTGTCGAACAACAGAGTCAAGGAAATGTTCTGGGCATGTTTAACTTGTTCAGCGGTGGTGCTTTGAAGAACTGCGCTATCTTTTCTTTAACGATCATGCCTTACATCAGTGCCAGCATTATTATGCAATTGGCGACAGGTGTGATTCCATCACTGGGCAAATTGGCCAGAGAAGATGGCGGTCGCCAAAAGATTACGCAATACACCCGGTTTGGCACGTTGTTCCTTTGTATCGTGCAGGGATATTTTCTAGCGGTCAGCTTTCAAAACCCTGAAGCTATCTTACCTGGAATTACGGCTATCATGCAGGAGCGTGGAGCTGATCTTGTCGCTGTTCCGGGTTGGTTCTTTATCTTCACGACTGTGGTCAGCCTAACTGCTGGCACCATGCTATTAATGTGGCTAGGCGAGCAGATCACGGATAAGGGGATTGGTAACGGTATTTCCCTCATCATTGCCGTAGGTATTGTTTCGTCGTTGCCCGCCGCCATTGTCGCTGGCTGGAATGTTTTCAACCCCCCTGCTGGTAGCGGCAAGGAGGCACTTAGCCCGATTATTTTAGTTCTCTTACTAGCATTTCTGTTAATTGTCGTAGCCGCTACGATTATGATTACGCAGGCCATGCGTAAGGTGAATGTTCAATATGCTCGTCAAGTTCGCGGAAACAAAGTGTTCGGCGGACAGAGTTCCTTTCTTCCGTTGAAGGTAAATTACTCCGGAGTTATGCCGATCATTTTTGCAAGTGCTATTCTTCTTTTCCCAGCTGCTTTCATCAAGATGATCGCCCCAAGCTGGAAGCAAGGCGCTCACATTGCTGACATGCTTAGCCATGGCTGGGTGCACTGGACTCTTTATGCCATCATGATTTTCTTTTTCTCTTATTTTTGGGTAGCGATGGTTTTTAATCCCACCCAGATTGCCGATGACATGAAGAAAAATGGTGGGTTCATTCCTGGGGTTCGTCCTGGAGCACCCACTTCTAACTTCCTTGATTACTCCATGACACGTTTGACGTTTGCGGGTGCAATCTTCCTGACGATTTTAGCTATTCTCCCCATGATCGTGAGTTCCTTTTTAAAGGTTCCTTATATTACTGCGCAATTTTTTGGTGGCACAGGTCTTCTAATTATTGTGGGTGTCATGCTCGACACGATGCGCCAGACCGAAACCCATCTGTTACAACGTCACTATGACGGTTTCTTAAAAAAGGGTCGCATGCGTGGTCGTAATTTTAATAGCAGCACGGGCAGTAACCCAGTTTCCGACGATAAATTAATTTGGCTCATTCTTCTAGTTGGCGTCATCATGATCGGTGGAATTGTGGTTACCTTAATCAAGCACTAATCGTGTCTATGATTCCGATTAAGAAAGGTTCTGACATCGATGGGATGAGGAAAAGTTGCCGTGCTGTCAGTGAGATCTTGGATCAGCTGGTAACATTAGTGCAGCCAGGCGTGACGACAGGTGAGTTAGATGCAGAAGCGGCTCGCTTGATTAAGGCGCTTGGTGGTAAAAGCGCCTTTTTTGGGTATCGGGGTTTTCCTGGGCACATTTGTGCTTCGGTCAACGAGGAAGTGGTGCATGGCATCGGCGGGCCGAGAAGGTTAGCCTATGGCGACATCATTAAGCTTGATGTAGGAATTTTGTTGGATGGTTGGGTGGGGGATACGGCGTTAACAGTTCCAGTGGGAGCCGTGGCGCAGGAGATCGATCAGTTGCTGCAACGAACTGAAGCGTCTTTGTATTTAGGTATTGAAAAAGCTAGGGCTGGTAACCGCTTAGGTGATATTTGTGCTGCTATTGAGAAGCACGTCACGGGTGGCGGCTACAGCGTCGTGCGGGAGTTTGTCGGGCATGGTGTAGGACGTAAGCTGCACGAAGAGCCGCAGATCCCGAACTTCGGAAAGGCTGGAACAGGGCCACTTTTGAAGCCTGGTATGACCTTGGCCATTGAACCTATGGTGAACATGGGTAAATGCGGAGTAAAGATTTTGAAGGATGGTTGGACGGTCGTGACGTGCGACCTAGAACCATCCGCTCACTTTGAACACACGGTGCTCGTGACAGAGGAGGATCCGGAGATTTTAACATGCAGGAAGGTGCGCGCATACAAGTAAAGGGAACGGTCATTAGCTTGGTTTCCAAGACCCGGTATCGGGTAGAATTGGACAACGGGCGTAGGATGGTCGTGAACTTAGCAGGAAAAATGAGGATGGATTTTATAAGACTCTTGCCAGCGACAAAAGTTTTGGTAGAGTTTTCACCTTACGATTTGTCTAGTGGCAGAATCATTGAGCAGGAAAGAATAAAAAAGATATGAAAGTTAAAGCATCAGTCAAAAGAAGAACTTCAGACTGCCAAGTGGTTCGCCGCAAAGGTAAAGTCTATATCATCAACAAAAAGAATCCCCGTCTTAAACAACGCCAGGGTTAACTAAATAATTAAAGTATATGCCACGAGTTTTAGGAGTAGATATCCCCGGTGAGAAGCGCATTGAAGCTTCTCTACAATACGTTTACGGAATCGGCAGCACACGCGCAAAGCAAGTGTTGGACGAAGCTGAAATCGATCCCAGCCTGCGCGCTAAAGATTTAACCGGTCAACAAATCAATCACATTATTCAAATCATCCAAGCCCACGGCTACATGATCGAAGGCGATTTACGTCGTGAACTTCAACAGAATTTAAAGCGCCTTCAGGGCATTAACTGCTACCGCGGTATTCGCCATAAAAAGGGACTTCCCGTGCGTGGTCAACGCACCTGCACCAATGCTCGTACCCGCAAGGGACCTCGTAAGACGGTGGGCGTGCAGCGTAACAAAGATGCCAAGGCCGGCAAAGTATAAGCTCTCGTAGCTAACGTTAGATATTAGGTAAACATTATGGCAGACGAAACAAAGAAAAAATCCACTAAGGCACCATCTAAAGGTGGTTCTAAAAGCGGTTCAAAAGGTGCGGGTAAAGAAGCAGCGGCCTCCGCTGCCGTGCCGGTGGAAGAACTTAATCTTAGCCTAGATCCAGCATTGGATCCTAAGCCTAAGATTGTTAAAGCTAAGGGCAGTAAGAATATCAGCCAAGGCATCGCCCACATTCTGGCTTCCTTTAACAACACCATTGTTTCCATCACGGATAACAAGGGAAACCTTCTGGGCTGGTCCAGCGCAGGTAAATGCGGTTTCCGCGGTTCCAAGAAATCCACCGCTTATGTGGCTCAAGTCATCACTCAAGATGCTTGCCGCCAAGCCATGTCTCATGGTTTGAAAGAAGTGGAAGTCCGCGTTAAAGGTCCTGGTATGGGACGTGAATCCGCTGTGCGTGCTCTTCAGGCCATGGGCTTGGAAATCAGCGCAATTCGTGATGTTACCCCCATTCCCCACAACGGCTGTCGCCTCCGTAAGGCTCGCCGCGTTTAAAGTTTAGTTTTTTAGATTAGAAGATTTAGGATAAAATTATGGCACGTTATACAGGTCCCCGCAGCAAAATTAGTCGCCGTTTCGGCATGGATATTTTTGGAGGTTCCAAAGCATTGGAGCGTCGCAATTATCCCCCAGGAGTTCATGGTCAAAAACGCCGTAAGTCTTCTGAATATGGCTTAGCATTAGCCGAGAAACAAAAGCTTAAATTCACTTATGGTGTTCTAGAAGCCCAGTTCCGTCGCTACTTTGAAATCGCTGCCGAAAAGCGCGGTATCACGGGCGACACCTTACTCGCTTTACTCGAAACCCGTTTGGACAACGTTATTTATCGTTTAGGCTTTGCTAAGACACGCCGTCTAGCTCGTCAATTCGTAACCCACGGCCACGCTAAGGTCAACGGTGCTAAAGCCGCTATCCCTAGCTTCAACTGCAAGCCAGGCGACATCATCGAAATCCGCGCAAATGCCAAGTCCCGCCAAATCGTGACGACTAGCATTGACGCCTCGCAATTGCGCGTTGTTCCTGATTGGGTCACTGTTGACACGACAGCTCTCAAAGGAACAGTTGTCCGTCAACCCACCCGCGAAGAAATCGGCATCAACGTTAACGAACGTCTGGTGGTTGAATTGTTCTCGCGTTAATTCATTTTTAAACACAAAACACTCCGTTGGTCCTAGGTCGCCCGTCGCGATCCTAGGGTAACCCGGAATAAGGAATACCCAGTACTATGGCACTAAAATTAGCTCGATTTGAATTACCGAATCGCTTGGTTAAGGAAGAAGACTCCGCAACCCCCACTTACGTTAAATTCATCGCTGAACCTTTTGAACAAGGCTACGGGCATACCCTAGGGAACTCCCTACGTCGCGTCCTGCTAAGCTCACTCGAAGGTGCTGCTATTACCTCAGTTAAACTCGAAGGTGCTTTGCATGAATTTGCCACGCTTCCTGGCGTCGTCCAAGACGTAACTGACATCATCCTGAACCTCAAAAAAGTGAAGTTCAAAATGGCCAATCGCGAACCACGTATCTTGTTCCTTAGTGTGAATAAGGAAGGCGACGTGACCGCTGGCGATATCACCCTCGAAACAGGGGTTGACGTGGTAAATCCTGAACAAGTGATTTGCACCCTCGACAAGAAAATGAAGTTTGAAGCAGAGTTTGAAATCAAAGTTGGACGTGGTTACACCAGTGCGGACGAAAATAAACCTGAAGCCCAAACCATCGGCGTTATACCCATTGATTCCCTTTTCTCTCCCGTGAAAAAAGTGAAATACAATGTTGAAGCTACCCGCGTCGGTCAGCGCACGGATTACGACAAACTTGTTTTAGAAGTCTGGACAGACGGACGTTTAAATCCTGATGAAGCTTTATTGCAAGCCTCCGCCATCATGCGTCACCACCTTGATATCTTCGTTAATTTTGACAAAGAACCGATCGAGTTTGAAGAACCCAAACAAGCTACAGGTACTCAAGACAGTGCTTTGAAGAAACTCTTAAACATGAGCGTGAATGAAATCGAACTCTCCGTTCGTGCCGCTAATTGCTTAAACAATGCTAACATCACGACCGTCGGTCAGTTAGCACTCAAGTCTGAAGCAGAAATGCTTAAGTATCGTAACTTTGGTAAGAAGTCTCTGAATGAAATCAAAGATAAGCTCACGCAACTGGGACTTTCCCTCGGTATGCATTTTGAAGCGGGCTTAGTTGAACTCCCAGTGGACGCCAATGCGGAGATTAAATAAATGAGACATCGCACAAAAACTGTAAAACTCGGACGTAAGTCCCAACACCGCGACGCCATGCTCGCGAACATGGCTGGCAGCCTAATTCTGCACAACAGAATTAAGACGACCTTACCTAAAGCGAAAGCCTTGCGTCCTATTGTTGAAAAACTCGTTACCTTAGGCAAAAAAGGTGGACTCCATCAACGTCGTCTAGCCCTAGCCCGTTTACTCGGAAACGAAGATGTGGTAAAAAAGCTTTTCGGTGAAATCGCACCTCGCTTTAAAGATCGTTCTGGTGGATATACTCGTATTCTCAAGACAGGTCCTCGTCGCAGTGATGCTGCCAGCATGGCCTTGATTGAGTGGGTAGATTTCCTTATCCCTTCAGATGAGCCAGCCGTAGTTGAGGCCACAGATGCTAAGGCTGAAGTTAAGGCTGAAGTTAAGGCAGACGCTAAAGTGAAAAAAGCTAAAGCGGCACCTAAAAAAGAAAAAAAGGTAGCTGAAGCTAAAGAGTAACTCAACCAAAGAGGTTGATGAAAAAGGCATCGATTCATTTCGATGCCTTTTTTGCGTTTATCATTAGATTATTGGTCTAGCATATATTTTTCTCAGCCTCCTTGTTTGTCTTTTTCGATCAAGAATGCCTATTAAATTGTGTGGCTCGAAACAGTTTGACCACGCAACTATGCAGGCTTAAAGTCCGTTCGAGACTTAGCTAATGAACTACCGTAGCAAAAAAACACCGCAAAAAATCAGGAGTTTTGCAGTAAAACGATCCCATCTCAGTCAGGAACAGAAGGCGCACTACGTAAGCTGCACTGTGTAGATTTATTTGCTGGTTGCGGCGGCCTTTCGCTTGGCTTAGAGGAGGCAGGCTTCACGCCTTTGCTGTTTAGCTCTTAAACGCATAAAATTTATTTATCATCTATGAGCGCAAGCCAATTTTGGGGCTTGAGGTAACGGTCGTAGAGGGAAGCTTCAGCGGAGCCGGGTTGGGGTTTCCAGTCATAGACCCAAGAGACAAGAGGAGGGAGGGACATGAGGATGGATTCGGTTCTGCCGCCTGATTGGAGGCCGAAGAGGGTGCCACGGTCATAGACTAAATTAAATTCCACATAACGGCCGCGACGGTAGAGCTGGAAGTCTCGCTCGTGCTGACCATAGGCTGTATCTTTCCGCTTTTCCACCAGAGGCAGGTAGGCAGGAAGAAAATGATCTCCCACGCTTTTCATGAGGTCAAAACTTAGTGGAAATGGCCAGCGGTTGAGGTCGTCGAAAAAAAGTCCGCCAACTCCACGGGTTTCTTGGCGATGTTTTAAATAGAAGTAACGATCGCACCAAGCTTTAAGTTCAGGGTAGATTTCTGAACCGAAGGGGGCGCAGGCAGATTGAGCCGTGCGATGCCAATGGAGCACATCTTCTTCATAGGGATAGAAGGGAGTGAGGTCGAATCCTCCGCCAAACCACCAGATGGGTTCACAACCTTCCTTCGTAGCGATAAAAAAGCGTACGTTCATGTGGGTGGTGGGCACGTGGGGATTGAGAGGATGAAAAACAAGGGAGACGCCCATGGCTTCAAAGGAGCTGCCAGCGAGTTCTGGTCGTTCAGTGGTGGCGGAGGCGGGCAGACCCGTGCCCATGACGTGCGAGAAGCCGACGCCAGCTTTTTCAAAAAGCTTTCCGTGACTGAGAATTTTAGAGGTGCCGCCGCCGCCATCTTCTCTCTGCCACGTCTCGGAAGAAAAACGGGCCCGACCATCAACTACCTCAAGGGCGGTGCAGATGCGTTGTTGTAGATCTTGCAAATAAGCTAAAACGGCTAGGCGATCTGGGGGAGAGCTTTCCATAAGGTTAAACGTAAACAAAGCGGAGTTGGCTTGCAATGAAGAGGTTCGGTTTTAGATTAGAGTATGTCATTACGCCGTGCTGTGTTGTTAATTAATCTAGGTTCTCCCGTTTCCACTTCCATCTGGGATGTGCGCCGTTATCTCAATGAATTTCTCATGGATAGCCGCGTGATTGATTATCCGTGGATACTGCGTCGTTTGATTGTAGGATTATTTGTCTTGCCGTTTCGACCGTATAAAACGGCTGCGGCTTATAAGAGGGTGTGGCTGGAAGAGGGTTCACCTTTGTTAGCGACAAGTAAGGGTTTGCAGAAAGCTTTAGCTAAATTGATCGAGCTGCCCGTGTACCTAGGCATGCGATACAGTGAGCCTTCGACCCGGGCTACGCTGGAGTTAATTCGGCATGAGCAGGAAGGGAAAATTGATGACGTGTTATTGATTCCGCTCTATCCGCATTACGCCATGTCGTCTTACGAGTCTGTCGTAGTCAAGGTTCGGGAGGAGTTAGATAAAATGAAGTGGCCTGTGACGCTCACGGTGCTACCGCCCTTTTATAAGGATCCGCTCTATGTGAAGGCCTTAGAGGAATCTATAAGGCCGCATCTGGAGAAACCATACGACCACGTTTTGTTTAGTTATCATGGTGTTCCTGAGAGACACTTAAAAAAAGGGGACTGCACGAAGGCGCATTGTGCGATTCGTGAGAATTGTTGTGAAGTGCCTTCGGCGGTGCATGACGTGTGTTATCGGCACCAATCGGTGGAGACGACGAAAATGATGGCAGCGCGTCTGGGCATGCCGGAGGGGAAATTTTCTTCCTCGTTCCAATCTCGTTTTGGTAAGGAAGTTTGGTGTGAGCCTTATACGGATGAGGAGTTGGTACGTTTAGCGAAGAGTGGGGTTAAGCATCTGGTGGTGCTTTGTCCGGCCTTTGTCAGTGATTGTTTAGAGACCTTGGAAGAAATTGGGATGGAAGGGAAACATGAGTTTTTAGAACACGGTGGGGAATCGTTTACTTTGGTGCCTTGTTTAAATACTCATCCATTATTTGTGGAGGCTTTAGCGCATTGGTCAAAGGAGTTTGCCGCACCCAAAGCGGGGGTTGGGATGCGCGGATCTCTGAAAGGCATCGATACCACCCTCCAAAGGGAGGATGATCGTCAGTGAACATTGCGGACTCTTGGGCTTAGCTAGAATATTTCGCTGATGCGGATCGTGTCGGGTGGAATTGTCTTAGGTCTAACTCTTTGCACTGAGGCTGGACACGAGAGATTCTAGCGTGGCATGGGCGGCTTCACGATGGACGGGGAGATTTCTTCTTTTGAGGGCGTCCGATGTTTTAGTTCCAATGCTGGCAGTTTGCATGGCAGCGGGTAAGGAACCTAAATGGAGTTGGTTAAAGGAATCTACGGCGGAGGAACTGCAGAATAAAATCCAATCTGCGTTTTGATGTTGATGCCAGATTTCTTGGGCGCTGGGATCTGGGGTTGTTTGGTAAATTTCTAGACGCTGCACCTCGCAACCTTTTTCTTTTAATCCCTTTTCGATGGTGTCGTCAGCCAAGGCGGAGCAAGGAAAGAGGACAGGTTGAGCGTAGGCTTCTTGGGGCCATTCATGCACGAGGGTATCAGCATTCGCAAGGGAGGGAGAGAAATCTGGCTTAAGGTGCCAGAGGGCGCATTCATCCGTGGTGGCTTGGCCGATGGTGGCAATTTTAGAATCCGCAAACGCACGTAGATCGCTGTGCTGCATGAGTTGTTGCAAGAAAATACGGACGGCATTGGGACTGGTGAAAACGATCCATGCGGGAAACTTCTGTTTTAAAATTTCAAATTGTGGAATGGGAGAGATTTGGATGAGGGGCATTTCTACAACGTGAGCACCCTGATTTTCTAGGAGTTGGCGCAGGCGGCTGTTTTGTTCGCGGGTGCGGGTGATGAGAATTTTTTTACCATGCAAAGGTCGTTGGGAGAACCAAGGCATCTGTTCATGGAGAGCGGCTACGTGACCGACAACGATGATGGCGGGGGCGGTCAAGCCAGCGGCTTGGACAGCAGCGGGGAGGGAGGCGAGGGTGGCGTTGAGACTGCGTTGACGGTAATCACAACCCCACTGAATGAAGGCGGCTGGCAGTGTGGGGCTCATGCCGTGCTCGATGAGTTTTGCGGCGATGTTAGGTAAATTTTTTACGCCCATGTAAATGACAAGAGTGCCGCCCAGGGCCGCTAGTTTAGCCCAATCGGTTTCGCCACTTTCCTTCGGGCATTCATGGCCTGTGACGAAGGTGACACTGGTGGAGTGTTCGCGGTGGGTGAGGGGAATGCCAGCGTAGGCGGGTGCAGCGATGCCTGAGGTGACGCCAGGCACGACCTCGTAGGGGAGGCCAGCATGGACGAGAGCTTCCGCCTCTTCTCCGCCGCGTCCGAAGATGAAGGGATCGCCACCTTTGAGGCGCACCACGATTTTATTATTCCGACATTTTTCTACGAGCATGGCGTTGATGTCGGCTTGTTTCATGACGTGTTTATTGGCACGTTTACCAGCGTAGATTTTTTCGGCCTGGGGCGGTGCCCAATCTAAGAGATGATCGTTGATGAGGCTGTCGTAAACGATCACATCGGCTTGTTGCAGGAGTTCCTTGGCTCGTAAGGTCACGAGGCCTAAGTCGCCCGGGCCGCCGCCGATTAAATAACAAACGCCGTGTGAGCTCATAGAAAACGCTCAGCTAATTTTTTTCCTAACAATTCGGCTTGGGAAGTGTCGCCTAAAATGCGGTGGCGCAGGGCAGGGATGTTACCCGATGGATAGAAGATGGCTTCGAGGTGAAGCTGTCCTTTTTCCAGCCATGCGTAGGCACCGAGAGGCACGCTGCATCCAGCATTCATGGCAGTGAGGAAAGATCGCTCTGCCGTAAGGGTAAAAGCACTGATAGGATCGTGCAGGGCGAGTAAGAGCTGGCTTGTTGCGGGATCGTCGCAGCGGGATTGGAGGGCGAGCGTGCCTTGGCCGGGAGCAGGGATGAATTCATGCGGGGGTAAGGGATGCAGGCTACAGCCGAGCAAATCAGGCTGGAGGCGCTCTAGGCCGGCGGCTGCGAGGAGTAGGCCACAAGCACGAGGGTGCAAGAGTAATTTTTTTAAGCGCGTGTCGATGTTGCCGCGAACAGGTTCGACTTGAGCCTGCGGATGAAGATCGAGCCACTGACGCTGACGCCGTGCGGAGCCGCTTAGAATCAGGCCTTGTTGAGCTTCTAGTGGAGAAATACCCGGCTTAAGAACAAGCACGTCGCAGGGTGACGCCCGCAAGGGGACGGAGGCCAGATGCAAACCCTCAGGCATGTGGGCAGCTAGATCCTTGGCACTGTGGATAGCTAGGTCGATCTTTTTTTCGAGCAGAGCTTCTTCAATTTCTTTCGTGAAGATGGCTTTCGTGCTTTCGGCAGGTTTGACAAGGGTTTCTTGGAGGGAGTCGCCTGTAGTTTTGATGGTGATGAGTTCGAAGTGGTGAGAAGGCCAAGCTAAGGCAAGTTGCTGACGAATCATACTGCTCTGAGCAAGGGCTAGTGGGCTACCGCGTGTGCCTATTTTTACTGAAGCAAACTCTGACATCTAACCAACGTAAGCAGCTCAAGAAGGCCTGCAAAGAAATAACTTAATATTCTGAATTCTTGCTGAGATGACTTACTTTCTTATTTTTACGCTTAAATAAATAAGATGCTTTATAAATCACACAAAATCATACAGATATAATCAACAAATAGAAGCTCTACTTAAATTAATTTGATCTAAAAGATGATTTTTTTTGAAATGCGTGGAAGGTATCTCTAGACCATTAATAACGACATGCACACCACACTCAGTTCCTCTACCTTTTCCACCCAACATCCCGACCGCTTTCAGAATCGTCACATCGGCCCCAGTTCCACCGAGACCGAAGAAATGCTACAGGCTCTTGGGTTTGATAATATGGAGACCTTCCTCTCGCAAGTCGTCCCCGCTGACATCCGTATAGATACACCGCTAACTGAGTTGAAGGCGTTGAGTGAGTTTGAGGCGTTGCGTCAATTAAAGTCCATGGCAGATCGTAATACCATTCACCGTTCGTATTTAGGGATGGGTTATAGCGACGTGATTTTACCGGCTGTGATTCAGAGAAATATTTTAGAAAACCCCGGCTGGTACACCGCTTACACACCGTATCAAGCAGAAATCTCCCAAGGCCGCATGGAGGCTTTACTCAACTACCAAACCATGGTGGCCGACCTAACAGGCTTTGCCATTGCTAATGCCTCACTTCTCGACGAAGGCACAGCGGCGGCGGAAGCCATGTCCATGTGTTATGGGGCATGGGAGGGGGAATCGGAGAATGCAGCCTTTTTTATTGCGGCGGATTGTCATCCTCAAACCATTCAAGTGGTGAGCAACCGAGCCCATGCTTTAGGCGTGTCAGTCGTGGTGGGTGATCCCGAGACCTTTGCGTTTGATCAGCCAGTGTTTGGATTTCTTTTACAATATCCTAATACCTACGGACACATTCATGATTATCAGGCATTTTCCGCTAGAGCCCATGAACACAAGGCTCTCGTGGTCGTAGCGGCTGATTTAATGAGCTTACTTTTACTCACACCTCCAGCGGAATTTGGAGCAGACGTGGCCGTAGGTTGCACCCAACGTTTTGGTATGCCGATGGGTTTTGGCGGGCCTCATGCTGCTTACTTCGCCTCGCACGATGAACATAAACGTCGTATGCCCGGTCGCTTGATCGGCGTTTCTAAAGATTCTTCGGGCAAGCCTGCCATGCGTTTGAGCCTGCAAACTCGTGAGCAACATATCCGCCGAGATAAGGCCACGAGCAACATCTGCACGGCTCAAGTTTTACCCGCCGTCGTCGCCTCCATGTATGCCGTTTACCACGGCCCGCAACAACTCAAGAGCATCGCCTTACGCATCCACCAACAAACGGCGCGCGTAGCGGAATTCAGCGAAGCCGAAGATTTTGTGTTAGGCTCAGCTACGTTCTTTGATACCATCACGCTGCAGGCTTCACCTGAGCGGATTCAGGCCGTTCTACTGCGGGCTCAAGAGCACAAAGTGAACCTGCGGATTTTAGGTTCAGAGCGGCTAGGCATTTCCTTAGACGAAGCCGTGACGGAACACGACCTAACTATCTTGGCTTTTGTCTTAAGTGGACGCCGTGATGCCGCTCTTCCTGCCCAGGCGGCCTTGCACTTACCGACGCATTTACGTTCTAGTACTTATCTGACACATCCTGTTTTTAATACGCACCACTCCGAAACGGAGCTGTTACGTTACATGAAATATTTAGAAAATCGGGATATTTCCCTGACCTACTCCATGATTGCCCTTGGCAGCTGCACCATGAAGCTTAATGCCACTGCCGAGATGTATCCCGTGACTTGGCCTGGCTTTTCTCAAATGCACCCCTTTGCCCCACGGGAGCAGTGGGCGGGCTATGCGGAACTATTCACTAACTTAGAAAAATGGTTAGCCGTGCTCACGGGTTTCAGTGCCGTGTCTTTACAACCTAATGCCGGCTCTCAAGGCGAATACGCAGGCCTGCTTGCGATTAAAAAATATCACGAAGCCCGTGGCGATAAACAACGAGACGTTTGTTTGATTCCGCAATCCGCCCACGGCACTAACTTTGCTAGCGCGGTTATGGTAGCCTTTAAAGTCGTCCTCGTTTCCTGCGACGATCAAGGCAACGTCGATCTCAACGACCTCAAGCAGAAGATCGACCAACATGCGAACCAACTCGCTGCCTGCATGATAACTTACCCCTCGACGCACGGTGTTTTTGAAACGGGTATCCGCGCTATTTGTGACATGACCCATAATGCGGGAGGTCAGGTTTATATGGATGGAGCCAACATGAACGCCCAAGTCTGCCTCACCAGTCCTGGAGCGATTGGAGCAGACGTCTGCCATTTAAATTTACATAAAACATTTTGCATACCCCACGGCGGCGGCGGCCCCGGTATGGGACCTATCGGCGTGGCGGAACATTTAGCACCGTATTTACCGAAACACCCTTTGCAGACAATCGACACCGCTAAAGAAGTCGGCCCCGTTTCCGCAGCACCCTACGGCAGTGGTTGTATTCTGACTATTTCTTGGGCCTATATCGCCATGATGGGCGGGGAAGGTTTAAGGCAAGCAACCGCCCTCGCAATTCTTAATGCCAATTATATGGCGCAAAAACTTGAACCCTATTATCCCATTCTATTTAAAGGCTCAAATGGACGCGTCGCCCATGAGTGCATCCTAGATCTGCGTGGGTTTAAGGCCAGCGCGGGAATCGAAGTGGAAGATGTGGCCAAACGCTTGATCGACTACGGATTCCATGCGCCCACCATGTCATGGCCTGTGGCGGGGACGCTCATGGTAGAGCCGACCGAGAGCGAGTCTAAGCCTGAGCTGGATCGATTTATTGATGCCATGATTTCGATCCATGGCGAGATTGAAGCCATTGCGGCGGGTAAATTTGATAAGACAGACAACCCTTTAAAAAATGCACCTCACACCGCCGAACTTGTTATCAGCGATTCATGGAATCGGGCTTACAGCCGTGAGCAAGCCGTCTATCCTGCGGCTTGGGTGAGACTAAATAAATACTGGCCACCCGTCGGGCGCGTGGACAACGTCTATGGAGACCGCAACCTGTTCTGCTCCTGCATTAATCCAGAAGATATAAAATAAGAAGCAGCTAGATAAGAAGGACAAGAACAAAGTTGGGCGGGAGTCAAGGTGACGATTGTTCTTTGAAATGACAGCAACACTGCAAAAGCATGATAGGTGAATGAACCCTTTCAACGTTGCAAGAGGACGATTACGGAAACCTCTCGACATTAGATTTTTCTGCTCCAGTGTAAAGGTTCGGAGCCATGAACCTTCCAAATTTCATCACCCACCCCGACTTAAAAACTCTATCCGAGTCTTTTTCCCCCTGCCTTCCCCAAAGCGAATTAAGCCGCTTTCAGAACGAACCTTCATATTTTTTATCTGAAGTAACCATAACCCCAAAAGCACACAGTTTATTGCATTAAACAACTAAGTTTCTATCGCAATATCAACAACACTGTGTCCAATATACGTTCGGAAAATAAAAAATGAAACCAATAGAAGATTTTTCGAATTGGCTTACCGATATGGATTCGGGTTGGTGGCCATTAGTGAATCTACGTCCACAAAAAAACAAAAATATTGATAATACAGTTTTGTTTAAGATTACTCCTTTTTTTGGATCTGTTT
>JAWXBW010000073.1:0-6817 GCA_034440395.1 Blastochloris sp. | reverse complement strand
GCCTTGGTTGATCCTTTTTTCGTGCGGTTCGTGTTTTTCGTGGTTCATGTCAGGAGGAGGTCCGAAGCTAGGGCGTGGTTGGGAGCACGACGGAGGACCTCGGCGGCGAGAGCCAGAGCTTGGGATTTCCGACCGAGACCGAGCAGAGCTTGAGCTTGCAAGAAGAGTGCTGTGGTTACTTGAACGGCTTGGATGTCCTCGTCGAAGAGGAGCATCGTGGGCAGGGAGGTGGCGAAGTAGTCGATCTTTGCGATCTGTTTTTGCAAATCGCGGGCGTATGCGAGAAGCTCATTAAACATGCTCTTTGCCCGATCAGGCTTTCCGAGTCGCTTCCAAGCCAGAGCCGAGAAATAGGTCATCTCCGAGAATGCTCGAACGCTCATGGATTGGAAGTCGCCACGAAATGCGGCAGCGGTTTTCCAATGCTGGCGGGCGCGTTGGATGTCGCCAGTCTTCTCGAAAGCTTCGCCCAGCCAATAATGAATATCGCTCTGATTGGCTAACAGGTGCTTAGCCTCGGCGAGGTTCAGGGGAAGTTGGAGAGCCTCCTCAAAGCGGGACACGGCCGTTGCGCCATCGCCTTCGGTCAGTGCTCGGCGTCCGAGCGCAAGATGTGTGCGGACATGCTGCCCCAGGGCTTGGCCTTCGCCTCCTTCCCATGGCTGAAAGTTGCGTGTGGAAAGAATTTTGCGCGCCTTTTCTGGAGCACCTGTCTGATTGTAGAGGGCGCAAAGTTCGACCGAAAGATCGTCGCGCAATGCGACGAGATTACGATGGCTCTCCAATGCGCGCAGTCGCTTGGTCAGCGGTTCGCCAGTGCGTTTCCAGAGCTGATCGCGCTCGTAGAGCAGTCGTGCGTCACTCGGGTTGGCACGGAAAGCTTTTTCATAGGCTGCTCTAGCCTTAGCGGGTTGGTGTAGAATATTGAAATACCCGATGCCTAGATTTCGCCATGCCACGGAGTTGTCTGGCTCGATTTTGACGGCGCGTTCCCAGAGGTTGATAGCTTCCGGATGGCGGCGGCGGTCGTAAAAAAGATTACCGAGGTAGAACAGGGCGCGAGCATCCGTGGGATTGGCACGGATTGCGGATTCAAGAATCTCAATTTCTTCGAGCCGGGACGGGAAACAATGGTCAGGACTCGATTTTCTGGCTTTTTCGCGGGACTTTTGCGCTTCGCCTGTGCGCCCGGCTTTTTCCTCCAACCAGCCGAGCCAGTAGAACACGAGCGGCTTAGAGCCGGGGTCTGGGCTGACTTTTTTTAGAAGAGAGGCGGCCTCGCTGTAGAAACCGCTTGTGGCAAGATCCAGCGTGATGTCGATGCTTGTCTGCGTGTCACAGCCTAGGGGTTCGCCAAGAAGGCTTCGACAGGCCCAATCTAGTGGGTCGAGTTTACGTGTCGAGGCGAGAAGGATTTCGGCTTCAGCTTTACGGTTCAGTTTTCTGAGCACGATGGCGCGTAGATTGCGGGCACGGAGGTTATCGGTATCCATTCGGAGCGACCGGTCAAGGTGATCGAGAGCTGTCGTCCAATGGCGGGAGCAGCAGTCGAGCTCGGCGATGGCTAAGTATCCGGCGGATTGCCATTCCTGGTTCCAGACAGATTTATAAAATGCGGCGTAGGCTTCGCGCTCGCGACCTAGATGACGGAGCGTGAGCCCGAGATGGTAATGTGCGTCACCCGTCGCTGGGTTGGTATTGCGAACCGCGAGGCGTGTGATGGCAGATCGCAAATGGCTTTCGGCTTTGTCAAACTCTCCCCGCTTGAGGTGGCGGATGCCAAGGGCTGTATGACACCGTGAATCTCCCGCATCGCGGCGTATGGCTTCCTGCCAATACGGTTCTGGATTGCGGGTGGCATGTCGATATTGATC
The DNA here is from genome assembly GCA_034440395.1 of Blastochloris sp. Lineage (GTDB taxonomy): Bacteria > Verrucomicrobiota > Verrucomicrobiia > Methylacidiphilales > JAAUTS01 > JAAUTS01. The sequence goes on along the minus strand of JAWXBW010000073.1, from coordinate 4,943 downwards.
AAGGTGGAGGCCAGTAAGGTAGAGTTCGTCATTAGAAGAAATTTCCGCCGGCGCAGGAGGCTCGGTTGCGGCATCGGGCACAGGCTTCCGGACTGCCTTGACGGGCGAGTAAGTGATGACTTCAGAACCTGAGTGCTCTTTCACCGTGAGGCGAAGGTCGTGGAGCGCAACGTTCGAGGCGATTTTAATTTCACGCAGAAAAGGCGTGTTGGGTGAAAGCGTGGCTTTCCCTTTAAAAACCATCTGGCCTTGGGCTTCCAGTGTCACCGAAGCGTTACGAAAAACTTGCGAGACCGAGACCCCAATACGAAGAGTGGATTTTTCGAGGCGCAGGCTAACAGCCGCATTGGTGTTGGCGTGGGAGGCCGGGCCGATTTGCCGAATCGGATACCAGAACTGGCTCCATGTTTTTGTCTCCCCGGGCAGCAGGAAGGCGAAGTCTGGTTGGTTGTCCGTGTAGACGCCAGCCATGATTTCGATATAAGGCGGATGTTCTCCTGTGCTCGTAGCATCGGTGAGACTACGATCCCAAGCATAGCCGAAGTCATGGTTGCCCCAAGTCCACTGCTTTTTACCAGGCGAAATATGGTGGTTCGCTACATGCACGACGCCGGCTTGTTCCCGGTGGTCGTATCCACCGAAAAAATCCTCCTCCGAACCCATGCACATATAAGACGTGGGAACTGGGATGTTGGCGTAAAATGACAGGTCGTTTGCGGCATAAGAAATCGGGCATTTTCCACCGGAGGCTGGAGGAACATAGTGGGCGGGAGCTTCAGCGGGATCGACCCCATCCTTAGCGCGGGCAGCGTAGTCCACCCCGTAATAGTGGCCTTCGCAAAGAGGATACGTGCTCATTGAGCGGCGAGCGTGGTCGGCGACGTAGTTCACATCTGGTGGAAAAAAACTTTGATATTCCTCATGCACGCGGGTGGCGACGTTTGCCCACCACAGGAATGTTTGTGTGTGAGCGGTTCGGTTGTAAGCACGCACTTTAACTTCGATAACCGAGCGGGCTGGATGCAGGCAAATCCCGTGCATGCCCTTCATGCGTTGCATCGGATCGTGATCCGAGCACCACACGGTGATCGAGCCGTCGGCACCACGTTCGATTTCTGTGTCAACCGGCATGTAAGTTGCGGGACGATGGTGCTGGGGCCAGTTAAATTCTACCCCGCCAGAGATCCAAGGTCCAGCCAACCCCACGAGTGCCGGTTTGATCACGTCCTGCCGGTAAAATATATCATAGCCATTTGTCTTGTCCTTTGCGGCGTGAATCCTCCCGCCGATCTCTGGCAGAATCATCACCTCGAGGAATTCGTTTTCGAGATAGATTGCCTTCCATGTCCGCGGCACGGACTTCTCCGAAATCCGGTCATAAAACGGCAGAGGATAGACACGCCCGCTGCTTCCCTGATAAACGCGCTTCTCAAGGAACATTGGATTTTTGTCGGGAGGGAGTGGTTCGTAAGTGGGGAGAATAATGGGTTCCTGCCGAACACTGACCTGAGAGACTTTCATCTGAAAAGTCTTGCGCTTCAGCTGCATCTTGTAAATGCACGATCTTGAGATTCAGCTATACGGACTCATTTTATCTAAGCGAGGCTTACGAAGAAGCCTGATCAATAAAAACACTTATTCTTGGTTTTGGATTTTCGAGTGAAGTCAAAGTAGAGATCAGCATCACTATTTACTAGCCTTCACCCGCGCCCATCCTTTAGCCTCTTCCTCTTATGGGCGCACAAGCTTTCAAACCTATCTTAGTTACACGTTCCACCTGCCGTATATGCGGCTCCACGGCTTTGACCCCTGTGGTTAGTTTGGGCGACCAGTTTATTGGCGGGGTTCTTGCCAGTGAAGATGGCTCCGCCTTTATTAAGCGTAAAGTTCCGCTGGACATGGTGCGCTGCGACCCCGATCAAGACGAAAACGCCTGCGGACTCGTGCAAATGAAGCATACCGTGCCGCCGAAAGTTCTCTATCATAAATATTATTACCAATCAGGCATTAACCAATCCATGCGCGATAACCTCGCCGGGATCTCTGCCTTGGCCGAATCCTCCATTACCCTCAAGTCAAACGATCTGGTTCTAGACATTGGTTGTAACGACGGCACATTGCTCGCTTCTTATAAAACAAAGGGGTTGCGCCTCCTAGGCATTGACCCCTCAGATGTGGCCCTCATGGCTCGAGAAAAAGGGTTCCAAGTCGTTAATGATTTCTTCTCCGCTCGCGCTTTTAAGACTGCTTATCCCGAGGATAAAGCCCGGGTCATCACTAGTATCTCTATGTTCTATGATTTAGAGGATCCTCACTCTTTCGTGGCCGACATCGCCTCTTGCCTGGGTGAGGACGGTATCTGGATTCTCGAACAAAGCTACCTCCCGACCATGTTGACCATGAACAGCTTTGATACGATCTGTCATGAGCATTTAGAATACTACTCCCTAGCTGCCTTAGAACGTCTCTTTAATGATCACGATTTAGAGGTAATCGACGTTCACCTCAATGATGTCAACGGAGGCAGCTTCCGCCTCGTCGTGGGTCATGCGGGCCGGCACCAGATTAAACCTGAATGGAATGATCGCATCCAAACACTACGCATCAATGAGTTTGAATTAGCCCTCGACACGGATGCGCCCTACGCCACCTTCCGCGCCAATATTGAAACGATCCGTCAAGACTTGCAGGCCTTCCTTAAAAAAGCTAAGGCTGAAGGTAAACTCGTCCATGGTTATGGTGCATCTACTAAAGGCAGCACCACGCTGCAATACTGCGGAATCACTCCAGACCTTGTCCCCGCCATCGCAGACCGTAACCCACGTAAATGGGGTCAATACACCATCGGCACTCAAATCAAAATTATCTCTGAAGAAGAATCCCGTGCGGCTAAGCCTGATTATTATCTCGTGCTACCGTGGCATTTCTTAGCAGAATTTAAAACACGTGAAACCGAGTTTCTAAAACGAGGCGGACAATTCCTTGTCCCCATGCCTACCGTGCATTTGGAAAGCTAAGCTTAGGCAGGGGCGGCGGTAGGAGGTAGGCGGTTTATTGTTTTGCTTTTAAGTCAGGATGAGGCTACGCTTTATCTATGAATACATTTCTAGCTTTCGGCCTTCCTGGTGGTTCCGAGTGGTTTATTATTTTCTTAATCGTCGTGCTTTTATTTGGTGCGAAGAAGTTACCTGAACTAGCTCGTGGTGTGGGTCGTAGCTTAGCGGAGTTTCAAAAGGCTCGCACGGACGTGGAGCGGGAGATCAATAAGGCGGCGGACGATATTGAAGAAGAAAAGAAACAGGCCGCCGTTAGTCCCATTGCAGATAGTGCGAAGAAGAGCTGATTTAAAAAAACCTTACGCCAGAGCTTAATTTGAAGACACGGGTTTAGCCGTTTCGGCATAGGGACTGTCGGTTGTTGCGGGGTCCAGACTCGACGCATCTAGTAAAAATTAGTGCGACCTACTTTACCACTTAGATTTTGGTGACAACGCCTTTGTTACTTGAAGTGCGGCTAGAATAAGTAAGGCGTAAAGCGTCAGCCAGAGACCTAAATTAAATTCGATCTGAAGTAGTAATCTGTCCCCGTAGGTTTCGTTAAGTTTCCAGCGGAGGAAACCGTAGAACAGCAATTGTCCAAAGCTAACTCCGAGGAGGAACTTGGGGCTCGTTTTCCCCAAGCTAAGAGCGGTGGCACCGAGCAGGGCTAAGATGGGAGCTAAGGCAAGGAACTTGACGCCTTGCTCATAATTTTCATCTCCCCAGAGCATGGCTACCCACGCTTGAGAGACTTTTGCGGAGACGGTATTTTTTTCGGAAAGTAAGACGAGTTGATAGGCGGAAAGTCCCTCGCCTGGGTTATGCCAGATGGCCTCCCATTCGGCGGGGCGCATGGTGAGATAGGCCTGAATCAGGGGGGCATCATCCCCAGCAAGTTTTCCTGCTAGATCCAGAAGATTATTGGCGGCCTGTTCTGGCGCAAAACGTGCCCATGGGATAAAGAAGGCTAAGCAAATAAGGCCAGTTAGAATCCAACCAATGAGTGTCGAGTTACGTAATTTCATAATAGTTATTTATCGTTTCCAAAAAGTTTGTACATAGCTTGAGCGGGGAAAAAACGGCCAGGGCAATCGGTGGGCCTGATGTTGATATCGCGATGAACCACGAAGCGCAATTCTTGTGGGTATTGTTTTTGGCGGAGGTAGGTGATTAGTTCGATCAGGGCGGCGATTTGCTTCTTATTTGGACGAGTTTTATTAAAGTCTCCCACTAAACAGATCCCGATGGCGATTTCATTTTGCTCATCGCTTCGTAAATGTCCTCCTTGAAGTTGCTTTTTCCAACGGTTACCTATTTCAATTTCTCCATTTTTGGATTCTGAACCGTTTCCTATGACGAAGTGGTAAGCCATCCCGTTTTCCATGCCACGGACGCGACGGTGGTAGTATTCAAAAATTTTCGCATTACCCATGCTAGTGCCGCTGTGGTGGATCACGATGTATTTCCACTTGCGGGTAGTTTTCGGGATTGTGTCGATTAATTTTTTCACGGGTGTAACGAAAATGTAACGCTGTGCTGGGGCTGAGCTGGGTTTGGGCGTAGCAGTGGGAAGGGGAGAGGGAGTAGGACTTGGTAGGGAGGTAGGGAGACCTACTGGCACTGGTGTAGGGAGCGTAGTGGTCGGTTTCGGGGCAGGAGTGTCAGCCTTCATGCTGTCCTCCGCACGCAGGCGTAATTGCTGATTTATTCGTAGATTTGAATTCTTGAGGCCGTTTAAGTTTCGTAATTCATCTAGGGTTAAATGGTAACGAGCAGCAATTCGGGTTAAAGTTTCGCCCTGACTGACGATATGAAACTCTGGAGTCTGAGGAATGCTTGTGACAATTAGGGTGGGGCTAGGAGTTGGAGTTAAATTTAAAGAACTTGATACTGAGGGAGAAGGGC
>JAWXBW010000072.1:0-37251 GCA_034440395.1 Blastochloris sp. | reverse complement strand
GAGCTGGCAAATGGATCGTGGCTCCGATCCACTCCAATGGATCGCAATGATGGAGCAAGCAGAGAATCGGATGGCTATTTTTGAATACATGTATTCCACAGGTAGCGGAAAGACCTATCAGGAACATGCCCTGACGGTTGTGGCCTGGCCAGCGTCTCACCCGATGTTTCCAGTGACACTGACTGAGTTGCCTGCTATCCAGTTAATGAAATTACCTTGGTGGAGCCGCAGAGTTTGGAACAAGGAAGTGTTCCTTAAAATTTCTGGATTGGAGTCGTTCCAAAAGGAATGGATGGTGATAGGGCATGATGAGACCGCTCGGAGAGTATTGACCCCTACTGTCACCGAGATGTTGAGTCAGTCGCCACACGGCACCTTTTGGTATTTCGGTCAGGGCTGGGCTTGTGCCGCCGCTAGGTTTACCGTGGATGCGACAAATCTCCGCTGTTTAGTGGATCATTCTCGTAGTGTGCTCCAGCGTGTGCGCTAGTGGGCAGGAGCTAAATTTCTACTATTAATTCGTCGCCTCTTCCGTCTGAAAGAAAAGTTCCCACCTCTGCCTTACTCCGTTTCCCTTAGCGTGAAAAAATTCCGTGCCTTCTTTGTGGTATATGCGGCAAATCTTCATCTTCCTTTTAAGAATGAATAATGGTTCCAGTTCTTGTTTTCATCAGGAAGTCATTCTACTTTGCCCAATACGCTCGAAAAGTGTTTATGAATCGAATATGAGATTTATTTTTTGGTATAATCTACTTTTTTATTATTTTCATAAACACTTTATATTAAAGTAGTTGTAGATTCTTAATACAGGTGTTGACTTGGAAATGAAATTGGTTTTGACTTAGAATATGATTCGCTACGAAATGCCACGCAACTGGATCGCCTACAACCGCATGGCGATCATCGACGAGCTGATTGGGGCAAAGTCGGCGATGATGGCTCTAACAGGAATTCCCTATCAACGGAGCTGGGCGGATGAGCTGCAAAAAGTTCAACTCAAGCGCGAAGTTGCGGGGACTTCTCGGATCGAAGGGGCGGAATTCACAGAACGGGAACTTGATGCGGCAATGCGGGAAACGGCGCAGCAACTGGAAACACGCTCGCAGCGCCAAGCGGCGGCGGCGGTCAAAACCTATCGTTGGATTGCCGCGCAACCAGCAGATCTCCCAGTAAGCGTCGATCTAGTCACGGAGATTCACCGGCAGATGGTGACGGGTTGCGACGACGATCATTGTCCACCGGGCCGCATGCGGGAACACGATCAAAACGTCACCTTCGGCGCACCAAGGCATCGGGGCTGCGACGGTGGTGAAGGGTGCACGGAAGCCATGCGGCAACTGACTAGTGCGGTGGAAACGGTCTTCAAAGGGCATGATCCTCTGATTCAGGCGTTGGCGTTACATTATCATTTCGCCGCAATCCACCCATTTCTCGATGGCAACGGCCGCACCGCACGGGCACTGGAAGCGTTGATGCTCCAGCGCACGGGACTCCGTGATACGCTTTTCATTGCAATGTCGAACTACTACTACGAGCACAAGGTCGGCTACCTGAACGCGCTCCATGAGACGAGGGAAGCAGAGCACGAGCTGAGTGCGTTTTTGAAGTTTGCGCTGCGGGGTATCGAAAGCCAGTGCAAACAGTTGTTTGCGCAGATCAAGTTGCAGGTTAGCAAGGCGTTGTTCCGAAATACAGTAACGGATCTTTTCGGACGGCTTCAGACCAAGCGGAAACGCGCAATTTCCGAGCGGCAGGTTCATGTGCTGAACCTCCTGCTAGATAGTGAAGAAATCACGCTGGCGGAGTTGACCAAGCGGACGGCTCATTTTTACAAGGTGAAGGATCCTTGGAAGGCGCTGATCCGCGACCTGAATTATCTGATCGAGTTAGAGGCGATAGGTGCAGAAGCACTGCCAGAACGTGCGGGTTATCGTCTCTACATCCGTCTCGAATGGCCGACGCAAATCACGGAAACGGAATTTTTCCGACAGGTAAAAGCCATGCCGAAAGCGAAGATTCACGGATTCCTCTCGACCTGAAAATTAGTTGCCTCAATTAAATTTTCCAGACCAGATATTCATTTTTCTTTGTAGTCTATTACTATTTAAAAAAGTGGTGCGCTCTTTTTACAGGGCGTTAGGTTTTTCTGATGAAATATATTTCGTGGAACGTGAATGGCATTCGTTCGTGTCAAAATAAAGGGTTTGAGTCGTTTATCGCAGCGGAAAATCCGGACGTGGTCTGCTTGCAAGAAGTTAAGGCGGAAGCCCATCAGGTCTCGCTTCAACTCGATCCTGCTTATCATGTTTACTGGAATGCCGCTGAAAAAAAGGGTTACTCGGGAACTTCACTTTTCACTAAAGTAAAACCTCTCAACGTCACCAACGGCTTAGGTTTAACAGAACATGATAACGAGGGGCGCGTGATCACGGCGGAGTTTGCCGACTCTTTTGTCGTCAATGTCTATACACCTAATTCTAAAGATGAACTGCAACGCCTCCCCTATAGGCATAAGGAATGGGACGTGCTTTTTCTTAAGCATCTCGTTGCATTAGAAAAGTTGAAGCCAGTTATTCTTTGCGGGGATTTAAATGTGGCGCACACGGAGCTAGATTTGGCACGGCCTAAGGATAACCGCTTTTCCGCTGGCTTTACGGATGAGGAGCGTGAGGGGTTTTCTAATCTGATCAAGGCTGGGTTTATCGACACGTTCCGCGAGTTTGAAAAAAGCACAGGCCACTACACCTGGTGGAGCTACCGGGCGGGTGCTCGTGAGCGTAATGTGGGATGGCGCATCGATTACTGGTGTATATCTCCGAAACTCCGAGCCAACTTACAGAAGGCATGGATCATGCCGCACGTCACAGGCTCGGATCATTGCCCGGTGGGACTAGTTTTAGAATCCTAGTTTTTTCTTTTTCGGAAGGTGTCGAAGGCGCAGTCGGCTCCCTCCCGTTTAGCTTCAAGCACGATGCGAAGGAGTTTACCCAACTCTCCTTCGGGCCAGCCTTTTTGTTCAAACCAGCAGAGATATTCTGCGGGAATTTCATAGAGATAACGTCCGCTAAATTTACCAAAAGGCATTTTCCACGTCCGTAATTTTTCCCACTCCGCCGCCGCTTGTTCCGCTAAGACTTGTTGTTCTTGTGCGTCGGTATTCATGATCCGCTTTTAGGTTCCCATGATATTAACCCAAAGAGTGCGGGTATGGGCGGCGCGACGATGTTCAAAAACAAAAATCCCCTGCCACGTTCCTAAACACATGCGACCTTGGGCAATGGGAATGACTTCACTCGTTCTCGTTAAGACCATGCGGATGTGGCTGGTCATGTCATCGGTGCCTTCTAGGGTGTGGACAAAACCCTTTGTATCCTCGGGCACCAGTTTCTCGAAATAAGTGTGCAGGTCTGTGCGAGCCGAGGGGTCGGCATTTTCAAAAAGTATAAGACTAGCACTGGTATGGGTAATGAACACCGTGGCGGTGCCTTGGGTCACTCCAGATTCATGGACGGCGTGGGCAACCTGTTCCGTGATTTCATAAGTCCCTTTTCCTTTCGTGGAAACGGAGAAGGAAGTGGACTGTGAAATCATGGAGGGCATCGCTTTAGTTAATCACGCGGTTTTCTTTTTCTGAACGAGGGTCTTCCTGCGGCACCGCCGCCACCACCAGCACCACCGCCGGCACCACTGCCGCCTGAAGAAGGAACAGGACGCCGCGTGCTGCGGCCACCCTTCCATTTTCCACCACCGCCACCACCACCCCCGCCGTAATTTCCACCACCACCAGATCGCTCGGGACGTTCGGAGCGTTCAGGTTTTTCGTAAGCTGGAGCAGGAGTTGTTTCGGCACCTTGACCTTCTGATTTGCGTAATTCTTGAATGACAGCACAGGCAATGTCGGTGGAGGCAAAGCCTTGTTCTAGGAGACGATCCACTAAGGGTGCTTCTTTAGAAAATTTTCCTTCTTGTAAAGCGCTGCGGATTTTTTCAAAGAAGACGTTCGTGCGTTTTTCTTCGATTTCTTCCATGGACGGCGGCTGTTTCCGTTGAATACGAACCTTCGTGAAGCGTTCGATATTTTGCAGCTTATAAATTTCGCGGCCAGCGATGAGGGAGATGGCGCGGCCTGAGCGACCAGCGCGACCCGTGCGACCAATGCGGTGAACGTAGTCTTCTTCATCCCAAGGTAAGTCATAGTTAAAGACGGCCTCAATGTCGTTCACATCGATCCCCCGCGCCGCCACATCTGTCGCCACGAGGAACTCGATGCGGGAGGTGCGAAATTTATTCATGACTGCATCACGCTGGGATTGGTTCATGCCGCCATGGATGCGATCGGCCGAGTAGCCACGGGCGGAAAGTTCGTCGGCTAAGTCATCCACCATTTGTTTCGTGTTACAAAAAACAATACCTAATTTAATTTCATAAAAATCAATGAGACGCGTGAGGATTTCCGTCTTACCACGACCGCGCACTTCGTAGGAAATTTGTTCCACCGTAGGAACTGTCATGGCTTTGTGGGCTATTTTGACGGTTTTTAAATTCGGCGCATAGGTGCTGATGAGGTTCAAGATGGGCTTGGCCATTGTGGCAGAAAAACAGACGAGCTGACGCGGACCTTTGATGGCGTCGAGGATAGATTTAATATCATCCCGAAATCCCATGTCTAACATTTCATCTGCTTCATCTAAAACGACCATCTTAATGCGGTCTAGCTTTAAGGTTCCTCGTTCTAAGTGGTCAAGTAAACGTCCTGGCGTGCCGATCACAATTTGGGTGCCTTCACGCAGTGCGCGAATTTGACGATCGTAAGATTGACCGCCATAGACTGGCACGGATTTGACACCTTTTTTAAAGGAGGCCAGTTTAAAACATTCTTCAGAGACCTGCACGGCTAACTCACGGGTGGGGCAGAGGATCAGAACCTGGGTTGATTTGTCAGCAGGATCGACTCGCTCGACGGCAGGAATTCCGAAGGCGGCAGTCTTACCAGAACCGGTCTGGGATTGGCCAATGATGTTTTCACCAGACATAATAAGAGGAATGGCATCGGCCTGAATGGGGGAAGGTTGTTCGTAACCGAGTTTGCCTATGGCCTGCAGTGATTCTGCAGAAAGTCCGAGTTCGGCGAATGTTTTCGTTGTCATAATTTTTTAGTATCTTCGTTGTGCGGAATGAGAGTAGCCCGTCTGTTATCAAAAATCATCCTTTAGTAAGGACTTAGATTGTACAGATTATTCTCAACAAGCGTGCCCATCAAAAGGCGAGCCCTAGCATGACACACCTGTTAGCTTCATGCACCTTCTCTTTTTCAAGAAGATTTTCCTCAAAGCTTAATAACCTATCACTTTCAAGACAGCTTCTTTACTGGCGCGAATGGGTGTTAAGTCTTGGTTACACTGACTAATCGCCGTGTCAGGATCTTTTAAGCCGTGACCCGTCATGGTAGCCGTAATAACGGAACCCTCTGGAATGCCTCCTGCTTTATGCATTTTAATTATTCCAGCCAAAGGCGCGGCACAAGCTGGTTCCACAAAAAGCCCCTCGGTCGATGCCAGCATACGATAAGCCGCCAGGATTTCTTCGTCCGTGACTTTATCAATCTTACCGCCGGAATCGCGCGCCGCTTCTGTGGCCGTCGTCCAGCCTGCAGGATTACCAATACGGATAGCGGTAGCCACCGTGTTGGGGTTCTCGATGATGTGACCATCCACAATTGGAGCAGACCCAGCTGCTTGCCAGCCCATCATTTTAGGTAAAGAGCTGATCTTCCCTGAGGCGTGATATTCCTTAAAACCTTTCCAATAAGCAGTGATATTGCCGGCATTTCCCACGGGAATAAAATGAAAATCTGGTGCGCTGCCTAACACGTCGCACACTTCAAAGGCTGCCGTTTTTTGACCCTCAATGCGAACGGGGTTGATGGAATTAACCACCTCGATCTCGCTCAATTCTCCTAGCTCACGCACCACCCGAAGAGCCTCGTCAAAGTTACCGTCAATCGCAATAATCTTCGCTCCGTAAATCAACGCTTGCGCCAACTTACCCATGGCGATTTTCCCATGCGGCAGAATAACCACGGCCGTCATCCCTGCCCGTGCGGCATACGCTGCCGCCGCTGCCGAGGTATTCCCCGTGCTGGCGCAGACTACGACTTTCGCACCTTTTTCTGCCGCCTTAGAAATCGCCATTGTCATGCCACGATCTTTAAACGAACAAGTCGGATTTAAGGCTTCATACTTAAGGTAGAGCGTAAAATTTCCACCTAATTTTCTAACTAAACTCGGCACCGGAATCAACGGCGTATTCCCCTCCAGAAGAGTCACCACGGGCGTCTCCTCATCAACGGGTAGATAGGAACGATAAGCTTGGATCACTCCGGGCCAGATCATGAAAAGTCCTCCACGCGAATCACCTGACAAGGTGCTTGCACAACATCCAAATTCATAATTTCTCCATAGGCTTTTTGAAAGGCTGACTCAACTCCATAATCCAACAACATCACTAAAGGAACCGTGTCCTCACCGCCATCTTCAGGCTGAAATACGGAGGATATTCCTAAGTTATACTTACCAAATAAGGCCGCCACCCGCGCCAACACGCCCGGCTTGTTTAAGACCGTCAGCCGCACATAATAACGCGTCGTTACGTCCAGCATGGCCACCGTTTTTCCATAAAGTTCATGTCGTTCAAAACCCCGATAGGCGCAGTTTTCATTTAATGTCACCGCAGCTTCCACCATGTCACTTAAAACCGCACTAGCCGTGGCATCCGGGCCTGCACCGCGTCCATAAAATAATGTATTCCCCACCACATCCCCTTGCACGGCCACCGCATTATAAGCACCCGACACGGAAGCCAACACATGGCTGCGCGGGATCAAGGTGGGATGCACCCGCACTTCCACTGCACGATCTTGATTCGGTCGGATCGTGGCTAATAATTTAATGGCATAGCCTAACTTCTTCGCAAATTCCATATCCAGTGCCGTGACCTTGCGAATCCCTTCCACATAGAGCTGATCCATCCGCACCCAAAATCCATACGATAACGAAGCTAAAATCACCGCTTTATGCGCAGCATCAATCCCATCCACATCGAGAGCCTCATCCGCCTCTGCATAGCCGAGACGTTTTGCGTCTGCTAAAACCTCTTCATAACTTTTACCCTCATCCGCCATGCGGCTTAGAATATAATTGCACGTTCCATTAATAATCCCATGAATACCCAGAATATGGTTCGCCCGCAACCCCTCCCGCAAGGCCTTTAAAATCGGAATTCCCCCAGCCACACTCGCCTCAAAATAAATCGGCACTTTGTGTTGCTCGGCCAAATTAAAAAGTTCCACACCACACTCCGCTAACAACGCCTTATTCGCCGTGACCAAGGGCTTGCCCGCACGGATCGCCGCTTCCGCCACTTCCCGCGCTAAGGTCGTGCCACCCATCATCTCCACCACGATCTTTACCTCAGGATTGTTCACTACCTGCCGCCAATCCCTCGTCAAGAGAGCCGCATCAACTCCACGGGTTTTAGTCACATCTCGCACCGCCACTTGGGCAATGAATAAATCCACCCCTGAGCGCTGTGCTAAAAGATCATGGTTGCGGGCGAGATGATGGATCACCCCGCCGCCGACCACCCCACAACCGACTAAGCCAATGCCAACACGTTTCATAAGTGAAATATCAAGCCAGAAGAACTCCCGTCCGTCAATCGCAGTGCTTCGTTAAAATACAACAGCGGTGCTCCTTGCCTAAACAGCTCCGTCTAGCTAACGTACTCTTATGGAACGCGTCTTCACCTTAGAAGAATGGGAAAAAAAACGGGAAGCTCGCTATGAAGTTGCTCGCAAAATCGGCTTTGTCCAACGCAGCCCTCTCCAGCATCAACTAGGCAAATTCAGCGTTAAAAAAGCCGCCTTAGAAAAACTTTATGGTCAATACGGACAACCTATCTCACGAACAACTCCTGAGGCTTGAAATAGCCATTGAGGTTTGTGCTGCCTTCCGCAAGAAAGGCTTTGAGCCTATCCTTTACGGCGGTGCCACGGTCGAGCTCTATACCCAAGGCCTCTACTCCACGGGCGATGTCGGTCTTGGATTTTTAAGAACCGCCCCGAACCTTACTGAGAAAAATGAGGTGATGTCCGCTCTAGGTTGCCGCGACAGTGTTCGACTTTTTAAACTTCGTGAAATCATCATCGATCTCGGCGGTGCCGCTGAGTTTTATTCCAATAACTTCATTACCATCACAACCCCTCAAGGCTCCCTCCGCTTAGAATCCCCCGAAGAATCCCTAGCTCGACGTCTTCTTTACAGCATTTACCCCTCAACAAATGAAGATCAGCTCCAAGCGGCCAAACTTCTTATCGCTCAAGCCCTATCAGGAAATCTTCCCCTTGATTGGACTGAGGCTAGGCGTGTAGCAAGACTTCCTGGCTTTAAAGTGGAAAAGGAACTTCTCCAGCTCGTGCAAGAGTGCTCCCAAAAACTTAACCTACCGCTGAGCGATGAGCTTCTCGGTGTATTTAGCTAATAGATCAAATTCCAAATTTACTCGATCTCCGACCTGTCGCTCCTGCAATGCGGTTACCTCCATAGTATGCGGAATAATCCAAAGACTAAACCGATTTTCTTCTACCTGACCTACAGTTAAACTAATCCCATCAATGGCCACACAGCCCTTCGGCACAAGGTAACGCTCCATCCCAAAAGGAACCTCAATTTCAAGGGTATAGTCCTGCCCCTTCTTTTCCCAAACGGTAATCACCCCCGTCGTATCGACATGCCCTGTGACAAAATGGCCACCAATCCGGTCATTAACCTGCAAAGATCGTTCTAGGTTTATCCTATGCCCCGCACTAAGATCCCCTAAATTTGTCGCCCTCAGAGTTTCTTGTAAAAGATCAAAAGTAATCATTTTTCCACTAACCGAACTCACCGTTAAACAACACCCATTGTTGGCAATACTGTCGCCTAGCTTAATCCCACCTAATACCCTATTCGCTTCCACCGTAAGCTGGCAACTCTTCTCGCCCAGCTGGAGAGATCGGACGATACCTGTTTCTTCAACAATTCCTGAAAACATATATTTTTATTGTTTAGATTTTAAATGTGGCGCCAGTTTACCTTGAATTTTTAAGTCTGGTCCGAGTTGAAAAACTGTCGCTTTTCGTAGGTCTAATTGATACAAGAAAGCAGCATCTACTAAGGCGGCACGCTGAGGATGCTGAGAGAAGTCGAGGGGAGCCGTATAGAGAACTGCTTCGTTCACCAATTTTTTCTGATATAAACTTTTCAGCACATTCGCCCCTCCTTCAACCATTAGTCGTAGAACACCTTTTTTTCCTAGGTCTTCTAAAACGTGAGGCCAACTTTTATTCTGGTAAATGAGGGTGCGGTCGGAAAATTCATCACTCAACAGGTGCAGCTTTTTCGGAAGGCGCCCCGACTTCGTCATGATCACGCGCCAAGGCTGGCTTTGACTTTTCTTTCCTAAGCGGACTGTAAGATGCGGATTATCCTTCCGAGCCGTGCCTGCTCCGATCAAGATGGCGTCACAGATAGCCCGGAGACGATGCACGTCTAAGCGAGCCTTTTCGCCCGTTAGCCATGCGCCTTGACCCCTAGGCCGCGTTAATTTCCCATCAATCGAAAGAGCCGCTTTGACCACCACCCACGGCCGTCCCGTCACGATCCAATGGTTAAAGGCGCAATTCAAATCTGTAGCTTCCTCCTCCAAAACGCCCGTAATCACTTCAATCCCAGCATGCCTTAAAAGTGCGTAGGCACGTCCAGCGTGTTCTGGATTGGGATCCGTCGCGGCCACGACGACCCGTTTCACTTTTTCTTGAATCAATGCCTCGGTGCAGGGCGGCGTGCGGCCATACGTGCAACACGGCTCTAAGGTCACATAAACCGTGGCACCCTTCAGCGAATGTCCCTTTTTATGAGCGTCACGAATGGCTTCGACTTCCGCATGAGCTTGGCCAGCCTTCTTGTGCCAACCTTTACCTAATAACTCACTGCCTCGTACGATGACGCAACCCACGCACGGGTTTGGGCTGGTCTTACCCAGTCCCTTCCGCGCAAGCGCAAGTGCCTTTTTCATCCATAGATCATGAGTCACAAGATTAACCTAATGGCAGTAAGGCTCGTCGTAAACGCTGAATTATTTTGCTCGACTGACAAAACCTTTTCACCAGCCTAGGTGGATGCTTATTCGTCCTAAGATTCGTGGGTTTATCTGTATCACCGCTCACCCTCAAGGCTGTGCCGCTCATGTGCGGGAACAGGTGGATTATGTAAAATCCAAGGGGCTCATCACAGAAGGTCCCAAAAAAGTTCTCGTGATCGGCTCCTCCACCGGTTACGGGCTGTCTTCACGTATCACGGCGGCCTTCGGTAGTGGTGCAGCCACGCTGGGGCTCTTTTTTGAAAAGCCGCCCGAAGATGACCGCACAGCTTCCGCAGGTTGGTATAATTCCGTGGCCTTTGAGCAACAAGCTCACGCCGCTGGCCTTTACGCTAAAAGCCTAAATGGCGACGCTTTTTCTGATGATATCAAAAAACAAACCGTAGATCTCATTAAGCAAGACCTCGGCTCAGTCGATCTCGTGGTGTATAGCTTAGCCTCCCCTCGGCGAACAAATCCCAGAACAGGTGTTGTTTCTAAATCCTGTCTCAAACCAATCGGAGCCTCCTACACTTCCAAAACGCTCGACACAGATCGAGAACTCGTTAATGAAATTACTATTCCCCCAGCCACCGACCAAGATGTGCTCGACACTACCGCCGTCATGGGCGGAGAAGATTGGCAATGGTGGATCGACGCTCTGGAAGAAGGCGGCGTGCTGGCTCCTGGCGCCCAGACCGTGGCCTATTCCTACATAGGACCTGAGTTGACTTTCCCCATCTACCGCAACGGCACGATCGGTCGTGCGAAAGAACACTTAGAATCCACGGCTAAGATTTTACACGAACGCCTTAGTAAAACAGGCGGCGGTGCCTACGTCTCGGTCAATAAAGCCTTGGTGACTCAAGCCAGCTCCGCCATCCCCGTTGTGCCCCTTTACGTCTCACTACTCTATAAAGTGATGAAAGAAAAGGGGCTGCATGAAGGCTGCATTGAGCAGCTCCAACGCCTCTTTGCCCAACGCCTTTATCATCATGCAGATTTACAACTCGACTCTTCAGGGCGTGTCCGCTTGGACGACTGGGAAATGCGACCCGAAATCCAAGCTGCCGTGGCTGCGCTTTGGCTTCAAGTCAACACAGAAAACTTAAAGGAAATATCCGACTTTGAAGCTTACCAAAAAGAGTTCGTTAAGCTTTTCGGTTTTGGATTAGCTGGAGTCAATTACGAGGTGGAAGCTGACCCCATGCAGGTCGAGGGTAAGCCCGCCACTATCTAAATTTAACTATGTTAAAAATCTACGCTTACAAAAATTGCGACACCTGCCGCAAGGCTATTAAATGGCTGAGCGGGCGGAAGATTAAGCATGAGATTTTAGCCATTCGTGAAACGCCGCCTACACTCACCGAGCTGCGTATTATGCTACAAGCACAGGGAGAGTTAAGAAAATTATTTAACACCTCTGGCCGTGACTACAAAGAGTTAGGCTTGAAGGATAAATTGTCAAAACTAAGTGAGGCCGAAGCTTTAACCTTATTAGTTTCTAATGGGAATTTAGTCAAAAGACCTTTTGTTCTAGGAAAAAATATGGCTCTTCTCGGATTTAAACAGGGCGAATGGGAAGAGATTTTTAACTAACATTTTTTAAATTCGTCATGAATGTCATCTGTCCAACTTGCCGTAAAAATGGAGCGTGGTTCGAGGCCTCTTTCGGCCCCTTCTGCTCAGAACGCTGTAAGTTAGTGGATCTAGGAAAATGGTTTAATGCAGAGCACATGATCTCTGAGCCTTTAAGTGCTGAGCATTTGGAAGAGTATGAGTTTCTAGAAAATAGCCCCGAGCTCGACCAGCCTGAAAATTAACGAATAAAATTTTACCCATGTCGCTGCAACTCTCCAACCCGCACCTTTACTGTCATCAATTCGCCAATGGTTTTCAGGTCGAAAATCCGTTTCCGTGGAGCCCCTCCGACTAAAACGAGAAACTGCCGTTATTGCTGTGCCTCTATTGACGCAACATGTCGGTGAAGCACACCATTTGGTTCGTAACAACTTATCGGGAGAAACCCACCGCCTCGACAGTTCCGAATACGCACTCCTTGTTGCATGTGCAGGTCTGCGTCCTCCTAGCGAGCATCGAGCCACTTACGCCGATTCTTTCGGACTGCACGAGTCGGAATTACAAGAGATCTGGCAATCGTTAACCGCAAAACGTTTGCTCGTCTCTCGCACGGAACTCTTATCACAACTCAACTCAATAGAACGCACTACATCACTTCCGCAGCCTGTTACCGCCCTAGGTATCCCAACCGCAAATCGCCCCGACATGATGGTGCGCGTGCTGAATTCGTTTCTAACCAACGTCATCACATATGGTCGTAAGCCCAGTTTTAGCTTCTTTGATGACAGTGATGAGGCGATGACGTTGCCCGAAGGCTGGCATTCCCAAATCAAACGCGCAGAGAATCATGGAATACGTGTTAAACGAATGACCCGTGTGCATAAGGAAAAAGCTCTGGTTCTACTCGCTAAACATTCAGGGGTAGATATTGAAACATGTCGTTTTGGACTTATTCCAGAGAAAAAAAATAGTCTCGGCGCAAATCGTAATTGGATGATTTTATGCCACGCTGGCGAACAAGTGATTACTCTGGATGACGATGTGCTGTGTCAAATCCGCAGAGCTGGTGACTTTAACGACAAGAGCGTTGTTATCGGTAAGCTAATGGGTGCGGGTATGGCAGCAGGGCTTGATCTAGCGGCGGATCTGCCGCCATTTTTCCCTACTTACCGATTGCAAGACATTGTGTGCCAAACCATGGCATGGAATCACGACCCAGGCAACTGGGTGGGTCGTCTCCCGTATATGGTCGAACACCGTCCTATGGAAGGTCGTGTCTATGAACATTCCGTCCGCTCTAATCCTGTAGTCAGACCTTTTTGGGGTAGCTGGTTTATTAGCCTGATCAATGACGTAAAAGAGCGTCAGGGCATTACTCATTACTCCTTTCTTTCGCGGCATCTTTTAGCTTTAGGACAAGCGAAACCTGGTGATTTTCTCTCTGAGCTGCGTCGCATCTCCCAGCAATTTCATGCCCGCGGCCTAGTACAATGGGAGACCTATCTCTCCAAGGTGCCTAAGTCAGAAATCTTATTGCGGAATGACATGGAGCGCTGGCTGCACGAAACGCGCACACTGGTGAAAACTGAAGGGTGGGAATTTCCTAACGAACATATCTTGCAGGTAAATCCCCTTGCTGCCATGCAGGCGGATTTACGCGGGTATGCTCTTTTTTTAGATGCTTGGCCGCAACTTACCAAAACCATGCAGACGCTGAAACATGACATTATTCCAGAGATGATATGACACCCGATATAGTAATTGCTGCTCCTCATCAGTCTCTGATCAAAACGATTGGCGAGGCTTGGATAACGTCGAACAAACATCCCACGACATCGACTATTTCTCGACGTAGTGCTTCGTTACTAGCGCGGTTCCAACACGCTAATTCGTTAACCACCACGGTGGAGAGTTTTATCGATGACTTTGGCTTGTCCCAAGCAGAACGGCAAATTTTGTTAACCGATGTGAGCGACCTACTGGCGCAGGGCTGGTTAGTCGAACCTTCAAAATTAGTAAACTCTAGCCCAGCCCAGCCCGAACATCAACCCGTCGCTGTGGAACGTATTCTGATGGCAACGCGTAATCGAGGTGTGGCCTAGATTTCATCTTCCAGAAAATGCTAATGAAGGGCTGACCGTAGGCGATATATCGCTTCAGAATAAATTGCAGCGCTTTCCCTCACGCGAGAGATTGTTGGCGAAACTTCCTCTGCTGAGTGTCGATGCCTTGGCACTGCATGAAAAGTGGCTCGGCCACTCTGGCCTTGCTACGCTCAAAAGTAACTCTGTGGATTGGGCCTCTAGCACATGCACGAGTCTAATGCTCAAGCGCTTACTAGGTGACTTACCGCGCATTCGAGTGACTAAGAGTGGTTATGTTGGCGATGATACTATTGGTTTTCCCAGCGTATTGACTTCACTACTTCAGACAGCAGAAAAAGGTGTTCCTTTTGAGCTTGAAAGCAGGGAGGCGCTTGGGATGGTGTCGCGCGCAAATATCGCATCATGCGAAGGCTTGGTCGGACTTCATTTCGGCTTGGATGCACGCGAGATACTACCTCCCTTTATGCCAGTCCATCGAGGAAGTGATTCGCTATGTGGCATTTTTATTAATTCCCTTATTCCTGATGTGCTCGGGCTAGATTTACCCCTAGCCACTTGGCATGATCCTAGCCCCGCCCGCCCTCCTTATCCATCTTTGGCACAATGGCTCAAGGAAGGTGACTTGATTCCGAACTTCAGCTCCATGATGCGTGTCATGCTAAAACTAGCCTCCCTGCCCAAACACGCTGGGACGGCTGACGCCAGGTTTTACCATCTTGGCCGAGCATTCCAAGAACTTGGCAAGCTGCACTCCGGGGATTTTATCAATGCTTATCGTAAAATCGTATGGCAAAACACCAGCTCTAAACTAATAGCCTGTCGAGCACACCTTAACGATCCTCGTGTCCTTCTTTACGCTGATTGGATGGAACAACGCCTGATGGATGATGCGATCATTCCTGGTCAATTACGTAGTTTAGGGATTGGTAGTTTGCCCGCACTCGCAGAGCACATCCAAAGTCTCTGCCACTGGTATGGACGCCTTTTGGAAGCATGGCCCAGCTTATGGAAAAGCTCGCTTCAAATGGGTGGTAGGGTAAAGTAAAGAAATTAGAATTGCCAAGTTAACGCAGAGCCAAGTCCGCTATTGAGACTTTCATAAGACGCTTTGCTGCGATTTGATTCATTGTCGATGAAACTAAAATTCAATCGCACACTTAAATAATCTAACGGCTTCCAGATTAGCCCCGTTCCCACGACATGACGATGGTCGAGACGTCCCCCATCAATGTAGTCACTAATGCGAAACTCGTAGAATCCCTGCCATGCCAGCTTTGAAGTAATGTCTTGATTTACCCCGACAGTTGCACGATAGACGGAACGATCAAAGTCGGAAGGACTTATCCATTGATGTTTATACTGAAGATTAATAAAGGGAGTAGTGCCAGTGCTCTTCACACGGTAGCTATAATTCAGGCCAGCCACAGCGGCAACCGCACGGCCTAGTTCATCTCCATCATCTAAGGATTGATAACGATAGAGATCAGGACCGATGTAGAATTCTGGATATTTTCTACTATATTGATACTTCAACCTTACACCCGCATCCATTCCCCAGTAGTCTAGGTCATCCTCGCCTGCATACAGACCCGACTCAATCCGGGCGCGCGCTTCAAATTTTAATTGCGGGGCAAAGTTCCAGATCAAAGAGCCTTCAAGCCCTGGATTATAAAGCATAGCAGCTCTGCCGCTGTCTCCCCTTTGCCTTGCGTTACTTTGATATTCAATGTCGTTAAGAAGGCTGAGACGATAAAATATATCCCGCTTTGCTTTGGCAAGTTCTTTATAATCTCCCCCATCCTCCATTATTTTAGCGTCTTGCGCTGCTGCATTGCTCAACGCTAAAGGGTTGGGCGCATCTTGGCGCGGAAACTGTGAAGGGTCGAGCTGTGCCAAGGCCGAAGCAGACAATGAAGCAAAGGCGATACAAGCTAGTCTAAGACAAGGGTAATTCATAATAAGGATCTATCGTTTCTTAAGAAAGTAGGTAGCCAGCGGGGACTATCCACCCTATTGCGGTGAATCGGTCCATTGAGGGTAATCACCACCAGAATCATCATCTTGCGGTGGCTCGGGCACTAGAAGGTCATCATCAAGATCCCGCGGCCGATTGCGCAAGTCTTCATTCCGGATACGATCACCTACCCCCAACCATTCCTCGACGGAATTTTGGCTTGGTGCTCCGTCGAACTTGACAAATAACGCTGCGGTTTCCATGCCCTTTTTAGTGTCAAAAGTTGTCTTGGTTGTAGTGCCGTTATTCATTATCACTAAAACTTCTCCCTCCAAGATCCTATTTCCGCCCACTTGAACCGAACCTTCATAGACATAGATAATGACTCTATCACTTAGAACTTGAATAAGTAATGTCGTACCTGTAATAGCGGCGGTAACGGGGCCCGCTTTGATCCTAGTCCCGCCCATGCCTTTAGGGATTTGAAAGAGGCCGGAGCCTTCTTTTAGATTCATCTCACGTGTGTTAGGGGTAAAGGTGAAAGACGTTAGCTGACCGAGACGTGTTATGGTGCCGTCATTAAATTGTAACTCGGCACGGGATTTAGTCCCTGTAACAATAGCATTATTTTTATTAACTACTTCTTGTAACAAAGCCTTACGACGGCTGACTTCGCCTGATCCTGAGACTTGAACGATATTGATATCGGCTACGGACACGTCTTTTTGAATAAAGGTAATTTTAGCAGACTCAAAATTCGGTGGGGCTGAAAGACAATAAGCCGCAGAAGCTAAAAATAGGACTAAAAAATTTAGTGGGGTTATCTTAAATATTTTCACGTGGTAAGATTATTGCTAATTTTATTCAATAACAAGCTCTTATTACCTTGTGTTAACATTTATCAGCTTTCAGTTAAATTATTTTTCAAGTGGTTTAAGTTTTGCATATCACTCCCCGCGGGATCATCTTTAAAATTAACGACTTTCTCATTGTTACAATCTTGTGGAATTAAGCCTATCTGCCTTATTAAACTTGGTTCCCTGCTCATCTTGGCTAGCATGATTTTATGTTCCTTAAGTCTTTACCGCTTTTCTTGCTCTTCACCATCAGTAGTGTGCAGCGCCCTCTTATCGACTTTGATCAAGTAATCGACGGCTTAAAGGATAAGGGCCAGTGGGAATCCGTAGGGGAGGAAATCTTCGCCTTCCGACCGACCTCGAAGAACGCCGCTTGGAGACCTTTGCGCGAAGGGCAGTGGCTCTATACCGATTACGGCTGGACTTGGACGAGTAATGAACCCAGTTCATGGGCTACTGATCATTACGGCACTTGGACTAAAAGAAAATTATCCAACTGGGCGTGGATGCCTGATGGTCAATGGATCTCTGCGCCAGTAGAATGGTTAAAAAACGGAAACTACATCGGCTGGCGTCCGAGCAAACTAGATCGCTTCAGCAATCTTTTAGAATCCCCCGCTGAGCGCTACAGTGATCCCACGGAATGGAATTTTGTCCTTAAAGATAAACTTAAGGGCACACTCAAACCCGAAGATTTCGTCGACGATGCCTTAGCTGAAAAGCTTTTAAAAAATGCCGGGCCGGCTGATCACGTCTTTGTTAGCTACCGTGAGATTCCTCGCCCTGGTCCTGCTCCAGATATTCTTAAAAATGAAGCTGGTCAACTCCCGATCGTGCCGGTGATTCGAGAACAACAAGAACTCAGCGTCAAAGTACCTATTCTTTCACCCGAAGACTTATATGTTTTCCGCCCTAAATTTCATCAAGATAACGATGGCATCATGCGCCGCGTTTACCTCTACCTTAATCCCCGTTCCAAACAGGAGAGTGATGCCAACATTAAAGAAACCATTGGGGATAAACGCACCGATGAGGAAAAGACCAAGGAAATGAAAAAAATGGAGCGTGCCCTAGAACAGCAGCGCCGTCACAACGAAACGCTCTATCGTTAAATTTTCTGCCTAACCTAAGTCTTTGGACTGTCTTCAGTATCACCGTCATCATCCTCATCAAAATCAGGTCGCCACGCCCTCGAAATATAAGGTCTAACAAACCCGTAAATCAGATAGCTGGTAAACCAAATAGCTAAGCAATAGCGGTAAAAAATCAGCGTAACCCCCACGAACACCACAAACCCTAAAAGCTTAGGGACGGAGCGCTGCGCACGGAAATCTAAGGCCTTGAAGCTAGGATATTTAAATTTACTAAACATCATACCACTTAGGAAAACCATTAAAACCGCTAACACATATTTCCAAGGTCCGATCTCCCCTTCCTTTTCATAAATATCAAGCAACAGCATCGTAATGGAGGCGATTAAACCCGCCGCGGCTGGAATAGGAAAGCCGGTGAACTCTTTGAGCGCATTTTTATTAGGCATGGCGGCAATGACATTAAAGCGTGCCAATCGCAGAGCTCCGCAGGCCAAATAGATAGCTGCAATAGCCCAGCCTGCGCGATTCGGTAACTCAAATAAAACGATTTTAAAAACAAGCAAGGCCGGGGCTACTCCGAAGGAAACAATATCCGCCAACGAATCAAACTCCCGGCCAAAAGGGCTCTCTTGCCCGCCTAATCTCGCCACCCGCCCGTCCAGCATATCAAAAATAAAAGCTCCGAGGATAAAAAACAAACTCATCTCGTAATAATGCCACCAACCATCCGTCGAATTGATTCGCTGAATGGTGCCCTCAAAAATTTGTAAGATCGCCATGAACCCACAAAATAAATTTCCTGCCGTCATTAAATTCGGCAGCACATAAACGAGTTTAGGTTCTTGTTCTTTCATAATTTATTGGGAGGCCTTAGCCCATTGAGCGATCACGGTGGAGCCGCCTTCGACCCGTTGTCCGACTTGCACGTGTATCTCACAATCTAAAGGCAAAAAAACGTCCGTGCGCGACCCGAAACGGATCATCCCGAAGCGGTGTCCCTTAGTTAAAACATCTCCTTCTTGCGACCATGCGACGATCCGGCGTGCAATTAAGCCTGCAATCTGGCGCACGACGACCATGCCGTGGGAAGTCTCAATCAACCAGTTTTGCGCTTCATTTTTTACATCAATCTCTGGGTTGCGAGCGTCGAGAAATTCTCCCGCATGATGATGGCTTTTCAAAACCTTTCCCTCGACCGGGCTGCGGTTCACATGCACATCAAAGACTGAGAGAAACACCGCCACGCGCTTCATTTTTTGTTTCGTAAAATAATCTTCTACAATCTCATCCACAGCAATGATCTTTCCATCCGCCGGGCTGACGATGTCCTGCGGATCCGAAGAAATAATGCGCTCAGGGTCTCTAAAAAAATACAGGACATAGATAAAGAGCAAAATAGGGATCAAAGCTAACCACCAAAAAAAGTAGCCTGTGATAACAATAATGAGACCGACAAAGATGAGGAAAGGTCGAGATTCTTTATGGGCTGAGGGCATAGATGGCTTTCTTTTTTGTAAATGTTCACTTAGGCTCTAGCTGTTGCTTTCCGATTTGAAAAGAATTAAACCATACCTAGGATGACTCCCCTTGCACCACCCTCCCGGACTGGGCCACTGACCTACTCCCGTTCTGTCACCCTTACCCTGACTCACGACTGCCCTTGGCACTGCACCTATTGCGGATTTAGAACCGATCAGGAAGGGCTGATTTCTGAGTCGGCTCTGGATAAACTTTTAGCCCAAGCTCAAACCCAAGGCGCTTGCGAGGCGCTACTCATTTCAGGCGAAGCTCCTAGCCAGCTCCCCCACATACGCAAGGAATTGCTTGAACGTGGATTTCCCGATTTCCACCACTTCGCTTTTTACGTAGCTGAGCGGGCGCTGCAAGCTGGCTTACTCCCGCATGGGAACTATGGTGCGCTTACTCAGCGGCAGTTAGAATTTTTGCGGCCTGTTCATGTTTCCATGGGTGTCATGCTAGAAAATGTTGAAGACCTTCCGGCCATTGCCCCTGAGAAAAAAAGTGCGGGACGCCTCAAAACGCTGGAAGCCGCAGGATTAGCTAAAGTGCCCTTCACCTCGGGCATTTTAATTGGCCTAGGAGAGTCTGTCGCTAGCCGCTTTCGCTCGCTTGATGCCCTCGCCCAATCCCATCAACGTCATCGCCAACTCCAAGAGATTTTAATTCAAAATTATATCCCCAACGACGTTTCCAAGCCGCAGCTTCGTCCCGCACCCCCCACGTTTTCAGATTATTTAGACTTAATCGCCCATTGGCGGAACATTTGCCCCGACGTGCCTATACAAATCCCGCCCAACCTCAACCCCTACTGGAAAGAGCTCCTCCCCTACATTGATGATTTAGGCGGCATCTCCTCCAATCGCGATGAAGTGAATCCCTTAAACCCTTGGGCACCCATCGCAGATTACGCCTTCGCCGCCCAACAAGCAGACCGCAGCTTATGCGAACGGCTAGCCGTCTATCCCTCTCACACTAATGCAGTTTGGCTCGACCCCGCGTTACAAGAAAAAGTTCTTTTGAAAAAAACAGAAACCGTCGCACGTTAAGCCCCTATTTTATTTCGTAAACTCTCTTGCCTCAAGCCACGACAGTTTCTAGTATCGGTTTAAAGATGGATATTTGGTCTGCCCCCACGAACGAATTACAAGTAGCTGCTAACGAGCTAAATGAACAGCTGCATGGCTCCGTCGTTACTTACGTTATTAATCGTAATGCTAACTTCACCAACATTTGTAACGTCGGCTGCACCTTCTGCGGGTTCCAACGTAAACCCAGTGATGCCGACGCATATATTTACAGCCCTGGCCAGATCGTGCAACGACTGGAAGCTTCCCCAGGAATTACTGAAGTATGCCTCCAAGGCGGCATCAACCCCGCCCTCAGCTTCGACTACTACCTCGACCTCGTCCGTAGCATTAAATTCCGGTTTCCTGATATTCACATCCACGCCTACTCCCCCATGGAAATCGAAGCCATGCACCGTAGCTCCGGCCTCAGCTACCGCTCCGTTCTTCTCCAACTCCAAGAAGCTGGGCTCGACTCCATCCCAGGCACTGCGGCGGAAATTTTAGTCGATGAAGTCCGCCAACGCATTTCAGGAAATAAGCTTTCCTCCGCCACCTGGGAAGCAATCATCCGTTGCGCCCACGGCGTCGGCATACGTTCCACCTCCACCATTATGTATGGCCACATCGAGACTTGGGATCATATTCAGCAACACCTCGAACGCCTCCGCAACATCCAGCTCGACACGGGCGGCTTTACCGAATTCGTTCCCCTAGCCTTTATTCCCTACCGCAATCGCCTAGGTCGCATCATGAATCGATCCGAATCCACGGAGGAACAAGACTTCGCCCATTTCGAGACGCGCAGCCAAGAGATTTCCCAACGACTTTATTCCATCAGTCGCCTCTACTTTGGCGAACTCATCCCGAATATTCAAACCTCTTGGGTCAAACTTGGTGTCGAGCTAGCCGCGCAATCCCTTCATTGGGGCTGTAATGATTTCGGCGGAACGCTTTACGAAGAATCCATCACCCGAGAATCTGGTGGCACCCACGGAGAAGTCCTCCGTCCCGAGCAAATCGAAGCCGCCATCCGCAACGCAGGGAAAACCCCCCAACAACGCAACACCCTTTACAGCCAAGGTTCCGTCGCTCAAAAGCAACTCGTGTAAAACCATAAAGTTAGGCTCCTCTGGCTGCTGTCTCCTCAGCCTGCCCACCCGCTAGCGCAACTCGAAAATCACGCAAAAGCACCGCCTCCAACTCTTGCATCGCAGGGACAAGTGCCTCGCGCGCTGCCGCTGCTTCTGGCGCAGGATCTAGGGGCGGAAGCAACACCATCTCAAACCGCGTTGCCAGTGCTTTGTGCTCACGCCTATCACCCGCGAGTCGCAACAATTCCCGCACCCGGTCTGCCAGCTTGCGAGCATGTGCGATTCTTTCCAACGCCACCACCTCGGAACTTTTTCCCGTCATCAGCTCTTCGATTTGACGACAATTAAAAACACGACACCGCTCCGGCCTTTGCTCGTAGACTGTGCAGCATGAGCCGACGTGAGCCGGACAAGGCTGGTAGAGATGTAGGCCGTCCCCTCGACTTTTAAGTTTCAACCCACGCACCCGTAACGTACGCGCAACATCCGTTGGCTGGAGCACGACATGAGAAAAAAGCACGCCATTACAACACATCCCGCACGCCGCACAAACGCGCGTGGCAGCGGCAGTCGCCTCAGAAATAGCACCCACCGCATTTTCATCCATGCCTCTGAACTTAATTCACTTACGTTTTTCAAGCCACCTTTTCATTTTCCTTTTTAGGTGATTATTTGATGCACTTTGTTATCTACAAGGCCGCAACCGATTAGCAATATGACCTTAAAGATATATTTATGGCCGTATGAAAACTACAATTGATTTGCCCGATGAAATTCTTCATCGCACCAAAATTACTGCCGCACGGCGTCGCACCACTATGAAAGCCCTGCTCATTGAAGGACTAGAAAAAGTTCTTAACGAAGAGGACACCACTTCGTCTTCCATCTCAGCTTTGGCTCGCTTACAAAACGGTTACCATCTTGGTGGAAAACCTCTACTTCGAAACGAGATTTATGAGAGCCGCTAGATTCCTTGATACCAATATCCTGCTTTACGCCTACGATCTCGACGCCCCGGCAAAACGACAGATTGCTCAGGCACTGCTGGAAAAGGCTTGGCTACAGCCCGGTCAGACGGCGGTAAGCGTGCAGGTGTTGCAGGAATTTCATTACAATTTTGTTCGCAAGGGATTCCCCGCCACGGAAGCCACCATATTAGTCCATGATTTTAGCGCGTGGCCTATCGTAGAAAATACTCTTCCCCTCTTCCACTCCAGTCTAAATGAGCAGGCTCGCTGGAAAATATCCCTCTGGGAATCCCTCATCCTTGCCGCCGCCCGTGCCTCTGGTGCCAGCGAATTACTAACCGAAGACCTGAATCACGGACAGGATTACGATGGTGTGAAAGTCATTAATCCATTCAGGAAAAGTTAGGCATGAACTTCAAAGGAGCTAAAATGCACTTTTTATCCTCCAGAGGGGGGTTGCGGAACAAGCAGGACAATGCCATACGCTCCCAAATTTCCTTAGACCTTTCTCGATGAAAGTATGACGGTAATACCATGATCACGATTTCCGTTAAACTGAGTGAAGATGAGGCTCTGATCATCCGCGCAAATGCTCACAAGGAAAAGCTCTCGGTTTCTGCCTACCTCCGCAGTTGCGCCACGACACCCGCCCCCGCGTCGCAGAAACCTCGCCTTACTCTCTGCCCCCTCACGGGGTGTTACATAAGCCGCCCTTACCGCCGAAGCTTTTTTCCACGATTCTGTGAACCTTAAACACGGCGCTTTTTGTCTTGGCGAACCAGAATAAAATGGGTGCAAGGAATGCTTTGGCCATCTCAAAAAGTCCTCTCTTACCTGCCTTTGCTTGAAAGAATAAAAAATGTTTTACACTTTCCCTTGCGAGCTTGAAAACACTGGCTAAATTAGTTAAAACCTTAAGGAAAAATTTATGTTTATTGTAATTGCAGTCTTCGTTATCACCATGGGCATCTCGCTCTACGCAGCGGCGCGGGTCAAAAGCACCTATAACCGTTACAGCAAAGTGCCGGCAGGCTCTGGCTACACGGGAGCAAGCTGTGCGAAACGTATTCTCGAAGCCGCTGGCATCAACGATGTTGAAATTGTCGAATCCGAAAGCTTCCTCGGCGACCACTACGATCCCAGCCACAAGCGCCTCGTGCTCAGTTCACAAAACTATCACGGTAATTCCGCTTCCGCCCTCGGCGTAGCTGCCCATGAATGCGGTCACGCCGTGCAACATAAAATCGCCTACAAACCTCTGGTCTGGCGCATGGCCGCCGTCGGTGTCACCAGCTATGCCAACCAAATTGTTACGTGGTTACCCCTCATCGGCCTGTTCACAGGCATTGGCGGTTTTGCCAGCCAAACCTATCTCTTAATCATGTGTGCAGGCTG
The DNA here is from genome assembly GCA_034440395.1 of Blastochloris sp. Classification (GTDB taxonomy): domain Bacteria; phylum Verrucomicrobiota; class Verrucomicrobiia; order Methylacidiphilales; family JAAUTS01; genus JAAUTS01. The sequence goes on along the minus strand of JAWXBW010000072.1, from coordinate 13,442 downwards.
GGGAGCCATTATGTTGTTTAACCTTGTCACCCTACCCGTGGAATTCGACGCCTCCAAGCGCGCCACCACCATCCTCAACCGCATGAGCTTCCTCGGTTCTCAAGAAGCTGAAGTAGGCGTGCGTAAAGTTCTGGACGCAGCAGCATTAACATATGTCGCCGCTTTCATCACCTCCCTAGCCTACCTGCTCATGTACCTGCTGCCTCTGCTGATGGGACGTAGGGATTAACGGTGAGCTTTGAAGATTGAAGAAGTACAACTAAACTGAGAGTTTAAAAATTCTCAAACCACGTTTCGTTTACGGTCACGTGCTCTCTTAGTTCGACATCGATTCCTAGATTTAGTTCTTTGAGTTTTTCAGCGATTTTGTTGCCGTCCATTAAATCAATAGCAGGCGCACCATCTCTGGTCGCTTCTCTGGTAAACGAACCTGTTGTGATAAACAATCCTTTATCCGTCCTTCCAACCATCGCACCTCTAAAGTCTCTAATATAACTTGAAGATACTTTTCCTTTGTACCTCTTACATTGAAAAATAATGTGGAAACTTAAAATTCCATTGATTTTTGCGATACCTCTCCCGTCAATCCCGCCATCGCCCGTTTTGCCAGTTATCTCAACTTGAGTAAATCCTTTCTCTCTTAGTATTCTCTGAATCAATCTCTCAAAGGAACTTGGAGTGAGTTTTTCCGTAATAATCTCAACAGCCGTTTTTTTCCATTTTTCTGCATCTAAAACTTCTTCCTCCGCATCTTGTTCTTCTACTTTTTGAATTTCAGTTTTTCTGTCTTTAGCGACATCCGCAAGACTGTTTATAGTTAGAACCCAAATGCCTCGCCCTCCATTTGAAAGAATGCCTTTATTTTTAAGGACTGTTCTTACCCAAGCTAAATCATACTGTAGTTTCGATTGTCCAGTCTTACCATTTACTATTTCCTATAAAGCATCGCTAAGTTTTAAATTTCCTACGATTTTCTCATAAATCTCATCTGTATTTGCAGAGCCCCCAAGTTCTTTGATCGCATCAATTGTAGGCGACATTAGTTCGCTTCGTGTTGGTAGTTGTTTCATTTATTTGAATGGGTGGTGAATAAATAGAAATTTTTAGTGGGTCAAACGCGGACTGTCAAAGCTGTTCCGCTGCCAGTGGGGTGGGTGAGGCGACATTACCAGAACTGGGAAGCGTATCGTCTTTTAAGTCTAGCTCACTTAGATTTGAGAACATTAAATGAATATTTACTTGCAACTCACGGAGTTATTCAATAAGGAAAAGCTACGGGCAATTATTTGCTCCCGCCAAGCTGTCGTTCTGCACCGGCTTGCTATCATGAGTAAAGATGGGGATTGGATCTTGAGAGAAGAAGAAGAGGCGCTTAATCATATACTCAAAATCCTCGCCGCACACGGAGCCCATTACCGATTCGGCGCCCCGCTAGACCTGCGTTGGTTAAAGGGCGGCTGGAGTTCCCACCTAGAATTCCAATATGGAAATCTTAGGGTTCGCACGGATTTCTTTACTCGGCCACCAAGAATTGCTCCAAACGTTCTACAAAACCTATGGAAAAGTCAGGAAGGCAAACATCCTGCATTTGTCGGCGTAAGCGAACTGGCGGAGCTTAAAAAAACAAACCGTGAAAAAGATTATGTCATCCTAGGTGAACTCGCCCGAAAGATTACCGACATAGACGGCCAAATTTTCTATTCTAGAAGTGCCAGAGATCTCATGGAGCTGAAAACATCCCATCCGGATGCTTGGCAAGAAGGCCTTAAAAAGCGTGAGATTTTACAAAGTGCCACCTTAGGCTTAGAAAGTTTAGAAGCAGCACTTGATAGAGAAAAGCGCCTGCTTATTAGAGAAAATGAAGTGCGGCTAGATCGCTACGAAAAAGCATCTACGGCTTGGTCTGTCTGCTGGCAAAAACTTAGCAAACAAAATAATAAACATAACCTAATGGATACTCACGCCAACCTCATTGCACATGCGGAAGGAGTTTTACCCTATGAACCCTGATCCCACTACTCATAATACATTAAGACGTGACGAATTTTTAAGCGAAGAGGATCTCGACTTAAAAAACCTTACCCATGACGAACTGATCGCTTGGTGGAACGAATGGCTCCTAATGGCTCAAGCTACGAACGATCAGGACCAGCACACCTACTCCCACGGGGTGTTCCGCCATGAACCTAAAGTTTAAATAATCTCTGAGCCGCACCCTCGTGGCTAGACGTGAATAATAGTAGCTCAGCATTCGGAGCCAGAGTTAGCTCATTGCTATTTTGTTTTCATTTCTGAATTTCTTGCTTAACTAGTCGTATGTTCCTCATCAAAATTATTCTTAGTTTTTTTCTGCCACCTCTCGCTGCTTTTCTACAAGTAGGAATAAGCACGCACTTTTGGATTAACATCATTCTCACACTTCTAGGCGGCGTTCCTGGCGTCATCCACGCACTATGGCTCACGATTACCAATCAGAGAGCTTAAACTAGCATCTCTCTCCCCCACTGAATCCATGAAATCTCTGTGGCCGCGACTAATTCTGTATCCGTCGTTACTAATCATCGTCGGCATCTATTTATGGTGGCAGAAGGCTTCTGATCCCAAGGTGGAGTTTCTTAATAAAACAGCGGCGATGATCGTGAAGGCCAACCAAGGCGAGCACGCAAAGTTAAGCGATGATTTTTCGCCCGAAGCGGTGGCTTATTTAGAAAATGCTACATCTCTTAGCTTGTCCCAAGTTTTAATGATGGCGCGTCGAATGGATTCGCAACAATTATACCAATACCGTTTCATCGAGCTGAGTGTTTTTTATCCCAGAGATTATGCGGAAATTCTCTTAGAACGTTCTGGACCGCAAGAGAATTTTACGGAGAAGGAGGAACTGCGCCGCTTTCCTGTGCCCTTCGTTTTTAAAAACGGAAAGTGGTTAATTGCAGGAGGCTTTCGAGGGGATCGGACGTTTACTTCGCCCTATGAGAATTAGTCGCCACCAGTTAAGCAGAACTCATTTTGTTTTCATTTCATACACTCCGTCCCAAAGAGCTGGATCTGGGGCGTCTAGGATAAGTGCCTGACAACGTTTCAAGTAAAGTTTAGCTAAAATACCCGTAGCAGGATCTTCAAGGCAACTGCTGAAGTGTTCCTGAGCTTGGATAAAGTCCAGTTTCCGGTAAAGGGCGACAGCGGTTTCATAGGTTTCTAAGATTTTGCGTTTTTTCTCGTTGACCTGATCCGATTTTTTACCAAGGATGGTGAAGACTTCCACTGGTTTGATTTTGCCTTTTACGCGAATGAGATCGACGCTGAGAATATGGAAATCATTTCTAACCAGATCGGCCACGCTGTGTCCGACGACGAGTTCTAGGCCGTATTCCTTTGTGACGCCTTCAAGGCGAGAGGCCAGATTGACAGGGTCACCAATAACGGTGAACTCTTTTCTACGCGGTGAGCCCATGTTTCCCACCACGACTTCTCCTTGATTGATGCCGATGCCGATGTTTAAAGGGGTGAAGCCACGGGCGGGCCACGCAGCATTAAGTGCTCTGAGTTCGATCAACATTTCTAAAGCCGTGTGGACGGCATCAATGGCGTCTTGTTTTTCTTCGCGCGTTTGCACGTTACCCCAGACGGCCATAACGGCATCTCCGATGAATTTATCAAGGGTGCCGTGATTCCGGAAAACGCACTCAACCATTTGGCTAAGATACTCATTCAACTGAATGACGAGGGACTGGGAGTCTGCGCTTTCGGTCATTGTGGTGAAGCCACGGATGTCAGAAAAAAGCATGGTACATTTTTTACGAACGCCGCCGAGGGATTGTTCAAAGTCACCGGAGTGGTCGAGGATTTCTTTCACGAAGTTTTGCGAGACGTAACGTTCGAGCATGGAGCGGGTGCGAATTTTTTCTAGGAGCGTAGCAGAGAAACTTTGGATCATGCTAAGAGTGGCGGCCGTGCTTAAGGCTAAAAGGGGAGGCACGAAAATGAGGAGGAGTGAGGAGTTACTATAAACGAAACGGACGAGGAATACGTAGGCAATTCCGAATAACAAGGTGCTGCCGAAGCGGAGACTAGGGTTTTGTACGAAGAGGAAAAAGAGAAGGATGCTAAGAGCACCTGCACTGATGAGAAGAATTTCTTGCCATAGGGCTGTTTCTTTAATGAAGTCGTGACTCAGACCAGCAGCGATGGCGTGGAGATGCAGTTCGGGGCCCAGCATTTTATCAGGATAGGGGGTGACGTGGGTATCATTTGTCCAATTACCTGCGGGACCGATCATGACTATTTTATCTTTAAAAAAGGCTCCCGACTTAAAGGTTGTTTCCCACATTTTAGGGATGAAAATTTGATAGATCGGATAGTAATCGTATGTCTTAGGAGGACCCGTGAAGCGAAAGCGTTGAGGGCCCTCAGGCAACAAATCGGCGGCTTCGGGATCGACCTTAGAAATGGCGCGTTTAGCAAGGGAGTCGTAGCTGCGCACGAGCAAAGGAACCCGATAATTCGCTCGACGGACTACGTCGTCTGGGTCAGGAAAGAAGTTCACTAGGCCGAAGAGATTATGCGGCTCTGGTTGGGAATCTGTTAAGGTCGGACTAGGAGAGATGATGGTGTCAATCCCACCTTTTTGAATAAGATTAACGCCTAAGACGGCGCGATCCCCTGCCTTATGAATGGCGGCGGCAAAGGCCGCATCATCCCGCGAGGGGGAGGAGAAGAGGATATCAAATACGATGGCTTTAGCACCCGCTTGAGTTAGCCGAGTGGTCACCTCTGCCCAGACTTCGCGAGACCACGGGTAGGACTGCCTCATGTGAGCGAGAGCAGGGAATTGAGCTGCCTCCTCATCTGAATAAAGAAATTCGTAATTGGGTTGATCTACCCCTAGGAAAACCAACTCTTGCGCAATTGCTGCTTTAGGCCCCGTGCGCACGACCCAGTCCTGCATCTGCCATTCTGCCTGTTCCAACTTAAAAAGGAAATCGCCCGCTTTCGATTCTTTGGATTGAGTCCATAAAAAGATCCAAAGAACTCCGCTAAATAAGCAGAGACCAACTGTGATGAGCTGGGCTCTGAATTTAACGGGAATGGATAACTTCATGATTGGTAAACTATCTTAGAGACAAAAGAGATAAAGATGGAAACTTCTGAAAAGTCAACAGAGAGAAATTAAGTACTTGTCAGATTTTACGTAAAAATAGATACTAATTATTCATGAGAACTTTCAAGATTACGTCATTATTTATGCTTGCGCTGATCCTGACAGGACTATCCTCCTGTTTACTGGCAGCTCCGAACCTTGAGTCCGCTCGAATTACTTTTATCCAAAAAGATGTATCCGTTGCCAATATCGAAGTCGTTCAAGTTTCAGGCTCTGGCGAAGTCAGCCGTCGCAAAGCCAGCCTCCAAGAAGCGATCAACAAAAACAATGCCGTCATCACGGGAGCCAAATCGCGCGCCGAGCTCCAGTTTAATGACGGCACCATCGCCCGCCTCGGACAGTTAACGTCTTTTACCTTTACGCCCGGCTCACGCAATATGAACCTAAAAGAAGGCTCAGGCTTATTCCAAGTCCCTAAAGGTATGGGTGGAACGAGGATCCAAGCTGGTCCTATTACAGCTGCCATCACAGGCACAACTCTTTTGCTACAAGTTTTTGGAGATCGTGTTGTCCTCTATGTTTACGAAGGCTCGGTTGATCTTGCTGGCCAAACGGTCAGAACCGCTCAAGTGCTCACCGTTTTTAACAATGGTAAAACAGACTTAGCTCCCTTTGATCCCGCTAAGGGTGTGGCCTCGGCCGCGCTTTTCACGAAATTCTTAGACGCCCCTTCCACGAAAACTTTTGATGCTGCCTTAAAAGTTATTTTAACTGCTCTAGAGAGTGGAAATATCCCTGACAACGGCGATGATTCCACTAATTATGCTACGTTGAACGATCTCCTGAGAGAACGCCGCAACATTGACGAAACGACCAAATTCGGTAATCCACGTCTTGGTTCCTAATCCAACCTGCACCGTCTATTTATGAAACATCTGCGCAACTTCCTGTTCTGCCTTAGCCTAGCTGCCACAGCACATGCCGCTACCCCCTCCGACTCCGTCAATCTAGCTCTAGATCGCGCCATGCAGATTAAAAACACGGGTAGTGCGGAATCTGCTATTTTGGAAGACGGCGGAGACATCCAGTTGCTGAAGCAACAAGCAAGTACACCTTTTAAGTTCCATGTCGGCATTTTCAACGACGTCGAGTACCAATCCAATGCTAACCTCGATGGCAACAGTGGAAAAGGTGCTGCCGTCTGGCTTCCTGGTGCAGAGGTTGGACTAGACTGGGACATCGCCCCAAAGTGGTCTTTACAAAGCACGCTAGGAGCTGAGGCTGGTATGTTTTCGGATGTTGAAGAACAAAATTACTGGGGCTTAAGCTCCAAGACCTCCTTAAAATATTCTTTCGGTAGAAACCTACCAAACCTTTATGCGGGTCCCGATTTTTATCGTTACCAATCCTTTGACACAGGTGATGAAATCAGCCTCGGAGTTGCCCCTAAGGTAGGAATGGGATACGGCTACATGATCGAGAAAAGTAAGACCTATCTTTTTTCAGATGTTCGCTACCAACGCCATTTTGTTTCTCCCTCTGACGGCAACAACGACCAAGACAGACACACCGTTCGTGTTATTTTAGGCGTAAGCCAGCAGGTCGCTAATGGCCTCTTTGCTCTAGCATATTATGAATACCGTTACTCAGATTATGACGCCTTCAACCGTGAGGATAGTCGTAACACGGTAGGTGGATCGCTAACATGGGAAGCAACCCGTAATCTCAGCTTACGATTAAATACCAGCTTCACCGACAATGATTCGACCATCTCCGCTGCCGAGTTCCAGTCGCTAAATGCAGGTATGGGCTCTTCCTTAATCTGGTTCTTCTAACTCTACACTTTTGAAGGGCTAGAAACTTAAATGCCTAGCCTTTTTTATTGGGCTTTCTACTTTTTAGTTACGGATCCTAGGGTTACCTCCGTCCAGCCAGACTCTCTACACGCTACGGCCGCTGACCACAAGCCAGGCCATACGGTCAAAAGTTGCCCCCAAAGTCCTAAATGTTTTCTGGCCCAAGACACGGCTTCCTCCCCATAAAGGCTTAGAATGTCTTGCGTTAGCCACACTTTCGGAGAACGGCTTAAACCAATTAATCGTTGTATGGCCATCTCTAGTGCTTTTACTTTTTCACGATCCTGCAACTCTTCAGAAAGCGTTTTATCCAGATGGAAAAGAAGTGCTCCCATCTCCGTTAAAAATGTTGTTTCCATTGCATCCTCAAATTCGGCTAAGGGAAGCTGTGACAAATCAATCAACGCCTTTCCTAACGATTCAAAAGACCAGGATAAACCATGATGCTCCTTCACCGCATTTAGGGGTTGCGACCCTACCGCTACACTGAGAGCTAGTCGAAAAAAGTGCCATGACTCAGCAAAGGGATTCCACTTTTCAATCTCGCAGTGCACCTCAAGATACGCTTGGCGCGCCTCCAGCGGCGCATGGTGCGCAGCCCACGGCACTGCCGCGCCTAAAGAGCCCCGATCCGTTATGCTCATTAACACTCCAAATAAACAATCCTCGCCGCGCAACAAAGGAAAAAAAGGTGGCAGCATGGACCTACCATCCATCGCCAAGAGCGCACCGACACAGTAGCTACTAGGTTGTAAATACGTGTAAGCCGGCTTTTTTAAAGATTCACGATATTGTACAGCCGATTTCCAGTCCGTCTTGGAGGACATTAGCCCAGAACCTATTTGCGGTAAACGCGAGGTATCGTCCCCCAAAGTCCCTGTTAGCGCAAAGCGGACACGAGACTCTGACCTAAAGAAAAATTCTAGTGAGCTTGATTGACACCTATCCAAAGCTATATCAAGCCCGCTGTTTTCTAATAACTTCTTGGGAGTTTTACCTAACACTTTCTCCAAGGATTTTAATACATCCTGATCTTGCACGAAGGGATACGCTTTCAACAGCGCTTCACGATTAGGAAAATATTCAAATTCATCTGTAGTGTAACCTTGCCCAAAGGCCAACGTCGCATCCGCCTTCTTGCTCCCATGAAACGACGGCAACACATCATCGTCAATCGTTACCATGGCCTGACCTGCTCTAGCCAACATCAAGCCATTGCGATTAGCCCCACAGGAGCTAAGACCATTAACACCTAATAAAGCAAAATCCACCAAGCTCGCCTCCACCCCCGCCCGCCTTGCCAGTTCTGCCGAAAAAAGTCGACGCTGTTTCCGTCCAAAATACCTGACCCTTGAGCCTGCCTCATTTTGCTCCCGTATTATTTGTTCATTTTGCTCCGCTTGACCAACATGGGAATCATCCCCGATTAAATAATTAAATGAGCGGCCCCATTTCTTTCCATACCCTTCCCACGTCGTGAGAAAACGCCGCAGCCCCTCGGGACGATTAAAAGTAGGAATAATGAGCTCTTGTAAAGAAACCTCTGGCTCTAGCTCGGATGATTTAGTTACCGCAAAGCATTTACGAAAACCGTCTCTTGTCGTAACTAACCCTTGCTCCTCTAGTTGAGAAAGAATTGGTCGTAGCAGCCCCAACTCCGCCCGTGTCCACGCGCAGTCCCGCTCGAAGTAAAAAGTAGCCTCCTCTAAACTTTGCGCTTCTTGAAAAAATTGCCAAACGAGACCTTGTTCTTGCGTCACCTGCCAACATTGCCCGCTACGTAATCTAAGAAATATCATCTCCCCTCTCGCCACACGCAGCGTTCCTGGTACTGAAACCCAAAGCTCTATTAGCGGAGAGGCTAGAATTTTCATACCGCTACCCTAACGCAAGCTTTTGCCCCATCAACCAAGAATCAACCACGAACCCATCTAGCCTTGCACCTCTTTTGGTTTGATTCCCCACCTCACTTAGCCAATCTCATTCTTAGTCATGTCTGAAACCCTCACACCCATGATGCAGCAATACCGCCGCATTAAGTCCGAAATCCCCAAGGATGCCCTCCTCCTTTTTCGACTAGGTGATTTTTATGAAATGTTTTTTGAAGATGCTAAAGACGCTTCCACCCTTCTTAACCTAACCCTCACTAAACGCAACGGAACTCCCATGTGTGGTATGCCCTATCACGCTGCGGAGAACTACATTAGCCGTTTGATTCAGTCTGGCCGACGCGTCGCCATCTGCGATCAAATGACCGAGCCTAAACCAGGCAGCATCGTTGAACGTCAGGTTACCCAAATTCTTTCCCCTGGTTCCGTCTTTAATTTAGAAATGACGCAACCTAAAGAAAACCGCTTTCTCGCCTCCGTCTGCCCTGCTCCCCAAGGTTCCTTTGGCTTTGCCTTTGTCGATCTCACGACGGGCGAATTTAGATTAACCGAACTCCCCTCGCTCCGCGCCCTTGAGGACGAGTTCTTAAAACTCCAACCGAAAGAAGTTATTTTCCCGTCAGAAAAAAATCCTGGCATTAATCCACAAGAGCATCAGATTTTAGCTGTCTCTTACGACGATTGGATTTTCGAGCCTGACCACGCAGAGTTAACTTTAAAGGAACATTTTAGCGTCCAATCCCTCGACGGTTATGGCTGCCAAGAATTCCGTCACGGCATCGCCGCAGCGGGAGCTTTACTGCATTACATCCAGTGCGAACTTAAAATCAAACCCCAGCACATTCTTAAAATACAACCCTACACGGGTAAGGAACACCTCATCATCGATTCCATTACCCAACGTAATTTAGAACTGATCCAGCCCACGGGGAATGCCTCTGTCGACACCAGCCTCCTGAAAGCCATGGATCAAACCGTTACGGCCATGGGTGGTCGAGAACTACGTCGCTGGATCGTGCGGCCCTTATGCGAAAAAGACGCCATTATAAAACGCCAACACGTCGTGGCCGAATGGTTAAAAGATGTTGGTAAGCTGGAAGACTTCCGCCGCTCCCTGACAGAAGTGCGCGACCTAGAACGCTTAATCGGGCGCATGGTGCAAGGCTCTGGTAACGCCCGCGACCTGATCGGACTTAAAGCTTCCCTTCTACTCTTGCCTGAACTGCGTCAGCTCATCCAATCTCTTTCATCCGAACGCACGCACGAGCTGCTGCCCCTGCTGCATGAGTTTCAAGACCTCATCCAGATCATCAGCCAGGCCCTCGTAGATGAGCCGCCTCTTTCCTTAAAAGACGGAGGTATTATCCGTGACGGCTACCATGCGGAGGTCGATGAGTTACGCAATGCCACCAACAGCGGTAAGGCCTGGATGGCAGAACTCCAAGCTAAGGAACAAGAGCGTAGCGGAATTAAATCGCTTAAAATACGATATAATTCCGTCTTTGGTTATTACATTGAAATCACGAAATCCAACCTTGAACAAGTTCCCTCAGACTATACCCGTAAACAAACCCTAGCTAACGCCGAGCGTTACATTACCCCTGAATTGAAGGAGATGGAGTCTAAAATTCTCGGAGCAGAAGAGCGAGTGAAACAGCTTGAGCATAAGCTTTTTTTAGATGTCAGAGAACGTGTCGTAACCTTCACCGCACCTATTCAAGAAACGGCTCAAGCCCTTGCCGAGTTAGATGTGCTTAGCGGCTTTGCTCTTTCCGCTCGCTTAAATCACTACATCCGTCCCTCTATCAGCACCAACGGGCGCATGAAAGTGATTGATGGACGACACCCTGTTTTGGAACAGATGAACCGTGGGGAACGCTTTGTGCCCAATGATGTTGAGATGAGTCAAGAGGACTGCCGCTTAATGATTATCACCGGCCCGAACATGGCTGGTAAAAGCACTTACATTCGCCAAGTAGCGCTCCTTGCCCTTATGATGCACACCGGCTCGTATATCCCAGCGCAAGAGGCCAGCATCCCCATCTTCGACCGTATTTTTACCCGAGTCGGCGCCAACGATGACCTCTCCCGTGGACAAAGCACGTTTATGGTGGAGATGAACGAAACGGCAAATATACTTAATAATGCCACCGCTAGCAGCCTTATTATTCTTGATGAGATCGGACGCGGCACCAGCACCTTTGATGGACTTAGCATCGCTTGGTCTGTGGCAGAATTTTTACATAACGACGTTCGTGCCAAGACTCTCTTTGCTACTCACTACCACGAACTGACGGAGCTGGCCGTTTTTTTACCTAGTGTTAAAAACTTTAACATCGCCGTCCGTGAATGGCATGACCAGATCATCTTCCTCCGTAAAATCGTTCCTGGCGGAGCCGATAAAAGCTATGGCATTCAAGTCGCACGACTAGCTGGTCTGCCCAAAAGTGTCATCGAACGCTCGAAGGAAATTCTGCGTAATCTGGAAGAGAACGAGCTAGATGCCACAGGCAAGCCCCAGCTCGCCGCCCATCATTCTTCAGCTAAGTCACAGCAGGCTAAGAATAAACCTGCGCAAGTAGAAATTCCGCAGATGGATTTATTTAAGAGCAAATAACGCTCCCATCTATGCCCTCTTCTTGGTCTATCTTAGTCGCTATTTTGCCGGTATTCAGCATCATCGGCCTCGGACTTGCTCTACGCCACTGGTCTGTGCTATCGGAGGCCACAGATCGCAGCTTATTTAAACTCTCGGTTAATATTCTCACGCCTTGCCTAGTCTTTGATTCCATTTTAGGCAACCAAGCGTTGCAAAATCCTCACAACGCCATCGTCCCTCCCATTCTCGGCTTTATCACCGTAGCTCTTGGCTTGCTTCTCTGCTTGGCCCTAAGCCCTCTAGCTGGCCTCAAAGAAAAATCTGAGCGTCGTAGTTTTGCCTTAGCGGTGGGAATTTTTAATTGGAGTTACTTAGCGCTACCCATTATTCAATCCTTATTCGGAAAAGAAACTGTCGGCGTGCTTTTTGTTTTCAACTTAGGCGTAGAGGCTACGATGTGGACTCTGGGTTTAGCGGTTCTAACGGGCAGTAGTTTAAGCAGTGGTTGGAAACGGCTCCTAAACCCGCCAGTCTTATCTATCATCATCGCTCTCATTCTGAACGCTTTCGGAGCTAAAGAATGGCTGCCTAGTTTCATCCTCGGAACTATTCATCTGCTGGCTCCATGCGCCATTCCCATAGGACTTATCTTAGTCGGAGCATCTTTTTATGATTACGTAGGCAATACGAAATGGGGTCAAACTTGGCGAGTGAGTGTTTTGGCCTGTGCCTTACGGCTAATAGTATTACCCCTTCTTTTTTTATTAATCTTGAAAATCGTTACCTTACCGCGCGAGCTGCAAAACATCCTGATCGTCCAAGCGGCTATGCCCTCCGCCGTTTTCCCTCTTGTCCTAGTTAAACACTACGGGGGAAATCCTGCGGTGGCTTTTCAAGCAATCCTTGCCACCACGTTAGTCAGCCTACTCACCATACCCTTCTGGATTTACTGGGGATTAAAAATGTGCGAGTGAGAAGCCTATTCTTCGTCGAGAAATCTTCCTTAGCTCGCCGATTTTCTTGTAGACATGATCGGCATATTTTCTTCCGTCATTTGCTCGATATCCTCAGCTTGCCCTAGACGGCGAAGTCTCTCGTTTTCTTGGCAGGTAGTAATTTTGTCATTAGGAACCTGACGTAGTCCACTGGTCAGACCCACTTTATTTAGCGTCCAGATCATCCATTTCGTCGGATCGAATTGCCAAGGCTTAACCCCGTTGCGGTAGTCATGCTGGAACTCGTGATGAAAGTTATGATAGCCCTCACCGAAGGTGAAGAGAGCCATGACCCAACTGTCCTTAGCACTGCAACGATTGGAGTAAGGTTGCGTGCCGAGGGTATGGCAAGCGGAGTTAATGCAAAAGGTGCTGTGTTGAACTGCTACCGTGCGAGCAACGCCTGAGATTAAGAAAGCTCCTAGTGCAGCAACAGGGCCACCGTAGAGGTATCCTATAATCGTAGGTAAAATGAAGCCTGTGGCAAAACCAATCAAGTGCCAGTAGCGATGTTGCCACATGACGAGCGGATCTTTACGTAGATCAGCCACATTTTCCATCGGGGGTAGGGGCTTTAATTTAAATAACATCCAGCCTAGATGGGCGTAGAAAAAGCCTTTAGAAATGTCGTAGGGATCGTCCTCGTGATCCACATGCTTATGGTGACGACGGTGATCGGAAGACCAATCTAAGGCGGAGTTTTCAAAGGCCGCAGCACCGAAAAGCAGGGTGACCAATCTAAGCGGAGCCTTAGCCTGAAAAGAACGGTGCGAGAATAGGCGATGATACCCGAAGGTGATGCTCATGCCCGTTAGGAAGAACCAAAAGAAGAAAAGACCGACTTGAAACCAGTCGAGCCCGTAGGTTAAGATATACCAAGGCACAGCGGTTAAGGTAAGAAGTAATGTGCCTCCGAGAAAGAAGCAGGTCACCCACTCGACGCGGCTCCAAGGAATGTTAAATTTACTTAATGTCATAGCTTACATATCAGCACCATAGGAT
>JAWXBW010000071.1:0-27705 GCA_034440395.1 Blastochloris sp. | reverse complement strand
TCCCCAGCCTTTATCAGTCTTTTTGGCAACCAAAGCATTACGATAGAAACTAGGTTCGTTACCATAGACACTGGAACCCCCGTAGATAGCTGCAAACTCTGTGCCTAATGGTTCAGATCTAAGAGAAGGACCATAGCCAGCCCGACCTCGCATCCAAGAAATATTCAACGGGATCCCAAACTCAATACCTATGTAGGGCACATCCCCCGTCTTCACATAGTCGCTCAGCCACTCCTCGCGCTCTTGTAGTGGAATAAAATTCAAGTAATGGTTAGACGTAAAAATATCCCCAGCACGGTTACCTGCATGAGCAAATACTGGTCGCGTGGGATCAACTTTTTTAATCATGTCCAAAATCTCCGCTACACCGTCTGGCAATGGTGTGACTTGGAGAAGTTTTGCCTTTTGACCAATATAGCGTGGATTCTGATCGCTCTGGTGATTCGCAAGATTGCCCATGGTTCCCCAGATTAAAATGGAGGGATGGTTGCGGATGCGCCGCAATTCAGCTTCCATGACTTTCTGATATTTTTCACGGTTTTGGGACCAAATAGGCTTAAAGTTACTGTCAAAAAGAAAGCGGTTGGCTGGTTCCGCAACGTGAATTATGGGCATTCCTTTTTCATCTGCCCGCTCCGCCCATAATTCATGAAAATTCCATTTACCTCGTTCATAAGTACTGTCAGGCCAAATTTGGCAAATATTAAAGCCTTGTGCGCGCATCCCTGTGAGCATGGAATCCATGGTAGAAATTTGAGTACGGTCACTGCCTAGTAGAGCTGGACGCAAGCGCAGAGGTATGCCGTTGAGAATAAAGTTGCGACCTTCAATCCAAAACTCCCGGAAGCCAAAACGTAAGACCGCTTCGTCTTGCAGTCCAGCGCCCTTCGCAGACAAATAAAGTGTGTAGAGATTAGGTTGATCTAGATCCCACAGCTTAGCGTCCGTCCAAGACCAAGTCATTGTAAGCACCTGGGTCTTCTCAGCTTTAGCCGGCAAGGATTGTGTAAATTTCTTCACTTCACCGCCTTTACTGTCACGGATAATAGCAGTGAAAGAAATGTCGCCAGCTTGAACCAGTCCACTCAATTCCGCTTCAAGGCTGATCTCGCCCTTACGAGTCGAAGTTTTTACAAAAAGATCGCTCACGAAAGCACCACGTGGACGACTCTCTAAAAAAACTTCTCCGATAATTCCTGCACTGGATAGCTGTGCCTTGGATTTGCTTTCCTGAGCGTATCCCATGAAGTCCACTTTTTCACCTTCATCAGGAGTAGCAATCACCATCACACGCAGCTTTGCATCCTGTCCTGGCTTAACTGCATTCGTGATAATAACTTGACCATGGGGCCATTGGATTTTTCCACAATCTTGCCCGTTGACCCAAATCTGGGCATCCGTGCTGACGCGGCGTAAATCTAGAAAAATCTCCCGCCCACTCCATGACATCGGAACAGGAATGGTGCGCTCATACCATCCAGCTATTAATGCTTCTCCTGGAATTTTCCAACCATCACTTTTTCCTTTAGACTGTATACTTCCAAGTCGCCCAGCACCTCTGGCCCAAGTTCCAGGAACCCACATGGTGCCCCAATCGCTCTCCAATGGCTTATCAAGTGTAGACCCTTGAGCGGGCTGAAATTTCCATAACCCATTTAAATTAATTCGTCCTCTCACAGATGAGATTTCTTCAACAGCCCCTGCTACAGTGAGATTAGGTGTTGCGTCCGCCGCAAACACTTTAGTCACTAGAAGTAAACTTACAAAGGGTGCAGTAAAAAAAGCTCTAACAAAATAAGAAGTCATAACAATTATTAAATCATAAACGAAAAAATTCTTCTCAACCAAACTTTTTTTACAATATAACACCTCAAGTATGCTCAAATACTCTAGGTAACAACTCTTTTCCAAGCGTTTTTCAAAAATACTCCCGCAGCAACTCTTAGTGTGAGAAATGGTAAAGCTACTCCATCCTAGATCGAACACCTAACTTGAGGGTTTTCGGAAAAGACTTGCCATCAAGCTCGATATTTTTTTGCGCAAGCTGCTTTTCTTTGATGATCTCGCTATAAAAGAGTTCGAAGGGAATTGAGCACTGGATGCGACGCTGATCTTTGTTCACTTTAGGGTTAATATCAATAATGCCTTCCTTAGCCCGTAAGCGTTTCGCTTCCTTACGTGCGTAGGCTTGAGCTTCAGCCAGAGGTTTCTTTTTTATCCCATTAATTAGTGATTCTATCTCTGCCGCCGAAACTTGACCCCACCAACGATCCCAATCTTCAGGCTTAAAACTGAGGTGATAGATGGCCTGTAGTAAGGCACTTTTCTTCGTAGAATCTATTTCGTAAAATCCTAAAATCATTTCAAAGGGTTGCCTACTCGTTCTCTGGCGTAAGGCATCGCCTAGGTAGATGCTGTTGCCCCAGCGGATAAACTTAATCGAAATAGGGAGACCTGTTTTTTTGTTAAACTCCGCTGGTATATCCCATTCTGAGGTATAGGAAATAGGTAGATGTTCTAATCCTGTAATTTGTTGGATGACGGCATGTTCAAAACGATGACCATGGGATTGCACTTCTTCCGCCTGCACTGAATAAAGCGAACCGATTACAGCCCCAAGAGGCAATAAAAACCCCCGCCATATGGCGAGGGTTTTGCGCTGCTTCATGTGACTCCTCAGAGACGACATATTAGCAACTCACGTTCATAGACCATTTCTTTCGGCAAATGATCGTGCAACTTCAGGAATAATTCCTCGTGCTGCAAGGTCATGAGCTTCCAACGTTCACGATCCACCGCCATGACTTCCTCCCATTGTTTTTTAGAATAGTCCAGCCCTGTCCAATCGATATTCTCGTAATGAGGGATCCATCCGAGCGGAGTTTCTTTCGCAATAGCTCGACCACGCACACGTTCGACGATCCATTTTAGCACCCGCATATTTTCGCCAAAGCCTGGCCAGAGGAATTTACCTTCCGCACTTTTACGGAACCAGTTGACGTGAAAAATACGCGGCGTCTCGTTGAGTTTCTTACCCATATTGATCCAGTGGCGGAAATAATCCCCCATGTGGTAGCCGCAAAAAGGCAGCATGGCAAAAGGATCAGCTCGTAGTTGACCCATGACACCAGCCGCCGCCGCCGTCATTTCTGAACCCATGGTGGCACCGAGATAAACACCATGTGTCCAATTGTAAGCTTGAAAAATTAAAGGCACTTCTGACATACGACGCCCACCGAAGATGAAGGCACTAATGGGCACACCTTTAGGATCGTCCCACGCAGGGTCGATCGTGGGACAGTTAGCGGCGGGAGAGGTAAAGCGCGCGTTGGCGTGTGCTGCCTTGCGGCCACAGTCTGGAGTCCAGGCTTTACCAGTCCAATCCGTGAGCTTGGCGGGAGGAGTTTCCGTCATTTCTTCCCACCAGACATCCCCGTCTTCCGTCAGGGCACAATTCGTAAAAATACTATCTTTAGCACAGGAAACCATGGCGTTGGGATTGGATTTATTCGAGGTGCCAGGAGCTACGCCAAAGTAACCCGCTTCGGGATTGATCCCATAGAGAAGTCCATCCGCACCAGGCTTAATCCAGGCGATGTCATCACCCACCGTCCACACTTTCCAACCTTGATCTTGCAAAGCCTTGGGTGGTATCAACATGGCGAAGTTCGTCTTACCACAAGCCGAAGGGAAAGCAGCCGCTACGTAGGTTTTTTCTCCTTGAGGGTCTTCCACCCCTAGGATCAACATGTGCTCAGCCATCCAACCCTCGTCACGCGCCATGTTGGATGCAATCCTTAAGGCAAAACATTTTTTACCTAATAATGCGTTCCCGCCATAACCGCTACCGAAGGACCAAATTTCTCTAGTCTCAGGAAAATGAACAATATATTTATTGTCAGCGTTACAAGGCCATGACACATCCTTCTGCCCTTTTTCTAAGGGAGCTCCCACGGAATGTAAGCAAGGCACAACAAAACGATTTTTTTGATCAATTAAATCAAAGACCGCTTGACCCATACGCGTCATGATGCGCATGTTCACCGCTACGTAGGCAGAGTCGGAAAGTTCTACTCCGACATGACTAATGGGAGAACCGATCGGTCCCATACTGAAGGGAATGACATACATAGTTCTTCCATGCATACAGCCCTTAAAAAGAGCTTTGAGCTTCTTCTTCATGTCCACGGGGTCATGCCAGTTATTCGTTGGGCCTGCTTCCGAGGGGCTACGTGAGCAGATGTAGGTGCGATCTTCCACCCGCGCCACATCTGTCGGATCAGAAAGGGCTAGGTAAGAGTTAGGACGTTTCGCTTGATTGAGTTTAATGAATGTCCCCTGCGTTACAAGAAGTGCGCACAGATCGTCATACTCCTTTTGCGAACCGTCGCAAAAATGCACTTGATCAGGTTCACAAAGTTCCACCATCTTCTCTACCCAACGCAGAAGTGCTTCGTTAGTTGTTTTACCATTTCCAACAGATTTGTAAGTCATGTAAATACCTCTTTTAGATTAAGTTGTTAAGGTTAAAACTTTTCTTGGGCTTTTAAGCAGGCGTTTCTTCCAAGCGAGGAAAGAGGATTTGAGGCTCACCCACGCTAGTTCCGACAAAATTAGCTGGCCATAAAGGAAAGTCCGGACCGTCCTTATTGAAGGGAACTAGCGGACACCCAATCTGGCTGGCTATCTTTTCCGCTGTCTCTGGCAATAAACAGAAAAGCTCTTGCGCTAACAAGGATAAAGCCGCCACCAGTTCATGTAACACGTGATCCAACTCCGCTTTTTTGGCTTCATCCTTAGCCATCTTGAAAGGTGCCGTTTCATCCACGAATTGATTCACCCGCATGAAGCCTTTCCACAGCTCCATCACGGCTACGTGGATTTGTAACTTGTCCATGTTGTCACGGAAAGATTTTACGCTAGCTAAAACATCATGGCGGAACCCTAACTGCGCCTCATTCAACACAGCCAAGGGTGCAGGCACGACACTGGCACGATACCGCTTCATCATGGATACACTGCGATTGACTAAATTTCCCAGCGTGTTGCCCAGCTCACTTTGATAACGCAACTTAAATTGCTCAATTGAAAAATCTGCATCATAACCCAGTGCCATCTCGCGCATGACGAAGTAGCGGAACGCATCCACTCCATACAAATCGATTAGCTCCAAGGGATCCACCACATTCCCCACAGACTTACTCATCTTCTCCTTATCCTGAGTCCACCAGCCATGCACCACAAGTTGCTTAGGCATTTCCACCCCGATCGCTTTTAACATCGCTGGCCAATAAATAGCATGAGGTGGAACCAAAATATCTTTCCCAATAACATGCACCGCGGGCCATCGCTCCCCTACCCTGCCAGGCTGATATCCAAAAACTGAAATATAGTTCACTAAAGCATCGAACCAAACATACGTCACCTGCTCCGCATCAAAAGGTAACGGAATCCCCCAGCTCAAGCGCGCTGAAGGGCGGGAAATACACAAGTCCGGAATTGGATCTTGTAAGGCACCTAAAACTTCCTTCGCGCGAAATGATGGGTAAATAAAATCAGGATTACTCCGATACCAATCCACTAGAAAACCCTGATACTTAGAAAGTTTAAAGAAATAATTTTTCTCCTGAAGAAATACCACCTCACCAAAAGAATCTGGAAAAACCCCATTAACCTTCTCCTTCTCTGTTAAAAACTGCTCTAACCTTGGGCTATAATAACCCTCGTAATCTGCCGCATAAATTTCACCCGCATCAAACAATTGTTGTAAAATCGTCTGTACCACTTTTTTATGTCGATCCTCCGTGGTGCGAACGAAATCGTCGTAAGAAATTTGTAAGCGGTCATAGAGTGATCTGAAGTGCCCTGCCATTTCATCACAAAATTCCTGTGGGGAGCGATTTTGTTTAGCCGCACTTTGTTGAACCTTCATACCGTGCTCGTCAACACCGGTAAGAAAAAAAACGTCCGCTCCCCGTTGCCTTTGGTAGCGCGCCATTACATCGGTCAAAACTTTTTCGTAGGCATGGCCGATGTGGGGTCGCCCATTCACATAATCAATGGCCGTAGTAATCGTATAGCGTGGAGAAGGCATAGTGGAGCCATCACCATAAAGAGTTCCTCCACTACGACAAGGCTCTTTAACAGCCTAAACTATTTAAAGGAAAGCGCTCTAGCGACGAGTCATTTTGTAGAGCTCGGAACTATTATCCAGTATGATCCCGCCACGATAACTTAATTGCCGCTAGCTTTGGACCTAAAATATGGGGCACTCCACTCTACTACCAACTATAACGATCTATGGCTCATCCCCTTCTTTCCTTGATTACAATAAATGGTTCTTTGGTTAGATCATCTAATCCTATAAAATGTTAAAATTGGACAGATTAAGCTTAGCAGTATTATTCCCGAGCTTGGAGGCTTGTTTGTAATATCTTATTGATTTAGTGAGGTTCTTGGTGCAACCAAATCCTGTAAAGTGAAAGCATCCAAGCAAATTTATAGCCTCCGCTTTTTGTTCTGAAGCCAAAGTCTTCTCGGCTTTTTTACATAAAACATAAGCTTTTTTCGCTATAACATTTGATACGTTTTTTTTGTCTCTTTCAAATAACCAATAAGATAGATGCGCAAATCTCAGACAAGAATAATTGCATCCTAACTTATGCGAAAACTCATAGTATTCAAGTGCCCTAGTTTGCTTTATTCTTGAATTAGATCTTTCAAGATAAATTCCTATATTCAACCAAACGTATTTATTCAAAATAATAGGGTCTTGAAAATTCAAAGCCATCCACTTTCCCATCGATTTAGAACCTTTAAAAAGCGCAGATTCAAATTTTTTTAATTTTGAACGGGGATTATTTTTCATGCCATTGGAAAGCCTCTGCAATCATAAATAATATTACCGCAATCATCTATACCAATAGGCATGAGCGTAGTTCCCTGAGGACAACCATTATTATTCAAATTAAGTACTTCATCAAGAGCACTTTCAACTGATAGTACTAAAATATTAAGCCTTTTTGGGACTCTAACAAAATTGGGCTTTTGCTTTCCCCCGAGTGCCCCTCCCTTGGGCCTAGACATTCCCTTTTCGTGACTTTCTTTTTTGGCACCTTTGAGTTTTCCAGTGCTCTGCTTTTTGGGGCCATGAGACAATCCATACGTATCCGTGAAATTCATAGGATCGTTTAATACATAAGCATAAAGGTTCGGCCCTTCCTCTAATTCTGGGACTTCTCCAGAGACGTCTTCGATGGGAACTCTGGATAGCCATCTTCCCAGCTCGGCGTAATAAGCCCGATACATCGTGAGGATCAGGCCGCTTGCGGCATGATGATGATGCCCCGTATATCCCACTACCGTATCTAGATCACCTGAAAGTTTTGTTCTCTTACCAAAGAGGTCATAATTATAACTCACACGTAAAGCTCCCGTGCTATCAGTCAACTCTCTCACAGAACTTAAATGATCCTTCGTGTAAAATAGCTTATTGGCTGGTGCGCTAGCCGCAGGTATTTGTTCGCCGTTGGCAAAATAGCGAATCTTCACGACGTTACTGGCATCTCTTTCCTCCGCAGGTTGGTTGCCTCCTGCCCAGACGGTGCGACGGTCGGAAAGAACTACTTCAGAGCTGTTTTTCTCAATCACTTTCACTCTTCTACTTCTACCATCGTAGAAAAACTCCGTCGAGGCGTTACTGCTATAAATAATCTTGGTTAACCTCTTCTCCGCATCCCATTGATAACTCTGGCCTTGTCCATTACTCAGCATGTTCCCCGCCAGATCGTAGCTCATGCTTCCACTGGCACTGAGGCCGCAAGGTTTCCACAACAAAAAACGTCTACCCTAAAATTATTAGCACTTCACAAAACCATGTAGAAAAAGGAGATCCGTGGCCATAGAAATTGTCCTGAACTCAGCTTAGTTAGCTCCATTCGAAGGAGGAGCCTTTAACTCTTTTACTACAAAAATTATTCCTACAACAAACAGGGCTATGGAACAATATTCGGCCACAGCCTGAACAGCCCATAGAGCACGTGAAATGGAACTGGTGATTAGCTTCAATCCAAACTGTTGTTGTACCCGGAGAATCAACCAAAGAAGACTGATAAAAAAAGATAGCCCAGAAGAACACGCCAAAAAAATAAACCCGCTAAACAACGGTTTTTTCTTGTAGGCGAAATACCACAAAATTGCAGCAAGCCCATTAACTAGAGGATAAATACAACTCGTTATCCAAGTATGCGTTTCAATCATAAAATTTTCTCATAATCTCAGATTTATTTTTCGGGTTTAGTCGAAGGGGATGGGACTTTTTCCCCAGGGTCAGTTAGTTGCCACACTTTTTTAACCACCCATTTACACCCGGTCCAAACCAATTTTTCAATAAACGTCCAACTTTTTGCAGCTGGAATACCTGAGATAATAATACTTTTTCCCACATCACTAGCAGCGTCTATCATCTCTTTATCACCTTTGCGTTCTTTTTTTAACTCTTCATCAGTATAGCCAAATAACTCTTTTTTCTGATCATCTGTAAGACTACCACCACCAGGAGAGCCGAAGCCTGGCTCAAGGCCATACAAATCAATTTTACTAACCGGATCATTCCCCACATATCCATAAAGGTTAATTCCGCCACGCTCAGCAATAGGATCTCTGGATAGCCACCGCCCAAGCTCGGCGTCGTAAGCCCGATACATCGTGAGGATTAAGTTGCTAGCAGCATGATGATGATGCCCCGTATATCCCACTACAGTATCTAGATCACCTGAGAGTTTTGTGCGGGTTCCCCATGTATCGTAGCTGTAGACAGCCCTGACTCCTCGGTTTCTGTCCACCAGTTCACGGATGCTTCCTAGATGATCTTTGGCATAATAAAGCTGGTTCGCTGGAGCAATGGCCGCGGGGACTTCTTCTCCGTAGGCGAAGAACCTTTTTGTTACAGCATTAGTTGAGTTTCGTTCCTCTGCTGGTTGATTGCCTCCTGCCCAGACCCATTGTTTAGTGAGGGTTCCATTAAGCTTTTCTTGAACACGTTGACTCAGTCCATTGTAAACCCACTCTGTTATGTCGGTGCCTTGGGTTAGTTTAATTAAACGGTTCTCGGCGTCCCATTGGTAGTTTTGGTTTAGTCCGTTATTAGTCATGTTCCCGTTTAGGTCGTAGCTTAAACTTTGCGGCGTGCCTCCGGTTATGGTCACTTCATGCTTTTCTGTTCTACGGTTTCCACTGCCATCTTGAGCTGCCACGTTTAAGATGTTGGTGCCTACGCTGACCTCCACGTTGATTTCAAAATGGGTGCTATCTGTCATGCGGGCTACTTGCCCGTTTACGTAAACATCGGCAGGCTCGCTCGTAGAGCCTCGCACCCGCAGTTTTCCTCCGGGGCTGGTGCTAGTTAACTGATTAAGGTTATTGGCCTGTTGACTCTGCACCTGATTATTAACTTGGACTTGCGTCAGGTTTCCCACCGCATCATAGCCGTAGGCTTCTTGGCTAGGAGTCGCCCCAGTCACATCTATGGATTTGAGCTGGTTTGCGGCGTCATACTGCATGCTCCAATTCTTAGCACTGCCTTGGTCTTGCGTCCATTGTAAGATTTGGCCTTCAGCAGAGTAGGTGTAATCAAAGCGGCTAATATTTACTCCTCCTAATTCATTGCGGATTGTTTTTAGTCGGCTGTTTTGGGTGACGGGGAGATAATCATAATAGTGGCGTAGCGCATTAGGAGATCTAAAGGAGGCTGGCCGTTGCGTTCCACCAACATAAAAATGGCTAAAGCCCCCGAGATTGTTGGCGATGCTGACCACCCTCCCACCCGCATCCAGAGTAATCCTTTCATTGTTAACGCTGCCATTAATCGACCGTTGCACGCTGCGGCCTAAGGCGTCGTAAAGCCACGTAACCGTGTCGTTAGCGAGCGGCCCATCCACCGTAGCCAGTCTCCCGGCCCCTAGGTTCACTCCACCTGTCACACTGTGATACGTATAACTTGTCGTGCCGAGGCCATCGGTCATGGATTCCAACCTAGGGTAACGAATGTCCCAAACATAACTTAAAGTAGCCGTGGGATTGATCGCAGCGGTGTAGGTTAGGCTGCTGAGCCGATCATCTAACACGTAGCGATAGGTTTTGATCTGCCCCAGAGCATCGGTCTGGTTACGGAACCGTCCAGAACTATCGTAGGTATAAGTTTCCCCATTGCCGTCAGCGTAGGTTTTAGAGGTGACTCGGCCTTGCACATCATGGGTCCAATTGGTGACATTGCCTGCGGCGTCGGTGAGTTTTTTTAAGCCTCCGCAGCGGCACCACTCATAGCTGGTTTTAGCTAGGACTCCGTTGCGCTGGCTCACGAGTTGTCGCAGAGCATTCCACTCAAACATTTCACGGTTGCCATCTCGATCTTTGCTGGCACTGAGGTCGAGTTTATTATAAGTGTTTTGACGGGTGCTGCCATCTGGGTAGGTGACTTGGGTGACTCGATCTAGGGCATCGTAATCGGTCACGTAAGCACTGCCATCCTTATCGGTCAAGGTTCGGACTCGCCCAAAGCTATCATAACTCATGGTGATGCGATCTTGGGTTCCAGCGAGGGGCTCATCGATATGGAGGAGTCGCCCATTGGTGTCGTAGTCCCACGTGGTGATTTGACCCAGCGGATTGGTCGAGCTTAAAAGTTGGCCTTGGGCGTTGTAGGTGTAGCTGGTGATTTGACCCGCTGCGTCTTGATAGCTGTTAAGCAAATGGGAGCCTGTCCACGTAAGACTAGCCTGAGTTTCCAGAGCGGTAACACCTTGTTGTTTGATACTCTGTAAATCAATTCCGTTGGCCTCATAAGTCCAGACGGTCTTACGCCCAAGGGGATCGGTCTTTTCGGTCAGGTTCCCCTGCGGGTTGTAACTTCGTTGGGTCAACTGGGTGCTCGTGCCTCCAGCAGGAAGGTCAACGATGCGGGCTGTTTTCGTGGCTTGGGAGGAATTTCCTTCAAAATAGGAGTTAGGTTGACCAGAATATAGATACCAAACTCTTGTCGAGAAGGGGGCTTTTTCACTTTCTAGGTCACGACTTGTCCAGCTCTCGCTGGTGTGGAGCCAGTGGTAGAGGTAGGCCTTAGTGTAGTCTCCCGCAGCTTCTGCCATAGCTTTTTTGTCCCAGTAAAAGGTGTTACGATACTGCATGTGGTTGTTGGTAATGGACACGCCCGGAATACTGGGGATGCTCGGCTCAGATGAGGCTATGCCAGGGGCACCGTGGCGGAACTCTACTCGTTCCTTCGCCCCAGCCGGATCAGTTCCCTCAATCCAACGGGTGGTGCCACTTTCTCCAAAGGCAAAGCTTGTCGTGCCATAGGGTGTAGTCAGGGAATTAATAAAGTCTCCCGTGTAAAGGAAGCTGCTTTGGATCCCGATCACGTCAGTAATACGGCTGAGTTTTCCCGCCGCGTACTCAAAGACGGCACTGCGCCCATAGGGATCGGTCACTTTAGTAATCTTGAGCGGATCAGCATTCTCATAAGCAATCGTGGTTACTTGGCCTATGGCGTCTGTCGCTGCAATCATACGGTTCTGGGCATCATAGGTAAAGGTCAGGGTGTTGCCCTGAGGATCAATCATTTTACGCAAAAAGGCTCGCTTGGTTAATGTCCCGCCCACCACCACGATGCCGTCATCCCGATCATAAACCTCGCTGCTCCCATCGGCAAATTTTCGGGTAAAGCTGATCACGCCGGTGCCTGCACTGCGAGTCAGGATGGTGGGGGAATGCAGGCCTAAAGTGGAAGTGTTACTGCTAGCACTAAATCCCTTGTAATCCTGAGTGCCGCCGCCGGGTTGGTAGAGCTTCACCTTTTGGGAACTATTATTAGGATTATAGATAATAAATCCCAGCCAATCGAAAGTCCATTTTTGTCCCAAATTACTGTAGGTAAAGGTGCTCGGTTGATAGGCTTCACGTTGGCTATAATGAACGGTGAACTCCGCCGAGGGGCCAATTGGGGGTTGATAGCCCACGGGATTGTCTTGGATGGAAAGACTTACCAACATAAGGTGAAAGGAATAGGTTGCCATGCCCTTACACTTATCTCCACCGCCCTTCTTTAGATCGGGCTTACCGCTGCCCCCATCGTCCTGCCGACCCGTGTTGCCTTTACCCCAGACTGCTTGGGCTTCGACGCTTTCTACCGCTCTCCAGCCTAGAGGTAAACTGCCCGCTGGAATCAGGAAGTAGCCGCTGGCTTCCTCCTCAATGGCCGCCCCGCTCACCCAAAAGTCTTGAGCAAAAGTCGGGTCTTCCACATGATAACGATTATTCTCAACACTGGTAATAGCCGCGTAGTGGTTTAATTTCCAATGCGCCACGCAGGGAGTAACGAGGCTAGCTCCCGCACTGCGGTAGGCCATTTGCATGTTCATGCCTAGTTGCTCAGAAAGTTGCCAGACTTGATCCAAATTAAATCCCGTGGGCGGTGAAGTCACATCAACGATTGTTTGAAAATAGGCCTCTGGATTTATCCCGCGACTATTCTGCACGTTACTCAAAGCCCAAGGTCCGCATTTAAAGGAAACTTCTGGCCGCACCTTCATCTCATCCAGACCGCCTCGGGCTTGAGAGATTTGTTCCGTGCTCGCTCCGCTAAACATGCGCCCCTGCGTTTCCTGCAAAATGGATTCTAACGAGTTCATCTCACCGACCCGTGCCTTGCTCCGAGCCAGCCCTGTCACCGCACTATTGGCCAAAAGCACTCCCTCCGGGCTGACGAGGTTTTTTCCCGCATCCCATGCCTGTTGATACATCCCTTGTGCCTTAGTAAACCAGCCCGCTTGATCGTAATGATAGGCCAGTTGCACCCGCACACTGAGAGCCCAAGGGGATTGCGGCTCTTCTTCTAGGAACTGTTCCAAGGAGGTAAAGTCATCCGGTGTGCTTCGTTCCAACCACGCAGTCACCGCCCGAGCAATGCTTTCATTAGAAGACGAACTAGCAATGCAGACTAAGGGTAAAGCCGCATTACTACTTAGCTCCGCCGCACTCGGGTTGGTGGAAAGCCTAGCTAGGGAAACTGGCTCAGGCTCGCTCGCACTCAGGATGGGAACGGCAAACAGCCCCAAGAGGAGGATAGAAAAAAATTTCATGGAACCAGAGTTGTCGGCGTAGGCTGCACAATATTAATGCTCGGTGCTGTGACATCCCCAAGCGTCGCAGCTAAGGGCTGGGAACGGCTGGGGTCTAAAGGATAAAAGTCCAGCCCATCCATCACCCCATCCCCGTCGGAGTCTGGGAGGTTTGGGTCGGTGTTTAGGGCGAATTCTTCCCAAGCATTCAACCCATCCCCATCCCTATCCACCGAACCTAATGCTTGCACGCGCCAGAAGTATTTCGGAAATGAACTCACCGCATCAGTCAAGGTATGGGTCTCGGTTGTTCCCGCAGCAGTATAGATCACTCCGTCATTTACCCATGAGTTAAGTTCGGTCGAATGCTGAGCTTGATACCTCATGCCCCAAGCTCCCCTCCAACTTAACACAGGAAAGTTAGCGCTGGATGTGGTAGAGATAAGGAAATGGCTCAAGTCTCCATTCAACCGAGGATTCCCTCCCATTAAATACTCCGCTAGGTTACTATATCCATCCCCGTCCTCATCCCCCAAGGCTGACATCGGCAGCCCATAAATTCGCTCGTAGATGTCGCTCATCCCGTTGTTGTTCGTGTCGGCTCCTTGCACAGAAAACAGTCCAAACACCGTAACACCACAGCCTAAACATACAAAAACGGTAACGATGATCCTCTGTCTTAGCCTCTGCCTGAGCTGATAAAAATCATTCATAAATATCTTGATTAAGCGAACAAGTAAAGAATACAACATTAATTCCATATTTAGGAATATAAAATTCCGATATTAGGAATGTGAAATGGAAAGCTTCTCTTTATGACAAACGTGTGGCTAACTTTCTCAAAGAGAGAAGAGGAGCGCAAACCTACGAGGATTTTGCAAGTCGCATCGGGCTTAGTAAGTCTGTTTTATTCCGTATAGAGAACTTACAGCAAAGCTTAACGCTGGCTAAGCTGGACGCACTATGTAAGAGATTACGCACAAACCCAGAGGCACTTTTTCTCGATAAACGTGCTAAATAGGAAAATGGGGGAAGGCACCAGCAAGGCGGAGAATTTACCACCCTTCCCGCAAAGCGGGAAGGGCAGGCTATGAGGGGAACGGAGTAATACGGGACACGGACCAGAAGAAAAATGCGGATTCTTGAATTCTTTTCAGCGTTTCAGTCTTTCAGCTTTTCACTCAGTAGCTCAGTCTATGATGCTTACGAACGGAAACAAAAAACTCCGCTGGACGTATCCAGCGGAGTTTTTATTTGTTGCAACTTTTTGCTACTTAACCAACGAAGGCTTCGGGTAGCTCTAAGGCTACTTTGTTACGCTGGGTTTCTTCATCTTTAACAGGATCTTCCATGCCGACAAGAGGATCTCCGATTTCTTCACCTAGTTTAACGAGGCGAATACGGCGGTAGGTGTGGAAACCCGTTCCTGCAGGGATGAGGTGACCCATGATGACGTTTTCCTTAAAGCCACGGAGACGATCGCTCTTACCTAGAGTAGCCGCATCGGTCAGGACACGTGTGGTGTCTTGGAATGATGCTGCCGAGATAAAGCTTTCTGTTTCCAAGGAGGCTTTGGTTATGCCAAGAAGGACGGGAGAAGCTTCGGCGGGTTTACCACCTTTAGCGGAGACTTTCCGGTTTTCTTCTTCAAAGGCCAGACGATCAACTTGGTCAGCCCAGAGGAACATGGTATCGCCGGGCTCAGTCACTTTGACCTTGCGTAACATTTGGCGCACGATGGTTTCAATGTGCTTGTCGTTGATTTCTACACCTTGGAGGCGATAGACTTCTTGGACTTCGTTCACAAGGTATTCCTGTAATTCCTGCGGTCCGCAAACTTCGAGAATTTCATGGGGAATAACAGGCCCTTCGGTCAGCTGCTGACCTTTCTTGACCATGTCTCCTTGATAAACGATGAGATGCTTAGAAAGCGGAATTTGATGCTCTTCTTCCAGACCAGTTTCCTTGTCTTTAATGATGAGTAATTTTTTGCCGCGTGAGGTGCCGCCCATATTAACTTCGCCATCAATCTTAGCGATCTCGGCAGCGTCCTTGGGTTTACGAGCTTCAAATAATTCAGCAACGCGGGGAAGACCTCCCGTGATGTCCTTAGTCTTAGCAACTTTACGGGGTGTCTTAGCTAGACGTTGTCCAGCTTTCACTTTACCACCTTCCTGAACTTCAATGTGAGCACCAGAAGGAATAGAATAGGCCGCAAGAGGTTGGCCTTTATCATCCACAACTAGAATTTGCGGATGCAAATCTTCTTTGTGTTCAATGATGACAGTTTCAACCATCTTGGTTGTCTCATCTTGTTCACGGTTCATGGTTACACCTTCAATGATGTCACGGAACTCAATGGTGCCACTTTTCTCGGTCAAGATAGGAACGTTATACGGATCCCATTGAACAAACATTTGACCTTTTTTAACTTTGTCCCCTTCAGCGACGCTGATTACAGAACCGATGACAATGGTGTACTTTTCTAGTTCACGTCCGTCTTCCAAATGGATGCTGATGGTGCCGCTCTTATTCAAAGCAATGTGCGTGCCGTCAAGAGCCTGCACGGTCTTAAGTTCGGAGTAACGAACAATCCCATCATTTTTCGCTTTGATCTGAGGTTGTTTGAAAACCTGCGAGGCCGTTCCGCCAATGTGGAACGTACGCATGGTCAACTGTGTGCCAGGCTCGCCGATGGACTGAGCTGCAATGATACCGACGGCTTCACCGAGTTTGGCCATTTTGTTTGTGGCAAGGTTTAGGCCGTAACAGTTACTGCAAACGCCACGACGGGTTTCGCAGGTGAGGACAGAGCGGATACGAACTCTTTCTTGTCCTAGAGCTTCGATGGCTTCAGCGATTTTCTCATCAATTAGTCCATTTGCAGCAACGACAACTTTTCCGCTGACGGGATCAACAATATCGTCACAAGAAACACGACCCATGATGCGCTCGCGCAGTTTGACGATTTCATCTTCACCTTCGTAAACAGCTTCAACTGTGATGCCCTTGACCGTGCCGCAGTCATGTTCCGTGATGATCACGTCATGAGCCACGTCCACGAGCTTACGAGTCATGTAACCAGAGTCAGCGGTTTTCAGAGCGGTGTCGGCCAATCCCTTACGAGCTCCGTGGGTGGAGATAAAGTATTCCAAGACGGTGAGACCTTCGCGGAAGTTAGCCACGATGGGTTGCTCGATGATTTCGCCGGAGGGCTTAGCCATCAAACCACGCATACCTGAGAGCTGACGCACTTGGTTACGATTGCCTCGGGCGGCAGAATCCACCATGAGGAAAACAGGGTTAATTTCGGCTTGGCCTTTATTGTATTCCAAGGAACGGAAGGCCGCACTAGCGACTTCTTCGGTTGCTTGAGTCCAGATATCGACCACTTTGTTATAACGCTCACCGTCGGTGATGGCACCTTGGTTGTATTGGTTATGAACCGTTTTGACGGATTCATGAGCTTTCTTGACGACTTCACCTTTTTCTTCAGGAATGATCATGTCATCGATACCGATAGAAATACCAGCCTTAGTGGCGTATTTAAAACCGATCTCTTTCATGTCATCTAAGGTGCGAACCGTTGTGGCGTGACCACAAACTTGGTAGCAACGGTTGATGATGTCACCGAGCTGTTTTTTACCAGCTTTTTTGTTGTAGAAGCCCAGATCTTTCGGCCAGATACTATTGAAAATAATACGACCTGGAGTGGTTTCGATTAACTTACTCGTAGGGTCACCGTAGATGGTAGTCTTACCAGCATCAGGGTTCTTAAAGAGCACAGGAGAATGCAAGGCTAACATGCCATCCGTGTAGGCGTAGAGAACTTCGTCTGCGTCATCCATGATGCAAAGACGAGCTTTTTCCTTACCCTTCACGACGGCCTTCTTTGGGTTGGCGGTCAAGAAAGCGCAACCCAGTGTGATGTCCTGTGTAGGCGTGGTAATGGGGCGTCCATTGGAAGGCCCGAAGATGTTGTTAGGTGCTAACATAAGGATGCGAGCTTCTAATTGCGCTTCAACGGATAGGGGAACGTGAACGGCCATCTGGTCACCGTCAAAGTCAGCATTATAAGCCGTACAAACCAAAGGATGCACGCGGATAGCGTCACCTTCAATTAAGACAGGTTCAAAAGCCTGCACAGATAAACGGTGCAAGGTAGGCGCACGGTTCAATAGAACGGGGTGGCCCATGGTGACTTCTTCTAGAATGTCCCAAACCACAGGCTCGCGACGTTCGATCAATTTCTTAGCACTGCGCACGGTATGCACATAGCCGAGTTCTTTCAAACGACGGATGATGAAAGGTTCAAACAAAACGAGCGCCATTTTCTTAGGCAAGCCGCACTGGTTGAGTTTCAATTCTGGTCCGATCACAATGACGGAACGTCCGGAGTAATCCACACGTTTACCGAGCAAGTTCATACGGAAACGGCCTGTCTTACCCTTGAGCATGTCAGAGAGAGATTTTAGAGGACGATTTCCTGCACCGGTGACGGGACGGCCATGACGACCGTTATCCATCAACGCATCAACGGCTTCTTGCAACATGCGTTTTTCGTTACGAATGATGACTTCAGGTGTCTTCAACTGAAGCAAGGTGCGCAGGCGGTTGTTACGGTTAATGACGCGGCGATATAAGTCGTTTAAATCCGATGTAGCAAAACGGCCACCTTCAAGGGGAACTAAGGGACGCAGATCTGGTGGGATCACGGGCAAGATTTCCAAAATCATCCACTCAGGACGACTGGCGGAGGATAAGAAACCTTGGGTCAACTTCAAACGCTTAGAGATTTTTTTACGAAGCTGTTTGCTCTTGGTTGAAACGAGAGCTACTTCCAAATCTTTAATCACGGTGTCTAAGTCAAGACGCTTGAGGTATTCGCGAATGGCTTCGGCACCCATCTTAGCTAAGTAAGAGCCATCACCATACTGCTCCTGCGCTTCACGATACTCAATTTCGCTCAAAAGCTGCTTAGCTTCTAAGGGCGTATTGCCGGGATCAATTACAAGATAATCTTCATAATAAATCACGCGCTCAAGTTCACGTGCTGTCATGTCCATCATTAAGCCGATACGGCTAGGCATACATTTGTAATACCAGATATGGGAAACAGGCACGGCCAACTCAATGTGACCCATGCGTTCACGGCGGACGCGAGAGAGAGTGACTTCGACACCGCAACGATCACAAATCACACCCTTATACTTGATACGTTTGTACTTACCGCAGGCGCACTCGTAATCCTTTACAGGCCCGAAAATACGTTGGCAAAAAAGACCACCAAACTCTGGCTTAAATGTCCGGTAGTTAATCGTCTCTGGGTTTTTTACTTCGCCACGGCTCCACGACATAATTGTCTCTGGAGATGCGATGGAAATAGCCACTTCATCAAAACCGACTGCGCGTTCTGCGCCGAGAATCTCACGTGCTGATTGTTTTTCTTTGCTCATAAGGTAGTGCTTTATCTGCTGTTAATACGTCTTGTGTCTTTTGCTTGGGTAATTTTAAATCGTCTGGCGGAGTTTAGGCGGCTTCACCGAAATCATCATTCTGATTTTTAATTTGGTCTGAGCCGTCCTTGCTGCGTTCACCAACCTTGATGTCGAGGCAAAGACTCTGCATTTCCTTAATCAAAACATTAAAGGACTCAGGAGTGCCCGCTTGTAAAGAATTGTCACCCTTGACAATGCTTTCATAGATACGCGTGCGGCCTGGAACGTCATCGGATTTAACGGTGAGCATTTCTTGCAGAGTGTAAGCGGCGCCATAAGCTTCCATGGCCCACACTTCCATTTCTCCATAACGCTGACCGCCGTATTGCGCCTTACCACCAAGCGGCTGTTGAGTAACTAAGGAGTAAGGTCCAACAGCGCGAGCGTGAATCTTATCTGCCACCATGTGACCCAACTTTAGCATATAGATCTGACCGACCACGACGCGTTGATCAAAGGACTCACCCGTGCGGCCATCATAAAGAACCGTCTTCCCATCTTCAGCTAAGCCAGCTTCTTTTAAGTAAGAACGAATCTTAGATTCCGGAATACCGTCAAACACAGGAGTCGCCACTTTAAAGCCTAGAATACGAGCTGCGATACCTAAATGCGTTTCCAAAACCTGACCCACGTTCATACGTGAAGGCACACCGAGAGGATTCAAAACGATATCCACTGGAGAACCATCAGGAAGGAAAGGCATGTCCGCTTCAGGCACGATGTTAGCCACGACGCCTTTGTTTCCGTGACGACCCGCCATCTTATCTCCGACCGAAAGCTTACGCTTCGAGGCGACATAGACTTTGACCTGTTTGATGATGCCAGGATCGATATCGTCCCCAGCTTCAACGCGATCCATTTCCATTTCCTTCTCGTTTTCCAACTGCTGGAACTTCGCTTCAAAGGCACTGATAATTTCGCGAATTTTAATCCGGATCGGGCTAGGATCAATTTCAATATGATCATAAACCGCTGCCATCTTACGCAAGAGGGTCTTGGTGATTTTACGATTGGCCGGAATAATGATTTCGCCCGTTTCGGCGTTGACCACATCCAGAGGAATTTTTTCATTCAACAAGATGTTGGATAAAGACTGCGTTAACTCTTCGGTCAGCTCAGTCATCTTCTTGGTGTATTTGTCACCGATAGCTTTGCCTTGGCGTTTCGCCTCAGTGGGAGAAATCTTTTCAAGACGAACCTTCGTGTTACCAGCAGTTACCTTGACATCCATCACGATGCCATAGGTTCCCGAAGGAACAACCAATGAAGAGTCCTTAACATCAGCCGCTTTTTCACCGAAGATGGCACGGAGTAAGCGTTCTTCTGGAGCCAGTTCGGTTTCGCTCTTAGGCGTGATCTTACCGACGAGGATATCACCAGGGACGACTTCCGCACCGATACGGACAACCCCGTCAGACCCGAGATTTTTCAAGGCTTCATCCCCTACGTTAGGAATGTCACGCGTGATTTCTTCTGGTCCTAGTTTCGTGTCGCGAGCTGAAATTTCAAACTCTTCGATATGAATACTGGTGTAGATATCTTCCTTAACAATCTTTTCACTGATAAGAATAGCATCTTCAAAGTTATAACCATTCCAAGGCATGAAGGCCACAAGGACATTACGACCCAGAGCTAGTTCACCTTGATCGGTGCAAGGACCGTCGGCGATGACTTGACCCTTGGTGACTTTCTGGCCTTTCTTGACCAGAGGACGTTGGTTCACACACGTGCCCGCATTGGAGCGCATGTATTTACGAAGCTTATGGCTGTAAACGCCAGTATCAGCTTCGCCCTTAACTTTCTTCTTAGCTTCGGGAAGTTCGCCATCTTTCGTTACGATGATTTCATTCGCCGTGACGGAAGCAACTTTACCGCTACCTTCGCACAGAACGACCGCTTTAGAATCACGTGCGACTTTGCCTTCAATGCCCGTGCCTACCAGAGGAGCTTCAGGATTGATCAAGGGCACACCTTGACGTTGCATGTTGGAACCCATCAAGGCACGGTTAGCATCATCATGCTCTAAAAACGGAATCAAACCAGCCGCCACGGAAACCAGCTGTTTAGTGGATACGTCCATGTAATGGATTTTAGCAGGATTAACTTCTAAGAAATCGCCCTTATGACGCACAGATACCTTTTCTGCGGTGAACTCCATGTTCTTACCTAAAGCGGCGTTAGCTTGCGCCACGATGTAGTTTTCTTCTTGGTCGGCAGTTAGATAATCAATCTTCTCTGTCACCTTCCCGCCAGTCACCTTACGGTAAGGTGTTTCAATGAAACCGAATTCGTTAATACGAGCAAAGCTCGACATAGAAGAAATCAACCCAATGTTAGGACCTTCAGGAGTTTCAATGGGACAAATACGACCGTAGTGCGAGGGATGCACGTCACGGACTTCAAATCCAGCGCGATCACGGCTAAGACCTCCTGGTCCCAGAGCGGAAAGACGGCGTTTATGAGTCAACTCAGAAAGCGGATTGGTTTGATCCATCAATTGCGAAAGCTGACTGCGTCCGAAGAAATCACGGATCACGGCGGATAGCGCCTTGGGATTGATCAGCTTTTGCGGAGTCATCCCTTCCGTGTTCACATCAAACAACGTCATACGTTCCTTCACCAAACGCTCCGTGCGGGCTAATCCCGTGCGGCATTGATTGGCGAGCAACTCACCTACAGCACGCACACGACGGCTGCCTAAATGATCGATGTCGTCCGTAGAGCCTTCGCCTTGTTTTAAATTAATCACGTAGCTGGTAGAGGCGATGATGTCTTCGTTGGTCAACACACGCATCTCTTGTTCAACGCCGAGACCTAATTTTTGGTTGATCTTATAACGACCCACACGTCCGATGTCATAACGCTTCGCATCAAAGAATAAACGCTTAAGGAGAGCCTTAGCATTCGTCACTGTCGGTGGATCGCCAGGACGGAGTCGTTTGTAAATATCCTTTAGAGCATCTTCTGTATCACGTGTTGGATCCTTCTTTAAGCAGCGGATAACTGTATCATCGTTACGAATATCCACGACGTTCACAACATGAATGCCGAGGTCAAGCAACTGGCGAACGGTTGTCTTCGTCAGAGGTTCAAAAGCACGAGCAACAACTAAATCTTGGTTAGCTGTGTCACGCACTTCATTTATCAGCACTTTATAGCTGATCATTTCCTCATCGAGATTAGTATTCAAGCTGAAATCTTCGATTTGATAGAACAAGCTCAGAATCTCTTCGTTGGAGCTGTAACCGAGAGCACGCAAGAAAGTCGTGATCAAAAATTTACGACGACGTTTGCGTCGATCTAAATGCACATACATTAAGTCGCTCGTGTCAAA
The DNA here is from genome assembly GCA_034440395.1 of Blastochloris sp. GTDB lineage: Bacteria > Verrucomicrobiota > Verrucomicrobiia > Methylacidiphilales > JAAUTS01 > JAAUTS01. The sequence continues at coordinate 5,758 of JAWXBW010000071.1, read as the reverse complement.
AGCCACTTCTAGCCATGAACCACGATCAGGAATAATACGGAAAGAAAAAAGCGTCTTACCGTTGGCATGAATGCTGGATTCAAAACAAATCCCAGGAGAGCGGTGCAGCTGACTAACGACAACACGTTCAGCACCGTTGACAATAAAAGTGCCGCGCTCTGTCATCATGGGCAGTTCACCCATATACACACGTTCTTCGATCACGTTGCCTTCGTTACGAAGGCGGAAGGTGACATAGAGAGGCGCAGCGTAGGTAGCACCCTCGCGCTGACACTCTAACGAGGACATCTTTGCTTCAGCAATTTCATAATCAACAAACTCAAGCTTGATCTTTTCATCATAGCTTTCGATCGGGAAAACTTCGGAAAACACAGCATGTAATCCTTCCTTTTTCCGTTTGCTTGCAGGCAAACCTATTTGTAGAAAATCCTCGTAGGATTTGAGCTGTACCTCAATTAAATTAGGGACTTCGATAGCGTCCACTATTTTACCGAAGTTAATGCGTTCACCCGTATGTGCCGTAACCATATTTGCTTGCCTTGTCTTTTAACGTTTACTCTACACTGACCGACTTAACGCCGGGTTTTCATAAAAATGTCAGGTATCGGGAGATTTTAAAGCCTCCCGATCCTGTGTAAGAAGAAACCTTACTTGATTTCGACTTTGGCGCCAGCGGCTTCAAGCTTTTTCTTGATGTCTTCCGCTTCTTCCTTCGTAGCACCTTCTTTGAGCGTCTTCGGTGCGCTTTCGACCAGAGCCTTGGCTTCAGCCAGACCCAAGCCTGCAACAGCGGCACGGACTTCTTTAATAACGCCGATTTTATTCGTTCCGGCTTCTTTTAAGATCACGTCAAATGCGGTCTTTTCTTCAGCAGGGGCTGCGGCGGCACCAGCGGCACCAGCGGCGGCTGCAGCAACAGGTGCTGCGGCACTAACTCCCCACTTTTCTTCAAGTTTCTTCACGAGATCAGCTGCTTCTAACACGGTTAGAGTGCTGAGCTGACTTACTAATGTATCTAGATCTGCTGCCATACTTTTATTTAGGAGATGGAATCCAGAAGCTTTAGCTTCTTTCACCCATCTTTACTCCAGGTTTTTTCGGTTTTTCTAGTGGACAACACCTGTCGCCCTATTATCCCAGAAAGGCTTCTAGGCTAGAGAAAACACATTGCCTTTTTGTTGTTTCCGGCCCCGTCCCCAATTGAGGACAAGGCCAAAAGTTTATTCGCCCTTCTCGACGTGTGCTTTGATAACTTGCGCCAGCTGGGAAGCAGGCGTGTTGATGATCCGAGCCAAGCGTTGTGCCGGGGTATTGAGCAAGCCGAGCAACTGGGAGAGCAACACTTCGCGCGAGGGAAGGTCAGCAATCTTAGCCACTTGGTCTGCATCTAAAATGACTTCGCCCACGAGTCCGACACGGACTTTAGGCTTCTGGAATTCAGAACTGAAATTTTTTAGGATCTTGGCCGTGGCAGCAATGTCGGATTGACCAAAGACAACAGCCGTCTGACCACTCAGATAGCTATCCACTTCAGGTAATTTAGCATCACTCAAGGCGCGGCGTAAAAAGGTGTTTTTAACCACGTGGATTTCGGACTTAACTCCATCCAAACGTGAGCGTAATTCACTAAATTGACCCACGGTGGTGCCGGTATAATCAACCACCACAACAAAGGGTGATTTCTGAACCCATTCCTGAACTTCACTGACTACGGAAATTTTTTCTTTTCTCATTTGTGTACTATTTTCGGTTCGTGTTACTTTCAGGTTTAGTTCGCCGTGTGAGCGGAAACGTCCAGCTTCAAGCCGGGTGAAAACGTGGAAGATAATACGCAGTTCTTAATATAACGACCTTTAGCACTAGAGGGCTTGGCTCGTGCAATGGCAGTTAAGACTGTCGTAATATTTTCACCAAGTAACTTCTCATCAAATGAGACTTTACCACAGACCACAGTGAGGTTAGATGTCTTATCGATCTTATACTCGACTCGGCCTGCCTTACATTCCCGCACTGCGCGGGCGGCGTCTTCAGAAACGGTTCCCGTCTTAGGATTGGGCATCAAGCCACGAGGTCCAAGCACTTTTCCGAGCTTCCGGACTTCCGTCATAGCTTCAGGAGTGGCTACGGCTACGTCAAAGCCTTGAAAGCCTTCTGTAACCTTCTTAATTAAATCCTCAAAACCGACGAAGTCCGCTCCAGCTGCTTTGGCATCTTCCGCCGCTTTGCCTGTGGCAAAAACGAGGACACGCACATTCTTTCCAGAACCATGAGGGAGAGCTACCGTGCCACGGATCATTTGATCGCTCTGGCGGGGGTCAACTCCCAAATTGAACGAAAGTTCAACCGTAGGATCTGATTTACCAGCAGGCATTTTTTTAAGAATCTGCACCGCTTCTTCTAGTTTATAGGTTTTCGTCGCATCAACGAGCTCTGCCGCTTTGCGATACCGCTTACTTGGTTTTTTAGCCATTTTTTTCCTTTATTGCAGTTTTAACGAGCTTTCATTAACCAAAGTCAACTTCAACTCTCCTGCTTTTATGCTCAGCTTAGATTTTACTCCAAGCTGATCTCTTTAAATTAATCAATAATTTCAATACCTGCTTGACGTGCCGTGCCTGCGATAATTTTAAAGGCAGCAGCATCCGTACGAGCGTTTAAATCTTTCATCTTCAACTTAGCAATGTCAGCGACTTGCTTACGGGTCACCTTACCAACTTTGATTTTGTTGGGTTCTTTGGAACCAGCCGCAATGCCAGCCGCTTTTTTCAACAAGATAGCCGCTGGTGGGCTCTTGGTGATAAAGGTAAAGGTTTTATCCTTATAAACCGTGATGACTACAGGTAAAATATTCCCTGCGTCTTTTTGGGTTTTAGCGTTGAACTCTTTACAGAACGCCATGATGTTGACGCCTGCCTGACCTAACGCTGGACCTACTGGTGGTGCTGGGTTCGCAGCTCCCGCTGGAATCTGCAACTTAATATTTGCTACTACTTCTTTTGCCATAAATAATTTTTTCGTTAACGCTTAAACCATCAACCGATCAAAGTTTCTCAACTTGCCAGTATTCCAACTCAACAGGTGTCGAACGACCGAAGATGCTCACGTCCACTTGCACACGACCACGCTCTTCATCCACCGTTCCAACCAAACCTTCTTGACCTTCAAAGGGACCGTCACAGACCTTAACCTTATCGCCCAAGGCAAAGGAAATCTTAGGTGTAACACGTTCTTCCTTCTCACGAATTTGTGAAAGCATACCCTCCACTTCAAAGGGACGCATGGGAATGGGGTGATCCCCATCGGCAAAGCCGATTACTCCAGGAGTTTCTTGAATAAAATACCACGTAGGACCAACGAATTTTTTTTCTTCGTCATAAAGATAGATGGAAACAAATACATACCCAGGATAAAGCTTGCGTTCCGTCTCGATTTTTTTGCCGCGCTTCACCTCAGAAATACGTTCCGTGGGAATGACGATTTCATGGATATAATCACCAAGTTCTTCGATCTTAACACGACTATTCATGTGCTTGCGCACTTTGTCTTCGTGTCCGGATAAAACATGGATAGCAAACCATTGGGAAGGGTATTTCCGTGGCGTAGGTTCAATCTCGTCTAACGAACTTAATAATTCTTCACTCATGATATTAGAAATTTACCAACCAACCAACGAGTTTGTTGATCGCAAAATCGAAGCCTGTGATGTAGCCACCCATTAGTAGAGTAACCACGCAAATTACTATGGTCGTATCAATGAGCACTTTATACTTACGAAATCCCGTTTGTTCTGGATCCCAAGGCCACGTGCATTTCCCTAGTTCAATGCGGACTTCACGAATGAAGCGCACGATCCGGGTTCTGTACAAGACCAGAATGACTATGCTAATGAGGCTTAAGCCGTATATTAATCCGGCTATCCACCAACTACCACCTAATTTAAATACTTCCATTGCTTTTCTAGTGTTCAGGGCAGGGGGGACTCGAACCCACAACCCACGGTTTTGGAGACCGGTACTCTACCAATTGAGCTACTGCCCTAAAATTGTTACAAAGAGAAGTGCCAAACCCGCTCGCACGAATTTGGCGTTTTCTCGAATTGATTAAGTTAAACGACAAATGCCGTTTACGCAATGATTTCGATAACACGACCCGCACCGACGGTGCGTCCACCCTCACGAATGGCGAAGCGCATTTGCGGTTCCATCGCCACTGGGGTGATGAGTTCGATGGTCAGCTCGATGTTGTCACCAGGCATAACCATTTCGACACCTTCTTTAGGGTTGGCGATACCGGTCACGTCTGTCGTGCGGAAATAAAACTGGGGGCGATAACCTGCGAAGAAAGGCGTGTGACGGCCACCTTCGTCTTTGCTCAGGATATAAACCGTAGCTTTAAACTTCGTGTGAGGTTTAATGGAACCTGGTTTGGAAAGGACTTGGCCACGTTCGACATCTTCTTTTTTGACACCACGGAGAAGGAGACCAACGTTGTCGCCAGCTTCAGCGAAGTCGAGAAGCTTACGGAACATTTCGATGTCGGTTACGGTTGTTTTAACCGTAGGACGGACGCCGACGATTTCGACTTCAGCGTTTTTATTTAAAACACCACGTTCGACACGACCTGTAACTACTGTTCCACGACCAGCGATGTTGAACACATCTTCAACAGCCATCAAGAAAGGCTGGTCCTTAGCACGTTCAGGCATAGGGATGTATTTATCTACGGCATCCATCAGATCAAGGATACACTTAGCGGCTGGGGCGGCGACGTCGCCTGACTCTAGTGCTTTCAAGGCAGAACCGCGGACGATCGGGATGGTGTCGCCGGGATATTCATACTTAGTGAGGAGTTCACGCACTTCAAGCTCAACGAGGTCAAGCAATTCTGTGTCATCAACCATGTCAACCTTGTTCATGAATACGACGAGGGAAGGAACGCCGACCTGACGTGCCAAAAGAATATGCTCACGGGTCTGAGGCATTGGGCCGTCTGCTGCGCTAACAACAAGAATAGCACCGTCCATCTGAGCGGCACCTGTAATCATGTTTTTGACATAATCGGCGTGGCCAGGACAATCAACGTGAGCGTAGTGACGGTTTTCTGTTTCGTATTCAACGTGGGTCGTGTTGATCGTGATACCGCGTTCTTTTTCTTCAGGAGCATTATCGATCGAAGAATAATCGCGAGCTTCCGCAAAACCTTTTTTTGATAAAATGGTGCAAATGGCAGCGGTGAGGGTGGTTTTTCCATGGTCAACGTGGCCAATAGTGCCGATGTTAACGTGGGGTTTATTACGTGTGAATGATTCTTTTGCCATATAATATATCTTTATTCTGTCGTTTTATCACTAACTTTTATGTGCCTATTTTACGTTTTTTCTCCTACAGAACCTGCGCTACTACTACGCCGGCTCTTTTGGTGGACAGCCCACGATCGGGATTGAACCGACGACCTCGTCCTTACCAAGGACGTGCTCTACCAACTGAGCTACGGGGGCAAAACCCACCGAACTGAATACAATCCAGTTCAAAAAAGTGTTTTGTCTCGTTTTTCCACTCACTTATCGCACCTGATACAAGACACACGTTCAAGTAACAATAAGTGAAAGGGAACGAGTGTTCTACGGATTCAGCTTGAGAGTGTCAACAGTTTCATGAAAAATCTTTATCTTTTTTTAAGCTTATCCTTAAGCAGCTTTGATTCTAATAAGGATTAAATATCTCATTTAATTCTTTTTGCTTTAAGTTAAACCTAAAAC
>JAWXBW010000070.1:0-17410 GCA_034440395.1 Blastochloris sp. | reverse complement strand
TTCAGGATGGGGATTATCTCATCTTCGGACGTGAAAGTAAGGGCTTACCAGAAAGCCTTTTAGCTCGTTACTCTGAGCATGCTCTGACTATCCCCATGCTTAACAAAGAAGCCCGCTGCCTCAACCTCTCCACCAGCGTCGCCGTCGTCCTCTACGAAGCGCTCCGCCAGACTGTTTTTAATCACCCCCCTCCCTCACTTACCCACTGACAAAAGTCTGTTCAAAACAAACTACGTTAGGCAAATTACGCTATGGCCTCTGACTACAAAGAGAAAAAAAGTATCCTGCAAAAAATTTTTTCTTACACCGTTTTCGCACCTCTACTTCTGGCTGCTGTTCTTATTGGGCTTGACCGCTTCCCCCTCTTTCATCAGTTAGAAAACTTGACCCTTGATAGGCGCGTCACAGAGCGCAGTAAAAACCAACCCCTACCTGACCCCCGCCTTTTATTCGTAGCCATATCAGACACCGACGTCGCTCAGCTCAGTAGCTGGCCCATTGCCCGCAAATTTTACGGCGGTTTTATCACAATTCTCGAACCCTATAAACCATCTGTCATAGGCCTTGATATTATTTTTGATCAACCACGTGAAGACACTGAATTTCTCGAGGCTGTTTCGACAACACAAATTCCTATCATGACAGGCGCATCCACAGGCGCCGCTATTGATGAGTTCTTAATCTCTAAAGATTTTTCTACTGGCTTACCTGCCCAGAAGCTATTTAAACATTCGCAAAATAAAAATTTAGAGTACTTACTCCTACCCTTTGGCGAACTAAGAAGTAAAACCAAACTAGGCTTAGTGGACTCACCCAAAGATGCCTACGGCGTTAGTCGTGTCATACCTATGTATGTCATCGCCAATAATCAGGTGGTTCCCACCTTAGCCCTACAAATGCTGCTTTCCTATTGGAATCTTACTACAGACCATATTCGCATCGTCCCAGGAGATGCCATTTACTTAGATTCCCCTATTATTAAGCGGCAAATTCCTATTGATCTCAATGGGAATTACCTAATCAACTTTCGTTACGACATCGTTAATGATCCCAATAGCCCTTTTTTTAATAAGCCTACTTTTCTCCAATCTCCCTTTGTTCCACTCATCGCTGGTTATGAATTAAAAAGTAGGGGTGAACTTACCTCCCCTCTTTTACCAGATGTGCGAGATAAAATCATCCTCCTTGGTGTGACCGCTACCGCAGGTACAGACATTGGCCCAAGTCCTTTTCAAGCCTTAAGCTTTCGTCCTCTTGTTCACATGAACATTTTAGATAATATCCTCAAAGAAGATTATCTCAAACCCGTCTCCCTTCTGGCCACTTGGATAGGTTTTCTCATTATTTCTTATCTTTCACTTTTTCTGCTTAATGGAAGGAATTTTTGGCTCAGTGCCCTCACTCCCTTGCTCATGCTAGTTGGCTTCATCTTCATTTGCTTCCAACTTTTTAGCTCAAACAACATCCAAATTCCTTTAGTAGCACCTGCCTTGGCCTTTTTCCTCCTGCATGTGGGCTCTGTCGGGAAACAAGTGCTGGAGGAGCGGGCAGCCCGCGATCGTTTACGCCGCACTTTTTCTCATTATGTTTCTCCAGGCATTCTTGATGCCATCTATAAAAATCCTGATGCGCTTCAACTCGGTGGTGGTTACAAGGATGTGGCCATTATCTTTTCCGATATCCGCTCCTTCACCACCATGACTGAATCTATGGATTCCGTCGCCCTAGTTCAACAGCTTAACGAATACTTTACCGAGATGGTGGCTTGCATCAATAAACACAATGGAACTCTCCATAAATTTATCGGCGACGCCATCATGGCCGTATGGGGCGATGTCGCCTATTCAGGGCCCAACATCGACGCTGGGCAAGCCCTGCGCACCGCCCTCGACATGCGAGAAGCCTTAAAGAAACTAAACCAACGCTGGGCTAGTGAGAGTCGTCAGCTCTTCCAATTTGGTATTGGAATCAATCACGGTAAAGTTGTCGTCGGAAATATTGGCGCCCCCCAACGAATGGAATTTACCGTTATCGGGGATTCCGTAAACCTCGCCTCACGCTTGGAAGGATTAACCAAAAAGTTTGGCGTAGCGATCATTGTTGGCGAATCTATCTATGACCTAACCCACGAACGCTTCTCCTACCGACGCCTTGCTCAAGTACAAGTTGCGGGTAAAACCCATCCGACAAAAATCTATGAACCGCTTTACGAAATTGGCCAAGAATCGCTTAGCCCTTATGGCCTTGAGTGGGTCAAACTATTTGAAGAGGCTTACGATCGTTTTACCGAGAGACGTTATGACGTTGCTGTGCGCTTATTTGAGGCCTGCCTTAATGAACAACCAGACGACACCACCACCCTCATGCTTCTAGAAACCTCCCGAGCCTTCGCCCAAGATCCACCGCCAGCAGACTGGAATGGAGCCTTTGAATTTAGTAGTAAGTAAAGAACTTTCGCTTCAAACCAGATTTATGTGTCTGGTTCCTTATCTCCCTACCCACACAAACGTAAGTTCGGATCCACATCAAGTTCATAGCCACTTGTGTGACCCGCCCGCAGATGCAAAAGACCCGCCGCCGCTATCATAGCTGCATTATCTGTGCTCAAGATGGGGGAAGCTACGAGAAATTCTAACCCTTCAATCTCGGCCATTTGCGCCATAGCTTTTTTTAAAGCTTGGTTGCAACTGACACCTCCACTAAGCGTTAGTTTTTTAAGACTATTTTCCCTCGCTGCTTGCCTAGCTTTATAAACTAAGACATCCATAACCGCCGCTTGAAAGGATGCACACAAATCTGCCAGCTCTTGCTCGTTATCTACCAGCCCAGTCCTTTTTTCTAAGAGGACTCGAACGGATGTCTTCAAACCACTAAAACTAAAGTTGAGATTTTTAGAGTCCAGCATGCTTCTAGGTAAGACATATGCCTGTGGGTCTCCATTTCTAGCTAAAACTTCAATCTGCGGACCTCCCGGGTAGGGCAATCCTAACATCTTCCCTACCTTATCAAAAGCCTCGCCTGCTGCATCATCTAAGGTCGATCCTAGTTTCACGTAATCACCTAAATCTCGCACGGCCAACAGTTGTGTATGCCCCCCACTTACGATCAATCCTAAGTGAGGAAATTCTGGCTCCACCCCTAGACTTAAAAAGGGTGAATACAAGTGCCCTTCCAAATGATTCACCCCAATCCACGGTTTTCCTGCCGCTAACGCCAAGCCCTTAACATAGCTAAGCCCCACCAGTAAAGCTGAAGCTAGCCCAGGCCCACGCGTAACGGCGAATCCGTCTAATTCCCCGAGCGAACAACTCTCTTGAGCTAGGGCATGGCTCACCATGCCATCCAAACAAAGCAGGTGTTGTCTTGTGGCTAACTCTGGCACCACTCCCCCGAAAGGCCTATGCTGCTCGATTTGTGACGCAATCTGATGATGCAAGATTTGAAAGATCCCGTCCTCCAGTTGAAGCACAGCAACGGCGGTTTCATCACAAGAAGTTTCAACCGCTAGAATACGCATGAGGACATTCTCTTAAGTTAACGCACGACAGATTGCGTTTGGCTACGTTCGGCATAGTATCGGATGCCTTTTAAAACAGCCACAGCACGATCAAGTTGGACATCATTAATGTTATCAAGCTCAACTCTTTCTTCTTGAGTAAGCATATGCCAGTTTTGCCGACGTAAAATGGCCTGCTCCTCCTGTAAGGTCACAGGAGCCTCGATGTCAGGGGGAATACCAACTTTATGAATTGGTTTACGACTCGGTGTGTAGTAATGAGCGGTAGTCAAACGAACAGCTACTGGTTTATCTAAAGAAATTTCTAGTGGTTGCACCGTTTGCACAGAACCCTTGCCATAGGTAGTCTCCCCAATCAAGACAGCTCGCCCTAAATCTTTTAACGCACCCGCCACGATCTCGGCTCCACTGGCACTGTGACGATTAACTAAAATAACTATCGGCAGTTGCGGATAATGGTCACGGCCGCGTGCTAAGAAAATAGTTCGCTCTGAGGCTCCATACCGACCTTCGGTGGAAACGATGGGTGTACCCTCTGCCGTAAAACGACCTGCCACTTGGACTGCCATGTCTAAGAGCCCGCCAGGATTATTGCGCAAATCTAATATTAAAGCATTCATCCCTTCACCCATAAGTTGCTTCATGGCTCTATCAAAATCGATAAGAGTCTTTTCTCCAAACTGAGTAATGCGGACGTAGCCTATTTTACCCGGTCCTGTTTCTAAGGGATTTAAGATGCGCGTGCCACGAATAGTCGGAATACTTACCATCTCGCGCACCAACACGTAGTCATAGCTCTGCCGAGTGGTAGGTCGATAGATAACCAACTCAATGGACTCTCCGATCTTACCTCGCAATAAATTAATCGCCTCACGCAGGCTTAGTCCTTTAGTGGGCGTGCTATTGATTTTAACAATCCAGTCCCCTGGCATCATCCCTGCCCGGAAAGCCGGTGTCCCCTCAATGGGTAAATTAATAATCAGATTCCGATTATCCTGCATCCCCACATAGATCCCTAATCCTCCGAACTCCCCTTCGGTCTCGCTCTTCATTTCTGCGAAACGTTGTGGATCAAGAAATTCGCAGTAAGGATCTAAGGAATTTAACATTCCCTCTAAAGCCGCATAGGTGAGCTTAGGATACTCCGCATCCTCAGAATCAACATACTGCTCCCGCACCATCTCCAGCACATTAGAGAAAAGTAAGGAACTTTTGTAACGTAAATCGGTCGAAGTCGTAGGACTTTGCCCTAAGACAGCACCCCCTTGTAGCAGCAAGCCCAAGAGGATCCCACAAGAAATTTTACAAAAGCAAGTAATGAGTGAACGAGCCATAAGTTTTAGAATCAACTGAGCAAAATCTATTCCTGATCTAGTCTTCCCTTGAAGTAATCAATGGTCTTAGCCAGCCCCTCTTCTAAACCCATCTTGGGCTCCCACTGTAGTAAGGTCTTAGCCCGAGTAATGTCTGGCTTGCGCTGCTTAGGATCATCTACCGGTAAATCACGGTAATCAATCACGCTCTTACTACCCGTGGCTTTAATGATCTGCTCAGCAAACTGTTTAATCGTCATCTCATTGGGATTCCCGATATTCACGGGCTCATGGAAGTCGGCTTGAGAAAGCCGATAAATACCCTCAATCAGATCCGAAACGTAACAGAAACTACGCGTCTGTGATCCATCACCAAAAACGGTTAGCGGCTCGCCCTTAAGAGCCTGGCTCACGAAAGCCGGCACCACGCGTCCATCCCGCAACCTCATGCGTGGTCCATACGTGTTAAAGATGCGGACGATGTGGGTGTCCACACCATGCGTGCGATGGTAAGCCATGGTCATAGCTTCCGCAAAGCGCTTCGCCTCATCATAAACACCGCGTGGTCCAATCGGATTAACATTTCCCCAATAGTCTTCTTTTTGAGGATGCACTAAGGGATCCCCATAACACTCTGAAGTAGAGGCCAATAAAAATTTAGCCTTTTTCGCTTTGGCTAATCCTAGAGTCTTGTGCGTTCCAAGAGAACCGACCTTAAGCGTTTGGATGGGTAACTCGAGATAATCAATAGGACTAGCGGGAGAAGCAAAATGAAAAATAAAATCAACATCTCCAGGAATGTATAAATATTCCGTCACATCTTGTTTGATAAAACTATAGTTAGAATTACCTGCCAAGTGATCAATATTACGCGTGTTCCCCGTCAATAAGTTATCAATCCCAATAACCTTATGCCCTTGAGCTAAAAGTTTATCTGTTAAATGAGAACCGAGAAATCCTGCACCACCCGTTACGATTGAAGTAGTCATACTTCTTGGATAGCGTTTCCCTCAAATTTAGCAACAATCAGAATTTTTTTACGGACTATTCTTCAACCCAAGAGCACGAATTACCCACTGTATAAATAACCCGACCTCTCGCACGGCCACTGCTAAATACCTCACAAGATTGAATCAAAACTTGCCTAGAATTAGAGGTCGTAGTCAGTCCTGGTCTGTAATCCCAACGAATTATTTTGGAATCTTTTTTGTAAAATAGCCTGGCGATTTCTTCTTGGGAAAGCCTAGACGTAGCAATAAAGTCTTCAAGCGAATCGGGATATTTTCCATCGTTATTATTAGCTGCATTAAATAAAAGAAGGCCAACTTCACGTAAACAAGCTACTTCTTGAGCTTGCTTCGCCTTCTCTAAAGCGGCAGTTACTACAGGAACAGCTAATCCCGTTAGAATTGCAGGGACTACTATCAAAGTAAAAACCGACCCCATAATTATTCCTACAATGGCTAATGCTTGGCCCTTCAAAAGTATGTTCTTCTTCATTCTTTGCAGAGCAAGGGCTCCACACATAATGGCTGGAATTCCCGTAACAAAACAAAAGACACAACTACAAATTCCAAGTATGAGTGAGGCAATAGCCAATCCGCTCGTTTTTTTTAGATGGAGTTCTGGCGGTAAGTTATTTTTCATAAACGGTGTTTTCCTGTTTTATTTGTATTGATACGGAAGCTATGTGGTTACAGTAAAGGAATCCAAAAACCCAGCCAGAATTCTTTGCGCCTCGGCGGCATAACTTTCGGCACCTAGCCAGACTTTTTCCTCTTGCTGAACAAAGGCTCCAGGCATTTTTAAATCACTCCCGCAGCCGATAAAATCCTTCAGATCCTGCTGATCAACCTCTAAATGAAACTGGAACCCAATGGCCTGATTCCCGAAGCTAAAAGCCTGATTCTGACAGATCGCACTAGAAGCTAAATGAACCGCTCCTGCGGGCAGGTCAAAGGTGTCACCATGCCAGTGCATGACCTGTAACTGGGCTGGGAAATCCTGCAAAGATTTAACCTTATTCATCCCCTCCAACCTCGTAACGGGGAACCAACCAATTTCATGCTGATTATTTTGATAAACGCGTGCGCCTAGCGCATCGGCTAAGAGCTGAGATCCTAAACAAAAACCTACGATCTTCTTACCCGCCGCTAAAGCTTGCTGGATGAAAAATCGCTCCGCCTGTAACCAAGGATAATCACGGTATTGATAAATATTCATCGGCCCACCCATGACAACCAAAACATCAAAATCCGCTAGTTCAGGCAATTCTTGTTTCAGATCAAATCGTGTCGTGGTCATGGTGTAACCCCGTTGAGCCGCCCAACGCGCCACACCCGCAGGACCTTCCGAGGCCGTATGCTGAAAAAAGTGAATTCTCATGTATTACAATTAACTTAGGCTTCACTCAGGATTAAGCGCGATTAGTTTTAGACCGGGGTGCAGTGCTTTCGGATTATGGTTTGGGCTAGACCATAGCACCCTGCCCTCACTCAATGCTTTCAGGTAAAACTGCCTTCTGCGCACAAACTCCGCGCTCTCTTGCTGTTTCATCTGTCGCTTTAAATTCACGTAGCGATGATAAACATCAAACGAAATAATCACGTGCGTAACTCCCAAAGCTCTTAACTCCTCCCACGTTCCTAAGTCAGCTACAAAATAAGAACTCCATACTTTTTTAGATAACTCTGGTTCATAAAATTTCGCCAGCGTATCTTGTGCTAACACCACCTGTTCAGATTTAAGATTGGTCTTAACCCACTGGACTAACTCCTTTCGGCTATCTTTTTGGAAGCCCTCATAACACTGCGTAAAATCAGAAACATTATCTTTAAACAAAAACAGACTGGGCACAAAAACTGCCAAGCCTAGAGCTAGAGATTTAAATTTTAATTGCGGCCACTTTTTAAAAATGACTAATACCATTAAGACAGGTCCTGCGATAATCATGGCCATGACCATTAAAAGTACAGGTAATAAATAGCGTTCAGAATATTTAGACGTCCACGCCAGCAGGAACATCGTGGTCAGAATCACCGAGGGCATAAGCCAATATCCCCTTATTTTTAGGATAACAACGCCAACCATATAGGAAGAGAGACCCACCACAATCAACGGTAACGAAAAATCATCAACTAACTGTTTCCAGTATAAGCCGTGAGGCACTTGCAATCCTGCTCCATAATCTCCCGATAATAAAAGTCCCGCCTCATCCTTTAAGAAAAGTTGAAGAATATCTAATCGTGTTAGAGCTGGACCATAAACAAGGATCAGTCCCAGTGTAAAAGCTCCTAAGCATTTTACTTTAAGCGTTGTGCTAGCTTGAGAAAAAAGGAGGAGCTGGAGCACTACAAAAAAGACCAACAACCAACCCACATACTTGGTTCCAGCTAAGAACGCTAAGGCCAGCCCAAGTCCCAATGCGCCCGCTAGCGATTGCTTGGAAAGAAAAAAATCTGAACACCTTAATACCAGTGCGATACCTAAAAGAAAAAAGGAGTCTTCTTTAAAGTAGTGTCCTACTTCAAAAAAACCCGTATGAAAAGGTGCCACACAAGCCCAGCCTAAAGCTGCCATAGGATGGATTCGCACCCACAATAAATCCGCCATTAAAACCAAAGCTAGCCCCATACTCAGCGCAGACAAAAAGCGACCCACTTCAACAATACGCTGAGATTCATTTGAAAAACCTCCCACGTTAACGACGAAATTTGTCAGCGTCAGCATGAGGGGTGGATGCCTCAAATTACGTTCGCCCGTCTTAACCTGATCAACCTTAGACGGTTCATCATTATGATAGCCCCAGTGAAAATCGTTATGCAACGTATCCAAACGCAACACGGTAACAAAAAGAATCAGCAGGAGTAACCCCCTTGCTAATGTTGCGTGATCAAGGGGAGAAATCTTCACGAAGGACTCAACCTTCGATGGTGTTAATCTCGACGGGTTCTACTTTAACCCCTTCACCCTCAAGCCAAGCAATAGCTGCCTTTACGGTCTCACGCTCACCCTCTAACTCCACTGCCATTATCCCCACTTCTTCATTAACGGTGGCTTGGCGTATATTGAAAATCACCTCAAACTTCTTACCCATTTGATAGATCAGGGGCTGGGTCGAGCGGGGGGCGTCAAAATTCAGCCAGTATCTGCCTTTAAAGTGTGCCATAAAACTATCTTTCTTTAAAATATCAAACTTCAACTGAGTTAACCACCTGCAATCGCTGGTACAATGGTAACTTCATCCCCGTCCTTAACCACGCTATTTTTATCATCGAGAAACCGCACATCCTCACCGTTGACATAGAAATTTACGAAACGACGTAAGTTCCCTTGATCATCAACGAGGCGTTCCTTAATTCCAGGGAACTGCGTGTTTAAATCATTAATCAAGTCTGACACATTACCAGCAGCCACGTGGACGATGTCTTGATTGTTCGTTAACCCGCGGAGGGGCGTGGGGATGCTTACTTCAATTGCCATAATAATTTTAACTCTATGTTTAAGGTTGTGCGGTTTACTTAAGTTACTCTATGCAGCTTTCAGCTAATCAGCAAGCGGCCTCACATAATTCTGCTTCAACCAACGCATCAAACTCGCGCAAGCTAGGCTTAATCACCCGGGGTTTTCCTATGTGTTCGGCCACGGCCTCGACTGTTTTTAAACCATGGCCTGTAATGCAAAGCACGATCCGTTCATTACGAGGTATCTTGCCTGCATCAATTAATTTCTTAGCGCAAGCCACGGTTACACCGCCTGCCGTCTCGGCAAAAATTCCTTCGGTTTCCGCTAGAAGTTTAATGCCTTCAATGATCTCTTGATCCGTGGCGTCATCCGCAAAGCCGCCCGTCTGCTCCATGGTTTTAACTGCATAGTAACCGTCCGCTGGTGTGCCAATGGCAAGAGACTTAGCGATGGTATTAGGCTTAGAAATTGGGCGGATCAAATCGGTGCCTGACTTGCGAGCCGCGCTGATCGGATTACAACCCGTAGCCTGAGCTCCGTGGATAGTAAATTTACCTTCCGGGATGATCCCGATTTTCATAAATTCTTGGTAAGCCTTATAAATTTTCGTAAGCAACGAGCCGCTGGCCATACAGACAACTGTATGCGCTGGCACTTCCCAACCCAACTGTTCTACGATTTCAAAGCCCATCGTCTTAGAACCTTCCGCATAGTAAGGACGTAGATTCACATTCACAAAACCCCAGCCATACTTACCGGCAATCTCCGAACACAAACGATTGACTTGATCGTAAGCTCCTTGAATTCCGATGACCTTCGTGCCATAGACAAGGCTATTTAAAACCTTACTCTGTTCTAAATCCGCCGGGATTAAGACATAACTATCTAAACCCGCTGCCGCCGCATTAGCCGCTACAGAGTTCGCTAAATTTCCTGTAGAAGCGCAGGCCACCGTCTTCATACCCAGCTCAACCGCACGTGAAAGAGCCACCGACACAACGCGATCCTTAAAGCTTAAGGTCGGATAATTAACCGTATCATTTTTAATATAAAGTTCATCCACGCCGAGAGCTTTTGCTAAGCGATTTGCTTTAACTAGAGGGGTAAAACCCACCTGTAAGCCTACCGTGGGATCGCCATCAATCGGTAGCAACTCACGATAGCGCCACATGGAGTTAGGACGGCTTTCAATCACCTTACGGGTAAGAACCGCCTTGATCCGATCGTAATTATAATCCGCCTCCAAAGGTCCAAAATCATATTCGCAAACATGCACCGCTTTCTTAGGATAAAGGCGGCCGCACTCGCGACATTTCAAACTACTAAAATAGGGCTCAGACATATTCTTTTTCTCCGTTACCACAAACCTATCGAGAGCCGTCTGCGCTTTATGTGTAGAGATAGGTTAAGAGGGATGAGGAGACATGCGTCGCCTGATGCCGCTTATCCTTCCCTGACACAGTATTGCGTTCAGAGCTGGGTTTGGCACCTTGACACCACGATAAAAAAATCGAGGCCGGTTGCCGCAGCTTCACAGGGCCAGTCCCTCTGCTGCTCTTGATAAGAAGTTATGAAAATATAAACCGAAGAGCCATCCTTGTCAAAAACGATTTTAGGCTCACGCCTACGTATGACCTCTAGCTTACAAACTGAAAACGTAAAAAAATATTCCCCACACCGCTACGCTCCTACTTATTTCCCTTAGCCGCCTCAACTTGTCGCTCGCGCAGCTCGATCTGAAATTCTTGCACAATCTTCTTGGACTCTGCGCTGTGGGCAGAAAGTAAAACCAGCTCTTGACTAAGATGAGCCAGAGTATCGTTCAAGGCTTTAGCCTGTTGCACTTGGTTGGTAACTTGATTAAGAACCATCCGTATTTGCTGGCGTTGCTCTAAAAGCCCCCTTACCTCAAAACCAAAATGAACAAGTAACGCCAGAAACATCAACACCATCGGGCAAAAGGCCGTATAGATCACAGATTTTTTCTTTAACCTGACGGGAAGATTTTCTTCGGTGTTCATGCAATTACTTAATATCCGCCCTTAGCCGCAGGAGCCGTTAGTGGCAAGGTCCGGTCTTTTATATGGATATGGTACTGCTTCAGCAAATCCCGTAAATCTGGTTCACGCTCCGATGCTTGCGCTACTCTATTTATAATCTGGCTTAAAACTTGTTCCGAGCTTTGCCCTTTGGCCATGATCGTTTGAGATTGGATCAAAACAGCCCGATTCATCTCTAGATCCCGCAAGAGTAAAACCCTAGTCACCACCATCACTGAAAAAATAGTGATAAAACAAGTAGAATGAGAAATTGTGGTTTATTCATAAACTCCAAACGCTGCCTAATTTGGCAAAGTGTCATCTAACTGACAAGTTTTTGCTTTCCGTCTTGCTTCATTCCGTCGGTCTTATCATAATTAACACCTATGGCAAACCTCGAACCTGTCTCCCAAGACGACCCCCGTATCATCAACGACACCGAAGCATTCATCACGAAAAATCTCTACCCAGTGATCGTCGGAGTTATCATTATTTTAGCCGCCGCCTGTGCCTTTACGTGGTGGATCGCCACCCAAAAAGCTAGCGAAGGAAAAGCCAACGCTCTGTATGCCACAGCTAAAACTACCGAAGAAAAACAAAAACTTCTTCAGACCTATCCTCAAAGTGGAGCTGCCGCCTTAACCTTAATTGATCTAGCACAAGCCGAACTTACGACTAAAAATTACGCAGCCGCCATCACCCACTACCAACTATTCCTTAAGACTTTTCCCCAGCATCCCGTCGCTGGATTAGTCGAACTATCCTTAGCCATTACCCTAGAAAACTCTGGCAACAAAACGGAAGCTCAAGCTGCTTATGCCAAAATAGTTTCCGCTAAACCCGAACATGCCTTCGTCGGAGCCGCTTCGATTGGATTAGCCCGCCTCTATCTTCAAGAAAATAAACTGCTCGCCGCCCGCCAAACCCTCTCCGACTTCATCGCCTCCCACGAAGACGATAGCGTCACCAATGAAGCTAGAGAGATGCTCAATACCCTACCGCCAGCGATAAAGTAATCCCGTTAGCTTTTTTGGCTAACTATCTAGTCCCGCCAAATAACGCTCCGCATCAATCGCCGCCATGCAGCCCATGCCGGCTGCCGTGACCGCTTGACGATAGACCGAGTCCGAGCAATCTCCCGCCACGAACACCCCCTCGATGTTCGTGCGGCTGCCTTCATGACGCTTAACATACCCAGACTCTTCACAATCAATCTGCCCCGCAAAAATTTGAGTATTAGGCACGTGCCCTATGGCTACAAATACTCCGGCGCAGGCCAGCGTTTGCTCCTCACCTGATTTTAAATTTTTTAGCCGCACTCCAGTCACCACCCCTTCACTACCACCCAACACCTCTTCCACCGCAGTGTCCCACACAGGTTTAATCTTAGGGTTAGCTAAGGCACGTTCCGCCATGATTTTAGAAGCCCTCAACTCATCCCGGCGATGCACCAAGAAAACCTCTGACCCGAAACGCGTCAAATACATCGCTTCTTCACAGGCGGAGTCGCCTCCACCCACCACGACTAAGGGCTTATTCCGAAAGAGAGGCAACGCACCGTCGCAGGTAGCGCAATAGGTCACACCTTTATTTTCCAGCTCATGCTCTCCCGGCACACCGAGGTGCCTGTGCCCAGCTCCCGTGGCGATGATAAGCGTTTTTGTTAAAACGGTCTTCCCGTCATAAATAATTTTAAAAGGTCGCTCTCTCAACTCCACCGATTCTACCTTACTCATATATTCTACCCGGGTGCCGAAACGAGCCGCCTGCTCCTGCATCTCCATCATGAGTTGATTGCCGTCAATACCCTTACTGAAGCCAGGAAAATTTTCCACAACTGTCGTCGTCGTGAGTAGCCCACCTGGCTGAATTCCTGTAATAAGCAAAGGCTTAAGATTAGCCCGCGCTGTGTAAACAGCCGCCGTCCACCCCGCACACCCTGAACCGATAATTACGACATCTTCCATATCCCTGTAAATAAAGCCGCTCCCACAGGCTAAGGCAAGTTCCACTTTTTTTCCTATTGATTCCCAAGCCAAGCTGCTTCACAACTGTTGCATGGACACACCCGATAAACTTCACGAAATTTTCCGTCTTCAAGCCGAGCTTAACAAACGCATCGGAGTTGATTTAAATAATCTGACCGAAGAAGAAAAAACCAAGTGGATTCTTAATTACACCCGCGCCATGAACCAAGAAATGGCCGAACTCATCGACAGCGTCCCTTGGAAATGGTGGGCTAAATACCAAAAGTTCGACGATCAAAACGCACGGGTGGAAGTCATTGACCTCTTCCATTTCCTCATCTCCATCGCCCAATGCCTCGGCATGACAGCGGAAGACGTCTTTGCCGCCTACGTTAAAAAGAACGAAGTTAACCACCAGCGCCAAGAAACCGGCTACGCTAAAAAAGACGAAGCTGATTCCCGCCATATTTAATCCGTAGTTCTACTTAGAGCAGGAACGATTTTCTGCCCCGTTCTCTCATGGAAGGTTGCTTATCGTTCTAGCTAGTAAATGACTAAATATGCGTCTTTGATTCTTGCAACTTAACCCACTTTCTCACTTTAAAATCTGTCCCTAAAATATCCCTAGGGCTTTACCTGTGGTTAGGTTATGTTTTGCCAATGCAAGCCATCGTAAGTTGGATTCGTGAATGCGATGCTGCGGCATTTACTCAAGTCTTTCAGTCTTACCCTGAGCTTCAACTCCTTAATGCCCGCACCGAGCCCGTGCCGTGGGATTCGGTAAGCGGATTACTACTCACTGGAGGTTCGGATATTTCAGCAGATTTTTTGCGACAACCCATACCCGACCCAAGCTTGATCATAGACCCCGAGAGCGATCGCGATACTTGGGAGTTTACGCATCTCAAACAAGCCCTAGCTCAAGACCTGCCGATTCTAGCGATCTGTCGCGGGCTACAAGTGCTTAATGTCGCCCTCGGAGGCACGCTGCATTTAGACGTGCCAAATCACGATTCACATAAATACCTAAACCAGCAGCCCCTGACTTACAGCTTACCGACTGAGCTCCAATTTCCCTTAGTTAATAGTTCTCACCATCAAGCCTTAGATCAACTCGGAACTGGGCTAGTCGTCGAAGCGCGTTGCACCCTCGATGGCGTCATTGAGCAGGCCCACCTCACTGGTTATCGCTTTGTGCTCGGCGTGCAATATCACCCCGAACGCGACCCTCTTTATCGACCACTCTTTGATGCCTTTGCTGCGGCCGTAACGGGTGAGAAATAATGAACTACGTGGAACCAACTTTAACCGTGCGAGTAGGTTGTCATGTGGTTTACCAAACTTCCCAACCGACCCCGATTCTGCTTTCGATCCGCCCCCGCCGTGAATTAGGCCAAACCGTGAACCAAGAAAAATTCTTCATCAACGGGGGCAATGCGTTCCAGGAGTTTACTGATGCTCACGGTAATCTGACTGCTCGCACCATGTTGGCACCTGGGCAAAATATTGTCCACCATGACGCCTTGGTTACAATCCAGAACCAGCCAGATAATTTAGACCAACCTTGTTTCGCCCTGCCCGTGGAACAACTTCCGCCCGAGCTCTTGCGTTACACCTTACCTAGTCGTTATTGTGATTCTGACCGCCTACTCAATTTTGCGTGGCAACAGTTTGGACAAGTGCCGCACGGGCGCGAGCGCGTTTACGCTATTAGTAATTGGGTACATCACCAGATTGAATATCGCTATGGTTCCGGTCGCCCCGACCTAGCCGCTTCGGAAATTGTTACCAGGCGTTACGGAGTTTGCCGCGACTTTGCCCATGTCGCCATTGCCCTCTGTCGGGCATTTAACCTACCCGCCCGCTATGTCACTGGTCACCTGCCCGACATCGGTTACCTTGATCCTGGCACCCCCATGGATTTTCACGCGTATTTCGAGGTTTATCTCGGTAATGCTTGGTGTACCTTTGACGCACGATTTAATACACCTAGGGTAGGACGGGTGAAGCTGGCTCAAGGACTCGACGCTGTGGATGGAGCTTTTTCGACGATTTATGGCCAAGCCGCAATGCAGTGGTTTGAAATCTGGGCCTACCAAGTCGATCCCGCACTCGTCTCTATTGAAGACCCCATTGACCTCTCCAAACGACTCGATGGCACCACCACTATCCGCTCCCACTAAGATCACGGAAAAATCATTCATGAGGTCATGACTAAGGCAGATCAATACTCAACGTTTTTCTCAGTTGCTTGATTTTCTTTTCTATTTGAATGTTGTCCGTCTATTACATTGTACAGTTTGCTCCATTGGTTAAGTTTTTTGTTGAGTGCTTTATCCTTGTGGCGTCGTTCAGAGAGTCTTCTTACTGTTTGATCTATTCCCGCACTGCTTTGATATAACGCAAGAAATATGTGCAATGTAGTAGACTGACTCCATTGAACTGGAATCAAAAGTCTTCTTGTTTCCTTTTATCTTCCGAACGTTTGAGTAATGGCAACCCCACTAGCGAAAGCCAGCGTTGATCGCGGGGTTGAGGTGGAAATTACGTGGGAGCATGGAGAACAAAGGGGCTAGTGGGGGTTGGCATCCACGCCTTGTTCGGTGGTCTTCTTTTTATATTTGATGGCGTCCCCGGAGTCGGGATCCCCAAATCCAATAATCAATCCGTCAACCAACTTGGCACCAGTAAATCCAAACGAACTAAGATGTGTCGGCAATCCGTCCACTGATATTCCATAGTGGGTTTTGGTGGTTCCAGAGCCATCACTAATACTACCGACTTCGGTCTGTGACCACTTAGAACTGATCGTCCGAAAATCCTCGAATTTGTATTCAAAACCGGTGCGTGTCTCTGAAAAATAGGGGAATCTCTCAGCGATAAATGTCCCGCCCGAGAGCAAACGAATTATAGGGGGCGCTGGAAGCTCAGTAACTTTGGCCCCGATACCGGACGAATAGCTCTCCATGTAAATCTGATCCAGCCTATACTCGCCCACAATCTCTTCCATCTTGGGTTCATGCGCCGTATAACTGCCAGCATGCGGATCATACTGACAACCGCAGAGGGTCGCGGTTACAAAAGCGGTGATGAGTATTTTCATTCTTACCGAAAGTATAAGATCAGAGACGAGAGTGGCTGGCGCGGAGCGTGCTGCTCGGAGCACGCTCCGTGACAGACTCGCTCGTTCTCTGCATCGCTTGGTTAGGCTTCTTTGTATTTTTTATGTATTCGGATACTTTCGAAGTCAGGCCTTTGTATTCTTCGCTTTGGCGATCAAGAAAGGGAAACGAATTCGTACTCATCGCCTGAAGCATTAAATCCATAGAGCATGAAAGCTGAAAGAAAAGCCCGTCGAAATCAGGTTTCCAAATAAGCTCTTCGATAGTTCCAGAGTCATTCTTAACGATAGTGGAACATATATTTCGCGGACCGGCGTGGACAGGGCCGCAAAGCCACGAATACATCAAGTCATATTCCCACTCCCGGTCTAGATCCTTCGCTATTTGCTTAGTATTAATCTTAGGCGTGCCCTTCGTCTTGCTCTCTATATCTTGAATTAGCTTCGACAATTCGGGCTCTTCTTGGTGTGATTTCTTCCCACGGTGACGTACCGCGCTCCGCAGCATCTTCAATCTCTCAAGTTCGTCTGATCGAACCAACGCCGCAGCAAACTCGTGCGACATATCAGCGTAATGAAGTTTGAAGTGCACCTCGACCATTGATCGGGCCATGATATAGGCTTCAGTGGCCATGCCTCGCATTGCCAAAAGGTAGATCCCTTCGTATAAACTCACCATGCGGCTGAAGTAAAGTATGCAGAGAATTTCCTGGAAGTCGTCTCGCTGAGGTGACGCCGTGCGGTAGAACCTTACGGCGCGCCTATTGATATCGAGATATAATTCGGAGATGCAGCGGTTATCTGCCCGAGTAGCCGCCACGAGTGGTGCGCACTGCTCAGACAAGAAGCCGGCTTCGTCGAAGGATTCCATGGTTTAGGTTCGTCTGCCTAACGTCCTTCATCTGCCACGGAAGCCGCGCAGCGGCTGGAGTTGGCAGAATGAGCTGGTTCGGGTTCTTTCATTTTGGGTTCTCTGCTGCGCGTAGCCG
>JAWXBW010000069.1:0-66853 GCA_034440395.1 Blastochloris sp. | reverse complement strand
GCCCGCGCTGATAATACGTTGGCTTGGGCGAACGGCACGTTTCAATCCCCCAACCACCGCCCTTCTTACGCCTGCGTCTCATTTGGTCAGTTAGGTTCTGTCACGCTTCATTCATCGCTAGAACACAAGTAACACAGAGATCAGGTGTAGGATAAAATTTAGCAGCACAGCAGTCATTGCAACTGGCGCAGTAAAATCGCCGGAGAAAGAATAGCTAACTCCCAAAGCTTCTTATCTCAAAAAATAAATTCATCAACTGCACATTTGTCCTCACTGGCAGGGCACTCATGGTAAATTTTCCGAACCGTTCTTTTACTTTGCATGAAAAAACCACGGCACGGCGAAGAAGACGGGAAGTTTATTTAACTAGAATCTGATAACAGGAAAATAAAAAAGAAGCGGGATAAAACAGTGTTCCTATCACTTGTGAAACCCTGTACCACCGTTATCGGCCTTTGGCATGCGGGCTGACGTCCTAATGAAGTAAATTGGCCAAGCATAATCACGAATGATTAAGGAAATTGGATGCCAAATCGGGACAGTCCCGCTGTTCGTAGTTGCATCAATAATTGGAAGTGTGCTAAGTTGAAAACCTATGAAAAAACAATTACTTAATGTCGTTGGATTAATTGCTTTGTTTGCGGCGAGCTCAACCTACTCCGCCCAAGCTGCCACTCTGTTCTCCGATAACTTCGATAGCTACGCTAACGGCGCTCTTGCCACCACCGTCACGGGTGTCACTGTAGCCAACTTCAACGGCACCGATTCCGCCACGATCAGCAACGCCCAAGCCCTCAGCGGAGCCAACTCTATCAGATACACCAGCGACGCCGCAGGCGCACCCGACCTCAATTTTAATTTTGCGAGCGCAGTGACGTTTGCCACGACCAATATGGACATCTCCTTCTCTTTCCAGAAGGTCGGTGATTCCTACAACCCCGATATGTGGGTCATGTTTGGCGGCCCGAATACCGGAT
This sequence comes from Blastochloris sp., assembly GCA_034440395.1. Taxonomy (GTDB): domain Bacteria; phylum Verrucomicrobiota; class Verrucomicrobiia; order Methylacidiphilales; family JAAUTS01; genus JAAUTS01. The sequence continues at coordinate 65,876 of JAWXBW010000069.1, read as the reverse complement.
TCGCCAATGGTAACATCGCTTTACAAAGCAATGGCCTGAATAACTTCTTCGATAACGCTAATCCAGGTGGCGGAGGGTTTCAATTCTTAGGTCAAGGAGCCAATTGGCAAACCGTCAATGTTGCTTACACCTTCACCAATAACGGCACCAACATCACGGGTTACACCGCTGATTTTACCACCTCGGGCGGCGCCAATAGCCCTACGTTTTCCGTTACAAAAACTGGCCTGAACATTGCCTCCATTGACAGCCTGCGCTTCCAATTCCGTGGCGCTGCCGCCGGCGATGTGTATCTCGACAACGTTTCGATCACCGCCATACCTGAGCCTTCCACCTACGCCTTGCTTGCGCTTGGTCTAGGTGCGTTGTTTTTCCTACGTCGCCGTCGCGCGGCATAAGAGACACAATTAATTTTGTTCAATGATTAGGGCTGACTTATTATGAGTCAGCCCTTTTTTTGTACTTAGGTCGAGCGCTGGTAAGGCAACGTCGCTCCTCATCTCATCGTCAGCGGAGCATCGTTTGATAAAACCTAAATTGAGGTCAGATCGCTTTTAAGTGCGCTAGGGCGGTCTGAGTGTGTATTTGGAGGACTGGATTAATGCTGCCTTGGCCATCCTTTTGATATCCCCCAGCCAGATTCCATACCAGAGCTTTATTTTTAGCTTTGGCCCATTGAAAAACAAGATGATCTCGTTGAGCGAGTTCTTCATCTGTCATCCAGCCGCCGAGAGGGTCGTTAACGTGAGGGTCGGCACCTGCTTGATAAAGAATCAAGTCACAGTCTTCCATTCCTTCGAGTATCCTAGGTAGAAAAAGGAAGAAGATTTCGACTTGGCGCGGGCAAGTAAAGGTGAGTCCAGCCGTGTAATGAAAAATCCAATCTTTAGCAGCAATATGTTTAATAATGTCATCGGTGCCGTTGCCGTAGTGTTGGTCTAAGTCGAGAATACCAACACGTTGAACGAGCCCTTCTTTTATAAGTTTGGCGGCCACGAGCATAAGCCCGTTAAAGGTGCAAAAACCGCTAGAAGAATTGTGTAAGGCGTGACGGAACCCTGATGAGGGTGAGCAGGCTATTTGTTTATGCTCTAGTGCCCAGCGGGCAGCACTCAGGAGGGAACCACTCGTTAGGAAAAGACTTAAAGCTACTTCGGGGTGTCTGGTGCCAAAGCCGTTAGAGAAGCTGCTTGCCAAAATTCCATCGACATAGTGTGGGTCATGAGCGCGATAAAAATCTCTGATTTCAACAGGTTCGATATCGAACATTTTTACAGGTAATCCTATTTCCTCCCAATACTAAGTAAGTTGAATGGGCTTCAGGGCACTTGGAGATAAGCTATCGACAAAAGTGGCCATTTTAGGATGAAAAAATAAGGGAATATATTTATCGATCATTTTAGGCAGCCTAAGTCTATGTTGGAATGTAATGCAGGAAAATACGGAAGCACCTCAAATTCTGTTAAAGTGATGGGCAGCGTATTTAACCAATGGCGAAGTTGATGAGTTTTCCTTGAACAGTGATTGCTTTACGAATTTGCTTATCTCCCAACCATTGGGCGAAGTCTGGCAGGGCACGGGCTTTCGCTTCGTAGTCGGCGGCAGGAAGGGTAGCATCGACTAAAAGCTTAGCGCGGATTTTACCGTTAAATTGAATAATAATCTCTACCTCGTTCTCGATTAAGAGAGATTCGTCCCATTGAGGCCATGGCGCATGGGAAAGGGATTCAGCATGCCCACATTTTTCCCATAACTCTTCGGCCACGTGGGGGGCAAAGGGGGCGAGGAGGAGGATATAACTTTCCAGAACGGATTTAGGGCGCACCTCTAGTTTAGTCAGCTCGTTGGTTAAAATCATGAGTTCGGCTATGGCGGTATTGAGGGAGAGACATTCGATGTCCTCGGTAACTTTCTTGATCGCTTTGTGCAAGGCCTTGAGCGTGGCAGCATCGGCAGGGACATCTTGTAGTGCTTCGTTAAGGTGCCAAGACCCTTCTTGATCTTCTTTCATGACGAGACGCCATGAGCGGCCTAAGAAACGGTAAACGCCTTCCACGCCTTTTGTGCTCCACGGTTTAACTTGCTCAAGGGGACCCATGAACATTTCAAAAAGGCGAAGAGCATCGGCGCCATAAGCTTCGATAACGTCATCTGGATTGACGACGTTGCCGACTGACTTGGACATCTTATGTCCGTCTTCGCCTAAGATGAGCCCTTGGTTAACCAATTTACGAAAGGGTTCTGGACTGCTCACGACGCCTAGGTCAAAGAGTACTTTATGCCAGAAGCGGGCATAAAGGAGGTGAAGCACAGCGTGCTCGGCGCCGCCGATGTAGAGATCCACGCCTTGGTCTCCCAGCCAATAGCTTTCGGCCTCGCGCGAGATGGGAGCCTGCGTGTTGTGAGGATCGCAATAACGTAAGTAATACCAGCAGGAGCCGGCCCATTGCGGCATGGTGTTGGTTTCACGAACGGAGCCATCGGGTAAGTTTAGCCAGTCCTTTGCTTTCGAGAGAGGTGCTAGGCCTTCTGCACTGGGCGTATAGTCATCCATCTCAGGGAGAAGCAGTGGTAGTTCGGACTCAGGGATGGTGCGGTGTTGGCCGTCTTTCCAGACGATAGGGAAGGGCTCACCCCAATAGCGTTGGCGAGAGAAAAGCCAGTCACGGAGTTTGTAGTTAATGGTGCCATGACCAGATTTTTTTTCTTCGAGCCACGTGATGATTTTCTTTTTAGCATCGGCGGTGGGAAGGTTATTTAGGAAGCCTGAGTTCATGGCGATGCCTTCGCCACTGAAGCAGGTGTGCCCATCTTGCGGAGGCGTAGTTGCTTGAACAACAGGTATGATGGGCAAGTCATAGGCCTGAGCAAATTCATGATCTCGCTCGTCATGGGCTGGCACCGCCATGATAGCACCCGTGCCGTAACCCATCAGCACATAGTCCGCAATCCAGATAGGAATTTCATGACCGTTAACGGGATTCACTGCGTAAGCGCCCGTGAAGACGCCAGATTTAGTTTTAGCTAAGTCGGTGCGTTCAAGATCTGTCTTAGAGGAAATTTGTTTAATGTAGGTCTCAACATGAGTGCGTTGTGATTCTGTGGTAATGGTTTTAGTAAGAGCATGTTCAGGAGCTAACACTAAATAGGTGGCACCGAAGAGGGTGTCAGGCCTCGTGGTAAATACCTCAATTTCAGCCTTAACTTGAGCGACTTGAAATTTCACCCTCGCACCTTCGCTCCGACCGATCCAGTTACGTTGCATGTCCTTCAAAGACTCGGGCCAATCTAAGCCATCAAGATCATGCAGCAAGCGTTCGGCATACGCCGTAATCTTTAACATCCATTGCCGCAGGGGGCGTCGCTCCACGGGATGGTTGCCGCGTTCAGAGCGTGGACCAGCATCGGTGGTTAAGACCTCCTCATTGGCTAGAACTGTGCCCAGCGCAGGACAATACCAAACGGGAGCTTCGGAAATATAAGCGAGACCTTTGTTATAAAGTTGAATGAAAATCCATTGACTCCAACGGTAGTAATTAGGATCCGTTGTATTTACCTCTCGGCTCCAATCGTAAGAAAAGCCTAGAGCTTTTATTTGACGTTTAAAGGTGGCGATGTTTTTTTCCGTGGTGATGCGTGGATGCGTTCCGGTCTGCACCGCATACTGTTCGGCGGGCAGTCCGAAAGCGTCCCAGCCCATGGGATGCAGGACATTAAAACCCTTCATGCGCTTGTAGCGGCTTACGATATCTGTGGCCGTGTAACCTTCGGGATGACCTACGTGTAAGCCTGCGCCAGAGGGGTAGGGGAACATGTCTAGAGCATAAAATTTAGGCTTCTCAGAACCAGGCTCGCCCGGGTTAGCGGCTTTGAAGGATTGCTGCTCATCCCAATGCTTTTGCCATTTAGGTTCGATCTCGTGGAAAGGGTAAGACGTACGTGCGCGCATAATGAAGTTAAAAAGTGTGGGCTAGGGAGAAAATTATTCAACCTCATAAAAAGTTGTTTACCATAATGCTTCAAAACCAATCCTTACATTGTTGATTGAATACAGCCCGAAAGGGGTTTGGTGAATGGATATCAAGTATCAGGATGAGGGTAGGAATGTGTAAGAAAAATATTTCTGCTTTTTGCAATAAGTGGGCAGCAGAACGTTGCATTTTGCGGGATTTGCTAATTGACGATAGCTCACTTCATTTGGGGAATCTTCCCTCTTACAGAAGGTGAAATAGAGCACCTACTTCGGGGGTGGCATGGCATATGCGATTTACACCCCGTTACCAAATATAACAAATACAAAAACTATAAAAAAATATGAAATCAAATAAAAAATTAACAGGGTTGGCATTAGGTCTCGGTTTAGGAATTCTAACAGTAAACCTAGCTTCCGCATCTACATGGGTTCAAACAGACCGCGGTCTACGTTTAACCACAACCAATAACAGTTCTGAATTTTCTTACCCTTGGAATGACTACAAGGACAGGAACTCCAAACGTAACTGGAAGACCAACGAAAAGAACGAGCGCGCCGTTAATTCTTACGCCGCAGATAACACAAAGCGTAATGTGCGTGACCGAGACGACAGAACACTAACGCCTACAGACCAAAGTAATCGCAAAAATGATAGAGCTATCACAGCTCAAATTCGCCGCAATATCATGAGTGAAAACAATATGTCTATCAATGCTCAAAATGTAAAAATCATTACCTCACAGGGTCGAGTCACTTTACGCGGACCTGTTGAAACTTCCAGCGAAAGAAATCGCATCGGCAAAATTGCCAATCGTGTTGCTGATTCCCGTAATGTTGACAACCAACTAGTAGTAAAAAACCACACGGGCTCCGATAAAGTCTCTTCTCGTTAATCAACCAACAACAACAACCCCCAAAATAAAGATAAATATATGACAAATAAAGCCGTTTACTGTATCGCAACAACACATGATCAAGCCGAACGTATCGTCGATAACTTAAAAGTCGCGAACTTCTCCAACAACGACATCTCCGCCTTATTCCCTGATAAAGGATCATCGCGGGATTTCGCCCATGAAAAAGGCACAAAAGCTCCTGAAGGCGCAATCGCTGGTGCTGGCACAGGTGGAGTTATTGGTGGAACTCTTGGCTGGATTGCAGGCATTGGAGCTCTCGCCATCCCAGGAGTAGGACCCTTCATCGCCGCAGGCCCCATCATGGCAGCCTTAGGTGGAGTCGCTATTGGAGCGACCGTAGGCGGAATCGCTGGTGGCTTAATTGGCCTAGGCGTTCCTGAGTTTGAAGCAAAACGCTACGAAGGAAAAATCAAGGCAGGTAACATCCTCCTGTCAGTCCACACGGAAAACTCCGATGAGATCAAACGTGCAAAAGAAATTTTCACTGAAGCGAAGGCAGAGGATATTTGCGTTATGGGAGAGTCCGCCTGTTCAACTAAAAGTGATAGTAAAGATAAAGAATTAAATCCTTACTCAGCCGTTCATTAATCTCAATGGTATGTCTAACGGCTGGTTCTCCAGCCGTTAGATTAACCCAAAACTCAAAATCCCTCAAAAACAAAGAACTTATGAGAACTCCCTCGAAACACAAATCGATTTCTGGAAAAATAGGATGGATCCTGCTGTGGCTTTTAGGAATACCACTGCCCATTCTCCTGATATTCTTTGTTCTACGTGGTTGCACCTAAGATCAACGAACCCAGCCCTCTGAAACATTAAAAGCAAAATTTAGCTTAAACAAAAGAATCCCCTATTATGAATAAAACAAACAACTCCGAATTCAGCGAACAAGCAATACTTAGTGAAGACGTAAAACAACTATTAGCCGCCACGGCACATGTTGCGGGTGACAAAATGGAAGAAGCTCGCGAGCGTCTAACCTCGGCAATAGAAAGCGGCCGCAAAATGCTTTGCCAAATTGAAGATAAAGCCGTCGAAGGTGCTAAATTTACCGACAGAGCAGTGCACGAACACCCTTACCACGCTATTGGAATTTCCTTAGGACTGGGACTGGTCATCGGATGCTTAGTCACGGGTAAATTTGCGACCAGTAAGTAGTGAGCAGGAGCACTAGAGCGGTGGGGTTCTAGGCGGCCTTCCCCATGTAGGGCTTCACAACTCAGTTTGTTTAACTGAGTCTTCCCCAAGGGCAGTCTCTAATTATCTTTGTCGGCGCTGTTTGAGACAGCAATCGATAAAAATAGTTTTACTCGTGACAAAACATCGGATCTCAACCGCACGCCTTAAATCCCAGCGCGGCAGGGGTTCGCTTATGGTGGAGTTGTATTTTGGGCGATTTGGTGTTACCAACGCAATTGGTCTCATCGTAGCTGGACAGGAGACCAGTCCAGATTTCGGCTCTGAGCATTTTCACCATAACAATACCGAGCCCACTATTTTTTTAGTCGGGCAATTTACGATATTCTGGCCTGCCACATAGCGCAAATACCGTGTCGGCTCGACGCTGTTCATGCGGTCACCGGCACGTGGGTTTTGTTAGGCAGTTATGAATCGGCGAAACTCGGCACTGCTATCCATCTCCGTTTTCCAAAGAGTGGATGTGGAGATAAATAAAAACACGCCAGGCGCAAACAAAAGAACAAACTCAGGCATCTTATGCATTGCTCGGGATTCAAACCAACGGCGCATACTAGGCTGGCACGTTTACGCATAACTCCGTAGGCGCATAAAAACTGTTCTAGTTTCCAGATATTTTAAGCGTCTTGAGAAATACGCCTCATTGAGGTTAATCAGCAGAAAGGACTAAAAATAAGTCTTTTGAGAAAATAAGTTTATAAATATTTACATAGAGACCACGGATGTCCCTCTGACTTGATATAATCGTGGGTATGAAAATTAATTGCCAGTTAGATTATAAAACAATTCTCGAAAACCTTGCTCAACCAGTGCATTTAGTAGTTTGCTTGGGAGCCGAAAAAGTGGGGTCAATTCGACCAGATCCAGTGTCGTTCTGTCTAGTGCTGGATCGCAGTGGAAGTATGGCAGGGAAACCTCTCGAATATGCCCGTAAAGCCTGTGAGTTGGTCGTTAAAAATCTGCGGAGCGAGGACTTGTTCAGTCTGGTGGTCTTTGATGGTGAGGCACAGGTTCTAATCCCCCTGCAAAAAATCGTCTGTAAGAATGAGATTCTTGCAACTATTCGCCAAATCAACAAGGGAGGCAGCACCAACCTTACCGCTGGCTGGATGCTGGGACGCGATGAATTGAAAAAGGCTCCGCAAGGGGTTCGTCGCCGACTTCTTCTGCTCGGTGATGGCCAGCTCAATCAAGGGATTGTGGATCCCGTGCAGGTAGGGAGAATAGTCGGCACTGGCGTTGAGCAGGATCGCGTTCGGACTAGTTGCCTAGGCTTTGGCGATGGTTATAACGAAGTCCTGCTCAAGGATCTGGCTAAAGTTTCGGGAGGCGATTTTCATGATGCGGACAATCCTGAAAAACTGCCCGTGATCCTAAAAGAGGAGTTGGAAGGGTTGCAAAACATTTCTGCTCAAAATGTCCGACTCCGTTTCAAGAGCCTTCCTTTTTGCGAAAAGTGGGGACAACTCAGTGATTACCCAGTGGTCGCCCTGCCAGATGGACGGACGGAAGTGTCCGTGGGGGATCTAGTCAGTGAGGAGGACCGGGTATTGGTTCTTATGATGGAAGTTCTGCCCCTGCCGCTTCTGAACGGAAAGCCGGTCGCTTCCCTAGAAGGCGAAGCTTTGTTGGAAATGGAAGTGTTGTGGGATGAAATTGGCGAAAAAGAAATCACCTCGCAAACGCATGAACAGACCATCCGCATCCAAGCCACGCAGAACCCGGAGGACATCAAACTCAATCAGGAAGTAGTGGCGTGGATTGCGGTGCAGCGTGCGGGTAAGACCGTGGAGGAAGCAACCGAGGATGCCCAAGCCGACAGGGTCGAAGATGCCAAAAAGAAATTGAAAGAGGCCATCTCGGTTTTGCAGGCCTACAAACTTGAGGATAAGACCGCCGACGGCCTGAAGCTTTTGCAACAATTGCTCGAACATTTGGAAGAATGGAACTGCCTTAGTCCGCGGTCGACTAAAGGGGCTCTTTATTCCAGCTCCTATTATCGGAAAGGCAGCACCAGCAAATCTTGGACCGCAGCCGCTGCTTGCAAACCCTCCTTTTCCAAAGTGCAATCCGTCGAGGAGCAACTCAAAGACTATGGGAACGGGGATTCCGGATCGGCGACCAAACCATGAGCTGGTGTCGATGGAATTCTATTTCAAGTTGCGCAATGAGAAAATTTTCTCTCGTCCGCTTGGTGTGCGGCCCACCGGATGACTTGATGCTGCAGCGCAAAGCCTCCATGCAAATAAGTCGAATGGGAGGACTAAATTTCATTGAGGTGGTGAGATGTGGACTTAATTTGTCCACATGAGAACTATTACCGTCCGTGATCTGCGCAACTCCTTCTCCATGCTCGAAGTGTGGCTTGGCGAAGGGGAGAAAATTCTAATCGAGAAGCGAGGGCAGCCCATTGGGGTGCTCACCGCATTGAAACCCAAGAGAGAAGTCAACCCCACCAAACCTAACTTTGCGGCACGTCGAAAAGCCATCTGGGGCCAGCGGGTGTTTAGCGAAGCTGAGGTGGCATCCATGCGGGCGGATGAGTTGGAAGGGGAAGAGGGATGATGCACTTTCCCGACACTTCTTTCCTTTGTGCTCTTTACCGGACGCAGGCCAACTCTCCGAAGGCGGATGCGTTTATGGAAGGACTAGTGGTGCCGCTGGTATGAATCGGGGACATCAGTAACAGATAGACTGGGGACATAGGTAACACTAAAATCAACAGGGTCAGCCTACGACTCTTGAGACGACCTACCCGCTTGAGGCGTCAATTTTCAACGATTGTGAATTGATGGTTATTAATCATTTTATATTTTTAGATTTATACTAAGCTCGGCTATCCCCCGGAAACGGACGTGGCGGTCATGGAGCATTGGCTGGGCGCTTAAGTGGCGCAACCTTGATCTTTGAAGTAACGTTCCAGTGTTTCGATCAGTGGGTCTATCTCCTGTTGGGTCACGGCCCAGACAATCTTGAAATCGACAGAACCATAGTCATGGGCGATCCGATTACGCATGCCAGCGATACTCTTGATCGGAATTGGGGACAAGGCGGCTTCAGTTTTTTTATCGATTTTATGTGCAGACTCTCCCAGAACGGAGAGTCTTAAGGCAACGGCGTCACGCTTCTCGTTATTATGCCAAAATTCCTCAAAGGTAACCCCCTTAAGATAGCCCCGGATCAAGCGCGCCGCTTCGAGCATATCATGCAGGTAAGCTACTTGGGGTTTAGGGGCAGGCTTAGGCATGATAGACCACTTTCGCATCGGCTAGGATTGAGGCGCGGCGGTAGGGATTGGACATTTGATCCACCGAATCCCGCGTTAGTAGGTGGACAGGAACACCGAGAATATCGGCCATATCGCTCTCCATCGTGAAAAATCGGAGGCCAGGATTTTCGGAAAAAGTCGCAATTAAATCAACGTCACTACCACGTTTAGCCTCTCCCCGCACCACGGAACCAAAGGCCTCCAATTGTAGGATACCTGTTAAGCGGCAGTATTCGGTTAAAGTTGTCCCGATAATCTCTGGAGCTGGTGGCAGGCGTAAGCGCTGTGGCGCAGGTCGATCTCCGGCCCGAACCGACTCCCAATAGGCAGCGGATTTGGCTCGGTTCGCTATGGTCTTAGCCTCAGAGCGTGCTTGGCCTCCTTTTTGACTAAAGGTGGTGTGATTCATATCGACAATATCCTAAGCACTTAGGATATTTTGTCCATGCAATCTTCTGACAACAAACAGTTTACAAAAATCCTAGTATGGACTACAGATGGAGCTTTGAGGTGGTAGGCTGAAGGCAGTGCTGCTTCTTTTGCCTTCTTACAGTTTTAAATCGCCTTGGAGGGTGAAGTCGCCGATGAATTTTTTGCGGCCTTCGACTCGATCTAAGTAATTAAAAAACTCGTCTGCTTTTTCAAAGAGGTGACCTTTTTCAATATAACTATCGGTAGTGAAGGGGCTGAAGCCTTTGGGGAAGATCATGTAGCGGGCCTTCATGTAGTCGCGGGCGTGACCGAGTTCGTCCATCATGCCAGCGGAGAGGGGCGGTCTTTCTGGATAGGGATGGATGGCGACGACGGCGTGGATTTTTCCGACATACCAGTGAAGGTCTCGATGGACGGTGTAGGCGTAGATAGCTTCGCGGTTGGCTTGGGTTTCGTGCTCGTAGTTGGTGCCGATTTCAACCGTTTGAGGGTCGATAACGACGGCGTATTCGCGCAGGCGGTGGATGACTTTATTAACTTCCAGCCGCATATCGGGAGTGGCATAGGTCATGGAGTAGCTGGCGTAAACGACCCACGGGTCAGGGGTGGTGACAAGTTTGTAAAGGCACTCGGGAGGCTCTCCCACGGCGATGACGTAGTGGGGGATGTTCATGTACTTGGCCCAATCTTCTGATAGGGACACTTCTTCGTGCATCCACGAGAGGATTTCGTAAAGGGTATGGTTACGTTCTTTGAGGGCGTTGAGGAATAAGTCAGAGCTATTTTTATTATCTAATTTCTCTTTTATTTCCCATTCTGCGTCAATAAGGGTGACGATGATGTCGGGCTTTATGAAATCGCGGATGATGCGCTGATCTTTAAATTTACGGTTGATGCGGTTCCATTCGATGGTGGCGGGGGCGCGGATGATGACGTCGGTGTAGCCGTTACGCATGATGTCGTAGCCGATCTTTTCGTATTCGCGTTCACGAGTGAGTTCGAAGACGTAGTCCGTGGTGCCTAGGAGGCGTTCAAGGGGTTTGCGACCAGACTTCGTGAACTCGTCCACGGCATTATAAATTTTAACCTCTCGGTGATTTTTTAACCCAAGGGCGGCGACTTTTTTCAAGCAAGCATCGTCATCCATGCCAGCGACCATTCCAGTTACGAGTACACGCATAGGGAATGTCTATAGGATAAAGGGAGAGTTCCAAGATAAATGAGGGGCAGCTGGGTGACAATCGTGCGACGCAAGGGCGTAAAGAGAAGTGGCTGGACCCGGGCTCGAACCGGGGACACACGGATTTTCAGTCCGTTGCTCTACCGACTGAGCTATCCAGCCAATTTCGGTGAAGTGAAATGAAACTATGGATTTATTCTTTTGTAAAGCGTAGAAAAGAAATTGATTGAAATTAATTTTTAGCGAAAAGGATTTTTAGATGGATACAGACGCAGTAAGTCAGGCTTGGTTGCCTAACGATCAACTCATGGAGAGATTTAATTGGCAGGCTATTTTTGGAAACGCACAACCAGTTGAGATAGAGTTGGGAGCAGGAGATGGTGGGTTTCTTTTAGATTACGCGGCGTTGCATCCAGAAATAAATTTTGTGGCGACGGAGCGTTTACTCGGACGTGCGACAAAAATAGCGAAGAGAATCGTGCGGCGTGAGTTAAAAAACGTGCGCGTTTTGCGTTTAGAATCGTCTTATTTTATGCAGTGGATGTGTCCACCTGCTAGTGTGGTGCGGGTGCATATTATGTTCCCTGATCCTTGGCCAAAACGGCGACATTTTAAAAATCGGCTGATTCAGAAAGAGTTTTTAGCAACGTTGCAACACTGTTTAGTTTCAGGGGGGGAGGTAAGATTTACCACGGATCACGCTGAGTATTTTGCATGGGCTTGCCGTGTTTGGGCTGAGGCAGGGATTTTGTTTGGAAAGCTGGGGGAATGGGACTCGACGGCGGATCCTAAGACGGATTTTGAGAGGCAATTCATAGAGGAGGGCAGGGAATTCCACCGTTGTGCTTGGGTGAACAAGGCTTAGTTATTTACAAAATAACTAAGCGACTTTTTACTGTAAAAGACAGAAATATTAAAATCCATGCTTTTTCTTATTGGCAGGACTGCTTGCGCAGTGCTATTAACTCAGGTCAATTGAAACACTTGGGACACATTTTTGTTTGTTTATTGGCACTTACGGCTTCTTTAATGGCGGCTGAGAAGGACTCCTCGCAGGGTATGCCGATCGAAATTACTGCTGATGGTGAAAACCGTTACGAGGCCGGCATAGCCTATGCGGAGGGTAACGTGGTTGTCCGCCACGGTCAGAACGTGGTCTACGCAGATAGCGTAGCCTTTAACCGTAAAAAGCGCGAAATCATGGCTAAGGGAAATGTGCGCATTTTTGCTTCAGGGAAGATTTACCGTGGTGAGTTCTTGACTTATAACATCGAAACCCAGCAGGTGGAGTCCTCAGACTTTCGTATGGTTAAGGATCGGATCTACGGCTTCGGAGCTAAAGTAGAATCACCTGAGCCGAATAAATTTGTCATACGCCAAGGCGGAATCTCGACTGAAAACCGTGAAACACCTTCTTATACATTAAAGGCAAACACGATCGAAATTTATCCAGACGATCGTATCGTGTTTAAAAATGTCGGTATCTATATAGGCAGCGTGCCGGTCATGTGGCTTCCCTACGTGGCGGCTCCTTTGAATAAGAAATCTGACAGTTTTGATTTAAGCGTAGGTAGTTCGACGAGACTTGGTGCCTATGTGAGTGCTGGTTACACGGTGTCGCTAGACCCTCGGTGGGTCGTGACGCCTTACATGGGCTATTATTCACGCAGAGGCCCAGGTGGTGGGATTGACTTTAATTTTAATCCCCGCCCCGGTGATCGTGGCGAATTAAAAACATTTTTCGTAGGAGACAACAGTCCCGACATCGGCTTCCCGTCGGCTAGCCGCACCGTGATTCCCCAAGAAAACCGCTACCGCTATGCCTATAAGCATAAATATCAGTTAAGCCCGGAATTCACCACCACGGCAGACATCAACATCTGGAGCGATCGCAATATTACAGAAGACTTTTTCCAAAGAGAATTTCGGAAAGATCAGCAGCCTGACAATTTTGCCGATCTGGTTTATTATGATCCAAATTTTACGATAACCTTACTCGCACGGGCACAGGCGAATAATCTATTTGAAACCGTTGAACGTAAACCTGAGCTTAACATTGGGTTTAAAAGACAATCCTTCTTTAATACCTTCCTAAGCTATGAAGGGGAAACGAGCGTTGTAAACTTTGAGCGTCAATTTGACCGAGATGACAAGGCCTCAGGAGCTAGTTACAGTGCGGTGCGCTACGATACGTTCCATCAACTATCCTATCCTAAACAATACTTCAACTGGCTATCCTTAACCCCGCGCGCTGGTGTGCGTGGCACGGCGTATACCCAAAATAATGATCCCTTAAGTAATGATCCAGGCGGTGATGAAACTCGCCTAGCCTTAAATGCAGGTATGGAAGCTTCTTTTAAAGTGTCCAAGACATGGTCTGACATCAAAAATCCTGGCCTCGGTATAGATGGTATCCGCCATATGTTCCAGCCTTTTGCAGATTACTCTTACATGCCTGACACTAATCTGGATCCCCAACAATTCAGGGGTTTCGATGATCGCATTCCCTCTACCCGTTTACAGCCCACTTATTTTTCTTCCTTTAATTCGATTGATTCCATTGATAACCAAAACTCCCTTCGTAGCGGGGTGCGTAATAAAATCCAGACTAAGCGAGATGGCATCAATGTGGATCTGATTGACTGGGCGCTCTACACCCAAGAAAACTTCAGTCAAAGTCGGGAGATGGGTATCCTTGGGGATAATATTGTGAGCCATGTTTATAACGAAGTAGCTTTACGCCCCGTGCCTTGGCTCAGCTTTGATCATTACTCCGCCTTACCCCTATCCGACGACGAGTTTACTGAGATTAACAACTCCCTTACTTGGCAAGTCCATCCTGCCTTGGACTTCAAGCTAAGCCACTTCTATTTAGATAATGTAAACTACGCCGCATCCGCCTTTGTATTAAATGATAGTCATGTTTTTGGCGTTGGCACTTTCTGGCGCTTAAACGAAAATTGGAAAGTCTCCCAAGACCTCTACTTTGAAGCCGACACAGGAGCGCTCTCCGAACAGCGCTATTCCATCTACCGCGACGTGGGTGCATGGAGCACGGCGGTCAGTGCATCTCTGCGTGAAAATGATAACAGTGAAGACGAGTTTACTGTCTATCTCAGTCTGACGTTGAAAGCCTTCCCAGCGGCTAACATCACAGTCAATAATTAATAAGCTATGAAATTAACGATTGTAGGTTCCGGCTATGTCGGACTCGTAACTGGAACGTGCTTTGCTGAAGTGGGTCATTATGTGACCTGTGTGGATAACGACGAAAATAAAATTAAACAACTCCAAGCTGGTATCATTCCCATCTATGAGCCGGGTTTAGAAACGCTCGTCCGTAAAAACGTCGAACTTGGACGCCTGAAATTCACCTCCTCGATTGATGAAGGCGTGAAAAATGGGGAAGTCGTTTTCATCGCCGTTCCCACACCACCTCAAGCCGATGGCAGTGTGGATCTGAGCTTTGTGGAAAAAGTTGCCCGTAGCATAGCAGAGGTGCTTACGGAATACCGTGTCATCGTGGATAAAAGTACGGTGCCCGTAAAAACGGGAGAAAAAGTGGCGGAAACCATTCGCCGTTATTGCAAAACAAATGTGGATTTTGATGTAGTCAGCAACCCTGAGTTTTTACGTGAAGGCAGTGCCGTTGCAGATTTAATGAACCCTGACCGCATTGTTATAGGTGCCAACGGAGATCGTGCCGCTGCCATCATGAAGGATGTTTATGAACCCTTCCATGCCCCTATCATGATCACAGACCTTAATAGCGCCGAGCTGATTAAGCACGCCAGTAACAGCTTCCTAGCTTTAAAAATCAGCTACATCAACGCCGTAGCCGCTATCTGTGAAGCTTCGGGGGCCGACATCGGTATGGTGGCAGATGGAATGGGTGCAGATAAACGGATCGGACGCGAATTCCTCCATGCAGGTTTAGGCTACGGTGGTTCCTGTTTTCCGAAAGATTTATCCGCCTTTATCCGTATCTCAGATGACTTAGGCTACGACTTTAGTTTACTTAAAGAAGTGGAGCGCATAAACGGCGACCAGCTTGAACGGTTCCTTAAAAAAATGCGTTCGGTCATGTGGGTCTTCCGCGAGAAGAAAATCGGGCAACTGGGTCTAGCCTTCAAAGGGAACACAGACGACATCCGTTCCAGCGTCGCCATTAACATCGCTCAACGCATGATAGAAGAAGGCGCCCTACTTAAAACTTACGATCCTAAAGGAATGGAAAAGTGCGCAGTTGCTTACCCCCAAATCCCTTTAGTCTCTGACCCCTATGACGTAGCTGTTGAGGCAGATGCCATCGTTGTAGCCACAGAATGGAAAGAGTTTAAAGAGTTAGATTGGCTTAAGATTAAAAAACTCATGCGCACACCGCTGATTTTCGATGGACGTAATCTCTTAGAGCCTGGGGAAATGAAAAACCTCGGATTTGAGTACTACAGCGTCGGACGTTAACTTTAAAATATATGAACACCGTTCTCGTTGGCTCCCAGTGGGGAGATGAAGGCAAAGGTAAAATTATTGATTTCCTCATGGATTCCCACGACGCCGTGGTGCGTTCCCAAGGTGGAAATAATGCGGGCCATACCGTAGAAATCGGTTCGGAAAAATTTGTCCTTCATTTAGTTCCCTCGGGCATCTTGCGTAAGGGAAAACTTTGCATCATCGGTCATGGCACCGTCATTGACCCTGTCTCCTTGGTTAAAGAAATCCAAGGCCTCGAATCCCGTGGCATCAAAACCAAAGGCCGCCTTCTTATCAGTGATCGTGCTCATGTCGTCATGCCTTTCCATCGCAGTTTGGACGCTGGCAGAGAGTCCGCCGCTAAAGGTAAGCTCATTGGCACGACCAAGCGCGGCATTGGCCCAGCCTATGGGGATAAAGCAGCGCGCGTAGGCTTACGCACCCATGACTTACTTGATCTGACTAAGCTAGAGCTTAAAATTAAAGCCCGCGTGTCGGAGGTGAATGAAACCTGTCGCCAAAAGAAATGGCAGACCGTTTCTGCTGCTGCCGTCATTAAAGAATACAAAGCTGCGGCAGAGATTCTAAAACCCTATATCTGCGACACCATTGCGAAAATTCATGAGCTCTTAGAAAAAAAGAAAAGCATGTTGTTTGAAGGCGCTCAAGGAACTTTCCTGGACATCGACTGCGGCACCTATCCCTACGTTACCTCCTCCAACACCACTTCTGGCGGCGCTTGCACGGGCTCGGGCTTACCCCCTAATCAAGTTCATAAAGTTATCGGCACCTTAAAAGCCTACACCACTCGCGTAGGTGAGGGACCGTTTGCAACGGAATCAGAAGAGCTTTCAGATATGCTGCATGAGATGGGGCGCGAGTTTGGAGCCACCACGGGCCGGGCGCGACGTTGTGGTTGGTTTGATGCTGTTCTGGTAAAATTTGCTAGCCGGATTAATGGCGTAACAGAGTTGGCTTTAACCAACCTTGACGGACTAGATCAATTGAAGGAAGTGAAGCTTTGCGTGGCCTATAAATTAGATGGAAAGACCGTCCACTATCCACCTGCTTGTATTGATGCCCTAGCTCGTTGCACGCCTGTTTATAAAATATTTAAAGGCTGGCAAAAAGATACTTCCAAGTGCCTTAAGTTCGGTGAGCTACCCATTGAGGCGCGCACTTACTTAAAAGCATTGGAAGAAGTAAGTGGCGCCAAGCTCCTCATTGTCTCGGTTGGCCCGCGTCGGGAGCAAACTTTTTTCCCATGAAATCTGTGGCGAGGAGCGGACTGCCAGTTTTCGAGCGCATTCCCCGCCATGTCGCCATCATCATGGATGGAAACGGACGCTGGGCTAAAGCGCGTAAACTCCTACGTTTAGAAGGCCATAAAAGCGGAGCTAAGGCGGTAGAAGAGACAGTTAAAGCTGCGGCGGAGGCTAAGGTAGATTTTCTTACGCTCTATGCTTTCTCCGTAGAGAATTGGACTCGCCCTGCCACGGAGATCAAGGGACTCATGGCCTTGCTGGTGCAAACGCTCAAGCAATATGAAAAAACGCTCAACCAAAAAAACATCAGACTTAGAGCCATTGGTCGGTTAACTGATTTACCGGAAGCGGTTTTAAAACAACTTAACCGTACGATCCTAAGCACGGCCAATAATACGGGTCTGACTTTGGTATTAGCCTTAAGCTACAGTGGGCGCGTGGAGTTGGTGGAGGCCATGCGCGCGCTGGCGGAGCGAGTGCGCATAGGAGAATTAAAAACGAGCCAGATTAATGAAAAAGCTATTTCAGACCATCTTTACACTAAGGGAATTCCCGATCCTGACCTTTTGATCCGCACGAGTGGAGAAATGCGTTTAAGTAATTTTTTATTATGGCAAATTTCTTACACCGAGCTGTATGTCACGCAAGTTCTTTGGCCTGACTTTGGACGCGAAGAGTTTTTTAATGCTCTCAGCTCCTACAACCAGAGGCAACGCCGCTTCGGGGCAGTCTAGCAGTTATGTTCCGCTCACGTTTATTTTCATCGGTGATTCTGATCGGGCTTCTGATTTTGATGGTCTGGCAGGAGTATCGCACGGCACTTTTTGTTTTAGTGTCGCTTTTAGGTTTAATTGCGCAGTCGGAATTTTATGCCATGCAGGAAGCGAAGGGACTAAGAGTTTTTAAAAAAGCAGGGCTGATCTGTGGTGCCGCTTTTTTTATCATAACCTATGTCGGCCTAGTTTTTCTAAAAGGGGATGTGCGTAATACGAAAGCTCTGGAAACATTTATTATTCTGCTTTCCATCTTATTTATTTTAGGGCGCCAGGTTTTCGAGAAAAAACAAAGCACCGCACTGGCTACGGTGGCGCTGACGCTTTTTGGATTTTTTTATATTCCGTATCTTTTCCATTTTATTCCAAAGATTTTTTTTAATGAGGCTTCTTCCCAAGGGAACGGAGTTATGCTGGCGCTCTATCTCGTGGCCGTGACTAAGGTGACGGACATAGGAGCGTATTTATGGGGTTCATGGTTGGGACGCCATAAAATGATTCCGCTGATTAGCCCGAAGAAAACGTGGGAGGGCTTAGCTGGAGGCATTCTGACGGCCTTGGCTTTAAGCTTGTTCTTAACGTGGTTGATGCCGAACGCCTTAGCTCCCATTGTCGGCATCCACGCCGTGATTTTGGGGGTATTACTTTCATCCGTAAGTGTGGTGGGTGATCTCGCAGAATCCGTAATTAAACGGGATTCTGATACTAAGGATTCGGGTGTGGTTATACCAGGGATCGGAGGTTCTCTGGACTTGGTGGATAGTCTGCTTTATACAGGACCCTTGTTTTACTGTTATTTAATTTTAATCAGTTAGGAATTTTATGAAGCGTGTCATTGTTTTAGGGGCAAGTGGATCGATTGGCTTAAGCACGGCTAAGGTGGCGCGGCGTTTGCCTAGTGAAATGAAGATCGTTGGGCTGGCGGTAAATAAGAGCGTTGAGTCTTTGTTGGGACAAGTGAAGGAATTCGGGCCTGAGGCAGTGGCAGTGGTTGATGAAGCCGCAGCGGAACAGGCCGCCCAAGGCTTGCCCCCTTCCTGCCGGCTTCATCGCGGACGTCAAGGCCTCGTCGATCTGGTGCGCGAGACAGAGGCGGACATGGTGCTAGTCGCCATCGTGGGCACGGGTGGGTTGGAGCCTGCGCTGGCTGCGCTGGAAACGGGTAAAGAATTAGCGGTGGCGAGTAAGGAAATTTTAGTCATGGCCGGGGAAACCGTCATGAGCTTGGCTAAGAAAAAAGGGTTAGCGGTATTACCAGTTGATAGTGAGCATAACGCTATTTTTCAATGCTTGCATGAAGCACCTGAACGTGAAGTGCAACGCTTGATTTTGACGGCTTCAGGGGGCCCCTTTCGTTTAACGCCAGCAGCGGATTTAGCTAAAGTAAGCGTGGCGCAAGCTTTGAAACATCCCACGTGGGAGATGGGTCGTAAGATCACGATAGATTCGGCTAGCATGTTTAATAAAGGCTTAGAGATGATCGAGGCGCGCTGGTTGTTCGGAGTGGGGATGGAGAAGATCGATGTGATCGTGCATCCCCAAAGCATTGTTCATTCGATGGTGGAATTTGTGGATCATTCCGTAATTGCGCAGCTCAGTCACACGGATATGTGTTTTCCCATCCAGTATGCGGTCACTTATCCTCGTCGTTTGCCCACAAGTCTGCCGCCCTTGGATTTTGCTAAGCTGGGGCAGATTGCGTTTGAGGCACCAGATGCGGTAAGGTTTCCGGCTTTACGTCTGGCACGGGAGGCGGGAATGGCTGGGGGGACATTGCCAGCAGTCATGAATGCAGCAAATGAAGTGGCGGTGGATCGTTTTTTAGCGGGTGGAAGCAGTTTTCCGAAAATTTGGGAAACGGTAGAACGTGTTATGAATGCGCACGAGAACATTGCTTCACCTGATCTGGATGCTATACTTTTGGCAGATCAATGGGCTAGAAAACAAGCTGAACAACTTTAAGGAATTATGCTCTCGGCACTTTTAACTGTAATACTTACCTTCACGGCGGCGTTTATTTTATTTAGCATAACTGTGTTTGTTCACGAGTTAGGCCATTTCTTGGCCGCGCGCTGGAGAGGCTTGGTGGTGGAGGAATTCGCTATAGGTATGGGGAAGAAAGTTTGGGGTTTTCGTTGGGGTGGCGTAGAATGTAATTTAAGAGCTTTCCCCTTTGGCGGTTTCGTTAAACTACCGCAAATGGTGGCCATGGAAGTGGTGGAAGGCCAGACTCAGCAAGATATTGATGCATTACCACCAATCTCGCCGCTTTCAAAAATAATCACGGCCTTTGCGGGACCTCTCTTTAGTTTTTTCTTAGCCGTGTTTTTTGCCATACTCTGTTACCTGATAGGTATCCCTCAGAACCAAGCCATGCTGACGAAAGTGGTGGGCTATGTGGAGCCGAATAGTCCTGCCCAGCAGGCGGGGATCTTAGCAGGGGACGAGATTGTGACAATCGACGATCGCAGCGTGAGCCGCTGGGCGGGGCGTTATGACGGGGTGGCAGAGTCAATAATGCTCGCAAAAAATGAGTTAGTTAAGGTTGATATTTTGCGAGCTGGTCTGCCCATGAGTTTTTCCGTCCTGCCAGTTAAAGATCCGAAGATGGAAAATCTGAGAACTATCGGGATTGAAAACTATCCAACTCATGTTGCGGAAATTGGTACGGTTCATCCTAACTCTCCCGCTGCGTCTGCGGGTATGAGAAAGGGGGACGTAATTATAGAAATCAATGGCCAAAAAGTTACGAGTCCTGGTCAAGTTACCTACTTAATGAATAAGCAAGAGGGGTTATCTGCCATCGTTGTTAAGCGTGGCGAAGAAATCTTAAATATTTCGATAAAGCCACTTTTTGAAAAAACCACGCAAAGATATTTATTAGGCATTAATTGGAACATGTCTGATCCTAAAACCGTCCATCTCAGCCCAGTGGATCAGATCGTCAATGGGGTTTTCACTATTCAACGAACCTTCGAAGCGTTAGCTAGTCCGAAGTCAGGTGTTGGCCTCCGACATTTAAGTGGGCCCGTTGGCATTTTTGATAAATTAATGAATCTACTTACGGTTGACTGGCGATTAGTCTTATATTTTTCTGTTATTTTAAATGTTAACCTCGCCATCATGAATCTCTTACCCATCCCCATTCTCGACGGTGGGCACATCGTCCTCTCTGTCATAGAGTGGATTCGTAGAAAACCTGCTGAGCAAAAAATCATTGAGATACTCCACATGGCTTCTTTTGGGCTCCTTATTAGCTTCTTTCTTTACGTCACATTCTTTGATATAAGTAGAAGTGGTAAACGTGCAAAAAGCTTTTTCGAGGGCGGTAATAAAGACAATACGACCCTTCAATTCGAACAACCCGCACCCGCTAAAAAATAGTTATGCTCACCCAATACTGCTCTAATCCCTTTGTTTATAAGCGTCGAGTCACGCGTGAAGTCACCATAGGTAAAGTCAAAATGGGTGGGAACAACCCCATCGTCGTCCAATCCATGATCACCTGCGACACCATGGACACAGACGCCTGTGTTAAGCAAACACTGGACCTCGTCAACGCTGGTTGCCAACTCGTGCGCATAACCGCACCCACCGTAAAAGACGCTGCTAATCTTAAAAATATTAAAGCAGAACTTCTCGCTCAAGGCTGTGACGTTCCCATCGTGGCTGACATCCATTTCAAACCCGATGCCGCTATGGAAGCCGCCCTCTGGGTGGACAAGGTTCGCATTAACCCAGGTAACTTTGCCGATAAAAAGAAATTTGCCGTTCGTGAATATAGCGACGACCAGTATGATGAAGAGCTCGTCCGTATCGAAGAAACCTTCACTCCTCTTGTGCATCTTTGTAAAGAACGTGGTCTAGCCATGCGCATCGGCACAAACCACGGCTCCCTCTCCGACCGCATTATGAACCGCTATGGAGACACGCCCCTAGGCATGGTAGAAAGTGCCCTTGAGTTCGCCCGGATTGCCCGTCGTTTTGATTACCATAACTTCGTCTTCTCCATGAAGTCATCTAACCCCAAGGTGATGATCAATGCCTACCGCCTTCTTATTGCTAAACTTAATCAAGAAGGTCCCGATTGGAATTACCCCATCCACCTCGGAGTTACCGAAGCCGGTGAAGGTGAAGATGGACGCATCAAAAGCGCCATCGGTATCGGCTCCCTTCTTCTCGACGGCCTAGGCGATACCATCCGCGTCTCCCTCACCGAAGACAGCATCCATGAAATTCCCGTGGGACGTGCCCTGGTCGAATATGCTAAAGGTCTCAGCTCGTGCCAACAAGTTAGTGAGTCTTATGCGTTGAGCTTTGATCCCTTTGTTTATCTACGTCGCAATAGTATTCCCCTCAGCATTCAAGGGTTCACTCTCGGCGGTACGAACTCCGCTCGCATCTATTCCCTGCATGACATTTATGAGACGCTAAAACCTCGCTTTACTCAAATGGGGGATACTGCACCTGAAATTATTTACGAAACCTCTGAGGTTCAAGAAGTCGATCTCCATGATGAAAAAGTTATCCAAGCGATCAACGACATGGAATCTCCCGTCGTTGTCACCGTCAAAGACGGCAGTGACCTCAACGTAGCTACAGCCTTCCGCATCCTCGCCTCCAGAATACATCCGCGCCACCCTATCTTGCTAAAGGACACCTTACATCCTGAACGTGAAACAGACCTGCTCAGCACCATGCTAAGCTCATCCATTCACATAGGCTCGCTCCTTTGCGACGGCATTGGCGATGCCATCCTCCTGCGCCAAGAAAAGGCGCCAGGAGCTAACATCCGCCTAGGTTATAACATCTTGCAAGCTGCGGGTAACCGTATCTTTAAAACCGATTACGTGGCCTGTCCCTCTTGCGGTAGAACTCTCTTTGACCTGCAAAGCACCACCGCTAAAATCAAGGCCGCCACTCTCCACCTTAAAGGCGTCAAAATTGCCGTCATGGGTTGCATCGTGAACGGTCCAGGCGAAATGGCCGATGCTGATTTTGGCTACGTCGGTGGCGCACCGAATAAGATCAACCTCTACATCGGTAAAAAGCCTGTTAAGTTCAACATCCCTGAAGACCAAGCCGTGAACCAGCTTGTGGATTTAATTAAAGAAAACGGCAAGTGGGTCGAACCTGTTCCCGCAGAAAATGATCAAGCTGTCCTCGTTTAAATTAAATTTTAACCACGGTGAGCGGCTAGTTTTATTATTAGAATTACCATGCACAGCACCTTATTTAGAGGTTCTACTTAACCGATGAAGGCCGCTGTTTACAAACGCTATGGCCCGCCTGAGGTGGTGCATGTTATGGAAGTTCCCACACCCGTGCCGACGGCAGATGAGGTGCTCATCCGCATCCATGCCACCACGGTGGCATCGGGCGACTGGCGTGTGCGCAGCCTGCAAGTGCCGCGTGGCTTTGGCCTGATCGCGAGGCTTTTCTTTGGCGTAAGCTCACCCAGAAACTGCATCCTCGGAACCGAGTTATCCGGCACGATAGAGGCCATCGGCGCAAACGTCTCGCAGTGGTGCGTGGGTGACAAAGTGCTCGCCTTTCCTGGTGTTGGCATGCGCTGCCATGCGGAATACCGCACCATGTCTGCAAGTGGCAACCTAGTGGCTAAGCCTAGCCGGCTTAGTTTCGAGCAGGCGGCTGCGCTTTGTTTTGGCGGCACCGCGGCGCTCTATTTTTTGCGCAACTTGGGTAATATTCAGCGTGGTGAGCACGTGCTCATTCTGGGTGCGTCAGGTGCCATCGGCACCGCCGCAGTCCAGTTAGCCAAGCATTTTGGTGCAGAAGTGAGTGCCGTGTGCAGCAGTGCTAATGCTCAGCTTGTGGCTGGACTTGGTGCCGATCATGTCATTGATTACGCCAAGGAAGATTTTACCCGCAACTTATCCTGTTATGATATCATTTTCGATACCGTCGGTGCGACAAGCTTTGCTCGTTGTCAAGAGGCACTAAAACCAAATGGACGCCTCCTGTTGGCGGCAGCAGATTTACTTCAAATGCTGGACGCCGCACGCGGCAGGCGCGCGCAGGGCAAATGCGTTTTTGCGGGCACTGCACCAGAGAAGCGGGCTGATCTGGAGTTCTTGTGCGAAGTTGTAGAGCTCGGGCAATTCGTCCCCATCATCGATTCGACTTACTCTTTGGAAAGCATCGTAGCCGCCCACGCTCGCGTCGATACCGGACGTAAGCGCGGCAATGTCGTCGTTGTCATGCCTCTACCACTAAGTCAGTAAAAGGTGGACTAAATCGCACTTCGGCTGGTTTGCAGTATTGGGTCGACCAGTCTCAATCCTCATTTTCAAAGAAAATAGGCTAGTCTGAAGGTGATTGTAGTAAGGAGTTTGCGCTACCGGTGGAGGGGATCGAACCCACACACTCTTGCGAATACTAGATTTTGAGTCTAGCGCGTCTGCCAATTCCGCCACACCGGCGCAAAGTGGGATCATCTCAAAAATCAGGGGGCTTGCTCAAGAGAAAAGTGCGATTGACTCTTTTTATTTTAGAAGTTCGGTTTAAGACTATCTTTCATAACGGCAGGTTTGAAGGGTGTCAGAGCAGGGGCGGGTGGTGGGGTCGGTGTGATCAAAGGTTCTGTTATTAGCTCACCTGAGGGGCTCTTTTCCGCAGCGATTGGGGCGGCGTTGTCGGCAGCGATTTTAGGGACATCGTAGGATCGGGACGCTTCAGGCATTTGTAGCATGAGTGTTTCGTAAACCTTTATAGCAGACTCTGCTTGATGGTGAGTGGCGTAGAGCTTTGCTAATTTGAGGGAGTTGCGGATGATATTAGGACTGCCTACGGACAGACGGATGGCCTCTTTTCTTAAGGGAATGAGGAGCTCAGGTTCTGATTTAAGATCACTCAGGATGTCGGCGTAGCCTTCGAGAAATATGGGGGAGTTGCGTGCAAATTCGGCTACTTTACTTATTTTTTCGAGTTTGACGGGAAGGCTTTCTTGGCTGGCCGCAATGAGTCGGGCTGTGCGTAGGTAGATCCAAGGTGCCTCTGGGGTAGTGTTGGTCTGGGTGCGGTTCAGGTTATCCAAAAAGCGGCGTGGGAAGGGCCGATAGAGTGGGTCGCCTAACATGGTCATGGTCCAAGAAATGCCGGCCTGAGATTGGTAGCTAGCTTCCGCAAAGGTGTAGCCGTTTAAGAGGGCGCGCAGAAAGGTGCTGGGATCGGGGGTGAAGCGCAGGTAGGGTTCATAGACCGAGCCCATGGTGGCGGCGGCACCTTTTGCGAGAAGGGGGCCGGCCCAGTTTTTTTCTTTGCTGCGGAGCGTCTCGGCACTAAAGGAATGGATGTGGTAGGCGATAGCTCCTGGACGAAAATGAAACTCAGGACGGAGAAAAGGGCCGTTCATATTCCACTCATACCAACCAAAGTAGAGGGCGGCATCATCCCAGACAGCGGTGGAGCCCACGGTGGCGGGTTCTTGGTCGAGTTCGGTTTCTAGGCCATTGGTTTGGGCGATGATGGCGCAGGTTTCGATCCATTGGTCTCCGATTCGGTAGGGATCCTTAGGGTCTTTGATGTTACGGGAATCGAGATAGACCCGTCCGGTGAGTTCTAGGTTTTCTGTGGCGAGGGCATCGTCCATCATGCGGATGACGGTTTCTGGGTCAGGTCCGTCAAGGCGACACACTAAGATAAGTTGGTTAGCGAGGGATTGGTTGAAGGGGGATAACTCTTTTTCCGTGAAGTAAGGATTGGGGTAGAAGCCGATTACAGGCAATCCTTCCGTGGGTAGGGTGGAGAGTTCGGAGTCAACGCAGGCGCGGTTAAAGCGGAAGGGTTCTGGAACCGTAAGAGTCTGTGTGAAAGTGGGATCTTCTTCGATGCGCAGGGGTATGCCTTGAATTAGGACAATGATCCAGATGTCGTTAGAGACGGCTTGGTTGACTTTAATTTCTTGGTCAAAAAGGCGGATGATATTAGGTTTTCGTTCGATCCACTTTTTTTTAAGAAGGTAGGCGTTAATGGGGTCCCGTAGGCTGAGGTTGTAGTCCCTGCGACTGATGGTTTCATTTAGGGAACAAGGAAGTCCGAGGAGGCGTTCTTCGGGGATGGAGCGGAGCTTAGCGTAATGAGCGGCGAGGGATTTAGAAACGGGTAGATCTGAATTATAAACGACTAGAACTTTTTTTGCCAGTTCGTTGGTTGGTAAAGCGAAGAGATGGGGGCTAAAGATGAGGACGAGTGCGTAGGTAAAAATTGTGTAAAAAATAAAATACAAAGATGTAGCTTTAATTAAACGAGAGCGAGGCGTGTTGCTAGATTGATAAATAGGACGTGAATTCACGAGAGTTAGTCCAAGTTTAGCACAAGCTCGTCATAGGCCAAGAAGACATTCGCTGGGAGAAGTGCTTGGCGCTGGTCGTGAAAGAAGTCGTGGGAGATGTGGGTGAGGTAAAGGGCTCCTGCGTTGACTCGGTGACCAGCTTCGATGGCTTGGGCTACGGTGAGGTGGGTGGGGTGTAGTTTATCACGTAAACCGTCTAGGATGAGGATGGGTAGGTCACGGAGTTGGGCGGCCACGGCATCTGTGATTTCAGCGCAGTCGGGAATGTAGGCGGCGAGGCGGCGGCCGTTTTTTTCAAAGATAAAGCCATAGGTTAAGGTCTTACCGTGAGGGACTTCGACGGGGATGACGCGGAGGGAGCCGATGGTAAAGGGATTATCAAAAACATGGGCGATGGCTTGGACGTAGTTATTTTTGATATGGGTATTTTCAAAGGCGTAGGAGAAGACGGTGAGGAGACGTTGATGGGTGTCCTTTGAACAGTGGACGGGCAAGGGAGAGGAACGGCTATCACATAAGCGACGTAGGTCATCGAAGCCAATGAGGTGATCGTTGTGAGCGTGGGTCAAGATGACGGCATCGAGCTGAGTCATGCCTGCGCGGAGGGCTTGCATACGGAGATCAGGTGTGGTGTCGATCAGGATAGAAAGGTTATCATCTTGCAACCACACCGAGGAGCGCAAACGTTTATCTTTAGGGTCGGGGGAAAGGCAGACGGGGCAAGCACAGCCGATCATGGGCACGCCTTGGGATGTTCCGGTTCCGAGAAAAGTAAGTTGCACGGCTGCTAGGCTAAGTGCGGATGCTGGTTAGGAAAAGGCGAAAATGATTTACCTTAGGTGAGGCGAGGCGGGTGAGGTTTAAGTTTTTGCCACGACTAGCATGATTAGAACACAAGGCAGATAAAGTAAGGAGGCAAGGAAGAGGGTGCGGGTGTGTTTGGTGCTAGGATCACGGACGCAGCGGACGGCACAGCTTAGGTACGATGCACCAAAAACACAGGCGGTGACTAAGTAGAGCCAAGAGGCGGAGCCAGTAATAAAGGGAATGATGCTTACGGGGATGAGGAGCGTGGCATAGAAGCAGCTTTTTAAGGCGGTGCTGCGTCCATTGAGATCTGTCAGGGTCAGCATTTTAAAACCGCCCCGGGCGTAGTCTTCTCGGTAGATCCACGCGATGGCGAGGAAGTGGGGCATTTGCCAAAAGAAGAGAATACCAAAAAGAGCCGTCGCATCCCAGGTCCAATCGCTGCGCGCAGCAGACCAGCCGATGAGTGGGGGGATGGCGCCAGGGATGGCACCGATGAGGGTGTTCCAAGGACTGACTTTTTTCAGGGGTGTATAGATTGCGATGTAAATAAAAAGGGTGAGAGCGGCGAGGAAGGCTGAGTTAAAATTAACGCTGATGAGTAGATATGAAATACCCCCGCCTGAAAGAAAACAGCCTAGGGCTAGGGCGTCACGCTTTTCCCAGCGTTGAGTGGGCAGGGGACGATCCTGAGTGCGCTTCATTTGCGTATCGGGTTGAATTTCTAAAAGTTGATTAAGAGCGGCGGCGCCTGAGGCGACAGCGTAGGTGCCAAGTAGGAGGTTGAGCAGTCTGAACCAAGAGCCAGCCGAGGCGTCGGCTCCAAACAAGTAGCCGATGAGGGTGGAGAAAAGCACGAGTAGGGTGAGACGAAGTTTCGTGATTTCAGCAAAGATACCCCAAGCCGCTTTAAGGCTTTGGAGGCTGGTCAGATCAGTGGCACTGCTTTTGTTCATGAAGGAAGGGGGCGTATGAGCTAAGAGCAAAGTTGGTAGATGGACAATGAGGAATTTCTCTTACTTGCTAAGTTGATAGGGATTTGGCTAAAATTAGGTATGGGCAGGATTTTTTCAGGCTTAGTTTCTATTACCTTCCGTCATTTAGCACCGCAGGAAATCACTAATCTTGTCTCACAAGCAGGACTTGAAGGGATTGAATGGGGAGGGGATGTGCATGTACCTCATGGAGATAAAGAAAAGGCCTTAGAGGTAGCTCGTATGACACAGGATGCGGGCTTGCGGGTGGTGTCTTATGGTTCGTATTACCGTGTAGGTAGCAGCGAGGGGGAGGGACTTTCCTTTCATCAAGTTCTGGAGACAGCATTGGCTCTAGGGGCGCCGTCCGTTCGGGTCTGGGCCGGTATCTGTGGCTCTAAGCAGTGTGAAGTTTCGTCTCGCTCATGGGTGGTCGAAGAGTGCCGGCGCATTGCTGTTTTAGCTGCACAAGAAGGCTTAAGCGTGTTGACGGAGTATCATACAGGAACCTTAACAGATTGCGCTGATTCGGCCGTGGAGTTGATGAAAAGTGTGGGGCAACCTACATTTCACTCCTTATGGCAGGTCTGCTCACAGGAGAGCGCTTTGGTTAACAAGCAAAGCCTTGAGGCGATACGCCCATGGTTAACTCATTTACACGTAAATCATTGGTCGCTGAACTCCTTTCAACGATTGCCTCTGAGTGAAGGTGAGGATCAGTGGCTAGGTTACTTGCGTCAAGCTGCCTTGGTGGAAGGGGAGCGTTACGCACTGTTGGAATTTGTGCAAGGTGATCAGCCTGAGGCCTTTTTGCGAGATGCCGCTATGTTAAAGAGCTGGCTCCAAGAAATAAATTCGTAGGCATAAAAAATAAATTAATAATTTATGTCCATGAGACAAAGTCGGCTCGGTTCCTGCTTTAAGCTTAGGTATGACAAAGCCGCACAAGCCAAAACGGGTTCTAAAAAAATCTACGACGACCAGCATCCTTTTCCTGTCGACATGGCTGGCCGATTCTAAGCATTTCCCTCAAGCTCTCGCTTTTTGGGCTAACTCTCCAGAGGGCAGTTCCACTTACGTTCCGCTTCGTAGCACTCGTGGCGCTTGATTCCTATTTTTCTTGTCTTATCGCTTAAGCTTCTTTTCACTAGTGTATGCTATTTAGTAAATATCAGGCAGAAGAGTTTTTTGATGAAATGTTTACGGCTGAAGGACAGGTTCGGCCTCATTACAAAAGCCTGCAAAATCGTTTTGACCAATTAGGCGTCAACGAGTTTGACCAAAAACGTCAAGCCGTGGATCTCAGTTTCATGCGCATGGGCGTGACGTTTACTGTTTATGGGGACAGTGAAGGCACTGAGCGTATTTTTCCCTTCGATTTAGTTCCGCGCATTATACCGAATAAAGAGTGGGAATATCTGCAACGTGGATTAGAGCAACGGATCACCGCTCTTAACATGTTTCTGCACGACATTTACCATGAGCAACGCATTTTAAAAGAGGGTATTATTCCAGCTTCCTACGTTCTTACCGCTAAACATTTCCGACCTGAATTCATGAACTGCAAAGTCATGCGTGATATTTATATTCACATTTGCGGCACAGATTTAATCCGAGACGATAAAGGTCAATATTTAGTTTTAGAAGATAATGGGCGTTGCCCCTCAGGCGTTTCCTACGTTCTCGAAAATCGCCAAGCTATGCGGCGAGCCTTTCCTAATCTCTTTGAACGCGCTGGGGTGCGCCCAGTTGATAATTACGCAAGTGATCTCCTCAATACCCTCCGTTACGTCGCTCCCAATGGTAAGGATAATCCCACCATCGCTGTCCTCACCCCTGGTATCTACAACAGTGCCTATTTTGAGCATACTTTCTTAGCTAAAGAAATGGGTGTTCACATCGTAGAAGGTGGAGACCTTGTGGTGCGTGATTCTAAGGTCTTCATGCGCACAACAAAAGGTTTAGAACAGGTGGATGTCATTTACCGCCGGATCGACGATGACTTCCTTGATCCCTGTGTCTTCCGTCCTGACTCTGCCCTAGGTATTCCAGGTCTAGTCAACGCCTACCGTGCGGGCAATGTCAGCTTGGCTAACGCTATCGGCACGGGCGTGGCAGATGATAAGGTCATGTATTATTTTGTGCCACGCATGATCAAGTTTTACCTCGGCCAAGACCCTATCATTCCTAACGTGCCCACCTACTTAGCTACGGAAAAAGAAGACTTAAAATACATGCTGGAAAATACCGCTAAACTCGTGGTTAAAGCAGCCAATGAGGCAGGTGGTTACGGCATGTTAATCGGCCCTAAAGCAACGGCGGCAGAAGTTAAAGACTTCCAAGCTAGAATTAAAGCAGAGCCACGTAACTACATTGCTCAGCCCACTATTTCCCTCTCCCGCCACCCGACCTATTCGGACCTCAGTCAGATGGAAGGACGCCACATAGATTTTAGACCTTACATATTATACGGAGATAAAATACGCATCATGCCAGGTGGCCTAACGCGTGTAGCTTTAAAAAAAGGATCACTCGTCGTTAACTCATCCCAAGGTGGCGGAAGCAAAGATACTTGGGTTCTTTACGGAGACGAATAATATGTTATCACGCGTTGCCAATTCTCTCTTCTGGATGAGCCGCTACCTAGAACGTGCGGAAAATGTCTCACGTATCGTCGATGTAAATCTGCAGTCCCTCCTAGACTACAAAACCCTCGACGACAAACGAATCAAAGAACAGTGGGAACCTCTGGTAAATACCCTAGGTGACGACGAACTCTTCCGTTCCCTTTACAAAAAGTCTGACAGTCACAGTGTCACAGAATTTTTAACCTATAATGAGGAAAATCCTAACTCCATCCTCTCCTGCATTATTTCAGCGCGGCATAATGCCCGCGCCGCGCGTGACCAGATAGCGCTAGAAATGTGGGAAGAAGTTAATCGCCTCTACCTCTTCATCCGATCAAAAGAAACCAAAAAACTCTGGCAAGAAAGCCCCTACGATTTCTACCGCGAGATAAAGCAAAGCTCCTACAAACTTCAGGGTCTAACCAGTGCCACCACCATTCACGGCATCAATTTAGAATTCATGATGATGGGTCGCTTCCTTGAGCGTGCCGATATGACTAGTCGTATCCTTGATGTCAAACACCGAACACTTCAAGATGCCGTCTGCGGACCCGAGGAAGATAACAACACCATGATTGAGTGCGCCGCCGTCCTCCGATCCTCCAGTGCTTATGAGGCTTACCAGCACACCTACGTTTCAGGTGTTGCCCCAAAAAAAGTAGCAGAGTTTCTCCTTTTATCAGATTCCTTCCCTCGTTCCCTCCGCTTTTGCGTGCGCACCTTCGATCATTTTCTACGGAAAATGACCGGGAGCGACCCAGGCTATTTTCGTAATGAAGCTGAAAAGCTTTCAGGCCGTCTTTTAGCTGAGCTCAACTACACCACCATGAATGAAGTCTTCGCTATGGGTCTGCATGAATACCTAGACCACGTTCAACTCAAACTTAGTGATGTTGGTGTAGCCATTTTTGAGACCTACATTTTTTACCAGCAAACAGACTTAGCTAAAGAGATTGAATACCAAAAACAGCAGCAATCACAGAGCCAATCACAGAGCCAATCACAGAGCCAATCACAGAGCCAGTCTCAGCATCAAACGCCACGCCAAAAGCAGCAGCAGTAGGAAAAAGAGGGTTGAGTTTTGCTCAGGCTTAAGCAGAAGAGTTTTTTGTGATGTTCTTGGCTTTTGCGCACTATCCTAGGCATTGATGGAAAATGGCTCTAAAGAACTTAACTTTAAAGCGACAAGATTACCCTTTTTACGTTCTTGCTTTTATTCCTTTTAGTGACATTTTGGCACTATGAAGTCATCATTCCTTGAGAAGTTACTCCAGCGGATGAAACATTTAGGGCAAGGGGAGTTGCAGACGTACTTAGTGCGCTTGGCCCGGGAAATCGGCTTTCTGGAGACGATCTTTAATAGTTTGCAGGATGCCATTGTGGTCTTGGACAGGGAAGGAAGGGTGGAATATACCAATCTAGCTGTGCAAAAATTATTGCCTTTGCCCGTAGAAATTCCAGCAGGAACACCTATTTCAAAATATGTGCGGGATGTGGATTGGGCGACGTTGTTAGCTGCTGGACAGACGTCGCGGCGGTTGTTGGAAATTCATTATCCTGAATCACGCACTTTGGAGTTCTATCTATTACCGATGCAGGAGAAGGATGGTTCGACCACGGCGTTTGTGGCAATTTTTAGGGATGTGACGAAGCAGCGGACAGATGCGAGGGTGGCGATAGAGTCGGAGCGGTCTCAGGCACTGACCTTACTCTCGGCGGGGGTGGCGCACGAGTTGGGGAATCCGATCAATAGTTTAAACATTCATCTACAATTAATGGAGCGGGATTTAAAGAGGATACCGGAGGCTCAAGCGGGGCATTTACAGGAGTCGATTCGCATTGCTCGTAATGAGATGGATCGGCTGGATGTTATTATTAGTCGTTTTTTAAAAGCGGTGAGACCGACTTTACCAGAATTGCGTGAGGTGCAGGTGATGCAGATATTACAGGAGATTTTAGAAACTCTTAGGGCTGAAATTTTAGACAGGAATCTTATAGTGGAGTTAGATGTAGAGGAACCGATGCCATTGTTAAGGTTGGATTCGGAACAGATTAAGCAGGCTTTTTATAACATTATTAGAAATGCAATGCAGGCCTTAACCGAGAAGGGCATATTAAAAATTACGGTGGAGAAGGTGATGGGGGCGGTGGTGGTGACATTTAAGGATAATGGGTCAGGCATTTCATTGGAGGATATTCCCCGTGTGTTAGAGCCTTATTATACGACGAAGCAGCGGGGATCAGGGTTGGGACTCATGATTGTGCATAGGATTTTACAGGAACATGGGGCGGAGTTACAGATTGAGAGTTTTCCTGAGCAGGGCACGACAGTGCGGATAAGGTTCCCTTTAGGGCAGCCGCAGGTGCGGTTGTTGGAAGAGAGAGTTTGAGTGAGGCAAGGAGATTAAAATGAAATACTTACCAATACTTCTAATTGTCGATGATGAGAAGCATACGCGGGATGGGCTGCGACGTGCGATGGAGGATCATTTTGAAATCTATGTGGCGGCGGATGAAGCTTCAGCCTTTAACATGATGGAGTCGGAGAAAGTGGATGTGGTTCTGACGGATCTACGTTTAGCGGGAGATAATGGGATGAAGATTTTAGATAAAGCGCGCAGTCTGCAACCTGCACCGATCTGTGTCATGATGACGGCGTATGGCTCAGTGGAAAATGCGGTGGAGGCGATGCGCCGGGGAGCTTATGACTATGTGACGAAACCAGTGAATATAGATAAGCTGGAAATGCTGTTGTTAAGGGCTTTGAAGGGGCGGCTGGTGGAGGACGAGAATAGGCAGCTGAGACAGCAGTTGGATGAGAAATTTGGTTTGGAAAAACTGATCGGTCGGTCGGCTAAGATGGTGCAGATTTTTGATTTAATCAGGCAGGTGGCGGATTCAAGGGCCAGCGTCTTGATTGAGGGAGAGAGTGGGACGGGCAAGGAATTGGTGGCACAGGCTATTCATTCCTTGAGTGCAAGGAAGTTAAAGCCATTTATCCCGGTGCATTGTGCGGCAATTTCGGCTCAGTTATTTGAAAGTGAGTTATTCGGGCATGAGAAGGGAGCTTTTACGGGAGCGCAGGAGAGGCGGGTGGGTAGGTTCGAACAGGCGGATGGGGGGTCAATCTTTTTAGACGAGATCGGGGAAGTGGATGCGGCAACTCAGGTTAAATTATTACGCGTTTTGGGGGAGAGATCCTTTGAAAGAGTTGGTGGTAACAAGAAAATCGAGGTGGATGTGAGGTTAATTTCGGCTACGAACAGGAATTTAGAGGATCGGGTGAAGAGTGGAGATTTTCGGGAGGATTTGTATTATCGGATAAATGTGGTGAAGATTGAGTTACCGCCGCTGAGGGAGAGGCAGGAGGATATAGCGCTCTTAGCTAAGACGTATTTAGAGGAGTTCGGGAGGGAGAATAAAAAAAATGAATTACGGTTTAGTATTGAGGCGGAAAGGGCATTATTAAACTACGGATGGCCTGGAAATGTGCGGGAGCTAAAGACGGCGGTGGAGCATGGAGTGGTTTTGGCACGGGGGCAAGAGATCATGCTGGATGATTTACCGCCGAACTTAAGGAAGGTGGTGAATTTGGGTGATTTGCCTATGGGGCATAGTTTGAATTTGCAACAAATGGAAAAAGGGTCAATCATGAGAGCCTTGGAAGAGTGTGCTGGGAGCCGGACGGATGCAGCCAAGCTTTTGGGGATCAGTCGAAGAACCTTGCACCGAAAGTTGCATGAGTATCAGTTAACTTAAAGGGGAAGTGTTTTATATGAGTAATCTGCAAGATTTAGTGTACTCGCTTGAAGTGGGGGATTTACGGAAATGGATGTTAAGAGCTGCGGTATTATTTATCGTTTTGCTTTTAGGTGGATATTATTTAGGCACTCAGTTTAATGGACTAAAACAACCTGAGGCGATGGATCAGGCGCAGATTGCGCGGCAGATTTCGCAGGGGGAGGGGTTTACGACCAAGTTTATCCGGCCCATCATTCTCAAGTATTCCACGGAGGGTAAGGCTAAAGAAGAAGTTGATTTTCAAGCCATGCCTGATCTGGTTAATCCACCGGTTTATCCGTATCTCTTAGCGGCAGCGTTTAAGGTGACGGGAGTTTCCTTTGAGGTTGATAAAACAAAGTTAAAGGATTTTACCACGTTCCGGCCTGAAATGGTTATGGGTGGGTTTAACTTAGTTTGTTTAGTGTTAGCAATAGCTGTTTTTTATACATGGATGATACGGGCATTTGATGATCGCGTGGCTATCGTGGCTTCTCTTTTGTTTATTTTCACCAATTCAATTTGGGAATTTGTTATTTCAGGATTGAATGTGCCATTGCTCCTGTTGCTGATTTGCTGTTTAGGTGCGGCTTTGAATGAGGCATTTAGTGCGGATGAGGATGAGGAGGGTTCAACTCTCACACCTATGTTATGGCTCGGGCTGGCTGCTATCGTTGCAGGGCTGGCCTTCATGACTAGGTATTCCATGGTTGCGTTACCTTTAACATTGATTTTGGTCGCAGGTTTTCTCTTCCGAAACCGTGTGGCGGCACTGGTTATTTCGATAGGAGTGCCGTTGTTGATTTCTATGCCGTGGTTGATCCGTAACATTAATTTATCGGGCAACCCGTTTGGGTATGCATGGGTTCAGGTATATAGCTATGATTCTTCACTGTGGCGCACGTTTAGTGATTCCTTAGGTGGCTCAATCGGACTTAAGCAGCTTATAACGGCGATGGCTCTGGGGTTAGGTAATCAGGTGGAAAATCTTGGATTTTACTTAGGAGGCTTTCTTTTACCTGGGTTATTCTTTGTCGCTCTTTTTCACACCTACAAAAAAACTAATGTTCAGAATAGCCTTTATTTTTGGCTAGCGGCTAGTTCCGTTTTATTTGTGCTAAATGCGGTAATAGTCAAGCAATCAGATCCTCAAGAAAAGTTGGAGTTAAATGGGTTGATCGTACTTGTTCCTGTTCTGGCGGCCTTTGGGACGGCTTTTCTGGCTCTCCTCCTAGATCGACTCAAATTGCCGTCGAGAATTTTACAACTACCAATTATAGCGGTGGTTTTATTCATCCAATTAATCCCTTTAGGCATTAATATTCTGCAACGAAATCCGCCACGCTTTGCCTATCCGCCTTACTTCCCGCCTGTGCTATTTTTTATCAAAGACTGGGTGGAACCAAATGAAATCTTTTCGTCTGACATACCATGGGCTTCGGCTTGGTATTCTGATCGAGTTTCCGTCTGGATTCCTTTAAAGAAAAAGGATTTCTATGAAATGAATGACTTTAAATTTCGGATTGCCGCCATGCTGTTTACCCCAGAGACGAGTAATCGCAAGATGCTTAGCCAAATCCAGACTGGGGAGTACAGTGAGTGGGCGGCCTTGATTAAACGAACGGATCTGAAAGATCTGCCTCTGCCCTTTTTTACAGCTTTACCTCCGAATATAGAGCAAGACTACCTCTTATTTGCAGATAGACCAAGATGGCGTTAATTACGTATATAGATGTAAAATAAGGCTCAATGAACTTACTAACATATACTTGGGCGTAAAATTATTTGTTTTGACTATTTTAAATAAACTTACAAAGTCGGTTTTGAGATTTGTTCTACGCAGGGCAAATCATAATTAAATTTATGAATTTTATCGTAAAATATCTTTTGCTGACGGCATTGGTTTTGGCCTCGGTCTGCTTCCCTAACTTTGGGTTGGCTCAGAACGACGCCCGTGCAGGACAATTTAGTACAGGTAAGCCCTACACCATCTCGGTTAACTTACGCGAAGAGTACGATGACAACATCAATGCATCTTCAGTCAATGAAGAAAGTTCTTTCAAGACGATCATTTCACCAGAATTCATTTTCAAGTATCCCATGGATCAAACCATGTTTTCTTTTAGTTATTTATTTGATGCCACTTATTACAATGACCGCCAAGGTGACGAATGGGATATGGGGCATACCTTTGTCGGAAGGGTTAATCATAAGTTTACGGAACGGTTTGAAATAGATTTACGTAACCGTTTTAAATACTCGGCGGAGCCAGAGTTAGGCAATGGCGTTGCGGTGAATCGCCGTCTCGGTAATGGTTACAGCAACGATTTAAATCTAGATGCCACCTATGCGTGGACAGAGCGTTTCTCTACCGTGACAGGCTATAACAACACCATAGCTTCCTACGAAGATC
The DNA here is from genome assembly GCA_034440395.1 of Blastochloris sp. Classification (GTDB taxonomy): domain Bacteria; phylum Verrucomicrobiota; class Verrucomicrobiia; order Methylacidiphilales; family JAAUTS01; genus JAAUTS01. The sequence goes on along the minus strand of JAWXBW010000069.1, from coordinate 29,483 downwards.
CTATTATTTCTTTAGGGAATGATTATGTTAAACATGGCGTCACCCAAGACTTCCGACTCAGCGTGCTCCCTACAACGACGGCGGTGGTTGCTTACGCCTATGATACGTTTGATTACGAAAAGAGTCCTCGTGATTTTGACACTCACACTTTGACGGTAGGGGCAGATCACTATTTGTTACGTGAATGGTTGATCAGTGGTCGTGTCGGGGCGCAATATTTGATGAATGAAAACCCTATTTTAGATGATAACCTAGGCCCTTACGCTAACATTAAGTCAGTTTGGAACTTTCTGCCCAGAAGTTCCTTTACCGCTGGCTATAGTTTCCGCACCCAAGTCACCGATGCCGCAGTCTTCGGTAACCAGCAAACTCACACCTTTGATCTAGGAGTTTCCCATGCGTGGACTGCCAGATTTTCCACATCTTTAAGCGCGCAATATGCCTTGGCATCCTTTGACCAGAATCAGTCTCTGATTCCTGTTAATCAATCGTTTTACGAAAATACATTTAGCGCGCAATTAAGGGCTTCCTACGCTTGGACGGACTGGCTCTCGACGGATGCCGGCTATATTCGGAGCATGAGTGACTCCAATGTATTTGGTCGTGAGTTTGAGCGTAACCAAGTTTATATCGGTATTCGCGGAACCTATTAACTTTCCATTCTTGGCAGTTTACAAAATTGATTGTATTTGCCATGATTGCCTATGGCAGAGAATACAGAAGTAAGTCTTCATTTTAGTGATTATTGGCGCGTCGTAAAAAACCGCTGGCCTATTATTGCTATTCTTTTTGTTTTAGTGGTTGCAACAGCTTTTTTTTATACGCGCTCTATAGAAAAAGTTTATTCCTCCTCAGCGTTGGTTAAGGTCAGCACGGGTGAGAATAAGCAGTTGAACTTCATGCAGGATGAGGCCAATCCCTTTAACACCATAGATTTTCAAACAGAATTTGAAACCATTCAGTCTAAGAAGATTTTAGTTCCGGTTTTAAAGGCACAAAAAATCGACGAAAAATTCGCCTTAAAAGCTGGCTTGCCCATTAATGCGTATAAAGAAAATGAAGATTTTCTTTTTAATAGTTTTAAAGGTGGAAACTTACGAGTCCAACCCTTCCGTAATACTAAGCTCATTGAAATCACCGTTTTTTACACAGACCCTAATGATGCCAAAAATTGGGCCAATGCCATAGCTAACTACTATGCGGAGTATCGCGTAGCTGAGATCACAGGCAATAAAGGCGGGGGACTAAGGGTCGTAGAAGAACAGTTACAGAAACAACGCAATTCGGTACAAACCGCTAACCAGAAAGTTCAAGACCTACGTAAACTCTATGAGATAGATGATCAAGGTTCTGGCCCAGGCCGCGGGGCGGTCGTGACGCTACAAGAACTAGAGCTGCAACGCAACGAGGCTAAGCTCACGGAAACAAAGGCGGATCTATTAGCTCGCAAAGTCCGTATTCAAGAAGTGCGCAAATTGAGTAATGACCAGCTGGTTAATGCGCTTTCCGCTCTAGGATTTGAAGATAGTACCTTGAGCTTGTTAAAAGCAAATTTAATTGAAAACCAGCAAAACCTCGAATCTATGAGGAAGCAGGGTTTTGCCGCCGAGCATCCTAAAATGCAGGCTTCCCTTGCATTGGTAGAAAAAACTAAAGACCAACTGAGTAAGCAGCTCGAGGGCATACGCAAGGGCTTAGAAATTGATTACAGTGCGCAGGAAAGTAAGAACGCCAGCATCCAAGCAGAGGTTGATTCGTTGAAAGAAACAAACCGTAAAAAAAGGACAGGATCAATTCGTGAGTATGAAGATGCTAAGCGCGAGTTAGCTACCCAAGAATCTTTATTAGAAATTATCACAGCCCGCTACACTCAGGTCAAAGTGGACAGCAACATAGCTATCAAGCCAGTTGAGATGATCAGTGAGGCCGAGGCTAGCTCGGTTCCTGTGAGGCCTAACTTAAGGCTGAACATGGCTTTAAGCGTAGTCGTTGGACTAGTATTAGGCGTTTCTCTGGCTTTCTTTATCGAGTATCTGGATACAAGCGTGAAATCACTCGATGACGTCGAGCGCTATCTAAATACAACCGTCGTCGGAGTCATACCTGAAGGGGTCAACACCCTCAACCTTGAAGGCCCTGATTCTCCAAACGCTGAAGCTTACCGAATCCTGCGAGCCAAGATTGATTTAAAGGCACGAGATACAGGCGCAACCACGTTGACGATTGTTAGTGGCGGCCCTGGAGAAGGTAAGAGCACAACCTTATTTAATTTGGCTTATGTTTGTGCCTATAGCGGTATCAGTACGCTCATAATCGATACGGACTTCAGACGGCATTCTATCAATTCAATTCTTGGTATTGAAAATGTGAATGGCCTAGCTGACTTCCTTTTAGGCTACGGCTCTTTGGATAGTTATATCCGCAATACGGATATTCCTAATCTTCAAGTGATTACGGCAGGAAAACTCCCTCCTAAATGTATGGGTGCGCTTAGTCCAGCTAAAATGTCTGAAATCGTGAAGATCCTCCGTCCGCACTACGAGGTTATTCTATTCGATTCTCCTCCCATTCTCGGGATCAGTGACGCTGCCGTTATCGTGCATGAAGTGGATATGACTCTCCTAGCCATTCAGCATAGGCGTTACCCACGCAACATCTCATGGCGTGCCAAAAAGGTCGTGGAAGAAGTACAAGGCCGCTTCTGCGGTGTAGTCTTAAATAAAGTGCATTTACGTAGTGATGATTCCTACTACTACTACACCAGCTACTACGGCTATGATAATGGTGAAAGCGGTGGCGGCACCCTTAAGTCCGCCCAAGCTAATGCCAAGGAAAACAAACGCCGCCTCAAGAAAAACAGCCAGAAACAGAATGCTCAAAAAAGTCATGAAACCGATTCCTCTAAAGACAGTTATTAAAACCGCCCCTTGCCTTCTTGCGTTACGGGCTTGCTTGTTATTTAGCCTTATTACCTTGATCGGCTGTGCTGGCGGCCCTGGCTCGACACCCTCGACCCCTACATTCTCTAACACTTCAATGACCCCCAGCTCATCAGGCTCCACTTCCGATCCTTACGCACGTAAGGACTTGCTGCGTGTTGGTGATGCGCTCATCATCCGGCTAACTGGTGTGCCCGATGCAGAGCAGGGCGTTTATGAAACTAAGGTGGATGAAGGCGGACAGGTTTCCATGCCTCATATTGGAGCCGTTCCTGCTGCCAACTTAACGACCGTGCAGCTTAAAGAAAAGATCGAGACGCTCTACAAGATGCAGAGAATTTATACGAACCCTAACATTACAGTTACAACCCAACAGTCTCGCTACGTCAGTGTTACGGGCGAAGTGCGCGCACCGCAACGTCTTTTTCATTCAAAAGATCTGACGGCGCTCGGAGCAATTGCCAGCTGTGGTGGATTTACCGATTACGCAAACCGCCGGAAAGTTCGTATTCTTAGAGGCACGCAAGCTATTGAATTTAACGCTCAGGCCGCTTTAACCAATCCCGCTAACGATGTTCCCATGTTCCCAGATGACAAAATTCAAGTTGACCGTAGCGTATTCTAGTCTTGAGTAACTGATCCCCATATTAAAATCATGCCTCCCGTTAAAAAAAAATCCGACGACCTCAAATTGGTTAAAGCCTGCGCTAAGCTGACTCTCGATAAAAAAGCCGAGGATGTTGTCATCCTCGACTTACGAGAACTCAACGGGCCAGCCCAATTCTTCCTCGTCTGCTCTGGGCAATCGGATCCCCAAATCAAAGCAATCGCCAACTCGATCATTCAAGGAATGCGCGAAGACGGTCAAGTCAGCCCCTTCGGCTACGAGGGCAGCAGTTCTAGTCAGTGGATTATTCTGGACTACGGCATCGTCATGATTCATGTCATGCACTCGGACAAAAGAAAATTTTATCGCCTCGAAGAACTTTGGGGCGACGCTAAGCGCATCGTCGTTAAATAAAGGGTAGTTCGCCTTCTGTACCCGCTACATTCACACGCCGTGTACAATCCTAGCTCCAATAAAGAAAACTAGCATAAGAGCTGGCACCGCTATAATGCGTTTATCTAGCAAAGGGCGATAGCATGAATACATCGGGCTCAAGCGACAGAGCAAAAAACTTAACGTAAACCATGCTAGGTAATTTTGCAAGGGGATGCTGCCCGCCGTCCAAATCCAGTAACCTTTAATGCGCCAAGCGAATGGCTCCATAATCCAATCCAGAATCGTGGCCAGAGCTGCCACGGCTAAGCAAGTGAAACGTGGGCTTAGCTTAGGCTGGAAGTGACGCACGAGAAGAAAGAACGAACTTAAAATATTCCACCATGCTAGGGGAATAGCTAACGGCAACGTTTCAGCAATCATGGGACCCATGCGATCGGTGTAAAAGTATGCACCGAAAGGAAAACCAGTGCGTGCCCCAATCGTTTCTACAGTCGCAGAAAGAAGCCCGATCACGGCAAAGCTAATCCAAGTCCTCTTCCAACCTAAATAGAGGCCCATAGCAAAAAGCAAATTTACGGCTGCTAATGCGTGAAAAATAAAATCACCCCAACTTAGACATGTGCTAAAAAAAGGTTGTAGCGATTCCATTTTCACAAGTTGCTTAATCATGGGCTCATCAAACTTGAGAAGCGTCGCCACCAGACCGATAGCGGACCAGATAAGGTAAATGGGCCAGAGAGTTTTTTCAAGATAAGGAAGAAGTTTCATGAGCTAGACCCGTGTGATTTAAGTATTTTATCTACCACCATGCGTGCACTCAGCAAGACTAAAGGTATGCCCCCACCTGGGTGGGTCGTGCCGCCTACGAAGTAGAGGCTGTCGTGGTCAGGTGATTGCAAGGGTGGGCGGCGCAAGGCGGTCAAAGGGGAATGTGAGGCCCACCCGTAGAGAGCTCCCTCAGTGCTAACGTCTCGTGAGGCGAAGTCCGCTGGAGTAAAGAGATGTTGATAAGTGATGTGGTTGGAAAGATCGTTGAGTCCATGTTCATCTAAGCGGCGAATAATGGCTTCGGCAAAGCTAGGACTTTGTTTAACCCAGTCGATCGTGTGCGTGTTGGAGGGGGCATTAACTAGAACAAAATAATTATCTTCTCCCGCGGGAGCGTGATCCGGGTTAGTACGAGCGGTGATGCTGACATAAATAGTCGGATCACAAGGGAAACATTTTTCCTTAAATAATTGTTGAAACTCCCGATCATAATCTCGACTAAAAAAGATGTTGTGATGCGCCAGTTGTGGATAACGGCGAGCAACACCTAAGAGCATGACAAAGCCTGAGAGGGACAATTCTTTACCTGACATTTTTTTTGATTGTTTGCGGTGGCCGGGAACGCGCAACCAATCACGGTAAGCACGGATGGCGTCGCCATTGACCACGAATAGGTCGGCTTGATATGTTTTTTCGTCTTTAGTCAAAACGGAACGCCCGTCGCAGCGGATGACTTCGCTGTCGTAGCGAATGGTAACACCACGCTCAAGAGCAATTTTTGTGAGAACTTCTGGAATGCGAGCCATTCCGCCGTCCGCATACCAACCGCCGTAATGTGCTTCGACGTAAGGAATGACGTTGAAGGTTGCTGGTGTTTGGGCTGGGTTGCTTCCGTTGTAGGTGGCAAAGCGTTGAAAAAGTTGGCGTAGTTTCGGGTCTGAGAAGTGGGCGTTAACTTTTTCTGCTAGAGTTTTAAACGTGGCGACTTTAGGTAGATGCTTGAGCTTACGCCAGTGGCGGGGCTGGAAGGCCTTCCAGAAATCCTCGGGTGGATGCATCAAAAAAGCTTCGGCGGAGAGGTCGTAAATACCGGCACAGTATTTTAAGAAACTACTAACATCCGGACGCCGAAAAAAGGCAGCGTCTTCGTTGATTATTTGCCCATCATCCCAAAAATAGCGACAGATGGGGTTAACCTCTTTTAGGGTTAGATAGTTCTCTAAGGTAAGTCCTAAATCCTTGAAGAGATCTTCCAAGACAAAAGGCATGGTAAGGAGGGAAGGCCCCATGTCCCAACGGTAACCTGCGGCCTTATGCTCTTGGAGCTTACCACCAGGATGCTTGTTTTTTTCCAGAATGGTGACCTGAGCTCCAGCCTGCTGGAGGCGCAAAGCTGTGGCAAGACCAGCTAGGCCTGCTCCAATGACTAAAACGCGAGTTGATTCTTTAAGTTTCAAAAAAATAAGTCTGGTTAAATGATATACTTAAATCATAAATAACATAACGGCAACTACGATGCGATCTGTCTTATACTACTTTTTTCAATGCTTGTTTCGGTTTTTTCTTAAACTCACAGCTAACGTGGTCTTAATTGGCCAAGACAAAGTTACGCCTGGCCCTTGCCTTCTGGTCTCGAATCACATTAGCCATTTTGATCCTTGCTTTATCTTAGCGTGTATCCGACCCCGACTTGATTTTATGGCGATGGAAGAGTTATTTATTAACCCCTACGCTTCGTGGTTTTTTACGTATCTGGACGTGTTCCCTGTCAGCCGAAAAAAAACGGACACAAGGGCGATCCGAACAGCCCTAAAAAGGCTAGAGATGGGGCGGATCGTTTGTGTCTTCCCAGAAGGTGGTTTACGCTCAGGGAAAGAGTCTGTCTTAGAAGGTGCTGAGCTAAAGCCGGGAGCGGCTATCTTAGCGGAGATGTCAGGTGTTCCTGTGCGGCCTTTTATTTTTTTAGGAACAGACCGTTACTACAGCTATCGTCTGGGTGAACGCATTCCGCTCTTTTTTATAGTAGGGGATGAGTTAAAATTAAACCCTGCTTTAAAAGGTAAGCAAGCGCGTGAGGAACTAAACGAACGTATCGCCCAATCCTTCCGTGAACTTTACGCAGAGGTTAAGCAGAGCCCCGGATTTACAGATGCCGTGGTGCCGAGAACCGCCCAGAAGCGTTGGGAAGAGGCGAGGAGATGAGGACATTCTTACGGGACAACAGTGCAAAGATTATCGATGGACTCTCCTTCGGTATGATCAACGCCATTCAGCTACGAGGTAAAGCGGGGTCTCACGATGCGGAGACGTTGCAGAAATACTTAAGTGAGATGAACAAGCTTTCTCTTGAAGAGTTCTATGCCGTTCCTGATTCTCCTCAGTTGGATAAGATGCCAGGGCAGGGAACTTTTTCTTGCCCCAGCCCGGTGATTTCGGGAGTGAAAGAAAATGACCATTTACATCTCGATATTTGGCTGGGACCGAAGGGGTGGGAATCTCCTGCTATGTTCATGCTGCATGGGCATATGTCTGTCAGTGATGTGGGTTACCGCATGTGGGCACGTAAGTTAAACAAACTAGGCTGGACCGCTATATTTTTTCATTTACCTTACCACTATGGTCGTAGGCCGAAGGGTGTTCTCAGCGGTGAAATGGCTCTCACCTCTCATTTAATCAGAACATCGGAAGGCTTACGGCAAGCGGTAGTGGAGCTCAGAGCAGTTTCCCGCTTATTAAAGCAGCGCGGCTGTCCGCATCTAGGTCTTTGGGCCACGAGTTATGGCGGCTGGGTGGCTGGTCTTTTGATGGCATTGGAAGATTGTTTCAGTACAGCGTGGCTTCTAGAACCTATTGTGGACGTGGATTGGGCCGTATGGGAATCCCCAGCGACAATCGTCCTTCGCCGTCAACTCAGGCAGCGTGGCATTACCCGGGAGCAAGTTGGACAACTCATGGCAAAACTTTGTCCTGGGTTTAACACTCCTTTATTGCCAACGGAGCGTATTCTTCTGTTGGCGGGGATTTTTGATCGTATTGCCACCCCAGAAACAATTCGTGGATTGCACACTAAATGGAAAGGTTCGCACTATGCAGAGTTTAGGCAAGGTCACGTAGGTTACCAACTTATGCCAGAAAGTTTGCGTATGGCGCAGGAAAAGTTTCCCGAATTGTTCGTGTAGAATAATGAATGAAGTAGGAGTAAGCTAATACTTATGAAATCAAAGGCAGTTTCGTTTTGCTTTAAAGGCTCTTATGATGAGGGTGTGGTGAGAGACACGGCTACACGCTTGCGTCAAGAGCTACAGGCTAAAGCGTCGTGCGCTTTCGTGTTTGCCTCTATTGAGTATGCTGAGCACCTAGAAGACTTCGTAGAAACGCTCAGGCTTTATGGCCATATTCCTGAAGTGTTTGGCTGCACAGGTCGAGGCATTATCGGTTCTGGGGTTGAGTTTGATGAAGGTGCTGGCTTTACAATCTTGCTCCTTAGCTTGCCTGATACAACGTTAACGGTTCGCAGTTTTGGTTCTGCCGAAATGGGTGAAATGGACTCTCCAGAGCAATGGAAAGCTTGGTCGAAATGTGAAGGTCAGTCGGTCAATAGTTGGCTAGCTTTGATTAATCCGTTAGTCATTAATATTGAAGCATGGCTAGGCTTTTGGAATAAAGCTTACCCGGACATTCCTTGTTTAGGGGGACTGGCTAGTAGTAATAAACGTGCGGATGGAATCACCGTTTTTCATAATGAAGAGGTAGTGGAAGGAGGCTTACTCATCGGCCTAGCTGGAGCCATCCTCTGCGAAGCTGTGGTCAGTCAAGGTTGCCGCCCGATTGGTGATCCATTTACTATTACCCAAGTTGATCGTAATGTGGTCTATCAGTTAGGATCGAAGTCTGCTTTTGAAGTGTTAAGTAACGTGATCACTGGCATGAATGATGAGGAACGAGAGACTGCAAAGGGAAATGTTTTTGCGGGCTTAGCCACCTCGGAATATTTAGACGATTTTAAACAGGGTGATTTCCTCGTGCGGAACATCTTAAGTGCTGATCCTGAGAGTGGAGCCGTCGTCATTGGTTCACTTCCACGGGTAGGACAGACCTTACAATATCAACTACGCGATAAAATTTCAGCGAAAGCTGATATGCACAGCCTTTTGCACTCAATTCACGAGAAGCCGAAACCACTAGCTTCACTTGTCTTTAGTTGTATAGGTCGTGGAAAAGCTTTTTTTGGGGAAACGGCTTTCGATGCTAAAACCATCTCTGATCATTTAGGAGAGCACCCGAGTGCCGGATTTTTTTGTAATGGAGAACTCGGCCCCGTATCTGGGCAAAACTTCGTTCATGGCTATACCTTGACGGCAGCACTATTTCGTTACGTGAAGACTACGTAAATTCTGGTAGCATGTTTTTATTGTTCCGACCCATCTAAAACGTTATCTTTATCTCAATGACTGACGTTGAGTCCCCTTGGTTAGCTCCTAAAAAATGGGTGCCTGATTTTTTGAGGTATTTAGAATCTGAAAAAGGGTATTCGCTCAAGACCAGTCGTAATTATAGGCAAAGTCTTTTAGAGGCCTCTGTATTTTTTGTCGGGAAAGAGTGGACGAATTTAGAAATGTTAGACTTTAGGCGTTATCTATACCATTTGTCGCAAAAGAAGACGCTCAAATCTGCCTCGATCCGACTTCATTTTTCTGCCATGCGCTCTTTTTATCAGTATCAACTGAAGCTAGGTTTGCTAAAAGAAAGTCCCTTAGCGCAGTTAAAACTTCCCGCTAAGGAAAAACGGTTACCTCTCTTCCTGAGTGAGGAACAGATGTCAGCTTTTTTGGAGGCGCCGTCGCAACTGATGGCGGAGAGTGGAAAAAATCCGAAACGTGGGCGGGCTATGGAGACGTGGCAATACTTACGTGACGCAGCGATTCTCGAAATACTTTACAGCACGGGGATGCGCATTGATGAGTTGGTCACGCTAAAAATAGCGGCTATCTACGGGGAGGGCAGGGAGATACGGGTCGTTGGGAAGGGGAAGAAGGAAAGAATCGTTATGTTAGGTGCTAAGGCTAGGAAGGCATATGCGGAGTATCGGGAACATTTGCCAGAAATGGCGCGGAGCGATTTTGCGATCGTCGCTGGTAACGGTAAAGCTCTCTCAGCGCGCATGGTGCAACTGATGTTTAAAAAATACTTATTAAGGGCAGGGCTAGACCACAAGCTTTCCCCGCACAAACTTAGGCACAGTTTCGCCACGCATTTATTAGATCGTGGTGCAGATTTGCGCAGTGTGCAGGAGTTGTTGGGCCATGAAAATGTAGCCACGACGCAGGTCTATACGCAAGTGACGGCGGAACGACTAAGGAGTTCCTATTTGCAAGCGCATCCACGAGCCTAAATATCGGTGTTTTCCTAACTGCGTGGTTGATTGCTAGCTAGAGCGAGGCATGATTTTACCTTGATGTTACAATGGTTTTATAATGTTGGTTTCACCTTGGCTTTTGTTCTGACTTGGCCGTGGTTTGCTTTGCACATGTGGCGACGTGGCAACTTTTGGCGCGGCTTTAATGAACGCTTTTCTTTTTATTCTCCAGAGCTTCAGAGCAGGCTCTCACACTTGAAGGAACCTATCTGGATCCATGCCGTGAGTGTTGGCGAGATGATGTTGGCACGTGTGTTGGTAGATGAGCTGCGGCTGCTACGACCTGACCAAGGCGTGGTGATTACGTGTACCACTTCTACGGGAAGGGCTTTAGGGGATAGGGAGTTAGAGGATGATAAAACGGTGGTGATGTACTCTCCTGCGGATTTGCTCCCCATGGCAAGACGAGCTTTTAGGGCGATCAAGCCTTGTATGATTTTGTTGATGGAGCAGGAGCTGTGGCCGAATCAGCTCTGGGAAGCCGAGCGGCGTGGCGTGCCAGTATGGATCGTGAATGCACGTCTTTCGGATCGTTCATGGGAACGATTTAAAAAATTCCGTTTTTACACGACGCCGTTTCTTTCTAAGATTTCTTTGATTGGTTTACAAAGTGAGCGTGATCGGGGACGACTGGCCGAGGCGGGTTTTCCTGTGCATAGCATGTTTGTAACGGGGAGCATGAAATATGATGTGGCTCATTTGGCGCAAGCGGATCAAGGTGTGGCGGAGGGACTGCGAAAGGAGATGGGCTGGACTGAAGGAACGGAAGTTTTTTTAGCGGGCAGCACCCACCCAGGCGAGGAGGAGCTTGTTTTGGAGGCTTATCAGGAGTTAAAGCGGAAGAGGCCAGAGTTAAAATGTTTGTTAGCACCGCGTCATGCTGAGAGGGCGTCTAGCTTAATGGCGGCAGCGCAGGGGCGGGGCTTCACGGCGTGTTTACGCACGGAGGCAAGGCCAGAGGCGGATGTTCTCATTTTAAACACGACGGGAGAGCTGCGTTCCCTTTATGAACTAGGGACGATTATTTTTATCGGGAAGACCTTGGTAGCACCGAAGGGTAAGGGCGGCCAAAACTTCTTGGAAGCGGCGCGGGTAGGTGGGGCGATCGTACTGGGAGACAAGGTGGAAAACTTTACAGCTTTAGTTGAAGACTATTTGGAGGCCAGCGCATTAGTTCAGGTGAAGGATGTTGAGGGATTAAAGAACGAAGCTCTGCGCTTGCTAGAGGATAGGGATTTACGTTGTAACTACGGGAGTAAGGCTAGAAAATTATTTGAAGAAAATTTGGGTGCGGGTGCTACAATGGCTAGGATGATTGATGGGTATTTAGGATCCAAAGCAGCTACTACCTAAAGCGTGGGACGTTGTTGAGCCCTCGCTTTAGCGGAAGACCATGGGAAAACCAGAATTTTCTCGCACAGAGACGCAGAGGGGGCAGGAGGATAAGACCTAGACTATAGCGCTTAAAGGAATTTAAGAATCTGCATTTTTTGTAGTTAAAACTCTCCCTCCGCCCTACTCCGTTCCCCTCATCTCCTCACTTTCCACTCTTGGGTTATAAAAGCGTAAAAGGAAAATAACTAAGCTAGATAGATTTCTCGGGGGGGGAACTTACCACTCAATAACCGCTGAGGCCCAAGTAAGGCCGCCGCCGAAAGCGACGAGGAGAATTTTATCGCCAGGTTGGAACTTAAATTCTTCTTCCGCTTCACTCATGGCCACGGGGATGCAGGCGGCGGAGATGTTCCCGTAACGCTGGACGTTGACGAAGGTTTTTTCTTTAGGAATTTTGAGGCGATCAGCTAGGGCGTCAATGATTCTGATGTTGGCTTGATGGGTGATGACGCAGCGGAGGTCGTCAATGGTGATGCCTGCGGCATTCATGGATTTACGGGCGGATTTAGCCATTTCAGTAACGGCTTGTTTGAAGACTTCTTGTCCAGCCATGACCATGCAGGCTCCATTAGGCCCCAGAATTTTGCCGTTGGCTTTAGCGGTGTTGGTGTTGAGAAGGTAAAGGATTTCGTGGAGGTTACCGTTAGATCCGAGGTCGCAGGAGAGGAGTTGGGATTTCCCACCAGTGGACTGGACGATGGCGGCACCAGCGCCGTCTCCGAATAAAACGCAGGTGCTACGGTCTGTCCAATCAATGATGGAGGAGAGTTTTTCTGAGCCGATAACGAGGATGGTTTTATACATGCCTGAGCGCAGAAATTGATCAGCCACGACGAGGTTATAGAGAAAGCCAGAGCAGGCTGCTTGGAGGTCAAAGGCAGCGGCGCGGGTGGCACCAATATGGTTTTGAATGTAGCAGGCGGTGGAGGGGAAAGTGGCGTCGGGGGTGACGGTGGCGACGATGATGAGGTCGATGTCGTTAGGGGTCAGGTCTGTTTTGCTTAGGGCGTGTTGCGCGGCGCGGGCACCCATGTAAGAACTGGTTTCTTGTTCGGAGGCGATGCGGCGCTCACGGATGCCGGTGCGGCTGAATATCCACTCGTCCGTGGTATCGACCATTTTTTCTAAGTCAGCATTGCTAAGAATTTTTTCTGGGAGGTAGCGTCCGGTGGCGATTATTTTCATTAAGGAAAAAATTTAGAGGAGCGGGAGGGTCGATAGTTATTTTAGTTTGGCTAGGGCTTCAATAATATGCGGGTTGATTTGGTTGTCAACGGCTTCACTAGCTACGCGGAGTGAGTTATAGAGGGCGTGAATAGAGGAGGAGCCATGGGCTTTGATGCAGATGCCGTTAAGTCCAAGAATGACGGCGCCACCGTATTCGTCCGCGTTGGTTTTAGTTTTGATAGCTTTAAAGGCGTTTTGAGCTAGGAGAGCTCCAAACATGCGGAGGGGATTACGGGTGAGCTCTTCTTTAAGCCATTTAAAGGTGGACTTAGCTAGACTAGAAGAGGTTTTGAGGACGATATTGCCGATGAAGCCGTCGCAGACGATGACGTCGGTTTCTCCTTCAAAGAGTCCGTGGCCTTCGATGTTGCCGACAAACCTAATGGGAGCATCCTTGAGAAGTTTAAAGGCATCTTTGGTTTGCTCGTTACCCTTAGATTCTTCGGTTCCGTTGGAGAGGAGCCCGACGCGGGGCTCGGAGATTTTTAGAATATTTTGACAATAAACGGAACCCATGATCCCGTAAACGAGGAGGTGTTCGGGTCGGGCATCTACGCTGGCTCCCGCATCTAGCAAAAGAAATTTCCCGTTGCGCGTGGGCATGAAGGTGGCGATGCCTGCGCGATCAACACCTAGGAGGTTCCTGAGCTTAATGGTGGCGGAAGCGACGAAAGCACCGGTGTTACCTGCGGACACAACGGCATCGACCGCACCTTCCTTGAGGAGGTCGATGCAGCGGTTCAGGGAGCTGTCTTTTTTACGGCGCACCGCTTCCACCGCAGCGTCGGTCATGGCGATGACTTGCGTGGTGTGGAAAATGTGGATGCGATCGGAAGGAGCTTCACCATGTTTAGCAAGCTCTTGATGGATAGTATCTTCGTCACCAACTAGGACAAGACGTTCGATGGAGGGTAGCTGCTTTAAGGCACGAATAGCTGCAGCCACTGGATAAGCAGGAGCAAAATCACCGCCCATCGCATCAAGTGCGATTTTCATGTCGAAGGGACTGAGTTGGGAGCTGGGCGCTCGACAACTCTAGTTACCTATTCCGCCGTGATGGTTAGAACTTGGCGGCCACGATAGGTGCCAGTCTTAGGATCGACGCAGTGCGCACGGTGGCTGGACTTGCTTTCCTTGTCGGTGCGGAGTTGTAGTGGCTTGGTGCGATGCGATGCTTTGCGTGTGCGTGAGCGCATCTTTGATGTTTTTCTTTTAGGCGTTCCCATGATCTTTAGTTCTCTTTTAATTTTTCCAAAGCAGCCCAGACGTCATCCCGCCGTTTATCGGCGAATCCGTGATCGTCTTCCTTATAGACGACCCCAGTGTAGGGACACTTGTTACCAACCGCTAGCTGGCAGCTGGCGGCGATAGGAAAGTTGAGAAGAATATCTTCACGAATCAAGGGCGTCAAGTCGATTGACTCTTCGTTTGTTATCTCAAGGGTATGCTGGAAATCAGGAATCTGGATCTGGTAGGGTAGGGGTTCGAGGCAACGGGAGCAGGCCACTTGCAGTTTAGCTGTGAGGGAGCCTGTCACGAGGCACTCATTTCCCATTCGGTCAGCTCGTAATAGGTAGTCAATTGCAGTCCATTGGTCGCCTTGACCACAACTAAGCTCATAGCCAGCGGGGTCGAGGGTTCCCTTTAAGTCGATCCCTTGTTCGTCTCGTAAATCGGTAATGAGAATTTTCATAATTTAAACTTGATAGCAATAGCTTTCATAACAGCTTCAGGCACAAAGCCTTCAATTGAGCCGTGAAGGCGGGCGATTTCTTTAATAATGCGGGAGCTGAGATAGGTGTAGTTATCCTTCGGCATGAGGAAGATGGTCTCAATCTCAGAATTTAATTTACGATTCATGAGGGCGAGTTGGAATTCAAACTCAAAATCGGATACGGCACGTAACCCACGTATGATGGCGACGGCACCAAGTTCTTGGGCGTAATTAACAAGGAGACTGTCAAAAAAAGTGACCCGGACTCGTTCATTGCCTTGGATATTTTTGAGGGAAGCTTGCACCAGCGCTACCCGCTCCTCCATGCTAAAGAGGGGTTGTTTGCCTTCATTTAAGGCTACGGCTATGATGACCTCGTCGAAGAGGCGCAGGGCTCTCTCGGCCACGTCAAGGTGTCCATTAGTGATGGGATCAAAACTGCCAGGGTATATCGCACGTCGCATAGGAGCAGGTTAAAGGCATTACGCTAAGAAAACAACGAGAGAAAGGAATTTTTTTAGGAACCATTTTCTCCCTAGGTTTTAGCAACACCGCACTGCATCAATTCCATTTTAAAGTAAAATTAAAACCCTTTTCCCTTCGCGCTTGAAACGTGTTTGCTTCCTTGCTTGTGATAGGTAGCTTAATGCTTCTGTGAAAACTTTTTTTATAATTCTGGTGGTGGCTCTTGTGCTTGGTCTCGGCGGCCTTTGGGGCTGGAAGGAATGGCAAACTCAGAAGGCGGCAGGTCTTGATGAGGTCGCTCTGGAACTGACGGCTATGGTAGAGCGGAAATCCATCATTCAAACGGTGGATGTGGCAGGCGACATCGAGCCAGCGGAGCAGATTGAGGTAAAGGCTGAAATTAGTGCTAAAATCAAGCTGCTCAATGTGAAGTTAGGAGATGTGGTGCAGGCAGGGGATGTTTTAGTGGAGCTGGATAATAGGGAATTACTAACGGATAAGGCTTCGGCCGAGATTGAGATTGTGGGAACGGAGCTTTCCGTAAAAAAAGCTCGGGCTGACTCGGAACGGGACGCTCAGTTATTTGCTAAGCAGTTGGTGGCAGAGAAGACGATGTTGGACTCGCAAACAACGCTGGCACTGGCGGAGAATAATTATGATAAGGCGCAGAAGCGGTTACAGATTGTGTTGGATCGGTTAGCTAAGAGTAAGGTGCTAGCGCCGATGGCTGGTAGAATTTTAGAATTACCCGTGGTGGAGGGTCAGGTCGTGGTGGCAGCGGCGAGCGTAAATTCGGGCACGTCCTTAATGAAGATAGCAGATTTGCAAAAGCTACAAATATCTACGCATGTGAATCAGGTGGATGTAGCGCAATTAAAATTAGGTATGACGGTAGATTTTTCGGTGGATTCGATTCCGAACTTTAAGATGGTGGGAAAAATTCAGGAAATAGCTCCTACGGCCACGGTTAAGAAGAATATCAAGGGCTTTACGGTGCAGATAGGGATTGAGCAGCCTGATGAACGCTTGCGTCCGGGAATGACAGCGGACGTGATGATAACGATTGAAACGGTGGAGAATGCTTTAGCGGTTCCATTATCGGCGGTGTTTAATGAGAAGGATAAAAAAGTGGCATTTGTAAATGCTAAAACCCCCGAGAGTGAGCCGATGATGAAGGAGTTGGAGATCGGGATTTCTAATGTGGATGTAGTGGAGATTAAGTCGGGATTAAGCGAGGGGGAAACGGTTCTGTTGACTCGGCCACGTAAGAAGGAAAAGAAATAGGAGAGGGTATGGCACTGATCGAAATCAGGGACGTGTTTAAAACGTATCTTTTAGGTTCGCAGGAAATTCATGCCTTAGATGGGGTGAATACAGATATTGTTGCGGGAGAATATGTGGCCATTGTGGGTCCTTCGGGGAGTGGAAAATCAACCCTGATGCATTTGATTGGTTGTCTGGATGTGCCGACAAAGGGAACCTTAACTTTGGATGGAGTGGAAATTTCTAAGGCGAGTAATGCGAAGCTTTCACGATTGCGCGGCGATAAAATTGGGTTTGTGTTTCAAAGTTTTAATTTATTACCCAAGTTAAATGTGATGGAGAATGTGGAGTTACCTTTCATTTATGGTGGGGTGGGATCGAAGCAACGGAGGGAGCGGGTGTTAAAGGCGTTAACGGCCGTGGGGCTGGCGGATCGTAGTAAGCACCGGCCTAACCAGCTTTCTGGTGGGCAGGCGCAGCGCGTGGCCATTGCGAGGGCGTTAGTCAATGAGCCAAAGCTGATTTTAGCGGACGAACCAACTGGGGCGTTGGATTCGCATACGGGGGAAACGATTTTAGGAATGTTCCGGGAGTTGCATGCACAGGGGAATACGGTGGTGTTAGTAACGCATGATCCGAAGATTGCGGCGGCGGCGGATCGGAGGATTGAAATTCTAGATGGTAAGATCGTGGGAGATCATCGAAAGGCTACTTGAATAAAGGGATGCGTTTGAGTGCATTTATTCATCAGTAATATTTTTTATGAATCTGTGGTTAGGCACGAGGGAGGGTTTAAGAGAAATGGCGGCGCATAAGTTCCGCTCTTTTTTAACGATGTTAGGGATCATTTTAGGGGTGGCTTCGTTGATGGCCATGTTTTCGCTAACAGCGGGATTAGCAGAGGGGTTTCGGAAGGCTTTAACGGAGTGGGGTGGCCTGGCTAGTGTGGAAGTGGTGGATGCAGATGTCCCTGACTCACAAGAGGCAATTAAGGATATGAGCCCAGGGCGGACTTATAAAGATGTGTTGGCGTTAAGGAGTTCTGCTCCCTTAGTAGATTTTGTTTCTCCCAGTATGCGGATTAACGGGAATATTGTGCTGACTTATAAGAATCAGCAAACAAGTGTAGGCTGGTCGCGCGGGGTTGAGCAGACGTATTTAAATGTGGAGCAATATCAGATGGGAGCGGGACGATTTTTTACGGATTTGGATTTAGAGAAGCGCAACCGGGTGGTGGTCATTGGAACATTCATTAAGCAACAACTTTTCGGTTCGGGCAACGATAGTCCTATCGGAGCGACGATTTCAATTGATGGACATCATTTCACGGTGGTAGGGGTTTTTGTTGATTATGATAATGAGTTTAAAAATCGGGCTTGTGTGATGCCGCTGACAACAGTGCAAGAGTTATGGCATGGGGTGACGATGGAGAATGGGATCAATCAGGGGCCTAACTTAAAGCTGGATCGGATTAATGTGCGACTGAAGGATACGAGTCGTTTTGATGAGTCGATCGAGCAGATGCGTAATGTATTAAATCAAACCCATCGTGGGATACAAGACTATGGGTTTAATACGAAGGAGGATTGGGCCGAGAGCGTCGATAATTCGGTGAAAGGGGTGAGGATCAGTGGCGGCTTGATTGTTTTGGTGACGTTGATTGCGGGAGGAATCGGCATCACAAATATCATGCTTGCCAGCATCAAGGAGCGGACGCGGGAGATTGGCATTCGGCGTGCCGTCGGTGCGTTACCGAGTAGTATTTTTTTGCAAATTGCCTTGGAGTCTGTGGTGCTCTCGATTATGGCAGGATTCTTGGGACTCGCGGTAGGGTATGGACTGGTAGAAATATTAAAGAAGGTAGCCTTGCAGGAGCAGGCACCCATTTTAGAGTGGAGTGCGGTTTTTTATAGTTTTATTGCAGCGGTTGTGACAGGGGTTTTGGCTGGTATGTTACCTGCTTGGAAAGCCTCTCAGATGAACCCGATTGAGGCCTTGAAGTTCGAATGAATGTGGCTCATGCAACAATGGAGGGTTTACGGGATCTATGGTCGCATCGGTTTCGCTCTTTATTAACGATTCTGGGAATTATTCTAGGGGTAGCTTCTCTATTAACCATGCTTGCGATTACGAAGGGGATGGCTACGTCTTTTCGAGAAAGCTTAAATGAGTCGGGCGATTTGCAGAAAATCCGTATCCAACAGGATACGCCACCGCGAGAGCAGGCTGAGATGGCAGATATTAGTCTAGGCTTAACATATCGCGATGTGGAGGCCATAAATAAAGAACGTTTCAGGGTTCTTTGGGTCTCTCCATTTATTAGTCAAAATATGCGGTTAAGTTATGAGAACAATTCTGACGGAACCAGTGTAGTTGGTGCATTAACGGATCACTTATATATGGATCGGCACAGGATTAAAGAGGGGCGCTTCTTAACGCAACTGGACATAGATCAAAAGAAGAGGGTCGTGGTGTTGGGGGATAGAGTGGCGATGAACTTATTCGGTTTTAACGGCCCCCAATTAATCGGTAAGCAGGTTAAAATAAATGATGTGCTGTTTACCGTAGTCGGCACTCTGCCGCGCTACTTGACGCAGAATCAGCAGCGCGAGGTTGAGCAAGGGATAACGGAAAAGCGGGCAGAACGCAATAAAAGCCGCGGATCCAGACGCAGGGAGTGGGATCCATTTTCTTGGAAACATAATTTAGCAGTAATCCCTCTTACAACTATGCTATCTGTTTTTAAATCTTCCAACATGGTGAACGGAGTGGATGAAGGACCTGACATTAAGCTTACCGAAATTCAGGTGGGTCTGCTGCGAGTTGAAGATGCGGCCGAGGTGCAAGAATGGCTCCGTAATACGTTACGGCAAACGCATCGAGGTATTGAAGATTTCCAAGTTGTTTATGATCGTGAACGTTTTGCTGAAGTCGAGCAGCGGATTTTTGCGGTGAGAGTCAGCGGGGGATTAATCGCAGGCATCAGCTTACTGGTAGGAGGCGTCGGCATCATGAATATCATGTTAGCCAGTATCACCGATCGCATCCGTGAGATCGGGGTGCGTCGAGCAATCGGCGCGCAGCCCGTGGATATTTTTATTCAGATCCTCATGGAGGCGGTGCTACTAGCCATGGTGGGTGGGGTGCTAGGGATTTTGGCCTCACAAGGAATGATTTACTTTCTAGACGCGGTCGTTAAGATACCTAACCCACCTGAGTTGGAAGTTGGGGCGATGATGATAAGTTTTATGTTTGCACTTGTCATCGGGGTTCTGGCAGGTATTTATCCAGCAATAAGAGCGTCCACATTGCGGCCCGTGGAAGCATTGAAATTTGAGTAAAAAAATGTCGATTGATACTAAGCCTTACAACGATTACGTATTGTCCACCTGCTTACAAGCAGGCTGGATCACGGATGAACAACAACAACTTGTCATAGAGCAGTTAAAGGGTTTACCTGGAGCTAGCGCCTTAACTTATTTGTTTGAGCAACAGCTCATTTCTCAAAATAAATACAACGTGCTTCTGGGTAAAATCCAAGATGCCGTTCAGCAACAATTTGAAAGTGAAAAAGCCGCACATGCTGCTAGCAGCACAAGCGTCAGCGTGAAGACAACCTACACTGAAATTCCTAGTTTACAGGACTTCTTAAAACTGGCGATTCAAGCAGAAGCTTCGGATGTGCATCTGGGTCCTTTCTCTCCTGCCATTATGCGTATTCACGGGCAGCTAGTCCCCATGATGCCTAATGCCCCCATTCTTAGTCCTGAGCAAACGATGGATTTGGCCAAGCAGTTCCTCTTGCCTGATCAAGTCAAAACAGTTGAGGACATAGGCGGGGTGGACTTTTGTTATGATGATCCAGGACTAGCGCGCTTCAGAGCTAGTGTGGTTAGGCAACGCCGAGGCTGGGAATCCGTCTTCCGCGTCATCAGCAGCCGCATCCGCACCATGGAAGAAATCGGCTTGCCCCCAGTGCTCTACCGTTTATTAAAATATCATAACGGTTTAATCCTCGTTACAGGCTCCGTGGGTTGCGGGAAAACAACAACGCTAGCGGCTATGGTCAATCAAATCAATCGCGAGAGAAAAGACCACATCATCTCTTTAGAAGACCCAATTGAGTATGTTTTTAAACCTGAAGGCTGTCAGGTAACCCAACGTGAAATTCACAGCCACACGATGTCCTTTTCCTCGGCGCTGAGAGCATCTCTTCGGCAAGATCCCGACGTCATCATGGTAGGGGAAATGCGCGACCTCGAAACGATTTCCCTCGCCATTACAGCGTCTGAGACGGGGCATTTAGTGCTGGCTACTCTGCACACCAGTAACGCCGCACGCACCATGCAGCGTCTCCTGGACGTCTTCCCAGTGGAGCAGCAATCTCAAATCCGCACCATGGTTAGCGAATCTCTGCGCGGCGTGGTTTGTCAACAGCTCATTCCTCGAGCTGACGGTCGCGGCCGTGTCTTAGCTTTAGAAATTATGACCAATAATCCCGCTATCGGAAATTTAATCCGTGAAGGTAAAAACTTTATGCTGCCAGGTCAAATTCAGATCGGGAAAAAAGATGGCATGAGACTTATGGATGATTCTCTCATTGAGCTCGTCCGTGCTGGCACCATCACTCAAGAAGAAGCCTTTCAACGCTCCGAAAATAAACAGCAATTTGCTCAATGGTTAGCTGGAGGCAATTAAATTTTAAACGTTATGGCTAATCAAATTGATCAATTTTTCCAAGTCCTTGTCAGCGAGGGGGGCTCCGATCTCCACCTCTCCGAAGGTCAACCACCTAAGTTTCGCCGCTTCGGTGAAATCCGTGCCTTACGTGAAGAACCTCTCACCCGCGAAGAAATGGAAATCCTCTTGCGCCAGATTTGCCGCCCCACTTCATGGGAAAAGTTCCTTCAACAAGGCGATTTAGACTTCGCTTACGAAATGGGTAATGACTCCCGCTTCCGTTGCAACTACCACCGACACCTCAATGGATATGGAGCAATCTTCCGTTTAATCCCGAATCGACTAAAAACCATCGATGAACTCGGCGTGCCGAAAATCCTCGAAAGTTTCGGAGACATGCGCTCAGGTCTCGTACTCGTGACAGGCCCTACGGGTTCAGGTAAATCCACCACCCTAGCCGCCATCATCGATTACATCAACACCCACCACGCACGCCATATCATCACGATTGAGGAGCCGATTGAATTTGTTCACGACAACAAACGCAGCACGGTCACCCAACGCGAAGTTCCCAGTGAAACCCCGACCTTTTCTAGTGGGCTTAAGGCCGCTTTACGGGAAGATTCTGACGTAGTTCTCGTAGGAGAGTTGCGCGATCTTGAGACCATATCCCTTGCCCTAACGGCGGCAGAAACAGGTCTACTCGTCTTCGGGACCCTGCATACGAATAACGCCCGTAAAACCATTGACCGTATTATCGACGCATTCCCTAGTGATCAACAAGAACTCGTTCGCACCATGCTCTCCACCTCCCTGCGCGGTGTCGTTGCTCAGCTTCTACTCAAGCGTAACGATAATAAAGGGCGCTTAGCAGTTAATGAAATCCTTATCTCTAACCCTGCCGTGGCCTCCATTATCCGCGAAGGAGCCACCTTTAAATTAACCGACGTTTTAAAGTCTGGCCGGGCGGAAGGCATGCAGCTCATGGATGACGCCATTGAGAATTATTTTAAAAAAGGCTTTATCTCCGCTCAAGAAGCCTACATGAAGTCGATTGATAAACAGCGCTTCATTCCTTATTTAGAAAAAGGGCACTAAGATGCTGCGGGAGGCGCAAGAGCATTGTCAGAAAGGACTAGAGATAGAGTCAGCCATGGTTCCCGCTCTTGTGGCTGAGCTGCTCGATCCCGTTCTGGCCGTTTCTAGTAAAGCCGATTTCTTAAAAGCACTCAGTGCGAAAGGTGAAACGGAGCATGAACTAGCCGCTTTTGCCAAAGCTCTCTTACCCCGAGCCGTCCCAACGTCTCTGCGTGGACGTTTTCAAGGAAAAGCTCTCTTTGACTGCTGTGGCACAGGCGGTGGTGGCTTAAACATAGTTAACCTCTCAACCGCACTTATGCCCGTCCTAGCGGCTTGCGCAGTTCCCGTCGTTAAGCATGGTAATAGGGGCGTCACAAAAAAATCTGGCAGCGCTGATGTGCTTGAAGCTCTAGGCATTCACATTAACATAAAGCCAGATCAGATCGAGCCCTGCCTCGAAGCCTGCGGGATGGTCTTTCTCATGGCTCCGCTGTATCACCCCACTTTTAAAAATGTTGCGGAAGCGCGTAAATCATTAGCCCACGAAGGGCTTCGTTCTATTTTTAATCTATTAGGACCTTTACTGAATCCTTGCCTACCAGAAACGCAGTTGCTCGGTGTTTTTCACTCCCATCATGTGGAACTTTTTCAAAAAGCATTGCACTCCTTAGATCGGGACAGATTTTTAGTTGTCTGCGGAACAGATGCCGACGGCACGGCACTAGGTGAAGTCAGCGTCACGGGCACGAATCAAGCTCAGGGTTTTTTACAAAAAGCGTTTAAGGAGGATCTCGGCTTACGTAAAATATCAGGGTCTTATCAAGAGTTACTTGTAAACTCACGGGATGAAAGTGCTAGCCGCATTATGGATTTTTTGCGGGGCGAAGAGAAAGGTTTCTTGCGTCACGCTATTCTCATGAATGCCGCCGTAGCTTTGCAGGTGCATGGCTCGGTTGAAGTGATTTCTGAGGGCTACGGCCAAGCAGCCGAGGCGATCGACTCAGGCGCAGCATTGAAAGCTCTCGAGCGATTTCAAAATTTTTCTACTGCTCATTCCTAGGTAAAACTTTTTTCCATCAAACCCAGCTCTAGCTCCCAAGCTACTTCTTGAATAGTTTCGGAAAACGTGGGATGAGCTGTGGTGATATTCGTTAAATCAGAGAGCTTAGCATTAAGGGTCAGAGCCATACCTAGTTGTCCGATAATTTCAGAGGCATGTGAGCAGATAATGGTGCCGCCGAGAAAGGCTGTCGTCTTGCGCTCGATGATTAATTTAACCAACCCATCCATTTCACCCATGGCGATGGCTTTCCCTGCGATGGAGAAAGATTTTTGGGCTGTAAGAATCTCATAACCCTGTTCTCGTGCTTGGCTTTCACTTAATCCGATTGAGGCAATCTCCGGTTGCGTAAAAGCACAACGTGGAGCGGCCTGAACCTTGTAAGCCGTATTGTAGCCTAGGGCATGGAGTGCCGCCGTCCGCCCCTGCATGACGGCAGAGCTGGCAAACGTGGATAAATTATTAACATCGCCCACGGCGTAAGTTCCTGGCCAAGTGGTTTCCAAAAATGAGTTTACTGGAATAGAACCGCCTTGTGCCAGAGCCTCTAAGCCATGCAAGTTGGGTTGGCGTCCACCAGCGTAGAGGACTTTTTCAAAAAAGAGAGAATCGCCTTCTGCTAAATGCACCTGAACGCCACTATCTGTAGTCGTGGCGGAAACGACACACGTCTTGGTTAAAACGGTGATGCCCTCTCGCACAAAAGATCGTTCTAAAAAGTGACCTGCAACATGATCAAAGTGAGGAAGCAAAGACGGACCTTTTTCGATCAAAGTAACCTTACTGCCGAGTGTGGAAAATAGAGTGGCATGGGAACACGGAATATACCCGCCGCCGATTAAGCCGACAGAGGCCGGCAGTTTTAACAAGTGCAGAGCCTGCGAACTGTTAAGGATATTTTTTCCATCAAATGGAATTAAGGGATCACACACTGGGACTGAGCCTGTAGCGATGATGGTCTTACGTGCTTCTAGTATCTCTATGTTTTGTGCCGTCTGAACCTGCACCTTCCCGGGAGAGATGAGGTTCGCTTGCCCATGGATAACATGGACACCCGCTTCTGTTAGCTCCTTAAGAGTGTGTTGATATATTTTTGAGACCACGCTTTTTTGGCGATTAAAAAAATCAACTAAGGAACCTTTCGGAGGTTCAAAAGTCACACCATAGTCTTCTCCATGCCGCAAGCTTTGTAGATATTTAGCACTGGCTAACAAACTTTTTGAGGGAAGGCACCCTTCATGTAAACAAGTGCCTCCAATCATTTTGTGTTCAATTAAAGCAACGTGCTGACGTCGTTTAGCCGCAGTGAGTGCTGCCGAAATTCCGCCTGGCCCAGCTCCGATGATAAGAAAATCATAGCGTTTCATATTTTTGATAAGGTTCGTGAACGCTCTGCGGCGGCATGGATAGTCGCTGCAACGATGTTCGAAAGTGCGCTTGCATCTAAGACATTTAACCCCGCTTCCGTGGTGCCGCCTTTGCTGACCACTTGCTTAATTAGATCATCAGGACTTAAGTCATATTCTAAAATCATCTTAGCTGAGCCTTCCGCCGTCTGAGCGGCCATGCGGAGAGCTTGCTCGGGACTCAAACCTTCTTGGATAGCGGCTTGGGAAAAAGCTTGGATGATGCGATAGAAAAAGGCAGGACCTGAACCGCTCAGAGCCGTCACGGCATCGAGCTGATTCTCTTCCACTTCGTAACATGCGCCAACTGATTGAAAAAGTTGTTTAATAAAATCTCGATCTTCTGGCGTGCAGCGTGCGTTAGGGCAATAGGCTGTAACCCCGCAACCGAGAGTGACTGGGGTGTTAGGCATGGCTCGGGCGATGTGCTGTTCTGAGCCAAGGAGTTCCTCAAATCGCTGTAGCCTTATTCCCGCTGCGATGGAAATGATAAGTGTGGTTGTGTTGCGCAAGCGGAGAAGAGGCAGCACCTCGTTCATTTGGATAGGCTTGACGGCTAATAAAAGCACATCGGCTTGGGCGCTGGCCTCTGGAAGAGAGTCTGTCCACTGCATGACACCCGAAGGATCGAGTGCAAGAAAGGAATCTTTGGACGCTTGGGTTTTAGAAACGCCTGTAATAGCGGCAGGGTTTATGAGGTTGCGAGCTAGCAGGCCCGCCACAATCGCTCGACCCATTCTACCTGCACCGATAACAGCCAGTCTCATAGGAAGATTCTAGGCTTAGATTAGGTAAACTGCAACTCTACAGATAAAGTGAAGGTGGAATTTATTAAGGAGTTGTAATCCTGACTTTAAATACAGACCTGCATCGTAAAAAGAGGGATACGCACTATGAAGCTTTGTCCTTCCTCGTCTTTCCCGTGGTAAAAACCTTCCGCACTGCTGTCAGAATCAATGAGGTGATAATTGTTGTAATGAAATTGATCGCCTGGCTTAAGGTGAGGAAATTTACCGATCACACCGTCTGCTTCGACGATAAGTTTGTGACCCTTAGCGTTGGTGACGATCCATTTACGTCCTAGGATTGTAACGATGCGCAGGCTGTCATTATGGATCGTTATATCGTAGCCAAAGCGATAAGGACGATCGGCAGGGTTCTCCATGCTAGGAACATGTTCGACTCGATCGACGTTAACCCAAAGTCCACTAATTTCTTGATATCTAGATGATTCAGGCACGAGGTAAAAATGTAGGAGGCTTGTCCTTTAGTCAAGAAACAGTGCCACTCGAAAAATCTGCCACGCTTGACCTAACGAGAGGGTATCCCCGGGAAAACGACTTAAGCCGGTTAAGAAAAGGCAGCTAGCGGCTAGGCTAAACTGCGTGAAGAGAGTCCCTAGGATTTGTTGCCAGAGGGAAAGTGATCGGATTTTAGAGTGAAGCTTGATGGTAATGGTTACGAATAAAGCTTGTAACATGAAGAAGGGCAGCCATTGCAGCCAAAAGCTATGTGGCGGAATCCAGAGAGAGGAACCGACCCAAAGTCCACCAAAGAGCAGAGCCGAAATAAAAAAGGTCAGCGGGACCGACCAAATGGCGGAGGCTCGACCACCTAAAGGCAGATAAACATGAGCGCGTAAAAACTGGTGGTAAAGAGTAAGCCAGCGTTTCCAGAATTCTTGAGGCGTCCTAGCCAGTAAGGGGAAATGAAAGAGAGAAGGAACTTGGATTCCCAATAATCGAGCAATACTGACGGCGTAATCACAGTGAGCGGATAACCACAAATACCATAATACATAACTAGTCAGAATTTGATACCAAGCCGCTCCGAACCAATGCGCTCCACCGGCTTGCAATCCTAGGGGTAAGAGAAGATGCAGTTGAAACAGAAGTAGTTTAACGGAACCCAGAAGAAATATTTGTGCAGCTGGCTTTAGCGTTTTGGGATAATCCTGAGTCTGGCCAAAATGCAGCGAGGGTGTAACAGGAATTAGTTTAAGTAATTGTGGAATAAAAAAGATGTAGCTGAGGTGTTCAAAAAAACGTTGTTCGGCGATTTTCGGGTTACGACATTCCCGCTCCCACATCCAATAGCGGAGGAAAAATCCGAGAAGTAATGACTCTCGTAGCCAAAGCCAAAGGACTGGCTTTGCGGCAAAAATCCAGGGTAACAGTTTTGGAACGACTAGGATAAACCCCACGAGCAGACACCAAAAGAGGATTCTCTGAGCTTTGAATGTTAGGTGTAGCACCGTGTAGAGAACCGCTGATACCGCTAAGAGATAGAGTCCAAGAAATGGTTCCATCTGAAACCAAAACGCCAGAGAACAAAGACCTAGCACCAAGGTGAAATGTTTTTGTCTCTGAGCGAGGACTAGTAAGGCAGCAATACCTGCTAGGGATAAGAGGATGGAAACTTCCAACTTTTCGGTTTCTTTCAACAACCAAAAAACCACAAAAATAGGGGTTAGCAGTAAAGCGTGTAGCAAGAAATAACCTAGGAGCTTGAATAGATCCAGTGGTCTAAGAGAAAACATGGCAGAAGATTTCTTGGGATGGGAGACTTAGAGTTTTTTCAAAGCCCGCCTGATTATACGTAGCTGCTTTAACATGCCCCAGCTGTCGGCCCAAAGTCGAACTTTACTGCCATCTTTCTCCTCCCAATCCACGGGCTCCTCCAAGACCCGCTGCCCTTTTTTTAAGAGCCGTGCCATAAGTTCTGCATCAAAGGTAAAGCCGTTTATGCAAAGATCATCCCTGACCCCTAGAAAGGCAGCGCGTGTGATCCATTTACAGCCGCACTGCGTGTCATAGGCGGCGATTTCTAGTTGATAAGATAATAGCGTGGCAAAGACGCGTCCGATCAGGTGCCTAATTATTTTACGATCAACTTTGCGTCCCAGCATGAGGATGCGACTGGCCATGAGGAGGTCACATTTATCTTCTGCAAAAAGTTTTAATAAACGTAAAGTCTCCGACGCAGAAACTGCGCCATCGGCGTCGGCAAAGCCTAGGGTCTGGATTTCAGGATGATGTTGTGTCACCCACGACCAACCGTGGCGAACGGCATAACCCTTTCCCTTATTATGAGGATAGGATAATTGGATTACGGCAGGGTCTTGAAAGTTGGGCAGCGGCTCGCTACTTCCATCATCCACCGTGACAATAAGGGTAGTGGTTAAGGTGCTGCGTAATTCTTTAAGGAAGGCAGGTAAACGAACTTGCTCGTTGTAGCATGGAATAATCAGAGCAGAGGTGAAGTTCATGAGAAATAGCGTTTGATTAAGTTACGCTACCATTGCAGGTTTTTTCACAACGAGCAAGACGACAAAATGATCCTAAATAGTGGTTAATTTTAATGACGTCAGGAACCTCCTCAGATAGTTTTTTCCTATGACCTACAGTCGTTTTCATTGGATATTTAATTTTCCATTTCTTTTGCTGTGCGCCGTCTTAGCAGGGCCAAGCTTTTGGACGGCACCTATTTTGACGGCGGTGGCTTTGGTTCTTTCTTTAGTTATGGTTTTTACGACGCCATGGGATAATTATGCCGTGGCTCAGGGAATCTGGGGTTTTCCTAGAAATAGGTTTTCGTTCAAAATCTGGCACTTACCGATTGAGGAATATGCCTTCTTCCTGATTGAATCCATTCAAGTCATGTTGTTAACGACTTTTCTTTTTCAGTGCTTCCCGCAGTTCGAATCATGGGAAAATCCCTACGGGATCACGCATCCTTTAGTTGGAATAGTGGTGGGCTCGATACTACTTGGGTGGCTAGTCTTAGGTCTATGGGGAAGAAAGCGGATTAACGCCCAATCTTGTTATCATTATGCGTGGCACCTATTGTTTTGGTTTGTGCCGATTATTTTTTTACAGTGGGCCGTTGCGTGGGACGTGGTCCTCCCTAGATGGCCAGTTCTTTTAGGCGTCACTTTTTTAGTGGGAACCTATCTATCAATCGCTGACTACATAGCCATTGATAAAGGAATCTGGCATTTTGATGCGAAGCAAATCACAGGATATAAGTTTGGCGGAAAAATGCCTTGGGAAGAAGCCGCCTTTTTCTATCTAACCGCATTCTTAGTAGCGCAAAGTTTTATCATTCTTCTACCTGAACAATTGCGCTGATTGTAGGCGGTCTTAGGATTGGTTCACACAAAGCCACGAAGGCACGAAGGTTTTCAGAGGAGACTTCGGAAGAGTTTCCGTGCGGAGATGCGGCGGCGCGGAGATTTTCAGAATCGGAAATAATCCCTTTTCCTTTTCCCCTTTCGTGGCTTCTTGCCTTCGTGTGAGATTCCTCCAAGATTTGCGCCACGTCGTCGTGAAACAACAGGTCTGAAAAGCCGCTTGAAGGAGTGCCTGATTTAAGGGAATTTACTGTCGGGTAAGCGCAAGAAATGTAGAGGCCGCTCCTTGCGAGTGGCAGCCCGTCAGGATGGGATCCTCGGTTCTTGGAACCTACTTTTTTCATAAGCCTTCGAGGTTCGCCGCTTCTGAGGTTTTTGATTTTACGTTGGTAAAGTCCTCTGGCCAGACCTTCAGCCCGTAGCCCATCGTCTTTGGCGGGATTTCTCATGGGCAAATGAGTGGAACGGTGGGGAAATAAGTCTGGTAGCGGGCTGGGTCTCGCGTCAGCAAGGTAAAGCCTTCCGCCTCAGCGTGCGCGCCGATGAAGAATTCGGCCAGCGGTGCCGTTTTCGCCCCACCGCGTTGCCCATAATCCCGATACCCTTGGGAGGCTAGAAATAGGGCTTCGCAAGGGAGTTCCGCATAACCCAGTCCCAGCACTGCCAGCATTTCATCCACTTCCCCAGCCGACGTTTTTTGATAACAAAGTTCGGAAAAAATGATCGGGTTGATGACGGCACCCGAAGAAGCGGCGATGGCGTCGGCGGACCAAGCTGCCCACTGAGGATCATCCTGGATTAAATCAATGATCACGTTGCTATCCACTAAAACTCTAGAACCTTCAATCATCGCCTCTTAATTCCCGCATGATCACGTCGGTTGATTTTCCATCATAGCGGTCTTTCCATATCCCCGTCACGGCTTTCAGCCGTTC
>JAWXBW010000068.1:0-5332 GCA_034440395.1 Blastochloris sp. | reverse complement strand
TCAGCTTTTCAGTTAAGATTTTGTGGACAGCTAAAACGGCCAAAGTGCGCCGATCCACGAAAAGACCTTTGTCCCGAAAAAGAACAAGGCCAAGCCAACCAATGTAAAATAGATCAAAGTCGCAACCCCCCAAACGAGCGATACGATGACCATCAGCCCATCGCGCTCCAGCCATCCCACACACGCAAAAAGAATCATTAACGCTGGAAGACTGTTATTCAGCGGCAGACTAGCCATGGGCACGGCCAGCAGAAGACCTCCGGACAAGATGAGCCATCCCACCACCCGGTCGCCATGCGTTCCCGTTACCCACGTCTCGCAGCGCACGCGGGTAAAACGCCGGCAAAAACCCAGAATTCGTAAACAGAACTTTAGTGCTCCCACCCAGCCTTTGCCCTGAATCTTCAGCTCGCGCGCCGTTTTGGGAAGATTTGGTTTTTCCCGTCCCGCCGCCAACTGCCAGCCGATCATCATAAACGTCAGCCCGCCAATCATGTTCAAGGGCCCGAGCGAAAGCGGTTGAACGAAGGGCACTGACAGCAAGAGCGCGGCAAAGCAAAATCCCGCCCGCCCGAGACGTTCCAACATTGTGTCTAAGGTCACTCCAGCACTAGATGCGTGAGCAAGACAGTCGTGGAGAGCGGTATCGACAGCAGATTGGTTCATGAGTCAGATACCAAAGCGTACTGGCGATGCATTGGCAAAGAGAATTTGATCAATAATGATATTCTCCCGCAAATGCATTAAACTTAGTGGTAGATGTGAGTTTTATCTTCACATAACGTTCCTACGACGCAAGAAAAAAAATAAGCACATCAACATATGGTGCAAGCCCATACCGATGTAAGCAATTGGCAAAAACTCTGCCCCTCGACGCCCCACATGAACGGCATGCCTGACAGGCGTTAACAACCCACTGGTTAATCCTGTAAGTAGAGGAGCCCTTCTCACCCTCTCCCAGAATTCAGGCCATATTTCCTCCTTATAATTCCAACGCGGTAAATCGCTGGGAGATTTTAAAAGGGAATTAGAAATAACACTCAGCCAACGATATGACTGTTTCCTGATTAATAAGTTACCTAAACCATAAGATTTTCTCCGAGGTCGGTGATGTATTAAGAAATCAAGTCCTTGGGTAATACAGGTGCAGGAAGGACTATTTTCCGCCATTCCGAAAAAACTGGCATTTTTTTTGTTAAAAAGAAAAAGGCGATTTGGCGCATTTTTAACCCATAGCTCCTTGTAACCATCCCACAACGGCCAAATTCCTAGATAGCCTGACTCCTTTTTTTCCGCATTTGTATCTCGAAACTCTTCTAGCCATTTCTTCAATTCTTTACTAGGAAACTCATCGGCGTCTAAACGTAATATCCACTCATGCTTGGCTGCCCACCAAGCGAAAGGCCAATGCGGTTCTTGCTGATAGCAACGCGGCCCTTCATAAAAACGCCCACCGTATTTCACCACCAGTTCGTGGATACTGCCAATCCTAGGATTACCCGTTGCCAGCCGATAACCCGTTGGCATAGGAGAGTCTGCGGGTAAGTCTGCATAATCTTGAGCCAGTTCAATAGGCGGCGCCTGTGGCTCCTTCAATGAGAGTTCTTCCGGAGATTTCCAACCATCTCCGTAGAGAATTTTAGATTTCAGAGTCTCAACCTTTCCGCTTTCATCTTTTTCTTCCCTCCCGTCATGCACAACAACGAGATCATCATAACAACCCTCTGCGTGACGCAAGAGGCGCTCAAGAAAATCACGTTCTTTATACAGACAAACGACTAAGGAAATTTTTGGCATAAATAACAAACGAACTTAAGATTTAAGTATAAAATCCTTTTGTGCTCTGTGAATTGATCCCTGATCATATCCATCTATCATCAACACGCTTTCTACCGTTTTATGCTTCATCCCCTTAAGGTGCTCCTAAATTTTCCTAGCGATAATGTTCAAGCCGTCTCCGTAACCTAATAAAGCGGCGATATCTAAAATCAAACGCTTAAAGTTGCTGTCTGGAGATTGGCCATGGAGAGCCCTTACTTTGGCTACACGATAGTTGCTTTTTTTTAACAAACGAACCATTTGATTTTTTGTAAACTGCCAAAGGTGTGAATCTAAACACCATAGACCCCATGCTTTACCTTTCACTAAACGAGGCAGCGAAGCGTAATTAGGGCATGCCAGCATGAGTATTCCGTTTGGCCTTAGGAAAGGGTGAAGCCTCTCTAAAAAAAGCATGGGGTTAGAAACATGCTCGATAACGTAGGAGCAATGAATAATATGAAATGATTTATCTTCAAAAGCATTTGCTACATCCAAACCATACTTTGCCTGAAAACCCATTTTAATCGCGTTATCCATTGAACACTTTGATACATCAAAGCCGACACAATCAAAACCAACAGAACGAGCTAAACTTAGTGCTCTGCCGGTGGAACATCTCACGTCTAAAAAACGTGCTGGTTTTCCGAAGTCTCTTAATCTTTCCAACATAAGATCAGAAAAAATACTAAGCGTATGGGGATGAACTTGACCCTTCTGGCTTAAATAATAGGAATGATAGTCTTCTTCATATTCATCAATAGCTTCTGGCTTACGCCTTATAACACCACATTTTTTACATTTAATAACTTCAATGTTTTTGTAGTTAGAACCATGATTAGAAAAATCATCGAAATGGCAGCAAACGCTGTAATCTCCTGACCCACAGATATTACGAATTTTCCAGCTGCACTCCTTATTTTCTGTCATAAAAATTTTAAACCAAGACTCTAATTTTACTAACTTATATCTTTTGCTAAAAAGAATTCACCATACAAAAATCAAATTTATCAACTTTTTTTACAAATTAAGTCGGAGCAATTTTTAATCCAGAAGGCGTTGCCCGTATAGTTCCACGGGTCCAGACCTAATCCTGCACATGAAAATCCTTGACTACGTAACAGAGAATCAAGTTGGTCAAACAACACGGCTCCTTCATAAGGTGATTTTGAAATGGCAATTTCTAAAAGTACGGCCTTGGTTTTTGCTAAGGTCTTTGTAGCACCCCTTAATACTCCGCCCTCCCCTCCCTGCACATCGACCCATAACAAATCGACGGAATCCAATGACTCCATCTCTTCATCAAGCGTCTTTACCTCAACTGCAAAAGCATGTGTTTTTTTATCAGCCCAGTTATTGAATTTTGACCATAGTTCAACATCTGGATTCAATAACGAACCATTGCCGGGCATGGGCAGCTCATAAAAAGTGGCGGGGCCATTAAAATCAGAAATTGCCAGTTTTTTAGATGTGACATAGTCACAATCTGCATAATTTTTTTCCAACATCTCAAACCATTTAGGTGATGGCTCATAACATACAAATCGGCTTTTGGTATACATCCTCTTGAGGCGAGGAATCTCGTCGGCGTAGTTTGCTCCGACAATGACAATGTTTTTAATCTCCTCTGCTTGGCAATGCAAATAATTGTGCAAATGTCGTTCCACCTGCAACTGAACTAATTCCCAAGGATTAGGTAAATTAATTTCTGGATAATCGATGAAGTTTCGTGTTAAACGATTTCTTAGATACTTTGTAATGGGGCGGTGCAAAGGCCGTATTAACTTATAAAATAATGCTTTCATCAGGCTGAAGCCTGTATCACGCTTATTAAAATAACGAGCAAATTAACTTTTTAGATTTTTTAGCGCCGACTATAGCTAATCCAAAAATAAGATCGGGGCCAGATTCTAACAGCGTGGTGGGAGGGGAGAACTTAGGACGTTGGGTCTACGAGCAGAGGGCGATATCCTGCTACCTGAAAGTGCGTGTCATTCGTAGCCACCTCAGAGATCCCGAGACTTTTCATGACAACAAAGCTCGTGCAATCGGTAAACGAGAATGCCTAATCATGAAACTTTCTCTGCCATTCCTAGGCCTGCCAGAATCTCTCAGTCCCAACTCATTACATACGCACGATCTTTGAGTGCCTTATGAGTTGAAACAGATCCCCGCAGCGGTGGCCTATGTTTCGTGCGACCAATAGGGTGCATGCCTCATCTACAAAGTAGTCGGTGAGAATAAAGCCTGAATCCCCTTTGAGACGGGAGAGAAAGCAAGAGGGGCATTTTCTCACGCTGCGTGCCCATCCCGCTTGCTTAAACAACGGAAAAAGACTCAGAGTTTTAACCACAGCCTGCCCCGCCCAAGCGGTGGATAGCACGCCCCCCCTCCTCGTCTCTGCGTGACAAACTCCCCATCTTCGTGTTCCTTTCAGCCTTTCAGGCTTGGCATCGCAAATCCCTGTCGGACAAAATGGGCATCATCCGCAATTACTTCGCGGCAACCCCGGGCTAACATGACCTCGAACGAAGAGCAATCGGTCAGACTTAAACATCGTTCGCGAGCCTGTCTGGTTCTGGCTTCGGCCGCAGTATAAAGGGTTTGGTCAATCCACACGATTTCGCAACGGATCACAAGAGAAGTCAGCCAATCTTCTACCGCATCCCAGCCCAGCCTTGCTTGAATCAAGGCCCATGATTCGTGAAGGACAAAACTGGAAGTAATCAGTTGCCAATTCTCTTTCTCAGCGGTTAGAAAGAGCTTGGCACTCACCTCATGAAAAGGATCTGTGCGATCCAGAAACGCATAAAAACCACTTGTATCGACGAAAACCTCTTTCACCGGATCGACTCCGCCCAGGCGGCATCGTGCGCTTTCAGATCGTCCTTTTTTAATGGCGTGTATTTCCCCGCAATTTCCACCAAAGGCCGACGGATTTTCCCTTTTTTAAGCGCTTCCGTGACAGCCTCACGGATAAAATCAGACATGCTGCGTGAAGCCCGGGCACTTTCTCGCTTAATGGCTTCGTGTTGCCAGTCTTCGATCTGAATCTGTGTCTTAACCATGATGGAATGATATCACAAAGTGATGGCATGTCAATTCATCGGTCTCGGTAGCAAGTAATTGTAGTGAATGGGTATTGGAAGGCTGAGAAGCTGCGGAGACACGGATAGAGGGAAGACGGGGATTTTCTCGCGCGGAGACGCAGAGGGGGCAGGAGAATGAGGGAAAGTACGAGGTTTGAATTAGGAATGATGAAGTTGGGAGTATCTGCAACTTGCGTGTGGTTTGCGGCTATACTCCCCCTCCTTATTACTCCGTGCGCCGTAGCCTGCCCATGTCGCCTACTTAAACAACGGAAAAACCAGAGATTTAACCACGGCCTGCCCCGCCCAAGCGGTGGATAACACGGATAACACGGATGGAAGAAAAGAAAAAAAGTTTTCTCAGCTCTCCATTTGTCCTCTATCCGTGATATCCCTGTTATCCCGTCCCGCCGCGGCGGGACGGG
>JAWXBW010000067.1:0-81867 GCA_034440395.1 Blastochloris sp. | reverse complement strand
CTATATAAGTATTGATCATAAATCAAACCCTGAATTAAATGTCGAAATTATTACTCAATATCATCAAGGCGTCATTTATATTTACAAGTCTGGCTATAATTAATTATCATCAATGGGGTCAGTCTACCACATTGCACATATTTCTCGTGTTCTTTATTTTTTCTAAGGACTGTATTTTGTGAATCTTCATTGCTGTAATCCTTATTTTCTCTTAATCTAACTTCCGTAAGATTTGTATCCTCAACCTACGATTACTGAGCCTTATCTTTTAACTTACAATAAGCCCAAGAACTCAGAGCTAAAATAAGCCCGTTCCGAACTAGAGCTACTTCAATCCGAGTTTGAAAACCACTGCCGAAGCAAGCGCAGACTCGCTGTCCATCTAGGGCATAACTCCAGATCAAATAGCAGGTAAAAAATATCATCAAGATAGCGACTCCTAGCCACGCCCCGCGACGCTGAATGTTTAAGCATAAGCCTAGGCCTAAAATCAACTCTAGTATGGGTAAAGAGAGGCTCAAGTAAGGGATCAAGCCAGAAGGTAGTAGGGAGATTTGGTTTAACGTCTCAGCTAAAGAAACAGGATCAAGCAGTTTCGCCACGCCAGCCCACAACATGATCCCACCTACCATGTAAGGCGAGGTTGCAAGCAGGGCACTAATAACGTTCTTATTCATTTAACTGGCAGTCGAAAGTAGATTTGAATGGTCGAGAGTTTTTTAGTTGATGAGTGGGAGATCTAAAAAAACATGCACCTAATTAAGGTAAGTAAGACTGGCGGAGACGAACCCAGCCGTCAACCGCTCAGGAATTAAGTTCACATCAGGTATGATCTGTGCGCGGGGTCAGTCTTTGGATTTAAGTGTTGAGAGTAAATGAGAAGCTTGATGAAAGGGGCTATGGCGCGCAAAGGAGCTTTGGCCGCTTGGCTCACGAATACGACTGTGATAGGAAAAAATTAGGTGTCTGAGACTTTAAAGATGAGGCGCAGTAAAAATGGTTAGATTAATTTTTATGCAAAAGTAATAAATAACGTTTGAGAAAACGCTTAAATCCAAGGACTGACCCCAGGTTTTGATGATATAGCTATTGAGAAAGCTTAAGCGTGGGTAGGCCTTTAACCTGCATACCAGGCTTAATGTTGTTAAGGTTAAACCAGTCTCGATTGACTTCTAAGGCGTAGAACACTTTGCTTGATTTGGCTACGACAGGCTTTTCTTCAAATGGGATGAGAGCGTGAATTTCCAAAATTTTACCTTGCAGATCAATGTAGGCAATAGAAAGGGGTAAGCTGGTATTCTTCATCCAAAAACTCGCTTGGTGCTCAGTAGGGAAGACGAAGAGCATGCCGGCATCAGAGGCTAGGAAATTGCGAAACATCAACCCCCTCGCCATGGCTTCGTAGGTAGCGGCTACTTCTACCTTCAGTCGTTTGTCTCCAATAGTCAGTTGCGTTTCTGGCAGGCTCGTGTGGGCTGAGCTGAAAGAATCAGAGAACGAGGAGGCTTCAAGGACATGGGGGAGCTGTGTAGAAAGAAGTAGTAAGACGATAAATAGAAGACGAAGCCTCACGTGAAAAAGTATAGGTTAAGACCGATTCCAACGCCAGTCCGGGTGGGTGTTAACGTCCTCGGTGTTGGTTTGAAAGCCACACGATTTCAGCAAGTAGGCCACGCCTTCTTTTGTCTCCATGGTCTCGCGCAGACAGCGGGCGAAAAGTTCGACGTATTCTTTGTAGGATTCAACGGAAAGTTGACCAGAGGAGACGTAGCCTTCAAGTGAGGCGTCGTGGTTGTCGATTAATTGAAAAAGAGCTTTCTTCAGGCGATAGCGTAAGACGGGATCGATAACGGTTTTAAAAGGACTAGCTTCAGGGTCTAGGCTAACCAGATTTGTTGTAGCAGTTTCATGACGGGTCATGAGTTCGAGGGTGGAGTTAGAATCTAAAAGGCTCATATAATAAAAACTAGCAGATGTAGGCAGCTTTTTACGATAGCAAAAAATTTCAAAAAAAGACGTCGCAAATTTAGCGCAGTTTTTCCCAAGGAGGAAATGCTCTAGCTTGAGCTAATTCGGCGGCGATCTGGGCGGCTAGATCGGATTGCTTTTTAAGCTCAGCATATTCTTGGGTTATGCGGCTTAGATGTTCTTCGAGGGCTAGCCTCTTTGCTTGCTCTATTTTTAAATTCTCATCTGTTTTTTGGAGAAGAATACAACAGGTGAGGGCTCCGATGACCATGGTGGACCAAGCGAGGATCAGGGCGTTGCGGAAGGAATGAGCTCGTACAGTGGACTTGGAAAATTTCCGTCTTTCAGGAAAATTTTTAAGGACTAAAGCATGGGAGAGTTCGGGGTCGCGCTTAGACACGGCTTGAGTACTGGACTACTTATTACAGTTTTTCAAGTAATATATTAAAATGATTTGGGTCTTGTAAGAAGTATTTGGCGGCTGGATGAAAGGGGAATTTGGGATATACCAAAAGGATCGCAATTCTAGAGGGCATCAAGACATCGCCCTGAAGTAGGCTATTTTTCTTTTGCCATACCTGAGCGTTGGTCTATAGTTGCTTCATGAACAGTCTGGAAATAAAGAACTTGCACGCTAAAATTGAAGGTCGTGAGATCCTAAAAGGTCTTAATTTGACCTTCAAAAAGGGAGAAGTTCATGCCATTATGGGGCCGAATGGCTCAGGGAAAAGCACTTTAGCTAAGGTTATGGCTGGGCATCCCGCCTATGAGGTGACTGCGGGTGAGGTCTTACTGGACGGTCAGAATATTCTCGACTTGGATCCTGATAAGAGAGCCCGCCTAGGACTTTTTTTAGCTTTTCAATATCCCAGTGAGATACCAGGCGTGACGATTGCTAACTTTATCCGCGCTGCTCTCCAAGCTCGCTTACCTGAAGGGGAAGAAATAGATGCGGTTGAGTATTACCAGAAGCTTTACAGTAAGATGGATGTTTTGGAGATGAACCGTAACTTTACGGCGCGGGCGGTGAATGATGGTTTTTCTGGTGGTGAAAAGAAGCGCTGCGAGATTTTACAGATGTCGATGTTGGAGCCTTCCTATGCAGTTCTAGATGAAACGGATAGCGGCTTGGATATTGATGCTTTGCGGATTGTTTCCGACGGGGTGAACCGTATGCGCGGGCCTAAAATTGGTATGCTAGTCATCACGCACTATCAACGTTTGCTTGAACATATCGTGCCTGACGTGGTGCATGTCATGTCTGACGGGCAAATCATCCGCTCCGGTGATAAGGATTTGGCTTTAGAGCTTGAGGAAAAAGGTTATGATTGGTTGACCAAAACACAGCCGGCGGGCGTCTAGTCGTTATGGTTTGTCCATTCTAAAATATAGGCTATAGTAATATTATGAGCATTAAACCAGAGTTAGAGTTAGAGATGGATTCCGGAAATTTTTCGTTCCCAGAAAACTACAGCTATGACGCTGGTTATGGTCTGAGCGAGCGCGTGGTTAATTACATAGCCGACGTGAAGGGGGATCCAGACTGGGTTCGCGAATTTCGTTTAAAGGCCTTGCAAGTTTTTTATAAAAAACCCAATCCAACGCATTGGGCCAGTAAGGATTTAGAAAATATTATTTATGATAAAATTCGCTACTATTTAGCGAAAGATCAGGTTGCTAAGCGTAGTTGGGATGAGGTTCCTGACGACGTAAAGAGAACCTTCGAGCGCTTAGGTATTCCTGAAAAGGAGCGCAAATTTTTAGCGGGAGTGGAAGCTCAGTTTGATAGCGAGGCCGCTTATTCTAACATGAAGGATGCGCTCTCCGATCAAGGCGTCATTTTTGTGGGAAGCAAAGAAGGCCTGGAAAAATACCCAGAGATTTTCCGTCCGTGGTTCGCTAAGGTTATCCCAGTGGCTGACAATAAATATTCAGCGTTGAACAGTGCTGTTTTCAGTGGAGGCAGCTTCATTTATATTCCCAAAGGAGTTAAGCTACAACACCCTTTGCAAGCTTACTTCCGGATCAACGCAGAAAACTTCGGGCAGTTTGAGCGCACGTTGATTATTGCTGATGAAGGTTCTGAAGTGACTTACATGGAAGGTTGCACGGCGCCGAAGTTTGAGACTGCCACTTTACATAGCGCAGTAGTGGAGCTCGTGGCCTTAAAAGGAGCTAAGATCCAATACATCACAGTGCAAAACTGGAGCGCAAACGTTTTTAACCTTGTTACGAAACGCGCCATTGCCATGGAAGACGCTGAAGTAAAGTGGATTGATTGTAACATCGGTTCCCGCCTCACTATGAAATATCCAGGCGTGATTCTTAAAGGTCGCAAAGCCCGCGGGGAAGTTTTGAGCATCGCTTTAGCCAACAACGGACAACATCAAGATACCGGTGCTAAAATGGTTCATGCCGCTGATGAGACGACGAGTAACATCATCGCCAAGAGCATCAGCATTGGTAAAGGTCGTTCCACTTATCGGGGCTTGGTGCACATTCCTCGTCACCTTAAAGGTTGTAAGAATAACACGGAGTGCGATGCGCTTTTGATCAACTCGGAGTCACGCACGGACACCTATCCTGCCATCACAGTGCGTGGTGAGGGTAACTCGGTGCAGCATGAGGCTAGCGTGAGTAAGGTGAGTGCTGAACAGATTTTTTACATGCAACAGCGGGGTCTTTCTGAGGCACAAGCGATGAGCCTAAGCGTGAACGGTTTCGTTAATGACTTAGTCAACCAATTCCCAATGGAATATAGCGTTGAATTGAAACGTTTAATCGACCTTGAAATGGAAGGATCAGTTGGGTAGAATGCGGGCAGTAGAGTAACAACTTAGGAAAAATTATGGCTGACATTGCAAATAAATATACAGACAACGTGGCGGGAAAATTCTATGTGGACAACCAGTGCATCGACTGTGACTTGTGCCGCGAAACAGCGCCCGCTAATTACACACGTAACGACGATGGTGGTCACTCCTACCTCTACAAACAACCTGAAACTCCTGAAGAAGAAACTCTTTGTAAAGAAGCCATGGAAGGCTGTCCTGTCGAGGCGATCGGCAACGACGGTATTTAAACAAAGCCCTAAATTTCATGCACAAGCCTACGGGTTTGAGTATGATTTTTTCAAGTTCAAGCTCAGCTTTTGAACTTAAACGGGAGGGCTTAGAATTAATTGTTTATGTCCTCCCTTCTCAGCCCCGTAACTTCCACCACCATGCTGGCGACAACAAGTGACCTCGTGAATTCTAGTCATCCTTTAAGTAATGGCCCTCAGCCTTTAGAGAACCTTTCTCCAGACTGGAATAGGCAGCAGCAAGAAGCTTGGAAGTTATTCCAAGATCTCCCTATGCCTAAACGTAAGGACGTAGAATGGCGTTTTGCTAACGTCAGTGTTTTGGATCTAAAGCCCTATCACACGCGTCATGATTTTAGTAGCACCGACCAGAAGTTGGCACGGGACCAAGTCCAACAAAACCCTGAGTCTTTAGCCTCGGCCGTTTTCCTTAATGATCAACTCCTTGACTTCCAGCCTTTACCTGAAGAATGGATTAAAAAAGGCGTCATCTGGGAATCACTAGAATCAGCCATTCAAAACCATCCTGAACTTATCAAGAAACATTTCATGGCGCACCCCAGTCGCCTTGGGTCGGAAAAATTCGCCGCGCTTCATAAAGCTTTTACCCGTTCGGGCGCTGTTCTTTACGTCCCTAAGGGAGTCGAACTGAAAGAGCCCATAATCGTAAACCACTTCATCAGTGGAACGAACACCGCTGTATTCCCCCACACCTTAGTTATCGCAGAGGAAAACAGTCAGGTCTTCTTCGTGGAATATTTCCGCAGCCTTGATCAAGAGCCAGCCTTCGCCTGTGCTGTTAATGACCTCATCGTGGCTCCTAGTGCTAAGCTCGATTACTTAGCCGTGCAACTTTGGAGTGAGAAAACTCTTTCCTTCCAGCTCGGCTCCACCCTCGTGGATAAGGACGCCTCCAGCAAAGTATTCCATGTGAACATCGGCGGGAGCTTCGCCCGCATCGAAACCCACTCTCAACTTTTAGGCACAGGTGCTCGTAGCGAGATGTTGGCACTGACCGTGGCGCATGACCGTCAAGAGTTTGATCAACGAACCTTACAAGACCATCAAGCACCGCACACGTGGAGTGATCTACTTTATAAGAACACGCTCAATCACCGCTCTAAGACGATTTTTAAAGGCTTAATTAAAGTCGAGCACGGAGCCTTCCAGACCGACGCCTATCAAAAAAACCGTAACCTTCTCCTTCACTCTGAAGCAGAGGCGGACTCCATGCCTGGTCTAGAAATTGAAAACGATGACGTTAAGTGCAGTCATGGTGCCACCACGGGACAGATCGATGCGGAAGAACTCTTTTACATGCAAGCCCGCGGAATTAATCCTGATCTAGCTAAGTATCTTATCGGCCTAGGATTTTGTGAAACAGTGTTGGCGCGGTTTCTCCACGAAAAGATTAACGAACACATACGACGTTTAGTTGAGGAAAAGTTTCGCCGCTCCACTCAAGTGAAGATGGTGGATGCTAAGGCCGAGAAG
Organism: Blastochloris sp.; assembly: GCA_034440395.1. GTDB lineage: Bacteria > Verrucomicrobiota > Verrucomicrobiia > Methylacidiphilales > JAAUTS01 > JAAUTS01. The sequence continues at coordinate 75,323 of JAWXBW010000067.1, read as the reverse complement.
ATAGATGAGACCGATGTGCGCAGCTTGCAAGGCACCGTTTAAGAACGTACAAGTTTGTTGTTTGAGGAACATTTTTTTCTCATGGAAATAATCCCAGATATTCGGATGGATGAGCTTCAGAAGAAATTCTTAGGCGCACGTAGAACATTGTTTCGTCATTACCATATCGGAGGTTGTAGCAGTTGCGGATTTAGCCCTGAAGAAACCTTAGCGGAAGTTTGCTTACGAAACGAGGGGTTGGATGTTAAAGAAGCCATTCGTATTTTATTAGAAGGGCTTGAAGAAGAAAAGGCCCTGCTCATTTCGGCCGTTCAGTTGCAAGAGTTGCGGCAAGGCAACCAAGTAACCTGTTTAGTGGACGTCCGCTCTAAGGATGAGCACGAAGCGGTTAACATTTTCGGCTCCGTTCATTTCGATCAAAACCTCATGCAAGAATGGATGGCGGGAAGAGATAAAACAGGCTTGTTTGTTTTTTATGATCACATGGGAAAAACAGTTTTAGACGCCGCCTCGTATTTTGTCGGGCACGGATTTCAACAGGTGAAATGTTTAGAAGGCGGTATTGATGCCTGGGCAGCTCAAGTAGATCCCACCATGCCACGGTATGTGTTGGAGTAGGTGCTTGTTGCTAGGTTTAACTCTTGTTTTTCTTTTCATCACGCTTAAACTATAAGTAGGCAAGTGATCGCTCTAGATGCGTTAAGCAACTGGAGAGGAAAGTCCGAACACCGTATGGCAATCAGCCCTATGAAAATGGGGGAGCTTTCGAGGAATCGGAAGCGACAGATAGTGTCACAGAAAATAAACCGCCCATGGAGTAATCTATGGGTAAGGGTGAAAAGGTGGGGTAAGAGCCCACCGCCCCAAGAGTAATCAAGGGGGCACGATAAACCTCTGGTGGTGCAAGGCCAAACAGGAAGTTCATCGGCCAGATCCGAACTCGCAAGGGTTCAGCTTCCAGGTAGGTCGCACCTTGTGCAAGCAAGGTATCGGAGTAATCCGGTAAGATAAATGGTCACTGCCCTCGTTCGCAAGAGCGGGGGAACAAAATTCGGCTTATCGCCTCACTGAAGGGCATTCGTTAAAAGCGGATGCCCTTCTCTTTTTTAAAGTCCGCGGGATTCTACTTCGTCTTCGTCCCAGCCTAGATAATGCCCTAGTTCGTGTAGATAGGTGACTTTTACTTCTTCTCGGTAAATATCCATATCTTCCTCGGCTTCTTCCCAAATGGCTTCAATAAAGAGGCTGATGCTAGGCATTTGCTCGGCGCTAGCTAGATTTTCCAAACGCGAGCTTCCTTCAAATAGTCCGAGCAGGTCATCAGCTTCTTGACCCATTTCTTCCCGCTGTTTGTCAGTCGGTTTTAGTAGGATCCGAACCGGACACTCTTGGGCAGATGCCAGTAGTGGTGGCGGGAGTTTTTTCCACACCTCTGCAATTTCTTGTTCTGCTAAAGTGACTAATTGTTCAGGTGTCATCATGTTCTATGCTTAACCACGTGACTAGATCTGCCAAGCGTGGCCTGCCGTCATGCCGCCAGAGGAGCGAAGGTTGTTGTAATTTCCCCAGTGTGCAAACTCGACTAAATCCTAGCTCAAGGGCAGAGGGCAGGAGAGATTCGACCCTACGTTCATCTGAAATGGCGAGGGAGGAGAGCTTTCCTTTCCATGGCTTGAGAATACTTGACCAATCAGAGCCAGGTATTACTTGGATAAAGCGGTTGCCTGGGCCAGCTTCTAAAAACCCATCGTGACGTAAGACTACAGTCCAAGGTTTTTTTTCCGAGGCTCCCCAGAGTCGGTTCCCGCGTAGGAGGGCGCGCTGTCGGGCTTCGAAAATTACGGCCTCCGTTTCAAAAGAACGAGGGGCGCTGGGTAGTGTTTTTTCTAAGTGATCCAAGACTTCTGCCAACATTTCGGCAAAGCGTAAGGCTTCGTCAAAGTCAGGGCACAGATAGGCCTGGGGGGAGAGGCACCCCAATTGTTCGTGGGCGGCAATTTCTAAGGCAGCGCGCTCGGCTAATGCTCTAGTGGACGTGTTGGGTAAGACGAGGCCCACGCTGATTTTATGGCCGTAGCTGAGAAATCGTTGGTGAGGGAAAAGTTGATTTTTAATTTTAACAACGGTTTCATCTGTTCCAAAGGCGATCACGGCATCCGCAGCTTGCATGAGTTTGCTGTCGTGTGTTTTCAGGATAGTAATGGGCTTCCCGAATGTAGTAGCGGCGGCCATGGCCATACTCTCAAACTGAGGTAAGCCCACGGCGGGACATTTAAAAATCAGCTCACTCCCAAGGAGGAGGCCTAGCAAAAGACTCGTCTGGGCGGAAACGTCTAGGTTGGAAGCACAAATATGGTAAATGCTGTGAGGGGCTATGGCTTGCCAGCTCACTCCTTGACCTTGGGGAATGGGTCGATCAAGTATTTCTGTATGACCAAGTTCCTTTTCTAATAATAAAAGTAAATCCGCCTCCGTGGTAAATCCTAGAGATTGACCAGCAAAGAAATCGGCGACTCGTTTCACTCTCTCGTAAGTTTTCATAATTCAAAAGGCAAGGAACAGCCACGTTCAGGGGCACCAAGAACTCGGCCTAGCAGGCGGATGGCATCACCTTTACGCAAGCCCGTGTCCAGCGTGCCCACGGCCATGACGGAATGCACGTTAGCCAGATCATAAAAATGGAGCAACCCTTTCTCGCCCTCCGCTACTTCCGCTCCCGTGGCGGGATCAAGTAGTCGCACCCGGATCCAAGGCGGGAAGCGGTGCAAGCCATCGGCCAATTTCCCGTAGCCTTGGGAGCTTAATTCGGTCATACCATACTCGTTCCAGACCTGACCTCTTGGCACACCTAAACTTATTTCCAGTAAGTTTAACAGGTCTGCTGGGGCTAGTTCACGGTGCTTACCCTTGTAGCCGCCCGTGTCGAAAACTACAGTTCCTAGTGGCAGTCGCAGGGAGATTCCACGTTTTAATAAATGTTCAGCCATCTGCGCTAGGGAGAAAGAGGTGGCGAAGAGCGCCACGGGTTGGCTGGACTGCTGAGCTTCGTTTAACAAGAGAAGTAGCTTGTCCTGATCAATAATAAAATCTCCGTCCGTAACGCTTTCCATACTTCTAGATTCAGGAATAATAGTGCTTAAATGTTGCAGCATGTAAGCGAGTGAAGAGTGGGGGCGGCTAGAGAAGCTTGGCACCAAAGAAATCCAGCGGTGCCTGCTTAAATCAGGCATAAAGCGTTTAAAGCCCAGTTCCAGAGATCGTTCGTAGCAACGACCATTTTTCATATAGTGCCGTCCGGTGGACTTACCTGTCGTGCCACTTGTTTCAAAAACGAACTCAGCTTCTGCAGGGCTGAACGTGGTCACCGATCCCAGTTTAAAGGCAGCCACGGGCAGGGCAGGGAAGTCCGCCCAATTATTTAGCTCATTACCTCTCAAACCAGAGGATTTTAAGAAGTTCTGATACGTTGGGTTAAGCTCTGCTTGCCAGCGTAATAAGGAAAGAGCCGTCTGGGAGAATTCTTCCTCAGATAAATCGTTTCGAATGGCTTGGATGATAATGTTTTCCACAAAATAGAATTTAGCATTTCAACCTTGAAGAAAACAGTTATGTTTTTCATGTGTTCGGTAAAAAATTCATCAAAACTCTTCTTAGCTCTGGTCCTTCGCTAGAGGCGTTACCTTATTTACTGACAGGCAACCTTAGTTGTAAGGGGGAGTTGTTTAGTCATGCTAGTGGCTTGATTAATTCTAGCTTTGAAGGTCCCGTGCAGTCTGAGTCACAAATCGGCGTTGGCCCGCAAGGGCGAGTCTTAGGAAAAATGGACGGGAGTGACATTAGCATTGAAGGTTTATACAAAGGGGAAGCGACGGCGCGGCAACATTTTTTCATCAAAAAAGGTAGTTTTGTGCAAGCGCGCTGCCGCAGTTATAGTTTAACTATGGAAGAGGGCTGTGATTTCGAAGGCCTGCTGGTGATCGGGATTGATGACAAAGATCTTACTTCCAGTTGGAAACATAAAGTCTAAGTTTGTGCTGCTATGAGTATCACCACTTTATTCTCTCGCCAAGCTCCCGTTAAGGAATGGGTTACGTGCCCCGCCTGTGGCCATGAGCAAAAAGAATATAAAGACGCGAACGCTACCTTTTGTCATGCCTGCGGTCACCGCATTAGTATTCAAGAGGACACTAAAAAAAGTCCCCGCCGCGCACAGAAACGAGTCGATAAGCGGCTCATTTCCTGCATCCATTGTGGGACGGAGCTATCCGTTCATTCTAGTGCTATGTCTTGGCAATGCACTGGATGCTCGGCATACCTTGATCTTTGTAATCACGAAATTAATAAAGAATCGACGGCCGAAATTCTAACCTATGGTAACCTAAGCGTGGGTAAAAAGGGATTTCTTAACGGTCCTCGCGCTGAGGCTGAAACCATTTTTCTTTCCGGTCGATCCCAGAGTAAACTAACCTGCCGGAATTCGCTCATTGTCCGAGATGGTGCCAGCTTGTTTGGCGAAGCTAAAGGAAAGCTCATGCGCGTGGTCAAAGGAGCATCCTTAAAAACGGAGAACACCGTAGAATTTCAAACCCTAGAAATAGCGGGTCACATGACCTCTAAGCAATTGATCGTAAATGGCTTACTTAAAATCGAAACCGGCGGATCTCTTCACACCGATTCCCTCATCTTTGGCAGCATAGAAGTTCAGCCTGGCGCTAAGCTTTATGCGCCTGCTCGATCCGTTATTGTGAACAAGTAAATTAAATACGTAATTTGAGCACTTGCCACAAAGCCTAACTTACGCAAATAATATCTACCTCCTTATGGATCGTAAAACATTACTACTACTCGCCTTCGTTGGCCTAACTGCGGGCATGTGCGCCTTCAGTGCTAAACGTCGTTATGAACTTAAAAAAGCGCGGGCACTGCGTGCTAGCTTCCGCCCCCATTTCACCAACGGCTGTTACATGGTTAAAATCGTGGATGGTCCTAACTGGGCTATCGGCGAGTTTGGCACCTTTGATGCCGCGGGGAATCGTATTCTGATCGAGGGTGAAGAGTTTGACGCCCAAGATTTTGAATTCATTTTGGCTTAAACGCCATGCCGTTGCGAGAAATGAAGCTCAGCCTTTTCTAATAATCTTTGCATAGCTTCCATGTGAGGTAGTTGACTGACGACCCACCTTAAATGAGCAAGTGCTGGGTTCACATGGAGTAAGAAAGCCGGCTTACCCTTTTCCAAACCCAGAAATCCATAAGCGCCCAGAGCTTGCATCAGCCGTTGCACGGCGGCAAAGGCGAAGAGCCCATTAAAAAATTCCCTTTCGGGTCGCCACCCCGGTAAGACATAATAGAAATCCAGCAACTCTTGGCGTTCGGCCTCATTCAAGACTACATACGGATCGTAAAGTAGTGAGGCTAAGTCATAATATAAAACACCCGACCGCATTCCTTGAAAATCTATTAAATAGGTCCAACTCCCACGCACCATGATATTTTGCGATTGAAAATCCCGATGCACCAGAGAGGGTTTTTCTTGAACTAAGGCCGTAGCAAAAGGCCGTAAACTTGTTTCTATAACCTCTTTTTCCTGCCCCGAGAACGCTAGTCCACAAGCTCCTTGAATAAATTTTTCATAAAAATAATTTCGTTCCCACTCATACATACCTAGATCAAAGCTTGGCATTAACTTTAGTTCCTGCCTTTCCGCTCTGACTAGGCCTTTATCATGTAAGCGATTGATCTGGTCCAACACGGAACGATAAAGCGGTGCTCGCTCCTCCCACGGCCGTTTACGATAGCTCCATAAATCCTCTGTCCCTAAATCCTCACTCCAGACTAAGTGACGTTCCGAATCCGTATGCAAAACACGAGGTACATCTAGATCTAACGATTCCAGAAAACGGGCGATTTCAGTATACAGCGCGTTTTCTGCTCTTTCTAACCCATACTCCATCACGATGCAGGAACCTTTGTCCCAAATGGCACGCAAAAAGCGTCGATCTGATCCACCTTTTAAAATAGGTTCTAAATGGAGTGATTGTCCTACGGTTAAGCCCAGATGCTTGACCGTTTCGTTTCGTATTTCTTGGTCGTGTAAAAACATAGTGCTAAGATTATTCTGAAGGTTAGAGTGCAATTGGTTTGAAAAAAGTCACGACAGCTTTTATACTTGGCGCAGGATTAGGCACCCGCCTACGCCCCCTGACTGCCTCCATGCCTAAACCCCTGCTCCCAATTCATGGACGTCCCCTCATCACCCATATCTTTGATCAACTCATTCAAATCGGGATCGAACGCATCCTAGTCAACACCCACCACCATGCCTACCGGTATGCGGAAGCTTTCCCTGACTCCACTTATCATAATGTCCCGCTCATTTTCCGTCACGAACCTATCTTGCTTGAAACTGGCGGGGGCATAAAAAACATCGAAGATCTCGCCGACCCAGACTCTCCTCTGCTTATTTACAACGGGGATATTCTTAGCACTTTACCGCTGCTGCCCTTGATCCACGAGCACCAGCAATCGAGGCGCGAGGCCACCCTTGCCCTTCGCACGCAAGGAGAGCCACGTAACGTGCAGCTGGGCCTTGATGGTGCCCTTTTAGACTTCCGATACACTTTTAAAAACAATAGCGGAACGGCTTGCCTCTTCACGGGAATTTACCTGATTAATCCACCGTTTTTTCAACGACTCCAGCCTGCCCAAAAAGAAACTGTTATTGAAACCTTCCTGCGCATGATTGCTGAAGGTTCTCCCCCCGGGGGTATTACCCTCGATCAAGGGAGCTGGTCAGACATTGGTAGCGTGGAAGAATACGAAAAACTAAAAGCTTAACCTCTCCGTTTATTTATGAAAAAGAGCATTTTAATTATACTAGTCTTTATTTTTCTATTAAGTCCTTTTCTCGTTGCGGTAGAACTCTCAAAGGACGAGGCATTAATTATAGGTAAAAAAATTTGGTTAAATGAATGTGCGGGCACGGTTGAAGGTCTCACCTCTTGGAACCAAGGAGAAAACTTCGGCTCTTTTGGCATCGCACACTTCATCTGGTTCCCTCAAGACGTTGAGGCTCCCTTCGAGGAAAGCTTCCCCAACTTAGTCGCTTATATTAAGCAGAGTGGCGCAAAGATCCCTGAGTGGCTTTTGTTAGCTAAAGATTGCCCATGGAATTCCAGAGAAGAATTTATGGCGCAACGAGAGAGCGAGAAAATGAAATCACTCCGCTTTTTCCTTCGAGACACCATAGCACTCCAAGCTCAGTTTGCCGCTCAACGCCTGAGCAAAGCTTTACCTAAAATGACCGCCACACTCGACCCGCAACAAACGCAACACTTAGAAAAACAATTCCGGCGATTAGCTATCACAAAGGGCGGCACCTATCTCTTAATGGACTACGTTAATTTTAAGGGTGAAGGCGTGAAAGAGTCTGAGCGTTATCAAGGAGAAGGCTGGGGATTGCAACAAGTGCTCCTCGGCATGAAGGGCTCAGCCTCAGGCGCGGCAGCTTTAGATGAATTTGCGGATTCCAGTGTCCGTGTACTCAGTCGTCGAGTGGAACTCTCTCCTCCGGCCAGAAAAGAGGAGCGTTGGTTGAAAGGGTGGATGAACCGTTGCCAGACCTATCGCTCTGACGTAAATTCCAAGCCTTAAATCTGGACCGTTATCCTTAGCGCCTAGATCGGGATTGTGCGTCTTGGGTTCGTTCAATGGCAGCGACACGGCTATTTTTAAATTCTACGTTTAAGGAGCCAATGGGAATTTTCACCGTGTAGGGTATGCTTATTACTTGTCGCGTGACTGGATCCACAGCTTGGCGGTATTCGGTGATGCGTTCGTAGTCCACGTAAGACCAGACATCCAGACGTCCCTTTTCATCTTCTCGGAACGTTTTATTAGTCGGTTTGCCGAGTGCTTGCTGGACGTTTTCAAAACTCATGCCAGGTAGGACTTCTTCCTTTTTGATAGCTAAGGCAAAGGTTTTTTCTTCTTCGTCTTCAGCTTTGAGAAGGGCAATCATTTTAGGGTCAAGCTCGGGGACGGTATCGAGTGCAATCCAGCCTTCGTAACCTGTGCGACGATCCGTGACGAGTAGAGCAGCGGAATGGTAGCCTTTGAGCAAGACTTCTGTGTCTTGAGGAAAGGTCTTAAGGAGCGGAGTGAACGAGCGTGTGGCGTAAACACCAGCAGCTTGATTGGTCACGAGGATAATTTCTTTTCCAGCCTTTAGGTATAGAACCTCTGGGTCACGGTCTAGTTGTGCGTACAAAGCTGTATAAGATAGAAGCAGGAGGATTCCTAGAGACAGCAGCTTTAAAAACTTCATAACTTAAGCTAGCAAAGATGGCTTTATTGGCAAAGAACTTATAATTCAGGTGCCTTAACTAAAGGGGAGGATTTTGTGAACCTAAATACAGAATAAGGTAACATTGAGTAGCAAAGGTCAGCCTAATAATGATCCAACAATTTATAAAATTGTTATTTGTAATATTTAAAATTTAGGGCTAAGGTGGCCAATGAATTTCTCTAAATCCATTGCAAATCTAATGAGTAAAGTGAGCATTGGCAGCTCCATGCCGGAAGCTCCTAAAGTCTCACTATCAGATTTGGCAGAGGAGGAATTGCCGCCGCAGGAAACTCCAAAACGCTTAAAGAGGGTTAGGTTAAAAGAACTCATTCGCAAGACAGGTAAGATGACGATGGCTCTGGACCGTTCTGCGCTGAAAGAAGCTGCGGAAAAAGCCATGGAGGCAGAGCAGCCAGTAGAGATTAGCCCTACAGCGACATCAGAGGAGCTTGTCTCGTATGCATTAAGTTTAGCCAAAGATAAAAAAGTGCGTGAAGCTTTTAGGGTGGGAGAAGTAGCGCAAGAGCGCGGACTGATTAAAGAGCAGGCTTTAAAGTTTTGGACACAAATTGGAAATTTCTGTTATGACGCAGGATTTATGTCTTTAGCTGCTAAGGCTTTTCGTAAAGTCTATGATCAGGAACAGACTTCTTTGGCCAGTGTTTTTAATTTAGGTGTATCTCTACACTGCTTAGGTCATTTGGCGGAAGCTGAGCTTATGTATGAGAAAGCGGCCTTGATAGATCCCACTCATCCTAAATTATGCTGTAACTACGGAGTTGTCCTTTTTCAGAAAGATCAGTTTGCTGAATGTGAATCATGGATGCTCAGAGCGGTTGAGAATGAGCCTAGTTATGTAAGAGCTTGGGATAATTTAGCTAGTGCCTACGGGGCTCAAGATCGTTTTGAAGAAGCGGTCAAGGCTTGTGAGAAAGCGATCGAACTTAATCCGAGTTGTCTTGAGGCGTGGTTTAAGCTGGGATTGATACGGTTTTCTGCTGAAGAATATTCAGCAGCCAAGATGGCATTTCTACAGGCGCAACCTTTGGAGGTATGTCAATCTTACATCTACTATCATTTAGGAATGATCGCCTGCCAAGAGTGGAATGATGATGAAGCAGAAAAATACTTGCGTGACGCCTCTTTGCTAGACCGACTATGTCCTGTGGGGCCGGCGGCGTGGTCGGAGCTTGGAGATTTTTGTAAAGTCCAAGGTAAAGTAGCTAAGTCCAATGCGGCCTATAAAGTGGCGGAAGATTTAGAAAAAGCCATTAGCCAAGGTGACACTAAGACTGGTGAGGTGGCGGCAGGGGATTTTGGGATCAAGGTTTGATCGAATCCAAAAGCTGTGTTTGGAGATTTTAACATCTACAAGGTGAAGCTTTAGTCATTTAGTTTGCGGCAAAAAATTTAAGTGACCTTTGGCGCAGAGCCTCTAGCTTTACTCTCTCCTATGCCCTTACTTCAACTACAAGACATTGTCCTTCAATATGGAACCAGGCCCTTGCTTGACCACGCTAATTTACAGGTCGATGCAGGAGAGCGTGTCTGTTTGCTAGGGCGTAACGGCACGGGTAAGACCAGCCTGATGCGTATTATTACGGGTGAGGAAGCACCTAACTCAGGAGAACTCGTTTGCCCAAGCGGCACGGTGTTGACTCGACTCGATCAGGAAGTACCTGATAATCTTACAGGTTCGGTTTATGATGTGATCTTTGGGGGCTTGCGTAAAGATAGTCACGAGGAGGACTGGGAAATCGACGTAAGGATTGATGAATTGATGGAGCAGATGAAGCTCCCGGTTCGTGAAGAGCTATTTACATCCTTGTCAGGTGGGATGAAGCGGCGCGTGCTCTTGGCTAGAGCTCTGGTAGGGCAGCCAGATGTTTTGCTCTTAGATGAACCGACCAACCATTTGGATATCGACTCGATTCTTTGGTTGGAATCTTTTCTTCTTGAGCAAAAGATGACCTTATTTTTCGTCACGCACGACCGCTCTTTTTTGCGAAAAATGGCCACACGTATTCTGGAGCTAGACCGTGGTAATCTAACGAGTTGGGCTTGTGATTATGACACCTATTTATTGCGAAAAGCTGCTTCGTTAGAAGCAGAAGAAAAGCAATGGGCGGCCTTTGATAAGAAGTTAGCTTTAGAAGAAGCATGGCTGCGGCAGGGTGTTAAAGCTCGCCGCACGCGTAATGAGGGGAGGGTGCGTGCACTCAAGGCTTTGCGGGATGAACGGAGTGAACGTCGGGATCGTATTGGCACGGCTAAGATTGGAGTTAGTGAAACGCAATCTTCCGGTCAAAAAGTGGTAGAAATTTCAAAGGCCTGCTTCGCCTTTGGAGATAAGCCAATCGTGCAGGATTTCTCTACCATTATTTGGCGGGGCGATAAAATCGGAATTATTGGACCTAACGGCACGGGTAAGACCACATTACTAAAACTGATGCTCGGTAAGTTAGAACCGCAGAGTGGTTGGGTTAAATTGGGAACGAAAATCGAAGTCGTTTACTTGGATCAATTACGTGACCAGATTGATAATGCGAAGACGGTAGCGCAAAATGTAGCGGGTAATTCGGAGACGGTCACCTTCCAAGGTCGCTCAAAACACATTCATGGCTATCTGCAAGATTTCCTTTTTTCTCCAGAACGCTCACGTATGCCAGCTAAAATGCTCTCGGGGGGAGAACGCAATCGTCTCTTGTTAGCACGTCTTTTCTTACAGCCCGCAAATGTATTGGTTTTGGATGAGCCGACGAATGATCTCGATTCCGAAACGATGGAGCTGTTGGAAGATTTATTGGTGGAATTTGGCGGCACCGTTTTACTGGTTTCACACGATCGAGCCTTTTTAGATAACGTCGTCACCAGCACAATGGTCTTTGATGGGGAGGGACGTATTTCAGAATATGTGGGAGGTTATGAAGATTGGCTACGCCAGAAATCCCGCGCTACGTTAGCTCCGCCAGCACCTGCGTCTGTAGCGAAGAGCGTGGAAGTTTTAGTAGCAGACGTAGAACCTAAAAAGAAAAGCACCAAGCCTAAGACGTTTCTTAATCGGGATCGGCGTGAGTTGGAAGAGTTGCCTTCCCTTATTGAAAAGATGGAAGCGGAACAAGTGACTTTGGCGGCTAAACTTTATGATCCTGAGCTTTACCTCAAGCAGCCTGAAATTTTAAATCAACTTAAGACAGATCAAGTCTTACTGGATGAGAAAATCAAGCTGAACTATGTGCGCTGGGAAGAACTGGAAGCAGTGCGTAAAGCATGTGAAGAAGTGGTCTAAAGATCTTGTGAGGATGCGCACAGAACCTCCAGAGTCTTCGCTGTGGAATCTTAATTTTGAGGAATTGGAGCAAGAGCTCGTAGAGTCTGGGCTGAAGCCTTGTCATACGAAAAGTTTATGGCGCGGATTACACCGCCACTTTGATACGGTATGCACGGATCGGTCTTCCTATCTACCACCGCTAAGAAGGTGGATGGACGCCCAAGCAAGTCGTATTCAGCCTCTCGTGCAGGTTGACCAACAAATCATCAGCAACGATCAGTTTACGTATAAATGGTTATTACGTTTAAATGACGGCGAAAAAATCGAAACGGTGCTAATGGCTTATCAAGGGCGTTACACCGTTTGTGTGAGCACGCAAGTTGGTTGCGCCATGGGCTGTGTTTTTTGTGCAACGGGGCAGTCAGGATTTACACGTCATTTAAGTCCAGGAGAAATTGTTAGCCAAGTCTTACATGCCAAACATTTTTTGAAAGCACGGGGAGAGACAGGGCTGCGGAACATTGTGTTAATGGGCATGGGTGAGCCACTACATAATTATGAGTCGGTGATGAAGGCCTTGCAGATGATTTCGGACACGCGGGGTTTAAATATAGGACCCAGCCGTATTTCTATTAGCACGGTGGGTGTGATTCCAGGTATTTTACGTATGGCGGAAGAGCCTTCTCCCTATAATTTGGCGGTCAGTTTACATGGGGCAAATGAACAGGATCGAGCCCAGCTAGTGCCAATTAGTAAGCGGTGGTCTCTACTTGAGTTAATGAAAGCTTGTCGTGTTTATTGTAATAAAACTCAACGTCGTATCTTTTTTGAGTGGACCTTGATTGCGGGTAAAAATGATTCAGAAGAGCAAGCTTTAGAATTGGCTACGTTATTGGTGGGTTTAAATGCTCATGTTAACTTAATTCCTCTAAATCCAACGTTAGACTATCTAGGAAACCCATCCGTCGCCGCAACGGTAGAGGCTTTTCAAAAAATAGTGGCAGATAAAGGCTTTCCTTGCACCGTGCGGCAGCGGCGGGGAATAGACGTGGCGGCGGGCTGCGGACAATTACGTGCTAATTAAAGAAGTAGATTGTTATATCTAGCACTGTGGAATCAGCCACGAGGGAAGACACTCTAGTTTTTTTGCGTCTGGATCTAGCGCATAAACGGGCAGACCCGTGAGATCTTCCAGGATAGCGGCATTGGTGGCGGTGGCGAGGTCTTCTGGACAGTCGTGGAAGTTCATGACGATACCTGCAATCTGACATCCGCTGTTGCGTATGTTTTCTATGGTTAGTAAAGAATGGTTGAGCGTGCCTAATCCAGCACTTGCTACTAGAACGATAGGCAATGCTAGTTCTTGGGCGAATTCCCGGATCCAATAGCTTTTCGTAATGGGTACAAGCCATCCACCGCAACCCTCAATGAGGAAGGGACCTGGTGAATTTTGCGCAAGTTCTCGTATGGATAATAAAGTGTCTTGCGGATCCAGCAGACGTTCCTCCACCACGCAGGCGGCGTAAGGAGCCAGAGGTGGAAGGAGATGGACGGGATTGATTTGATTGAGGCTGAGTGTTTCTTCGTTAGCTTTGGCGAAAATTTCTACGTCGCTCCGATCACCACAGCAGAAAGGTTTTAAGGCTAAGGCAGGGATTTTTTGCGCTCTCAAATGTTGAGTGAGAAGACTGGTGAAATAGGTTTTACCAATGTGGGTATTGGTGCCGGTGATGAAAAAACCTGTGAGTGCCGTTGATGGATGGGAGATCATTTTAACAAGCTAATCTATAATGAAAGAATTACTTCCTCAATCGCTTTATAAAGGGCATCGACCATTTTTTCTAACTCGCTGAGGGAGGTAGAGTAGGGCGGCATCAATACGAGAACATCCCCCACAGGACGTGTGATGAGTCCATACAAGGTGGCTTGCTGGCAGACCAGAGCACCAAGGCGTAACGCGGGGTCGTAGGGTTGACGTGTGGAAAAATCTTTAACTAATTCAATGGCGCAGATAAATCCCTCTTGGCGAACATCACCCACGCAGTCGAGCTGCCAGAAGCGTTGACTTAAGTGGCGCAGATTTTGAATTCGTTGCTCGTGTTCGGGGGCGAAGTTATCCTCTTGTAATAAGGCCAAGCTGGCTAGGGATACAGAACACCCCAGTTGATTACCCGTGTAGCTGTGACCATGAAAAAAAGTCCGGGAACGATCCCCGCGGAATCCGTCGAAGATTTCTTTCGTGGTTAGAGTTGCGGCAAGTGGCATGGTGCCGCTGGTGAGTCCTTTAGCTAAGGCAATGAAATCAGGTTTAACGTCTTCATTCTGGAAAGAGAAGAGGGGACCTGTGCGATGGAAGCCTGTCATAACTTCGTCCAGAATGACTTTAGCTCCGTGTCCTTGGGCAACGTTGCAGGTTTTTTCTAAATAGGTTTCAGGCTGCATAATGAAGCCTGCGGCACCTTGAACTCGGGGTTCGATAACCCACGCCGCAGCTGTCTCACTATTTTTAGCAAAACATTTTTCCACGTGGTCGAGGCATTCCCAGTGGCAGCGTCGTGTCTTGCGTGCATCTGTCTTTTCTGGACGAGCCTGATTATATGGGCAGCGATAGCAGTAGGGTGTCATGACTTCTTCGGTTGCGAAAAGAAGAGGTTTGTAGGTTTGATGAAAGGTGGGACTGTGGCTGAGGCTCATGGCACCGATGGTATCTCCGTGATAACCCGAGCTGAGGGAGATGAATCGTTGGCGTTGGGGTTGACCATTTTGTTGATAAAACTGCCAGAGCATTTTCAGGCTTGCTTCCATGGCGGTGGAGCCATCATCGGAAAAAAAGCAACGATCAAGGTTAGCCAGTCGGCAGAGCTTTTCGGCGAGTTGTGGGGCTACGTCATTGGTAAGCCCTAAAAAAGAACTGTGGGATATGCGATCTATTTGATCATGCAGAGCGTGAGCTAACTGCGGATGGCGGTGGCCGTGAAGGTTTGTCCAAATAGAGGAGTTTCCATCGAGGTAACGTTTTCCTGATTCATCTTGCAGCCAAGAACCTTCGGCTTCGGTGATGACGATGGGTTTAAACCCGGCTGCTAACCAAGAGTCAGTGGGAGTGAAAGGATGCCAGACAAATTCTTGATCAAGTTGAGTGATGTTCGGCATGACTAGTTATAATCGTTAAGAAAAAAAGAAGGGAAGGCAATTAAATCAAGGTGAGAAGAATACGAGCAAGCTCTTCGATGGATTGTGACTTATGAGAGCTTTTCATCGTAATACGAAGTCGGGCTTGGCCTTTGGGAACGGTCGGGCTGCGGATAGCAGGAATGAGGAAGCCAGCTTGTTCTAAGATCTGGGATAAGTCTAAGGCTTTTTTTTCGGAGCCCGTCAGGATCGGAATGATGGGAGAACCTAGGTCGGGACGTTTAAATAATTGGTTGAAAATCGTAATATTGGTGAAAAGGTTGCGGCGCAAAGTTTCACCTTCTTGGCTTTGAATAAGTTGGAGTGAGGCGTGGGCCGCAGCGGCAAGAGAGGGAGGGGACGTTGTGGTGAAGAGGAAGCTACGGGAGCGGTTTAGTAAATGCTGGATAAGTGATTTTTTCCCAGCGATGAAACCGCCGCAAACTCCTAGTGCTTTACTAAGTGTCCCCATTTGAATCTCGATGCGGGAGGAGAGACCGGCTTGAGAGCAGAGACCTTTTCCTTGCGCACCATAGATGCCGGTGGCGTGGGCTTCATCAACCATTAGCCAAGCGTCGTAGCGATCCTTTAGCGCAACGATTTCTGAAAGAGGTGCGAAGTTACCATCCATGGAATAAAGAGATTCGACGACGATGAGGATGCGAGCGGTCGAGTCGTGGGTGCGTGTCTCACGCAGAATATCTTCAAGCTGCGTTAAGTCGTTGTGCTGAAAGACGCGTAACTTAGCACCAGAAAGTTTGGCTCCATCAATTAAGCAGGCATGAGCTAATTTATCCAAAATAACAATATCGCCTGAACTTAATATTGCGGGGATAGTGCCTAAAGCTGCGGTGTAACCACTGGAAAAAAGTAATACGGCTTCCGTTTCTTTGAACACAGCTAATTCTGTTTCTAACTTTTGGTGCGAGGTCGTATTAGTAGAAATTAGGCGTGCTGACTGTGCTCCTAGAGTATGTTCATTCTGCAAACTTTCTATAGCGGCTTTTATAATGTTGGGGTGTGAGGCTAGACCCAAGTAGTCATTGTCGCAGAAGCGAAGAAGATGGGGAGAAAAAGTGGGGAGCCGCCGGGTTTGGTTGAGGGCTTGATCCTCTGCAAGTCGGAGCTGGAGGGTTTCTTCAAAAGACATGGATGGATGGTAGATGCTGAAAAGCGGACTTGAAACTGAATTTTTAGGATCACTCCAGGTGGGTTTTACCATTTACTTTAGAGGTGTTGAGTAAATACTGTTACCATGTCGATCAATCAACAAGGTTGCTTATCTGTTGTGATGCCGGTCTTTAATGAGGCGGCTACAGTTTTGGAGATGATTGATAAAGTCTTGCGGCAGCCCGCCGTGGGGGAGTTGATTGTAGTGGACGACGCCTCGCAGGATGAGACAGCAATGTTGATTGAAGGTAAGACCAAGCAAGATTCGAGAATTAAGCTTTTTCGACATGAAAAAAACCAAGGTAAAGGTGCAGCTCTTAGGACAGGTTTTAAGCAGGCTACAAAAGAAATTGTAATCGTTCAAGATGCAGACTTGGAGTATGATCCTTCGGAGTATAACGCGCTAATTGCCCCTATTTTAAGTAACAAAGCGGACGTAGTTTTCGGGTCGCGCTTTATGGGATCAGGAGCGCACCGGGTGCTTTATTTTTGGCACTATGTGGCCAACTTCGGGCTAACTCTTTTATCAAATATTTTTACGAACTTAAATATTACGGATATGGAAACGTGTTTTAAGGTTTTCCGTCGTGAAATTATTCAAAGCATAAAGGTGGAGGAAAATCGTTTCGGATTCGAGCCAGAAATTACCGCAAAAATGGCGCGCTACGAGCCAAGGCTTCGCATTTATGAGGTAGCTATTTCTTACTACGGGAGAACTTACGAGGAAGGTAAGAAGATAGGCTGGAAGGATGGGGTGCGGGCCGTGTGGTGTATTGTGAAGTACAATTTGGTAAAATAGGTAATTAAGAATCACCGAAACTAATGCCTACTTCTCGACATGTTGTCACCATCTGAGAGTCAGGTTGAACTTTTTTAAGTTGGCTAATGGCGTCCGTCATAGGAACGCTGCCTACGAGATAATTTTGATAGCTAACCATGGATCCAAATTTACCTTCTTGCACGAGATCCACGGCGGCTACGCCAAAACGTGTGCCTAGGATGCGGTCGAGTGCCGTGGGATTTCCTCCGCGTTGCAGATGCCCCAAAACTACGGAGCGTGTGTCCTTCCCTGTTCCCTGTGCGATAGAGTTAGCTACTTGTAGGCCTATGCCACCTAGGGCTGTTTCTCCGTTTGTAATAGAATTTAGTTTTGTTGAATAATCGCCATAAATAGCTTTGGAACCTTCTGCCACGACAACCATGGTAGTGAAGGCACCTTGAGCTTCACGATCTAGGATGACTTTATTAATCAGTTCGTAATCAAAAGGTATCTCAGGAATTAAAATGATATCAGCCCCACCTGCTAGGCCGCCGTGTAACGCTATCCACCCAGTGTAACGACCCATTACTTCTAAAACCATCACACGCTTATGGCTGCGGGCAGTGGTGTGAAGGCGGTCTAAGGCATCCACCACGCAGGCAACGGCGGAGTCGAATCCGAAGGTCATGGCAGTGGCATTGATGTCATTATCAATAGTCTTAGGAACGCCTATAGTAGGGATACCGGCTTCAAAAAGTTGATTTGCCGTGCTCAGGGAGCCGTCGCCACCAATACAAATGAGGCAATCGAGCCTGAGTTGGCTCATGGTTTCTTTAGTTTGTGCTATAATGGAGGGGTCAAGGCTGGCTTTATTACCGTGGCCGACCTTAGCTACGAAGTGACCTTTGTTGGTTGTGCCCAGAATGGTGCCACCGAGATGCATGATCCCAGCGGTCGAGTGAAGATCTAAGACCTGATACCGTGCGGGAGCTAGAATGCCCTCATAGCCATCCAGAAAACCGACGACTTCCCAATCAATTTTATTGGCGGCACGAACCGCACCACGAATGACGGCGTTGAGACCAGGGCAATCACCCCCGCTTGTTAGGATACCGATACGTTTCTTTTCCATAATGGTTAGAGAGTAAGGCTAGAATCATTTCAATCTAGTTTAATTTTCAATCAAGTATGCGAATCATCGGCAGTGTCCGGTATTGATGGTCAAGGTCTAAGCCATAACCGATCACGAATTTATTGGGAATAGTAAAACCTACCCAATGCGCTTTTACTATTTTCTTACGAGCCACCTGCTTATCCAATAAAATGCAGGTGCGTATGTCATGGGCTTTAAGTTTGCGAAGTCTTTGAATGACTTCATGCAAAGTTAGTCCGGTGTCTAAAATATCATCCACGATAAGAACATGCCGTCCTTTATACGTGCCGCTCACGCTATCGAGCCCTTGGATGATACCTGTGGATTCTTTGCCTCGGTAACTTTTTATCTTCCAACACTCGACTTGAGTTTCAGGGGGAAGTTGACGCATAAGATCGACCAAGAAAAAGATACTGCCATTCATTAAGCCGACGAGTGTGAGAGGCTTGCCTTGGTAATGACAGGTGATTTCCTGAGCAAGTGCTTTAATTCTTTGTTTGAGGCGAGTCGAAGAGATAAACGCCTTACCAGGGAGAGCCATGATCGTTTAAATATTACCTAGCTTCTTAAGCTGGGCGGCGATTTTTGCGTTGAGTTCAGCATTGGAGTTGAGTTGGGCAGCTTTAAGAAGATATTGTTTGCCTTGCTTTTTGCGATTTGTTTGAACAAAGGATAATCCGGCAAAATAGTAGATAGCTTGCTGAGTGGTAGGGGCGAGATTTCCTTTTTGCGTATCGATATTTTTAACAAGATACTCGAAATCCGAGCGAGCATTATCGCGGCGGTTCACGAAAGCGGGGAGGTTGAAATTATTCATGGCTCGAATGAAGCGCACCGTGATTTTAGTGGGGTCTGCTTCGACTGCTTCGTCCATGGTTTTTAGGCCATTTTTTAAATTAGAATAAGCGCTGGGTCCGAAGCCTATGTCGCGACTACGCAGAGTGTAAGCACTGCCTAAATAGACTTTGTAGAGAAGATTTTTAGGGTTTTGAACTATTAAGCTCTCAAGTTTGGATACTAACTGGTTCGTGGCTGCTTTATCCCCTTTTTCTGACTTGGTATGGAGAGCTTGGATTTCTAAGATAATGGGGTCTTCAAAAGAATCTTTGGATGGTTCCAGAGCAAGACATGGTGACACGAAGGCGACAGCGAGAGCCAAAGGATAAAAATAGATTGCATTAAACATCTCCCTTAAAATGCTCTTTTCTGGGCTTCTGAAAAGAAAATTTAATGGGAATTTAAGTTAAACAAGTGGGTAAGAGAACTTATTATTTATGTTTGGAACTTTGCTCAGTTTGCGTGCTGATCTGGAAAAGTATTTCCAAAGGGGGCATTTTTTTTTGCAAAACACGCTCGGGGTTGAGAGGAAGCTTGGCAATAAATTTTGTTTGTGAGACTTCTGCTAATCCTGTCAGAAAAAAAACGGGTAGCTTTTGCCCAGGGCAAACTTGTTTCATGATGGCAAATAAATCCCAACCATCAATTCCTGGCATTTGAATGTCGAGGAGAATCAGGTCATATTTGGCAGCGCGCAGGTAGTGCACAGCTTCTTTACCGTTTAAGGCGGTATTGACAGAAGCTCCAAGGGTATCGAGCAGCATTTTGAGAGCCTTCGTCCAGTTGGGATCATCATCTACCATGAGGATGGTTTTACCACGGAAGAACTTTTTAAAGGATTTAAGCTTTAAACTTTCTTCTTTAAGCGTTGGCATAGTGACAGAATGCTGAGATAAAATAATAAGCAAAGCCAAAAAAATAAATGTTTCTTACCATGATGTCGTTCCGCAGCTCTTCTAGGCCGCTTCGGTCTGGATTGAAATAACTTCCCCTGGCTCACATTCCACGTAAACAGTCATGGGACGACAGCACACGTAGCAATCATCCACGGTATCGTAGCTGCCTTGGGAGGTATCAATCATCGTTTCCCAACTTTCTCCGCAGTGAGGGCAAGTGATAAGAGAGGGTATGACCATAGGTAAGAATATATTTTTATTTACCGCAGGAACCTTTAGCTGGGGTGTCGCCCTCTAGCCATGTCCACGCTTTTCTGTAGCTACGGGATTCCAAATAGTGGCGGAGTTGAGGATCAAAGTCGGCTGGCGGATTCCGAGAAAAAAATTCAAGCTGTTCGATCGGCTTAGACAAATCCAGAGCGCACGCAGATTTTTGAGAATCCACGGCTAAAAAATAATCCGTCAAGGCTTGGCGTAACTCATTCATACTAGGCATACATTAATATAAACTGTTTTTTACGTTTAGGAAATGATAAGCAACTAGGGGTAGAAATTTTTTTAACCGTTGACTCGATTATGCTAGGTGGATGTAGAATCCTGCTTCAGAGTCGAATTGATTGCTCATGAAATTTTCTAGCTTACTTTTCTTATTGCTTACCATTAGTTCTAGTCAAGCTGAGATCAAGGCTCCTTACATTATGCCTAGCTTGCTTAGTGTGACGAAGGCGTTTATTCCTCAAGCATTATGGGAGGGGAAGACAGAAGAAAAATGGGTAGCCCTTAGTTTTGATGACGGCCCTAGTCAGTTTACGCTGCCCTTGCTGGATGTACTGAAGGAGGAAAATGTTGCTGCTACGTTCTTTGTTTTAGGGACTAGAATTAATATTTATCCTAATACAGTGCGTCGTATGCAAAGAGAGGGTCACCTCATTGCGTTACACGGTTCGGAGCACGTTAATCTCCATGGTAAATCAGAGTCGTGGTTATTGGATAACATTAATCGAGAGAAGGTCGCTTTAAAAAAAATAGTGGGGAATGATGCATTGCCACAGCGTTGGTTTTTCCGACCCCCATTTGGAGCAGTTAGCCCACGTATTATTCGCACGATTGAGTCAACTAATACCCGGGTGGTGATGTGTACTATTCTTCCAGGCCAGCAAGGACTTATGCCAGATAAGTGGGAGGAAAAGCCAGAGGTGACGGTGGCACGAGTATTACGAAATATTTCTCCTGGGGGCATCATCAGCCTGCATGATGGTGAGGATCGTGGGCTAAACGACCACGTTTTTAGCATGCCGCAGGCTCCAGAAACAGCGCGTAGTGTCATTCGCGCATTGAAGCGGGAAGGCTATCAATTTAAACGCATAGACCAGTTGCCAGATCCTAGTAGGAAGAGTTTTACGCCATGAGTAACTCAGGCTTAATTTGGAAACAATGGATTAAAACCGTTCGAGCAGAGCCCTTGGCCGTAATTTTGATTGAGGCGGACACGGGGGTAAGAGTAAATCGCCAAGAGTTAACTTTTTTAGCCACCAAGTTCCATCAAGAAAACTTACAAAAGTTACACGAAAAAAAAGTAGTTCTTTGTTACGCAAATTCTTTGGCGTGGATGGTGGCATTTCTTGCGGTGCAACGTGGCAATGGGACTGTAATTGCGCTGGATGCGGGCAGCCCAACAGTTAGGCAAGAAGAGCTAGCGGGGGATTTAGGCGCAGAGTGGCTTTTAAGTGAAGAACGCGGCGAAGTTTATTTGGGCGGCAAACAAAAATCAAATGGCCGAGCCTTGATCAAATTAACTTCGGGAAGCTCGGGTAAGCCTAAACAAATTCTTTGTCGTGCGGAACATCTGATGGCGGATGGGCGAGCTATCATTAAGGGCATGGGTCTGCGGAGTCAGGATCGCAATTTAGCTCTCATACCTTTGAGCCATTCGTATGCTTTGGGGAACGTGGTGATGCCTTTAGTTTTAAAAGGAATGGTTGCCGTTGTAGCTAAGACTTTCGTTCCATCGTTGATTCCTACTTGGATTAAGCAGTATAAAATTACAGTATTTCCTTCGGTGCCAGTTGTTTTTGGGCTTATTACGAAAACAAAAGAAACGGTAGATTTACAGCCTCTCCGCCTCGCTATTTCTGCTGGAGCGGCCTTGCCGGCGGAGTGTGCTATTATATTTTATAAACGGTTTGAATTGAACATTCACAACTTTTATGGGTCTTCGGAAACGGGAGGTATTTGTTATGATCGTGATGGTGATTTGACTAGAACAGGTCAGGGTTTAGGAAAAGTCCTGCCGGGAGTTAAGCTCACGATAAGTAAATCTAGGCGAGTCAGCGTATCCAGTCCTGCTGTAGCGACGAGAAGCGGAAAATTCACTTTAAAGGATACGGGCTCCTGGGCGGGCAACAAAACATTTCAACTTCTAAGCAGGTGCTGCACGACGGCTAACATTGGAGGGAAGAAAGTTAAGGTGGAAGAGCTTCAGCATGTGTTGCAAAGACTTTCAGCCGTGAGAGAAGTTTGGGTAGGGCTGAGTCAGCATGAGCAGCGCGATCATATTCTAGCTCTTGTTGCAACTTGTTTAGAGCCGTCTGCTGTAAAGAAGGAGCTGTTAAAGCAGTTACCAGCTTGGAAGATTCCTCATGTCTTGTGCTGTGTCTCAGCACTACCAAAAACACCGAGAGGAAAAGTGGATGTATTAAGAGCCAAAGAATTATTATTAGCTAGTTTTCCGGCCTAATACTAAAATTCCAGTAGCGACTTCAACAGATTGAACGGATAACGAGACTTCAAACTGAGCTAGGGATCCGAAATCACGTTGCAGAGTGGCTTGGATGTCTAGGTGTTCATTAGGGAAAACGGTTTTTTTGATTTTGAATTGTTGAACTTGGGCGAGCATGGTGAGTTGATTTTTTTCCTCAGCGGCCAGAGCCCCCCACAGAATGCCGCAGGCTTGAGCCGCGGATTCAATTAAAAGAACTCCAGGCATGAGAGGTTGCTCTGGAAAATGATCGGCAAAAAATGGCATGGAAGGATCTAACCGTTTACGAGCGATGATGGATTGGATGTCATCAGATAATTGAAAAGAATCAATGAAGGAAAATCCTGAACCATGGGGAGTGTGAGCGGAGATCATGATTTAACTTCCAAGCTAGCAAACTGAAACCACTGTTCGGGATATTGGTTTATGGTTGGCCAGAGGACATCTACTAAATGCTGAGTGTAAAACTGTAGGGTTTCTGCTGTTGTCCCTTTTTTTTCCACAAAGATAGGACTTAAAGCATCTAAACGGTAAAGGTTATTTGATTTACGGATAACGGTTACCGGAATGATGGGGCACTTGGAAAGCAGGGCTAGGAGTAAAATGCCGCTTGAGCAGTGTAATGTTCCACCAGGCACCTGTGCGGCATAGCTTTGGGTAGGATGAGGTCGATCAAAAAGAGCACCGACGAATCTGCCAGCCTCTAGGAGTTTAACAATTTGCAGAAATTGAAATTGATCCTGACCCACTTCGATCGTTTCAATTCCCCAACGTAGTCGGTAGTTGGCGCGCCACGTGGTGAGCTCAGGGGAGGGTTCGGCCTTAGTTAAGGCTACCATAGGATGGCCTAGATCTTGCATGATGACCCCACCAATTTCAAAGAAACTGAGGTGTGGCATTAACAACAAGGCACCATGTTCTCCACGAAGAGGTGGTTGTAAGTTGGCAAATCCATGGCGTTCATCAACCAACGAAATGGCTGCAGAAGCTGGACGGGAAGCCAGATAAAAATAATCAGCTAAAACGCGGGCAAATTCAGCATAAATTTTTCCCGGACTGGGTGGATGGGAAGTAGCAAGTAAGAGGAAATTTTTCCGAATAACGGACGCTTTTTCTGGATGGGTGAAACCGTAGAAATATCCAAAAAGTACCGCTACCCAGTGAATGAGGGGACGAGGTAGGTAACGAGCTAAAGCTGAGAGAAAAGAAAACCAACTAGCGCAATAGGTGCGTTGAGAGACGTGGGAAGTCATGAGAGATTATTAGTTATAAACTTAAATTTAGAAAAATGCTGCAGGTGAACTTGCCTTAGTGAGCTGCCCCGTGGCTTAAGTAGTCAGCACTGGTTTTGGCCTGCGAGGGGATTCTGCAAAACTTAGGCGGGGGGCAAGTTTGATATATTTTTGTAATTTGCACATGGTGTAAAAAACCCAGACTCTCCATTGCAAATCCCACGTTAAGTCAGTATTGCCCGCAACTAAGTTAAGCACAGCTCGAGGCATATCTAATCTCGGGTTAGGTCCCATAAAAACTTCAAAGGCATTTCGATCATAGAACATGCGGATCATGTCTAAAAAAACACTGGTCATTTTTTTAACACGGCGGGTGTAATTCCATTGTTCAAATCCAGAGAGACCACGACCCTGAGCATCTGCTTTTAGTATGGCTCTAGCAGCTAGTTGGCTAGAACGTAGAGCCACCATCACGCCAGAGGAAAATATAGGATCAATGAAGCCTGCTGCGTCTCCGGCTAATAACCAGCGATTTCCAGAGGCTACATTATGGCGGAAGGTGTAGTCTGCCTCGGTGCGGAAAGCTTCTAAGCGTTCGGCATTTTTCATACGAAACCGTATTTCCGTATTATTTTCTACGGCATGTTGAAAGCTTTCCTCTGGTTTTAACTTCTGGGATTTGAGGGATGAAATGGTCTGCACTAGACCGACTGAAGTCTTATCCTTATCCAGAGGGATAAACCAAAACCAGCCGTGCTCTAAGCGCACGATCGTAATGTGCCCGCCAGCATCCCCGTCATTACGCAACACATCACGGAAATGGGAAAAAACGGCGATTTTCTTGGGCATTCCTAGGTCACTTCTAGGCACTTTTAAAGCTTGGCCTAAAACGGAGGTCCGACCGCTCCCATCCACGATCCAGCGGGCTTTGGCCTTATGGCTGGCTCCTTCGTGGTCATAGGCAACCGTTACGCCTTTTGAGTCCACCTCTACACTTGTCATTTTAGCAAGTTGCAGAACAGTGGTTCCTTGTTCTTCGGCATGTTGCAGGAGGATATGATCAAACTTAGCGCGCTCGACTTGAAACGTCTTAGCGTAGCGTGGTGCTAGATTTTTCCCAAACCAGTAGCGCTGGAATCCTGCGGCGTTGCCTAACGTAAATTCTGCTCCTAATTTTGGCATGAATCCCGTTTGCTCTAACTTACTCCACACGCCGAGTTCATGCAGCACGTCGTTACCGTAGGGGATCAGAGATTCGCCAATGTGGAAGCGTGGAAACGTATCTTTTTCGAGTAGTAAAACTTTCTGCCCGCCCTTGGAGAGTAGTCCAGCCGTGGTGCTGCCAGCTGGTCCGCCCCCTATGACAATCGTATCCCAGTTTGGGTTCATGCGTTGAATTCCAGTTGACGTATAACCCAATGTTTAATGGTTCCAGGAGTCCGTAAGATCTGAATAGCAAGTTTAGGGTCTTTGATTGGCGTATTAAAGGTGCTTTCAATACCAAGAGTGAGCTGTAAGGCGTCGATAGAATCTAGACCTAAACCTTCGGGGCCGAACAAAAGGGTTTCCTCTCCGATAGATTCGGAGGCGACTTTAAGCATACAATTCTCTACAATTAATTGTCTAATGCGGTCTAAAGTAACTTTTTCCATAGGTAAGAATTTTTAAGATTAGCTGGGGATAAAGTGTAAAACAACTAAATTTAGCTATCTCTTGTTTAGTTCTTAGACATGTTGTTCACATTTAAGAATAAAAGAAAATAGACTATTAATTCTTGAATAGAATACGGCTGATTGCGCTGTTGAAACCTGGAACTAAAAGGGTACCTGAACATTTGGCTTGGATCATTTGTAGGCTGGCCCAACTTGATGATGCCGTAAAGGCCGCGCCCCAATCTGGACCCGAGCGGGGAAGATGCGGACTCCATGTTTTAGCCTGTGAGGCAGGCACGACATTTCCTGGTAGAACGAGGAGGGAGTTTCCCAGAGGTAAGGTCGTCATGGCCTTCCACGCTTCAAAGTGGGATGCCCGGCTGCGAAAGGGTAGAGTTGAGGTATCGGGCTGGAGGTAGGTCTCAGAGTTGTTAGCGGCTTGCACGAGTAATGCGCCAGCGCCTTCACTTGGGACAACTTCATTACGCAGCCATCGCATGCGATAGTAAGCCTCTAGGGTTAAAACATCTAACTCTTCGCCCGCTAGGACTAAGACACGGCTTACTTTACCGAGAGCTAGCCATACTTGAGCCACGCGGAGAGCTTCCACCCAAGCACTTTCATCACCAACAAGGGAGTAACACGCTTGGTCGATCCCTAGGATTGACGCTACATGACTAACGGGAGAATTGTAAACCGTCTCAGGGAAAAGCGCAGGACTGGCAAAACGCCGGCCACGTTTGAGCGTATCCGTGTAAAATCGGCGACTGTAAGAAATACTGCCAGTTCCTAGAGCACAAACCAGTCCTAATCGTGAGCGATCGAGCTCGGGACATTTTTCTAAAGCTTGGGAGGCGGCTTCCATTAAAAATAGGGCTAAGGGACTGGCGCGCCGCAATCTAGGTTCTTGTTGCCAGCGGATAAATTTCTGATGTTTAAAATCTACCTTACGAACGCTAAATTTTTTTTCAGGCTGACTTAACAGTGCTTCCTGATTTAAAGGAGGTTCAGGATCTAAAAGTAAAGATTCCGTAGATAGTCCTGCTGGGCTTACGGCTCCTGTGCCTAAAACATGTAAATTCGGTAAAGAAATCATGAGCTTAAAACTAAGGCCGCATTTGACCCGCCAAAGCCTAAGTTAACACTCATCACGGCTGAGTTAGCGGGTAAGGGGTGAGCGCATTTTTTTAAACTAGCTGCCATGATAGAAAGAGGTTCTCGATTATTTAATTGGGGAGGAGCTAGCAAATCTCGGGCAGCTAACAACGCAAAAACCGCCTCTAAACATCCAGCTGCACCGAGGGTGTGCCCGATGGCGGCCTTCGTTGAGCTGACCGCTATCTCAGGTAGCTGGGAGCCGAATACCTCGGTGTAAGCTAAAGCCTCTGCCCCATCGTTCATTGGTGTGCCTGTGCCGTGGGCGTTGATGTAAGAGATTTTATTTAAAGAGAGGCCACTAGCTTGCAGTGCTTCGCGTATGGCAAGGACTAGAGCTTTCCCCGTCGGTTCAGGCTGGGTCAGGTGTAGTAAGTCCGTGCTGTGGCCATAGCCGTGTATGCGACCTAGAATCTTAGCTCCACGAGCTAAGGCTGCTGTCTCAGATTCCAGAATAAGAAACGCCGCACCTTCGCCTAGCATGAGGCCGTCTCTCGTTTCATCAAAAGGACGACAAGCCTCTAGGCTTAAAGCTTGTAAGCAGTCAAAGCCCATAAAAATTAATTCCGTTAAGGCTTCATAGCCTCCAGTTATTACACAATCGGCACTTCCTGAGCGGATTAAATCAAACCCATGTCCGATGGCATTCGCCCCACTGGCGCAGGCATTGCCAATGATGGTTCTAGGACCAGCTAAGTCGAGGTGCTCACATATATCCTGTACCTGTTGTTGGGGCTGGTAGCGTGCGATGGAAGCTAGTAGTGCCCCACGTTTTCCTTCTAAAGTGCCCCGTACAAAGGATTCCCCCCATTCCATGGAACCGCCTGTGGTGCTTATAGTAAGTGGCGCGCGCCTAGCCCTCTCTGAACCTAACAAGCCTGATTGCAGTAGAGCTTCATGCGCAGCAGAGCAGGCCATGCGACTGGCACGACTGATACGACGCGACTCTTTTGAAGCAGTCAAAATAGCCTGAGCTCCCTCTTGACAGCGGCAACCTTCCGTAGCAAAAAGATCTATCCTTTGACGTTTTCCTCCACCTGAGGATAAAGCTGTCCATGTGCTGGGTAGATCAAATCCTAGCGGGCTCACGGCACCTAGACCCGTAACGACAACTTTTTCAAAACTCACTGCAAATGACTCCAGTAAACTGTGCGGGCAGTGATGGGCCCACCTTTAAAATAAAAAGTTTTTTGGTAAGAAAAAACGTTCGTTTGAGGATCATAATTTAAACGCTTTGGGCCGTCCGTATAGTTAGGATCATAAACTTCGAACTCCCAGACAGCTTCATTCTGTCGTAGTGCGTAAACCAGAACAGTGTGGTTGATGGCCAAGGAAGGGAAACGAGTTAGCCAAAGAACGGCGGGTTGTTTATTTTGAATCATCTGTCGTAACTCGTCCGCTGTGCGTGCTTGGTGGGCACGACTAACGGGAAAAGGCATAGCCATATTACCTAGGCGAAAGTATATAGGCCAACCAGCCCCGATATTTTTTTGCAGTAAAGATTGATGTTGCTGGCTAAAATTAAAAAGATTTTTACTGGCAGGGAAAACGATTTTTTTGTCATAAGAGAGTTCTTCTTCCCAGACAGGTTTAGAACTTACTTGCCTAATTCGCTTACTTAATTCAAGACCAGAAATCGGCGCTAAAGTTGGATCAAAGCGCGCAAACTTACGGAACTGCAAGGCTGCGCGCGCCATGACAAAGCAACGTCGACTGTATGTCTGTGCCTTCTGATCCGAATCAGCTTTATTCAAGACGGGTGGTGCGTCGTAGATCCAAACAGTTTCGTTAGCAAATGAAAAACGATCCGTACTCCACGTGAACGGTGCCGAAGAGCTGCCAGTGGGCAACTGGTGGGCGCAGCCTGACAAAAAAATAAATAGACAAGCTAGGGCAGCAGATATTTTTAATGGGAGAGTGGTTAATTTTATATAAAAATAAAATCGAGTGGGTAACGATATTAAGTAGGCGAACATAATAAAAGGAGTTATTTAAATCCTAGCAAACAAGATGATAGGAAATCTAAGCTAATCTGAATAATAAATCTTTCATCGATAATCTAGCTAGCCATAGTAATTTTGATGGTATCAAAATCGCAAACTTTAGTGACAGGTGCAACTGGTTTTATCGGACGCTATCTTGTTCGCACCCTGTTGGCTCGGGGAGAAACAGTCAGAGTCTTAGTCAGAAGCGAGGAAAAAGCCCACGACCTTTTTGGTGACGATGTCACTTGCTTTAAAGGTGATTTGTCTGATCAAGCCTCTCTGGATCATGCGGTCAAAAACGTAGAAACGCTCTACCATATTGCTGGGATTTACGCCTTTGGCCGTCAGAATAAAAAGAACTTAATGCAGGTAAATGTCACCGGGACAGAAAATATTTTAGAGGCGGCTCACCGTGCTAAGGTTTCCAAGGTGGTTCATGTTAGTTCAGCCGGTATATTGGCCCGTAAGAAGGGTGGAGCGAGTGAAGCTTCTTTCCCTATCTTGGCACCTTCGGGCCGTCCTTATAAAGCCTCTAAATGGTTTGCGGAGAAGGTTGCTTTAAGCTGGGTAGAGAGAGGGTTATCCGTGGTGATTGCTAACCCGACTTGTCCCTTGGGGCAAGAGGACAATACGCCCACGGGACAGATCATTCGTGATTTTCTGGCTGGAGAGTTTACTTTTTCGTCTCATACAGGTTTGAATTTTTTGGATGTTCGAGATTTAGCAACTGGATTAATCGCCTGTGCTGAGCGCGGTCGTTCTGGGCAGCGTTATGTTTT
This sequence comes from Blastochloris sp., assembly GCA_034440395.1. Taxonomy (GTDB): domain Bacteria; phylum Verrucomicrobiota; class Verrucomicrobiia; order Methylacidiphilales; family JAAUTS01; genus JAAUTS01. Next base: position 46,157 of record JAWXBW010000067.1, on the reverse strand, counting down.
AGGTCAGCATAATAGAATGCTGACGGATTTCTTGAATATACTTGCGAAACAAACGGGTTTGCCTGGCCCTAAGGCTGAAGTTCCTTGGCACCTGATAGCTGCCTGTGCGGTAGGGAGCGAGTGCTTACAAAGTCTAGGACTACTAAATTCCACTCGTCTCTGTTGGGAAACTGCGCAGCAATCTAAGTTCATCCAGTTCTTTGACGGCATCAAAGCAGAGCAAGAGTTGAGCTGGCGACCGCAAAGACCTTTACTTGAAACCATAGATTGGACTTTGGAAGCTTATCGAATGAAACGGGAATTGGAGCAGCCTGTTTTTAGTAAAGGTTGATAGGGTTATGTTGATCTTCTTTTTTGTTTTGCTTCTTATTATTCCTGTCGTGTGGTGGTTGATTGCAAGCTGGTCGGTGGCACTTTTTTTGAATACGAAAAGTCTTGATCAGACCTCAACATCGTTCGAACCCCTTAGCCTTTTCAAGCCATTGCCTCCCCTAAAAAACATACCGGATTGTCAACGCTATGCGCAGAGCCTTGAAAGTTTTGTGAAACAATTATGTCAGGGGGATGAGGTATTGATTCTCGTCCATCAAGATCAAGAAACATTCTGGCGTGATAAAGTAAATTTTTGGGAAGGTAGCCAACCAGGAATAAGTATAAAACTATTCGTCAACCAGCTAGAGCACGAAGCTAAACATACCAATCCTAAGATTGATGCCATGGCTCTCTTAGCTCCCCATGCTTCTCATAATCTTTGGTGGTGGAGTGATGCCGATATAACAGTTCCATTAGGTGAGGTGCAGATTATCCGGAATGAATTTGAGCAGTCGCAAGTGGCTCTGCAAACGCAAGCTTATCTAATCCCCACAATTTGCAGAACGGAGGATTGGCTAGATGCTTTATTTGTCCATATAGAGCTACTTCCAGGGCTGACTTTATTATCTAGAAAAAAGGAAGTAAATTTCGCCTGTGGTGGCAGCCTACTTTTTCGTAAGGATGTTTTTGAAGAAAGAGTCAAGTGGGATGAGTTGGGTGCGGAGATAGCGGACGATTATTTTCTTGGAAAAAAAATGCAACCAGTGCGCTTGGGTCGTAGCCTCATGTGTACGCAGTCTGGGGAAGAGGGGCTGTTCTTCAGTTGGTGCCACTATTTCCGTTGGCAGAAAACGGTGCGTTGGTGTCAACCCGCTGGCTTTACTGCTTTATTTTTTCTTCAACCACTCGGTCTTACTCTTTTAGCAGGGCTTCTAGGTTTGGGCGGTTGGATGTTAGGTGGATTTCTCCTCCTCCTTTTGCTACTAGAGGCATGTTGGGTTACGCATTTATTTCGTAAGTTAAATATATACTCAGGCTTAAGTGTTTTTTGGATCTCGCCACTATGGAGTTTCGTGCGCTTTGTAACATGGCTTCTTTGTTGGTTTCCTCTCGCTGTAAGCTGGTATGATATAAAGTGGTGGAAATCAAAAGCATCTTCTGTAAGATTGGGTGAGAATTAAAAAATTATGAATAAGGTTAATGTACTTAATCCCCACCCTGTACTATCGAAACACTATCAAGAACGTGAAGAAAAAGCCCGCTTCTTACGTGGTATCTTTGATGCCTCAGCTCCGCATTATGAAGGTATAGCTTCGTGGGGTTTTTTCGGTAGTGGGCATTGGTATCGGATTAATGCTTTAAAATTACGTGGAGGCTTAAAGCCGGGCATGAAATGTCTAGACATCGCCTCAGGCACAGGCCCCACGGCTCGAGCTGTAGCGGAAGTTGCAGGAGGGCCAGCCCATGTAACTTGCTTAGAGCCCAGCTACGGGATGTTAACGGAATCGCGTAAGCTCCTTTCCTCGACCCATATACAGGGGTGCGCGGATGCATTGCCACTAATCGACAACCAGTTTGACTTTGTTACGATGGGATTTGCTCTACGGCATGTGGAAAATTTGCAACAAGCCTTTAACGAATACCACCGTGTGCTTAAACCTGGGGGAAAACTTTTTATTATGGATGTTACAAAGCCAAATAACGCCTTTCTCTTGGGTGTTCATAATATTTACTTTAAATACATCCTGCCATGGATGACGCAACTGATCACTCGGAGCAAACCCGCCACCTATCTCATGCACTATTACTGGGAAACGATGGAGATGATGATTGAGCCTGAGGCTGTCGTGGCTAGCTTAAAGGAAGCAGGCTTTAAAAACGCTCAACATCATTTGGTGCTAGGCTGCTTCAGCGAGTATAGCGGAGACAAATAGTCATTTTTTGTGAAAACTACCTTGCTAAAAACTTTACTACCTTGGCTCTGCTATGCGGTCTTAAGTTTTTTGGGCTGGCATAAAAGTGCAGCTCCTGTTGCACTGCTCGTGCTTACCCTGAGTTGCCTGATTCTCGGAACGGGATTTAAGCCAGTGGATCTAGTTTTAATCGTTTATTTTTCTGCCGTAGCTCTAGGCGTAGGGCTTTTACATTGGAGTTGGCTCAGCTCCATTCAACCCGTAGCTGCGCCCGCTATGCTAGCAATCATGGCCTTAGTTACACTCCTTCTCCGCCAGCCCTTCACGTTACCTTATGCTCGAGAATCGGTCAAAGATCCTGCCATGTGGGATAATCCTCATTTTTATCGGGTGAATTATATACTTTCGATTCTCTGGGGTTCAGCTTTTTTATTAGCGGCACTCGGTCAGGCTTGGGCTCTCTATCAACCTAAAATGTTGTGGTTTGTCACGTTGAGCGCTTTCTTGGTGACTGGCCTTGTGGGGTGGACGACTTATTGGTTCCCGCCTTGGTATCGTAAAAGATTTTACACTCCCGAGTTGGCTCAATCAGAGCTTATCGAATGAAAGACTCCTTCTTCTGGTTCTTACTTACCTTAGGCTATGCCGTCTGTATGGCGGCCTCCCACTTGCTTTTAAAAACCGCGGGACAATCCCCACTGGGGAAGGGCTTGCTCGTTTTCGCTTTGGCAAATGGAGTCGGTTTCCTCGGCATGGTCTTACTTCCCTTCGCCTTACAAAAAGGGCCAGCTCCTTTTACTTTCGCTTTAGCCATAGGCGGGGGGTTTGCTCTACTTCAGGCAGCGTGTTGGATTTTATTTCCCCAAGCTTTTTCTCTACCTGAAGTAGTTGGAGTGTTTCTTATCATCGCAGGAATTTGCTTGTTAGCTTATCGACAACTTCCCACTTGATCCTATGAATGATAAAGAATTAACGGGTTTGCTAGACTCTCTAGGGTCAAGCCAGTTAGACTGGCACGAACGAGGGCGTTTAAGTAGAAATAAGATATGGGGTAAGAAGGTCTTTGTCCGCGCAGTTGTTGAGGTTTCCAGTTATTGCCGTCAGAACTGTAGCTACTGCGGAATGCGGCGTGATAATGAATCGCTAGAACGCTACCGAATGGAGGCGGATTTATTACGAGAAATCCTTTTTGAAAACCTGCCTCCTTCCGTCACAGACATTAACATTCAAGCTGGGGAAGATCCTGTCGTGGTGCGTGAGGTGGTCATACCTTTAATCCGTGAAGTGAGGGAGAACACCTCTCTGGGCATCAGCGTTTGTTTGGGGTCATTAGATGGTAAGCTCTATCAAGAATTATACGAGGCGGGAGCGGATCTTTACATCATCAAACTCGAAAGTGGAAACGAGGCACACTATAAAAAGATGTTAGCTCCAGGCACCTTGGCGAAAAGATTGGATGCCATCCGCACGCTCGTGGCGCAAGGCTGGATGGTATCCTCTGGATACATACACGGCTTACCACATCAGACTAAAGAGCATGTTTTGGAAACCATCCGTTTACTAGAAACCTTACCTTTGAGCGGAAATAGTGTGAGCCCTTTTATAGCGGGTCAAGATACTGTCTGGTCTGACCATCCCAGTGGTTGCTTAGAAGCTGCCTTAAATGCTGTAGCCGCCATGCGTTTGCTAAAACCTGAGCGCATCATTCCTGCGGTTAGCGCCATGAGCATTTTACACCCAGATGGTTATGTCCGTGCGTTACAAGCTGGAGCCAATCTCTCGACGATCAACCTCACGCCAGAAGGGTGGAGAGAAAATTATCAACTTTATAAAAAAGAACGCTACATCATGAGCGAGCAACGAGTAATTGCGGCCATTGATAAAGCTGGGCTAGAACCCAGCATTGTAAGCATGACGGAAGTTCTGCGTTCTTTCTCAGAGCCTGCGGGTTTAAATGCCGTTCCAAGCCTCGCTAGTTTCGAGGAAATAAAGTCCACTTAAGCAGCTGCGGGATCCTAGGGATCATCAAGACTAAGAGTTTAGCATGAGTTCGGATCAGTAATAAATTGTCGGACAAATAACGAAAGTGGGAAATACCGCCTTCATGCTTCGATGGATAGTGCACAGGCACTTGGACATTAATGGGTTTAAAGCCTTGCCAATAAAGTCGAACCACTACTTCCGTATCGAAATCGTAACGTCGAGCCGATTGGATTTTTTCCATAATCTCCACGGTGGCTTTCACGGGATAGACTCGGAATCCAAAAAGTGAATCACGGATTCCGCCCCAAAGCGTTTCAATATCCGTAAAAATATTGCCGCCGTGGCGCCCATAGACTCGTGCTTTGGGTGCATCACTCCCAAAAATGGGGGCACCTAATACCATCACATTTGACTGGGCTTCTGCAAGCTGCATGAACTTTCTTATAAATCCAGATGGGTGTTGCCCGTCAGCATCCATGACGAGGGCATGAGTAAAACCTTCAGCTAAGGCTAATTGTAGTCCATACAAAACAGCGGAGCCTTTACCGCCATTATCTTTGCGAACTAGCACCTTTAACGCAGGCTCAGATTTAGCTAACTCTAAAGCTGGCTGAGTGCTGCCATCATTAGAGGCATCTATTATTACCCAGACTGGCTTCCACTCTGCGAGAGCTTCGTGAATTGTTTTTGATAGTTGGATTCCGCTATTATAACTAGGCAGTAGAACCAAACTTTTGTGGCGTGGTTTATTTCCGGAAGGATTGATTGAATCAGTAGAAATAGGATGAGCAGCCAGCATAAAACAGATTAAGCATGAAACGGTATGAGGGCAGTAGAAACTATTTTTAGAAGATGATTTAATTAATCACTTTTAATTATTTTTTTTGATGTTTTACGGTAATCCTTCATTAGCCGAGTATGTTGTTCATGGATTTGGCCAAAAGGAATCTGGACACGAAAACGGTATTGAATACGGGAAGGCGCAAAGTCTCCATTGGGAAGTTTTTTCGTATCAAAGGAAAACTCCATTTCCTTGAGGGTTGCAAAAAACCATGCCACGGAAACAGGTTTAGTCAGGCTGCCTTTATTTTTCATTAAGGTCTGATCCTTGACGGAGACCCAGAAATAGCCTGCCACTTCATTAGCTACTTTCTCCTCACGATTATTGAAGGGTTGACCTCCCTTTGGGGTGAAGCGGATTTTATGACAAACTACTCCGTTTATGGTTTCCTGTCCTGCATGTTCATAATTAAAGTGGTCTATAATTTGTAAAATATTAAAAGGCTCTTCCTGCGAACTTTTCCTTAAATCTTCCTCCATCCCTTTGACCCCCTCAGGTGCTTTACGGGTCTCGTAGTCTGGGGACTGACCAGCATTTAAGGTGGTACTTTGTGTTTCAGTTTTGGTTACTTGGCGTGCGGAGTTTAACTTTTCACGTTTTGAAATAGCCGTGCATTCATATGCGGCGCGACGTTCAAGTAATTTTTTATCTTGCCGCACGGCCGCCTGCACAAGTTTGAATGGGTCTTCTTTAGCATAAACACCTTGTGTCAGTGCTAATAAAAGAACAAAGCGCAGCGTTGCGCATAGAAAAGTAGGCGGAGATGTTATCATACTATTTACAGGGTGCCGCAGCTCTTGCTTTATTCAAGGTCTGATTCCCAGAGGGCTAGGCAGTTGCTTTGTAGATTCCGACTATTCCAATCATGATCCAAAAGACGTTTAGGAGGGTGTAGGCTTTGTCTTTTTTTAAGACAGAGCACCAAGAAAGCAAAATGGCATCAACCGTATTAAAGATCCAAACGAACAGGAAAGGGCTAGCTGGCCCCATCCAGCTCACTAGCGAAAAACTAAATATCCGCATAATAACACCGATAAGTTCTAACATTCGAACATGGGACAAAATAAAGGCATTGATTGATTGGAAGCTCATAGACGTAGGGAAGGGAGCTTCAAAGTTCTTCTCTGGGCGTTGGCATGTGGCCAGAATGCTTGGGTAATATAATAAGAAAAGCCAAAAAAACCCACACCTTAGCTCTAAGGGTGGAGGCGGCGGGACTCGAACCCGCGTCCTGAACGATAAGTACAACTGTTTCTACAAGCTTAGGGGCCGTTAAGTTCTCAAAGTCCGGGTTGCGCGGCCCCGCGCATCGTCCTTCCAGCCACCACGTTGATTCACTGTCTAAGGTCGGTCACTCACCCTAGACATTGTCCGACTAATTTCGCCGTTATCCCGTAGCCGGAATCAGAGTAACGACGTCACAGCACTTTAGGCTGCGAGGGCTAATTCTTCGTTAGCAATTATGTTTTGAACGGGATGATTAACGAGGCCAACCTGTTCAGTCCTCGGCTTGCCACAGGAGACTGTTTCGAACAGTCGAAACCGAGCGCCCCCTTTTGGAATCCTACGCCGCACTATTTCTAGTGTTGGCGTAATCTCTAAACATAGTTAGTTTTAGGAAAAGGACAACATTAAATGAAGACTATCATCGCCGCTCTCTTGGTCTTGGTCGCAGCACTAACTCCGCAGCTCCTTGCTCAAAGCACGCTCGAGCCCACGCTAGGTCAGATCTTTCCCGTAAAATTGGAGGGGGAGCGTCTCGTGGTGCCTTACGCAGTGTTGCTTAATTTAAATGATATTTTACCCGCAGGCACTGCTATCCATAAATTAATTCAACGGCCACGTCAGGATGATAAAGATGTGAAGAAGCGTAAGAATATGGATTTTAATACGGATAAATATGCGGCGGTTCAGCGTTTCGCGGTGGAGCACAGAGAAATAGATCCTAATAAATCAGCTGTGACTCTAGCCGTAGAAGATAGAGCAAAAGGTCCTTCGATGACAGACGAGATGAAGTTCCGGGCTTATTTGCATCGCGCTGTTACCGAGGATTATTACCTCGCCTATGATTTACCCAGCGGTGGCGAGAGACGAATTGGGCAATTTGAATTTCCTGAAGGATTATTCTTAGCCGAAAAAGATGGCGGTGTTGTGGTCTTAGCTGTGGGAAAAGGTTCTATGGCAGAAAGAAAGGGAGTTTTAGTTGGAAGCGTGCTCAAAGCATTAAATGGGATTCCCCTTAAATCACTAGAAGATTTTAGAGATCGATTTTTTAAAGAAAAAACATCTAAGCAACAAGTGGGGGAGTCTGTTATCATGACTATTCTTTACGCAGGACAAAAGCAAAACACTGAAGTTGATTTCAGCTCAGGCCGGTCGTTAAAAAGTGCTGGGGATCTGATGTCTGATTTGAGTGCAGAAATGGAACCTAAAAACCAATCGGCTAAACCGACTCCCACACCGGCTCGGAAAGAGCCTGTGACTAAAATGCCTATCCTGTGAAGTAATAGTTGAACGTAATGATGAATGCTCCAAGGCAAGTTCCCGCAATTATGGAGGCAGTGATCCCGACGATGGCTTCCAATTTGTCACACTCTTGTTTAAAGGAATTTTCTGATTCGTTCATGACTGAACGTTAAGCCTTTCCTTGCATCGTTCAATTGTTTTTTATGACTAATCTGGGGCTGGAATCTTTTGAGCAGTTTATGGGGCGAGCTTTGCATGATCCTGTGGAGGGTTACTATCGGACTGGTATTCAGACGGTGGGACGGGGCGGAGATTTTTCCACATCAGCAACGATTTTTCCGGAATTAGGCCGAGCACTGGCACGCTGGTTGCAGGTGCAGCGTCAGGAGTTGGCGTGGGCTTCGCCTGTGCATCTGATTGAGGTAGGAGGTGGCACGGGAGACCTTATGAAACGAGTGCTGCAAAATCTAGGGTGGTGGGGACGCAGGTCGTTTCAATTTCATTCCGTAGAAAGTTCGCCTGTTCTGCGTGCTCAGCAAGAGCTGAATTTAAAAGGATTTAAAGTGCTTTGGCATGACGATATGAGCCAAGCCATGACTTCCTGCGAGGGGCGTGCTTTAATTTATTCTAACGAGTTAGTTGATGCCTTTCCCTGCCAAGTTGTCAGTTACCAGCAAGGAATATGGAAGGAGCTTTTCTTAAAGACATCGACTACTGGGATGGAAGAAGCCTGGTGGGAGGTTTCAGAGACGAAGGCGTTGGAACTACGACAACTCTGCCCACAACCAGTGGAGGGTCAGCGGCTGGAGATTCCGACGGCGTATCGTGATTGGTTAAGATCATGGGTAGAACAATGGCAAGGCGGCAGCATGTTAACGATCGATTATGGCGGCCGTTCGGAAGAGCTTTTTCGGCAGCATCGTTATGGCACATTGAGGGCGTATTTTAAGCAGATGCGGCTGGTAGGTGATGAAGTATATCGAAGAGTGGGACGACAAGATTTAACGTTTGATGTTAATTTTTCGTTAGTGATGCAATGGGGAGCGGAGCAGGGGTTGAGGCAGATGCATTACGAGACACAGAAAGAATTTATCAAGCGCATGGGTTTGAAATGCGATGACGTTTCAGCATCAAGCCAAGCGCAAGAAATGTTTCAGGTGTTGGAGCAAGTGCGAGGGTTTTGAGAAGACGCATGAAGCCTGGCACATAGATCAGGAGCGTGAGAAGATGGATATTTGACATCGTGGTGCAAATTAGTTTTGCCCAAAAATTCCTCAGGCTATTTTACGATTTTACTAAAATTTAAAATTCTTTAGTCGAAGCGCGTTAGCTATGACGGAAACACTGCTCATGGCCATAGCAGCACTGGCCACCATGGGGCTGAGGAGGAGGCCAAAGGTTGGGTAAAGCACTCCCGCCGCCAGAGGTATGCCGAGGCAGTTGTAGAGAAAGGCGAAGCCGAGGTTCTGGCGTATGTTGCTCATGGTAGCTCGGCTCAAGGCGATGGCTTGCACGATTCCGCGCAAATCGCCTTTGATGAGGGTGATGCCTGCACTTTCCATGGCCACATCCGTTCCTGTGCCCATGGCGATGCCAACATCTGCGGCTGCTAGAGCGGGGGCGTCATTGACTCCATCTCCGGCCATGGCGACGTGCAATCCAGCCGCTTTGAGTGATTCTATTTTCTCGTGCTTATCCTTAGGGCTGACCCCAGCAATCACTTCATCAATCTGGAGCTGGTTGGCGATCACTTGTGCAGTTTTGGCATTGTCTCCCGTTAGCATGATGACCTTCAGGCCAAGTTGGTGAAGCGCACGAATGGCTTCTTCGGTGGTGGATTTCAGGGGATCGGCAAGAGCAATCAATCCAGCAGCTTGTCCATTCACGGCCACAAAGATTACGGTGTTTCCCTCCATCCTTAGTCGGTCGGCTTCCGTTTCTAGACTTTCCAACTTTGTAACCTTGCGTTCCACCAATAGACTCAATTGCCCGATCAATACATTTTTCCCTTCAACGCTGCCGCTGACGCCTCCTCCGGTGATGGACTGGAAATCGGTCATCGCCATGAGAGGGAGATTTTTTTCCTTGGCTGATTGAAGAATAGCTCCTGCTAAGGGATGTTCACTTTGGGCTTCTAGGGATGCTGCCCATTGGAGCAGATTAGCTTCATTCACTTCACCCACAGGGAACAGATGCGTGACGACAGGTTTGCCCTGAGTGAGTGTCCCTGTTTTATCCACGACTAACGTGGTGATTTTTTCCAGTCTTTCTAAAGCTTCGGCGTTTTTGATCAAGACTCCAGCTTGAGCACCGCGCCCTACTCCAACCATGATGGACATGGGCGTGGCGAGTCCAAGGGCACAGGGACAAGCGATGATGAGCACGGCCACGGCGTTGATAAGGGCATAAACGAAGCGCGGTTCTGGCCCGTAGAAAAACCAGACCCCGAAGGTGAGCATCGCAATGCCGATGACCACGGGCACGAACCAGCCAGAGACGGCATCGGCCAGTCGTTGAATGGGAGCACGGCTGCGTTGGGCCTTAGCCACCATATCGACGATTTGGGCGAGCATCGTTTCATGCCCTACTCGTTCAGCTCGCATGACGAAGCTGCCCGTGCCGTTGACCGTGCCTCCGGTAACTTTGCTGCCAACTTCTTTACTCGCAGGCATAGGTTCCCCTGTGAGCATGGATTCATCCACGGCGCTAGTGCCTTCTTGTACGATTCCATCCACAGGAATTTTTTCACCAGGTTTGACTCTTAGCAGATCGCCGGGTTGCACTAGATCGAGGGGAATTTCCTCTTCGTTTCCGTCTTTGACTCGCCGAGCTGTTTTAGGTGATAGTCCTAGTAAAGCTTTCATTGCAGCACTGGTGCCGGCTCGTGCTTTAAGTTCTAGCATTTGGCCAAGGAGCACGAGCACGATGATTACCGCTGCCGCTTCAAAATAGACTCCCACTGCTCCATTATGTTGGAAGGAACGAGGGAAAAGATTCGGAGCGAAGACCGCTACGAGACTGTAAAGAAAAGCAGCACCAGTTCCTAATGCGATCAGCGTGAACATATTTAGGCTGCGATGTATAAGAGAGTTCCAGCCCCGAACGAAAAACGGCCAACCCGCCCAGAGGACGACTGGAGTACTTAAAAATAGCTGAATCCAGTTGGAAGTTCCGCCGGGTATGTCTCGGATACCCGGGAGCTTTTCGCCCATGGTGAGGAGTAGTAATGGGAGAGATAAAGCGACACCGATCCAGAAGCGGCGTTGCATATTGCGGAGTTCGTGATCATCTTCCGCTGTGTCAGCTGCCGGGGCTTCTAGTTCAATCGTCATGCCACAGATAGGGCATTCCCCTAAATGATCTTGCCTGATCTCGGGATGCATCGGGCAGGTGTAAACTTGCTTAGATGTAGTTGGTTTCCAAAGCGGATTCCGTTCCAGTGCCATCCCGCATTTTGGGCAGGCACCTGATTCTTCTGATTCCACGCCAGGGCACATGGGACAGATATACTTTGCCGTTGAAATTGACGGTGAATTCCCAGCGGGTTTTTGGCAGCAAGATTTTTCTTCGTTCGTGTTCATGAGTAGATATTAGTTAAGCGATAGCACTTGGGAACAAGCGAGCTACACTTTTTCTGCCGAATTTCCAGAAGACCAGAGGTGTGACGATGAAATCTAGGAGTGTGCTAGTGAAGATGCCGCTGAAAATAACCACGGGCATTAAAGCTGGCTTAGTTGGGATTGGAGATTGGTTAGTTTTTCTTGAGCTTCTTGGGCTAGCTGTTTCCATTCCAAAACTTTTTCGGCGGGAGCATTGGCGCACATTTTTTCGTTAGAGATTTTTTTCTGTTCGCGATCTAAATCGGTCTGCGCTTTTAAAATCTCTTTTTCTAAACGGATTTTTTCTTGGGCTAAATCAATCAAGCCATCGAGGGGAAGGTAGAGATCACCCAATGGGCTGAAAAGCATGGGAGTCTTGGCGGGGGCTTCGCTTACGAGTTCCAGAGATTCGGCATTTATCAAAGAGCTGAGAACGGAGAGTTCATCGTTGGTAATGGGGTGCGGAGTTTTGAGCTTGAAGGCGACTTTTTTATTGAGCGCAATAAGGAATTCTCCGCGCAGACGGCGCGAGGTATCGACGGTGGCGTAGAGGTCTCGTGCCAGCTGAGGACCCGCATTGGAAAAGGTAAAATGGGAAACGGTGGGCCAAGGTTGGAACTGAATTGTTTCTTTGGAAAAACCTAATTCGAGCCATAGCTCTTCCGTGAGGAATGGTGTATAAGGATGGAGGAGACGCAGGACTTTATTTAAAACGTAGTCAAAGGTAGCAAGGGTTCCGGCACGGGTGGGGGAATCAGGGTTCTGAAAATCTGCTTTGGCCGTTTCTAAGTAGCGGGCACAGAGGTCATCCCAAACAAATTCGTAGAGCGTTGAGGCGATTAAGCTGAATTCGTAATTTTTAAAGCCGGCATCGATCTTAGTAATGACGGCATCTAAAGTTTGTAAGATGTGTTCAGCAAAAGGACTGAGTTTATGTTGTGACGGGTCGGCCAGCGGATCAATTTCTCCGTGCATGGTGCGAAAGCGGCAGGCGTTCCAGAGTTTATTACAAAAGTTACGACCTTCCTCGACTTGCTTTTCATCAAAGCGAATGTCTTGGCCTTGGGGCGCAATGCGCATCAGGCCGAAGCGGATGCCATCGGCACCGAACTTACTGATGAGGGCGAGCGGGTCAGGGGAGTTGCCGAGGGACTTGCTCATCTTGCGGCCTTGTTTGTCGCGGATGAGGCCGGTGAAATAAACGTCTTTAAACGCACGGTTCGCTTCGAGGTAATTTCGGCTACCAGGATCAGCCGCAGATTGGGCGGGATTAAATTCTAGTCCTGCAATAATCATGCGAGCTACCCAAAGAAAGATGATGTCGGGCCCTGTGACGAGGGCGTTGGTGGGATAGAACTTTTTGCGGGTAGGTTCATCCATTGTGGCGTAAGCCCAGAGCCATGAGGAGGCCCAAGTGTCCATGGAGTCTTCATCTTGAATCCACTCTGCGCCGGGGGATTCACGTTGCGCTTTAGTTTGTCCGTTACGATACCAAACGGGGATGCGGTGTCCCCAGAAAACTTGGCGGGAGAGGCACCAATCTTGAATATTTTCTAACCAGTGATTATAAACTTTTTCCCAACGTTCAGGATAAAAACGGATGACTTGTTCACGCACGGCCTTTAAGGCTTCTTCGATCATAGTGCCGCCGAGCATCTTACGGTAATCTAAAAACCATTGCTCGGAAAGGCGGGGTTCGATGGGGACTTGACCCCGCTCGCTGAAGCCTACGTTGTTATCATAAGGCTCTTCTTTGACTAATAATTCTAAGGCTTGCAGCATCTCCACGGACTTCTTACGCGCTTCGAAACGATCTAGTCCATGTAACTCGGGAACGGCGGGACAATTGATCTTACCGTCAGGGGTTAAGACATCAATAATGGGGAGATTATGTCTCTGGCCGATTTCAAAGTCAGCTTTGTCGTGGGCGGGTGTTACTTTTAAGACACCGGTGCCGAATTCAAAGTCCACATGTTCATCGGCCACGATCGGAATGGAGGCGGGGGGGAAGGGGCGGAGCACATGTTGACCGATGTAGCTTTGGTAGCGGGGGTCGCGCGGATTAACCGCCACGGCTGTGTCACCCATTAAGGTTTCAGGCCGTGTCGTAGCAATTTCTAAAAAAACACCAGGCCGCTCTTGCACTTCATAACGCATGGTGAAGAGCTTACCTTTTTGCGGGGTGGAGATGACTTCCTCATCGGATATGGCGGTGAGAGAGGCCGGGCACCAGTTCACCATACGGTTTCCACGGTAGATGTAGCCTTTATGATACAGATTAACGAAGGCTTCTTGAACGGCTTGATGATAAGCTGGATCCATGGTGAAGCGTTCGCGTTCCCAATCGCAGGAGCAGCCTAATTTTTTAAGTTGCTGAATAATAATACCGCCACGATCTTTCGTCCAAGCCCAGATAAGTTTTAGGAGCGCTTCACGCCCGATGTTATGACGGTTGAGGGCGAGTTTGGGTTTATTTTGGGTTCGATCCCAAACGTGGTCGAGCGATTCTAAAACCTCGCGCACGCGGGGGGGAAGTTCGTCAGGTTTACGTAAGGCTTTTTCTACGGCTGTCTGCGTGGCGAGACCGGCGTGATCTGTGCCTGGAAGCCAGAGAACTTCATGGCCATCTAATCGAGCCTTACGGCAGAGAATGTCTTGAATAGTATTATTTAGAACATGACCCATGGTGAGAACGCCTGTCACGTTGGGTGGAGGAATGACGATGGAGTAAGCGGGTTTCGTGCTCTCGGGGCTGGCGTGGTAACAGTTAGAATCTAACCATGCGGCATAGAGTTTTTCTTCTACGGGAGAGGGTTCATAAGCTTTGGCTAATTCAGGCATGAGACAATTGAAGGTAGAGAACGAAAAGCGTTTGACAAGAAAAGCTGAAAAATCATCAGGCGTAGGCGTGGTTTTTTTAATTAGGAAAACTGTTTGGCAAATGAGGGGCTTGGTCTAGTCATAGGGTATGGAAATTGTGCCCGTGGTTTTAGGAGCTCGATCATATGAGGTTCATATTGGTCAGGATTTGTTTGCTCAATGTTTAGCGGGCTTTGATTTTTCAGGCGGGATCGCTCTTATTACGGATACGAATGTCGCTAAGCAGGATTGGTTTGTTCCTTTTAAAAGTAGGCTTGAGCAGCTCAGCTCTAAGGTGGTTTGTTATGAGGTTGAGGCAGGGGAAAAAGCTAAGGCTCTGCCCGTGTTTACGGACCTATGTTCACGTCTAGCCCAGGATAGATTTCCTCGATCTGCGACGGTGGTAGCCGTAGGGGGAGGGGTGGTAGGTGATCTAGCGGGGTATGTGGCAGCGTCCTATTTACGTGGAGTCGCTTTTATTCAAGTGCCCACGACCTTACTGGCGGCGGTGGATAGTAGTGTGGGTGGAAAAACAGGAGTTAATTTACCCGAGGGAAAAAATTTAGTTGGGGCTTTTTATCAGCCGCAAAAAGTTTTAATTGATCCGAGTTTTCTGAAGACCTTGCCTGAACGAGAATTGGCGGCAGGGATGGCGGAGGTGATTAAGTATGGACTGATTCGAGATGCCGCATTTTTTCAGCAAATGGCGCAGGGTCGCCCGAAGGACTTGGCTCCCGTGATCAAACGCTGTGTCGAGATTAAGGCTCAGGTGGTGGCGGGGGATGAGCGGGAGGAGAGCGGGCTGCGAGCCATTTTAAATTTTGGCCATACGCTGGGTCATGCCATTGAGCAATCGGTTGGTTACGGTGAGCTGCTGCATGGGGAGGCCATCGCTATCGGGATGGTGGCGGCGACGCTGCTTTCCGAAGAGTGTTGTGGTTTAAAAGAAGGAGCGGTGAAGCAGGTGCGCGCGGCTTTTGCGGCGAATGGGTTACCGGTGGGTTTTGCCGGATTGAGTTATGAGAAGTTAGAGCCAGCTTTGTTGCGGGATAAAAAGGTATCAGCCGCAGGGCTGCAATGGGTGTTACTATCTGAATTGGGGCGCACGGAGTTACGACGGGATGTGACGGAAGCGCAGGTGCGGCGGGCTTTAGCGGCTTGCACGTTGTGACTTTTTTGAGGGGATTTTACTTATCATGACGCGCACAGAATGTTATCTGATTTTAAATAGTTTACGCTTAATTGGGCCAGTGCGGGTTCGTAAGCTGCGCGAAGCTCTCGGTTCGGTGGAAGCGATTTTTTCTGAGCGGTTACAAGGATTATCTAAGATCGAAGGGATTGGGCAGGGGCCGGCGGAGTCAATTGTAGGTTGGGAAAAGACTTTTGATTTAGGGAATGAATTACGGCAAATGGAGGAGCTAAAGGTGCAGGTGGTCGATTGTGAGGATGAGGCGTATCCGAAGCAGTTAACGGAAATTTATGATCCGCCGCTGGTGTTGTATTATCGAGGCGATATGGCGGCGGCTTGTAAGAGGTCTATCGCCATGGTGGGGTCGCGGGCTACAACGTATTATGGATTAGAGACGGCCAAGAAAATTTCTTATCAAATAGCGTATGCGGGCTTGACCGTGGGCAGCGGGCTAGCGCGGGGGATCGACACGGCGGCGCATCAAGGTGCGCTAGCGGCTAAGGGGCGGACGCTAGCGGTGATTGGGTCTTCAATGGATTTGATTTATCCACCAGAAAATCGGGCTTTAGCGGAGATGATTGCGGAGAATCGTGGGGTGGTCATGTCGGAGTTTACGCTTGGCACGCCTCCAGATAAGCAGACGTTTCCGATGCGGAATCGGATCGTGAGCGGGCTAAGCAGTGGGGTGTTGGTGGTGGAGGCGGGGGCTAAGAGTGGAGCTTTAATTACGGCTAAAATGGCCTTGGAGCAGGGCCGGCAAGTCTTTGCCATACCGGGTAGGATCAATGATGAGAGCGCAAAGGGTTGTCATCGTCTGATTAAGGATGGGGCTAAGTTAGTTGAGGGGGTCGACGATATTTTACAAGAATTTGAGTTTCTTTTTCCCAAGATGGAGGTGGAGCCGAGGAAGGCTTGGCCAGATGATTTAACGGAAGAAGAGGTGAAATTATTGCAAGCCTTAGAGATGAATGAAATGCACCTTGATGAAATCATCCGAAAATGTGGATTGCCTTCCGCTAAGGTCTCTTCTACGTTGCTTCGCTTGGAAATGCGGAAAATGATCCGCCAACTTCCAGGCAAGCATTTTGTAAAAACGGATTAACATGGGTAAAATACTTATCATTGCAGAGAAACCGAGTGTCGCTACCGACATTGCGAAGGTTTTAGGTAAGTTCAAGAAGGACAAGGACTTTTATGAAAATGAAACCTATGTCGTTTCTTCGGCTATCGGTCATCTTTTAGAAATTAAAGCAGCGGAAGGTTCGGAGCCTAAACGGGGTAAATGGAATATTGATAACCTACCCGTTATCCCACCTCATTTCGATCTCTCTCCCATTGTGCGTAGCGAGGCTCGCTATAAAGTTTTAAAAAAATTGATCAGCCGTAAAGACGTTGATTCCTTGATTAATGCCTGCGACGCCGGGCGCGAGGGTGAGCTGATTTTCCGTTACATCGTTCAAGCTGTCGGGACGAAAAAACCCATGAAACGGCTTTGGTTACAATCCATGACCCCAGGCGCAATTCGCGAGGGTTTTGCGCATTTACGCAATGCCGAAGAGATGGAGCCGTTAGCTCAAGCCGCTATCTGCCGTTCGGAAAGCGATTGGTTGGTGGGGATAAATGGAACGAGGGCACTCACCTCCTTTAATTCCAAAGGCGGCGGCTTTAATAAAACAACCGTCGGGCGCGTGCAGACTCCCACTCTTGCGATCATGGTCAAAAGGGAAGAACAAATTCGCCAATTTATTAGCCGACCGTATTGGGAAGTCCATGGAACCTTTGAAGTCAAAGCGGGCGAATATCTGGGTCGTTGGTTTGATGAGTCTTTTAAAAAACCAGAAAACAAAGAAGGCAAAGATCTCTCCGCTGATGAGAAAAAAGATGAAAAGGCGGAGCGACTTTGGGATCTAGCACTGGCGGAAAAAATTAAGGCGACTTGCGAAGGTCAGTCAGGCGTGGTGGAGGAAAAAAGTAAGCCCGCTACCCAGCTCTCGCCCTTACTCTTCGACCTGACATCGTTGCAACGTGAGGCCAACTCCAAGTTCGGCTTCCCTGCACGCATGACTTTATCCATAGCCCAAGCTCTTTACGAAAAGCATAAAGCCTTGACCTATCCCCGAACGGATAGCCGTTATCTACCAGAAGATTACGTGAGCACCGTGGTGGGGATATTAAAAAATTTAAGCAGTACAGGGTATAAGCCACATGCCAACCGTATTCTCCAAGAGGGCTGGGTTAAACCAACCAAACGTATTTTTAATAATGCGAAAGTATCTGACCACTTTGCTATTACCCCGACCCAAGAAGTCCCCGACCGCTTAAGTGAGACGGAACAAAAAATCTATGATCTCGTTACGAAACGATTTCTCGCCGTTTTCTACCCCGCAGCGGTTTTTGAGGTAACCACCCGCATCACTAGAGTAAAAAACCACGCCTTTAAAAGTGAGGGTAAAGTGCTGAAAGAACCAGGTTGGTTGGCCATTTATGGTCGTGAAGAACAAGATCCTGATGATGAAAGCACACCCTCGCTCGTTGCAGTTAAAGAAGGTGAAAAAGTCGAGACACTTCAAGTAGAAGTCATTGCTGAAATCACCCGGCCACCCGCCCGTTTCTCGGAAGCCACCCTCCTTTCCGCCATGGAAGGCGCAGGGAAGTTGGTTGAAGACGAAGAGCTACGCGAAGCCATGTCCGCCCGAGGACTAGGCACCCCCGCCACCCGCGCCTCCATCATTGAAAATCTTGTCGCAGAAAAATACATCGACCGTTTAGGTCGTGAGTTAAAGCCCACGGTCAAAGCCTTTGACCTTATGGAAACCCTGGATGTCATCAAGATTCCAGCCCTTTCCTCACCTGAGTTAACGGGGGATTGGGAATATAAATTAAAACTAATTGAGCAGAAAAAGCTTACCCGCCCGGAGTTCATGCGCGAGATCGAGGATATGACCCGTGACGTTATCGAGCGTATTCGTAAGGGTGGCGACCCCGCAGAAGTTTTCCTCCATGAGACGGATCTTCTGGATCCTTTCTCCGGCCAGAAAATGATTAAAACTCTTAAAGATTTCCGCACCCGTGACGGCTCCTTTTCCGTCAATAAAGTGATCGCAGGCCGCGTCATGTCGGTGGATGAAGTGCGTGAATTGATCGAGAAACGAGTCGTTGGACCTTTAGATGATTTTAAAAATCGGATGGGGCGCCCCTTCAGTGCCTACGTAAAGCTGGCCGATACCAAGGAGGTCACTCTCGACTGGGGAAACCAGTCTGAGAACGGGGATGAACAGCCCAGCTTTGAAGGCCAAGAACCTGTGGGAGTTTGCCCCGCTACGGGCTACAAAGTT
Source organism: Blastochloris sp. (assembly GCA_034440395.1). GTDB lineage: Bacteria > Verrucomicrobiota > Verrucomicrobiia > Methylacidiphilales > JAAUTS01 > JAAUTS01. Next base: position 27,660 of record JAWXBW010000067.1, on the reverse strand, counting down.
TTTGAAACCGCCAACGCCTTTGTTTGTGAAAAACCAAAAGATGCCGATAAGAAAAAAGGTTTTCGCATGTCTCGTAAGATTCTGGATCAAGACATTACACGGGAACAAGTGGTGAAATTATTGCGGGACCGCAAGACGGATTTAATGACCGCCTTTGTTAGTAAAAAAACACGGCGTCCTTTTAAAGCGTTTCTTATTTTAAAAGATGACGGCACCACAGCCTTTGACTTTCCTCCCCGCGAGCCTAAGGCACCTGGTAAAGGAAAAGGTAAAAAAGTAGTTAAAGGTAAAACAAAACCATCAGTTGAAACGGAATAACGCAGTTTTCCAACGGTGGTTTAAGCAAGCAAGCAAGCAAGCAAGAAGGGGATTTTTTTACCACGGATAACACGGATAACACGGATGGGGGACAGAAGGGGGGCGGAGAAAACTTTTTTCTTTTCTTAAATCCGTGTTATCCGTGTTATCCGTGGTTAAAACTCTGGTTCTTCTTCAGTGTCTTAGCTTTTCAGCCTACTGTTTGATTAAGGTTTTCCCTTGCACAAACTTTCCGGCAACAAGAACTTCTTTCGGGTAGGCTGGTTCTCCTCGCTCCCCATGGTTTAGTTGTCCAGAGAGTATATCAATGGCTTCTGCTCCGAGGTGGTGGTGGTTTTGGTCAATTCCGCCCCAGTCCGGGACGTCCGAAGCTAGATTAATATGGGCCACCCCCACATCCCTCGGCACACTAAATCCCGCTTCTTTCAGCCGTTGAACCAGTCCGTTGTCGCAACAAATAACTACGTCAGGTTTCCACTTATGCATCCATGCGCGCAGACCTTCTGGTGTTCGGGGGTCTTCCCCTTTCCATGGGATTCTGTTGGCTGGCTTCCAATGTCGTTGCTCATACTCGAATCGTGCGACAATTGCGTTACTTGTTATATCATTGATAAAGGTACCAAATAAAACGCCAGGTCTTTGGTAACCTAAAGCCAATAATTCGTGTAGAAGGAGGCCCGTGTCATAAAAATGGTGGGAGCCGGTTCGATGAAAGGTAAAGTTTGGAGCGGCGTTACTGAGAAGACAAACGGCGAAAGGGCTATGATCGAACTCTGCACAGGGTAAGTCTGGATAGGGTGGTTCTTCTATGATGCCCACGATGCCGCGAGCCAGCAGGATTTTTTTAAAGCGTTCGGGGGATACTTCACGGTCATTCTCGATCACGGCGTCTAAAGTAAAACCCAGTTCTTGGGCGCGCTGTTGGGCACCAGCCCAGATTTTTCCCATCCAAAAAGTTTTTTCGGGGATATAGGTAATACTGGAATGGCACACCCAAGCTAGATTGGTGGTTCTACGCTTCTGCTTGGACTGGCGTAGGTGGGACATGAGCATCGTTACTTTAGGATCTAAATGGTAGCCATGTTCCATAGCAACCTTCATGATCTTCTGCCGTGTCTCAATGGAGACTCCGTACTCGGCGTTTAAAGCACGCGCTACCGTGGTCTTGCTGGAGTTAGTTAGACGGGCTAGATCACGAATGGTGAGAGGGGATGAAGTCATAAGCTCGGGACTGTCCCGATAATTACCACTAGCAGAAAGAATTGCAAGTGTGATAAATTAATTCCCTATGAAAAAACTATTACTTCTAGCAATACTTATGAGTTCATCGTTGGTCAACAGCCATGCGGTTATCATCGCCGAAGAATTCTTCAACTACACCACCGGCTCGCAGCTCACTGGTGCCAACGGCGGCACAGGTTGGACGGCACCATGGGTCGCCCAAGCCGATCGCTATGAGATCCAAGCCACCACCCAGAGTTTCCCAGGGCTTGTATCTAGCGGCGCTAATGCCGTTTCTAAGTTTGACAACCCAAGCTTCGGCAACGGTTTCAGTCGTGCTTTTGCGAATCAGACAGGTCGAGTCTGGGGTAGCTTCACCGTCAATTTTGCACAACTTCCTACCTATTTTGAAGTTGGATTGCATGAGACTGGTAACAACAACTGGAGTTCATTGTTTGGGATCAACGGTGCTAACATTTTTGCCAATCACAACGGTAGTGGTGCGCTGGTGAACACTGCATTTGCGCCAGCGTTGAGCACAACCTATATGATGGCCTTCACCTATGACTCTGCAGGTGCCACGCCCACTACCTTCTTTATTGATCCGACTGGCTTAGGTGCTGGTTTGACGCCCAGTGGTTCATTAGCCTCGGCATCCTTCACCGGAACTAACTGGGGAGTGAACCCTGGTATCGGCGGCATTAAATTCTTTGCTGCCAACGGTCTATTCACCATTGATGATGTCCGCATTGGAACCACATGGGCCGACGTCTCGCCGATCCCCGAGCCTTCCACCTATGCCTTGCTAGCTCTTGGTTTAGGTGCCTTGTTCTTTTTACGCCGCCGTTTTGCTGCGTAAAAAACGCCGTTATTTTTTCAAATGATTAGGGCTGACTTGTTATGAGTCAGCCCTATTTTTTGCACATAAACTTGTATCGGTGGTTTAAGCAAGCAAGCAAGCAAGCAAGCAAGCAAGCAAGAGGGGGATTATTTAACCACGGATAACACGGATAACACGGATGGGGGACAGAAGGGGGAATTGATAAGATTTTTTCTTTTCTTAAATCCGTGTTATCCGTGATATCCGTGGTTAAAACTCTGGTGCTTCCTCAGTGGTTTAAGCAAGCAAACAAGAAGGGGATTTCTTAACCACGGATAACACGGATAACACGGATGGGGGACAAGCGTTGGGCGGAGAGGGGAATGGAGAAAATTCTTGGTTTGTTCAGTGTTTCAGTAATTCAGTCTCGTCTTCATTTTTTAAGAAATGGATTGAAAGTAGGTCAATCGTTTTCTAGCTTTTTCTATGTCTAACTCCACTCTCTTTCGCCCCACGTCATTCATTCACGGTTCTGATTATAATCCAGAACAGTGGCGCCATGTGCCAGGTATTTGGGATGAGGATATGCGGCTCTTAGCGCAGTCTACTTTAAATACTGTTTCTCTCGGCATCTTTGCTTGGGCCGAGCTGGAGCCAGCCGAGGGGGTTTATCGTTTCGAGTGGTTGGATGAAATTATGGATCGCCTGCATGCCAACGGACAACGAGTCATTTTAGCGACACCCAGCGGAGCCAAGCCGAATTGGATGGCGGAGAAGTATGAGGAGATTCGTCGAGTGGGCGAGGATGGGCGGCGGCGGCAGCAGGGGTTGCGGCATAACCACTGTCTAACTTCACCCGTTTACCGGGAAAAAGTGCAGCAGATGAATACATTGTTGGCTAAGCGGTATGGGCATCACCCCGCTTTGTTGGCGTGGCATATTTCTAATGAGTATGGTGGTTACTGTTATTGTGATTTATGTAAGGCAGAGTTTCGTCTGTGGTTAAAACAAAAATATGGCACGCTGGAGGCTCTCAATAATGCGTGGTGGTCGCGGTTCTGGAGTCATACCTACACGGAATGGGAGCAGATCGATCGGATGGATGGGATTCATGGGTTGCGGTTGGACTGGAAACGGTTTATGACGCACCAAGTGGCGACGTTCATTCGTAATGAGGCAGCTCCGTTGCGTCAGTACTCTCCGCAGATTCCGACTACGATCAATATGATGGGGAATTATGATTTGTATGATTATAATGACTTAGCCAAGGAGGTAGATTTTATCTCGTGGGACAGTTATCCCATCTGGAATGGTCAAGCGGGGGAGAAGTCGCCGCATTGGCATTTAGGATTATGGACGACGTTTTATCATGATCAATTCCGGTCGATGAAGCCCGATGAGCCTATGCTGTTGATCGAGACCACACCTAGTCAGGTGAACTGGGCGGGCACCTCTCCGTTGAAACGGCCGGGGGTGCATCGCACAAGTTGCCTGCTCGGGGTGTCACGCGGTTCTCAAGGGGTCTGTTATTTTCAGTTCCGGGCTAGTCGTGGCAGCAGTGAAAAGTATCATGGCACGGTGGTGTCACATGATGGGCGAGGGGATACCCGGGTGTTCCGCGAGGTGCAGGCCGTGGGGGAATCGTTTAAAAAATTACAACCTTTGCTGGAAAGTCGGGTTCGATCAAAAGTGGCGGTGTTGCACGATCACCAAAACCGTTGGGGACTTGCAGAGATGGAGTCGCCGATTAATTCGGTGAAAAATTATGTCGGAACGTGTGTGGATCATGTCGCTCCTTTCTGGCATCGAGGGATCGGGGTGGATGCGCCTGACCAGACGGCAGACTTCTCTCGTTATCAAGTTGTGGTAGCGCCCATGTTGAATATGTTACTGCCTGGCACAGCAGAGCGTTTGATCTCCTTTGTGGAAAAGGGAGGAACTTTGATCACGACCTATATGACAGGTTTTGTGAATGAAACGGATCTTTGCTTTTTCGGTGGATTTCCTGGGCCTTTACGTGAGCTGGTGGGAATTCGGGTGGAAGAAATCGATTCGTTACCAGCCTATCGGAACGTGCCGATTCGGTTTACGGAGAATAATCTTTTTGGGTTGGTTGGAACCTTTGAGGCTAAGGATATTTGTGAACTTAATCATGCGGAGGGAGCTGAAGTGCTGGCTACGTATGATGGAGACTTTTATGAAGGGATGCCCGTGCTGACTCGGAAGGCAACCGGAAAGGGTGTAGCTTACCATATCGCCGCGCGTCTCGGGCCAGAGGCGTTGGATGTCATTATTGAAGCAATCTTACGGGAAGTCGGGATTGAGGCCGTGTTTGGGACTCGACTGCCCACGGGAGTAACGGCGCAGACGCGGGAGGGAGCAGAGGGGAGGCGTTGGGTTTTTGTTATGAATTTTAATGAAGAGCCAGTGACGGTTTCTTTGGGAACGAAGAGCTGGGTGGATGCGGAAAGTGGGGAGACGGTGGGAGGCGAGTTAAAATTAAAAGCGATGGAAACACGTGTGTTGTGCGGATCACTCTGAGTAGGGTTAAGTAGTGGGCTAGGATTTAAAAGGGAGTAGGAGAGCCGTGATTAAAACTCTGGGTTCTTCCTCAGTGGTTTAAGCAAGCAAGCAAGAAGGGGAATATTTAACCACGGATATCACGGATAACACGGATGGGGGACAGAAGGGGAAACTGATAAGATTTTTTCTTTTCTTATATCCGTGTTATCCGTGATATCCGTGGTTAAAATTCTGGGTTCCTCTTCGGTGGTTTAAGCAAGCAAGAAGGGGATTTTTTTACCACGGATAACACGGATGGGGGACAGAAAAAAATTTTCTTTATCCTTATTACTATGGCCGGAGGCGTGGTTAAAAGCTTATTTCCTTGTTTGCGGTTTTGCGGTCGTTCACGACACGTTTCCAATCGAGTTTAACTCCTTTAAAATTTAGTAGTAAGGCGACTTCGAGATTCGTAATGTTTAAATAACCCAACATCTGGGCAACGTGCGCTTCATTGAAAGTGGAGACTACCTTGGGATCTACAATGCAGGTGCCATCCACGATTAAATCAGGAACAAGTTTACCGATGAGTTGTCCGCTATAATACACAGGGAATTCACGCTGTTGTTCGACGGTGCGCTTGCGGGCACGTAACTCTATGACTAAAGCATTCTCGTAAAGTTTTTCGTCTAAGCCTGGACGTAGGGCGTTGAGCACCGCCATAGCAGCACCGATAATGTCTTTTGATAATTCTTCATGGAGCATGGCTTAGAGATTAAATGAAATGAATTACACTTCAATCCAGATTAGGCAAGCAAACAAGAAGGGGAATATTTAACCACGGATAGCACGGATAACACGGATGGGGTACAGAAAGGGAATTGAGAAGATTTTTTCTTTTCTTAAATCCGTGTTATCCGTGTTATCCGTGGTTAAAACTCTGGTGCTTCCTCAGTGGTTTAAACAAGCAAGCAAGAGGGGGAATATTTAACCACGGATAACACGGATGGGGGACGGAAAGAGAAACTGAGAAGTTTTTTTCTTTTCAGTATCCGTGCTATCCGTGTTTTTCTAATTGTCTCAATGGTTCCAACGAGTTCTTGGTATTTATGAATTGAATGTTCACAGTTCTGCGGCAGAGTGGAGTAGGAACCTGCTAATGCCAAAACCCACCATTCGCGAACTTGCTAAACATTGTGGTCTCTCGCCTAGTGCTGTTTCATCGGCTCTTCGAAATAAACGGAATATCTCCGAGGCCACCAAAAATCGCGTTAGGCGTGCGGCTGAGGAATTAGGTTATAGAGAAGACGCAAAAATATCGCAGCTCATGTCCTACATGCGGACTAGTAAGGGCAGCGGCACTGTCCCTAGCTTGGTGCTGTTACATGATAGCATATCAGCCACCTTCATTGACGAAGCACCGTATCTTTCTCCCTATATCCAAGGTATTGAAAACCGCTGCGCTCAATTTGGCTACATTTTGGAAAAGATGTGGTTTAAAAAACATAGGCCTGAGCGGCTTTGTGGTATCATGCATGCGCGGGGAGTTGAGGGAGTCATTCTTTTTCAACCTAGCGACGGCTTTCCCGGAGGGCTGAAGTCTAAGTTAAACTCTTTCGCCCTGTCTGCCATCGAAGGGGATCATAGTGGAACCCGCTACCCGCGAGTGGCTTCCATGGGGTTGGAAAATATACGTTTGGCGATGGAAAATGCGGGCAGGCTTGGATATCGTCGCCCCGGTTTAGTCTGTGGGGAGTGGGTGCATCAAACTAATGATGGTCTTCTGCGGGCGGGGTTTGTGGAAAGTCAGTGGAACCTCAATCCTTCGCAACGTATCGCCCCTTTGGTCGTTGAGGAATGGCATCTGATGTTAGCAGACTGGTATCGGGAATGTCGTCCCGATGTTATTATTTGTGGGGATTCCACCACCCTCTTTCATCTTAATGCTGGCGGAATACGTGTTCCAGAAGATGTCGCGGTCATCCACTGGAATAGTGGGTCTGATGTCTCAGATTGGGCAGGGGTGGATAATCTTCACGGCGAGATAGGTTCGGCGGCGGTCGATATACTCGTGGCACAAATCCATCGGGGTGAAGCGGGTATTCCAGAGCACCCTAAATCCATTTTTCTCAATGGGGTTTGGCGGGACGGCTGGACTTGTCCACCTGTTTGAATCGGCGACCCTTATTTAGTGAACTGTACACCTAGGGTCTGATTGTGCATTGAATAAAGCAATAGTAACTTGTTCCAATGACTACAGCCCCATTTGATTTATTTGTTTCTCAATTCTTAATGATGAGCAAGCCAAAGTGGATTCTAAAACGGGTTCTTCCAGCACTGATCCTTGCTCTAGCAGTAAGTTCCGCTTGGGCGCAACTTGGAAATGTAACGAGCGTAACTAACGACTCGAGCTCCGTGACCTTGAACGTTGGTTCCGACGTGGTGAGGGTGCGGGTACTTCTTCCGAATGTGGCTGAAGTGGATTATCGGCCAGGCGGTGTGGTTTCAACCAACACGCTCATCATGGATCCCACCCATGCCTCAAAAACATGGACACCAGGAACGGTGACGATCAATACGGCGAGTGATCCGGTAACGATCACCACGTCGGCCATGCAGGTGCGCATCGCAAGAAATCCCCTGCGTGTTTCGACCTACACCCTCGGCGGCCAGCTTATTTATAAGGAACAAAATGCAGGTGGCATGTCGTCCACTGGAGTGAAATTTGATGGGTGGACATCGAATTCCTTAAACTGGTATGGACTCCAGTCTGCTGGCGCGGGGCGGGCATGGGAAGGCACGGAGCGTAGTATTTATTGGAGCTGGAATTTCGTCAATCAGCTCACACGCCAGGGAGTCACGGCCAACGGTAACCGCCATGCGACTGCGAACATGAATGTTATGCCACATGGTGGCCAAACCGGACCTTTTGTTTGGACATTAGGCAACTCTACGATCCCGGGCTTTGCGGTGCTGTGGGACAATGAAGGCGGCACGTCCACGTTAGGAAATACGCTGGAATTGAGTAAGACAGGTGCTAGAGGCTTGCCTGAGTTAAACCCTAAAACGAATGTTCTCTGGTTCAGCATAGTAGGCTCACCGTATCAGATCATGGATGCCATGACGCAGATCACGGGGCGCCCTTCGATGTTCCCGAAGTATGCCAGCGGTTTTATGAATACCGAGTGGGGTGTGGATGAGAATGAGCTGAAGACCTCGATTGAAACTTACCGCACCCGAAAAATCCCTCTAGATGTCTATATCTTGGATTTCGACTGGAAACATTGGGGTGAGTTTGATAATGGGGAGTTCAATTGGCACCCAGTCAAGTTTCCTTCGGCAGCCAGCGGTAAGCTCAAAAATTTCTTTGAGGATCAAGGAAATCATATCATGGCTATCACTAAGCCACGTATTCACCGCAACACGGTGCAAGGCCAACAAGCATTTGATAATGGCTGGTATAACTCACAGGCAGGCCCAGGCACGGCCGTCGCCCTCCATAACGATTATTTTTCAGGAAAGCCGCTTGCGAATCTAAAGTTCTCCTTACAGGCTGTCCGTGAGTGGTTTGCGCAAAAAACCGTGGATGGTGCTTACGCCACCGGTGTGGATGGTTGGTGGAACGATGAGTTTGAAGAGACCGACATTATGGATGGAGCAGCGGGTAATGTTTATAACCAAGCAGTTCAGAAGGAAATTTATATTTACCAGCGCGCACAATTCCCCACCAAACGCGTGTGGTCGAATAACCGCACGTCCTATCTCGGATCGCATCGCTACGGCTACAGCGTTTGGAGTGGTGATGTTTATATGGCGTGGGGCCAGCTTGCAGTAGAACCACCTCGCATGCTTCAAGTCATTAATGCGGGTTTAGGCCGCACTTCGACGGATGGCGGTGGCACCTCGGGAGGTGATTTGGGCGTCGGTGATGATAGCTGGGATAACTCTAATCAAAACACCAAGGCTGCCCACATGCCCATTCCAGAACTGTATGCCCGCTGGATCCAGTTCTCTTCCTTTATGCCAATCTTCCGCACCCACGGTGCGAACCCACTGGCGCAACGTCAGCCTTGGAATTTTAATAAGACCGATCTCGGTAGCAGAAGTGGTAATGGCGAAACGGGCTCGGTCGAAGCCATTCGTTTCCGTTCAAAGCTCATTCCCTATATTTATTCTTATGAACGCAGATATGCGGAGACTGGCATCCCAATCGTCCGTCCCTTAAACTGGGATTTCCCTAGTGATCCTAACTTGGTAAATTATTCCCAAGCGTGGATGTTTGGCGACGGTCTTCTAGTTTCCCCTATCTTAAGAAATCAAGCGGCAGAAACTTCCAAGCCGATCTACCTTCCAGTGGGAACATGGTATGACTATTTCCGTGGAACCACTTATGTTCAAGCCTCTAACAGCAATATAACCTACAATTCCAACGACCCTAGATGGATCAGCATGCCCGTCTTTGCCAAAGCCGGCGCGATCATTCCTAATTATTTCCACAATCCCCTGTATGTGGGTCAAGGCGACCAATCACAGCTTCAGGTGGATTACTTTCCGTCCACAAGCCTAACTTCGTTTAATTACTATGATGATGATGGAGTCTCCAATAACCAAGAATCCAACCAATTTTTTAAACAAATCATTTCAGGTCAGCAAGTAGGCACCACTGTCAACGTCAACATCGCAGCCCGCACTGGCACGACCTACACGCCAGCGCTGCAGCATTACATCGTCGCAATCCAACGTTTCAAAGCCTCCAGCGTAAACGTCGGCGGCTCCGCCGCAACGGTGCGTGCTTCACTTGCTGATCTGCGTAATACAGCAGGAGAAGGTTGGGCTACTGGCGCCAATGCGCAAGGTGCTGTGACTTATGTCAAAGTTTCCGCCGCTGTCGCAAAAAGCATTGCCGCCACGCAGTCGGCTGCTCCCGCTCTCTCTATCGTCACGACTTCACTTCCTAATGGCAGCGTTAATCAAGACTACGACCAGCGTCTCTTCGCCGAAGGCCTAGGCTCTACCTTGACCTGGAGCTTGACCTCAGGCTCTATCCCATCGGGTTTAACCTTTGATGCTGCGACAGCACGCATTTATGGACGCCCTACGGCGGCGGCTTCTGCTAGCCTTACGTTCCAATTAATTTCCGGCGGCACGGTTACACGAAATGTAACCCTCACCATTGCAGCAGCCCCGCTTCTGGTTCACGAACCGTTTAATTATGAAGCCGTGGGCGGCGGTTTAGAAGGTGCCCAAGGTGGCGTCGGGTTTGTGGATTTCTGGGAACGTAAAATTGGAAGCACCAGTGATAATCCTGCTTATCCCACGACGATTGATTTCGGGAACAACCGCTACGGTAGCCTACCTTTCACTGGCAACCGCGTGAAACTCAGCAGGGGATCCACAGGCAACCGCTATGCTAAAGTCCTGCAATCTCCTTTCGTGGACGATAACTCGGCCAAAACCGTCTGGCTCAGCTTCATCGGCACCGGCTCTGGCGTTGGCTCTGGGGGTCTCTCTTTGACCCGCAGCGCCGGTGGTTCCAACGATAGTCTCCTCACTTTCGGTAAAAGAACGGGAAGTGCTAACTGGTCCTACGACGCCAAAGTCGGTTCACAACCTTCCGCCCCGAGTTCTGTTGCGGTAAATACTACGCCAGCATTGGTCTTAGTTAAAATAGACATTACAAATAGCTCCACTCGCACGGTGCGTATGTGGGTGAACCCCGCCATCTCTGGCACCGCGCCCTCAGACGCCTCGGCTAACATTACCACCAGCCAAGGCTCAAATAACCTGAGCTTCGGACGGATCGAGTTGACCTTTGATGGTGCACCCGAGACTGATAATTTAGAGCTAGACGAAATTCGCCTTGGCACGAACTACAGTGATGTTGTGGTATTAAACCAACCCGCTCTCGTCTGGAAACAGCAGAATATTACACAAGGCGTCACATCCACTGCCTACAACTACCAGATCATTGCCTCAGGATCTCCTACGAGCTATGCATTGACCAGCGGAAGCCTAGCTCCTGGCCTTTCGTTAAATACCACCACGGGAGTCCTCAGCGGCACTCCGACCACGGCTGGTACTTACACTGCAACGTTTACGGCCACTAACGCTAACGGCACAGGTGCGCCCATTACGCTTAAATTTACCGTCGTCCAAGCCAGTGCTCCTTTGATCAGCGTGGGTCAGACCGCAACGGGACAAGTAGGCACAGGATTTAGCTACACGCTGCAAGCCACGGGCTTGCCCACATCCTGGTCTCTGGTCAGCGGTAGTTTACCCGCAGGTATCACGCTGAATGCATCCACGGGCGTGATCAGTGGCACCCCCACAGGAGCAGGAGCTTTCACTTTCACCGTTGGGGCCAGCAATGCCCAAGGCGCAGCCAACCCGAATCGTCCTGTGACCATCACCATTACTGCTCCCTTAGCGGGCTTGGCTTATGACCAGATCGGTGGCAGCATCGGAAACTCGCCCGTCGGCCTAGGCGGCGGCGGTGGCACCATCGGTTGGGGCAGCAATACTTGGCAGGGAATTAATGCAGGAACTAAGAGGATCGTGGCAGGGCTTACTTACCCGGGCGTGCCAGCAGCGGGTAATGCATTGGAGATGGATGGAAGTGGCTATGTCGGCGTTAGTCGTCAGTTTGGTTCAGGAATCCAACGTAATGGACAGACTACGTGGATGAGCCTGCTCGCTAGGGTCAATCGCACCGGTGCAAACGGAGTCTTCATCATTGAGCTCACTGATGCTGGCGGAACCCAGTTCCAAGTTCTTACGGAAAGCGGAGTCGCTAACTGGAAATTCGGTCGCTCGGGCAGCACCGTGACGAGTAATGCCCCCGTCGTGAGCGGGGAAACAGCTCTTATCCTAGTCCGAATGGATATGAATAATGGGCTCTCTAGCTACCGCTTGTGGGTCAATCCACCGGTCGGTTCCCAGCCTAGTGACGCTTCCGCAAACGGGACGGTTACAAACGCATCTAGTTTCAGCTTTACGGGAGTGCAAACCATTCAGCTCGACTCAGTGAGCAAATGTTATTTAGACGAATTCCGCCTTGGTGCGACTTGGAATGACGTCATGGGAGCAGCTCCTGTGATTACACCCAGTCAAAATCCTTCAGCGATGCAGACGATCCCGCTGAACTATCAAGTTGTATCCTCACCGCCAGCGACCAGCTGGACTCTTGTGAGTGGTTCGCTCCCTGCTGGCTTGAGCTTTAATACAAACACCGGTGTTATCAGCGGCACGGTTTCGACCACGGGAACATTCCCGATCGTTCTGACGGCTACGAATGCCACAGGCACTTCTGGCTCGCAGACTGTGACGATCAGTGCGGTGCCCCTTGCTCAACCGACCGTCACCTCGGGACAAACAACTACAGGGATCGTGGGTAATGTTTTCTCCTACCAAATTGCGGCCAACTTTGCCATCAGCTATACGCTGAGTAGTGGTTCTTTACCTCCAGGCGTGACCTTGAATAGTTCCACCGGTTTACTCACTGGCACCCCGACCACAGCAGGAAATTATAACCCGCAATTTACCGTTACAAACTCCTCAGGCACATCGGCCGCTTCTGCGATTCCGATTACCGTCACTCAATTGATTGCCTATGATGGATTTAGTTACCCCGCAGGAACTCTTGCGGGACTCAACGGTGGCACTGGCTGGACGGCGGCATGGGACGGCGGCCAAAATGAGACCAACGTTACTGGCATGACCTATGCCTCAGGAGGAAAAAACTTAACCACAGCGGGTGGTCGAGTGATCATCAAGCAAGGCGGCTCCTTCACGAACTTCCGTAATCTCCCGGCTACGTATAGCACGGGCACTTACTGGATCAGCTTTATCGCCAGGAGCAACAATCCGGGTAACAACGGTTACGGCGGACTCTCTCTATTCAACGGAGGCGCCGAGCAGGCCTTCATCGGTCAGCGCTTTAATGGCACCACTTGGGGTATGGAAAGGGGTGCTGCTAGTGCGACTTCTGGAACTTCGACGGCAGCGTCCACGTTTATCGTTCTTAAATTGGTCCTGCGAGCAGGTGCAGATGACGTTTACATGTGGACCAACCCATCCCTAGACGGCACTCCTGACGATGGCGCTGCTACCCCATGGATCGGTGGAGTGGATATCACGATGAATCGGGTGCGCCTTGAAGCAGGGCTTAGTGGCTCGACCATGGATTTTGATGAACTTCGTATCGGGAATAATTTTGCCGAAGTCGCTCCTACGACGGCCCCGTTGCCTCAGCCTCCTGCCGTTACTGCAGGTCAAAGCGCTACAGCCACGGTGAATACAGCCTTCAGTTACACCGTTGCTGCCACTAATAGCCCGACTTCTTACGCGCTAGCTTCAGGTTCACTCCCCTCGGGTGTGTCCCTCAACACCAGCACGGGATTGCTGTCTGGCACACCAACGGTGACCGGCACATTCACGCCGAGCTTCACCGCGACCAACGCAAACGGCACGTCGCCGGCTGTGTCCATCACCATCACGATCAGTGCCGTAGGTGCGGCGCCAGTTGTGACGGCAGGACAGACTGCTACGGGCACGCAGAGTAGCTCATTTAGCTACCAGATCGTAGCCAGCAGCAGCCCGACCTCCTATACGTTAGCCTCGGGAACACTCCCGACTGGCGTCAGCTTGAACACCTCCACGGGATTGCTCTCCGGAACACCTTCCGCTAGCGGTTCGTTCTCGCCGAGCTTCACCGCGACCAACGCTGGTGGCACCTCGCCTGCCGTGTCCATCGCCATCACCATCAACGCAGCAAGCGGCGGCGGTGGTGGATCTACGTTCAGGATCATGACGGCTGGTGACTCGATCACTGCGAACAATAGCTACCAGAATCACATGAGAACCTTCTTCACCAACGGTGGCTTTGCCGCCACATGGTTGGGAACCCAGGGCTCAGCGCCTAACAGGCATGAGGGCTGGTCGGGCAGGGGCTTGGATCATTTCAACTGGCCGACCGCAGGTGGCAGCACCAGCATGAAGGATTACATGGATGCGCAATTTGGCACCGCACCTGCGCCTTCGGGCACGGTCAATGTCGTGACGCTCTTGCTTGGCATTAACAACATGGATCATGGACTAGGCGTGCCCGGCGGCGGTTCCACCGGCTTCCCCGACCCGACCGGCGATGGACAGGCGGATGGACCGAAGCTGCTCGACAACTCCGGCCACGACGCGTGGATCACTGGTCAAGTGAGCCAATTGGTGGATACCATTCTGAACCACCCCTCCAACGTGAGGCTCGTTATCGCCAAAATCCCCCCCGTGGGTCGTGGACGCGATAGCCTCGCGGCCAACTTTGCGGCCGGTATCAGTCGCATCAACCGACTCAACACGACCTACCAAACCAAGTTTGATGGCCTTTCCGCTCCGGCGAAAGAACGCGTCCGCATTGTGGACATGAATTCAATCGCGGTCCGTGAATATGGTAATGCTCCCACCTTTGATTGGGGCACGCAACAGCAGCAGGAAGGCGATTGGGTACATCCAAGACCCGATGCAGGCCTCTGGTCGGAAATGGGCCAGACTTTCTACAATGCTATCGTCAGCTTCAGTGCACCGACTTTCGCAGTAAGCGGAACGGTCACGTTGAGTGGCACCGCCCAGAGTGGTGTTACAGTGTCTTCGGGCGGCAGCAGCACAGTCACGGATGCCAATGGAAACTTTAGTCTGAGCCTCTCCAACGGCACATATACGCTCACGCCGAGCCTCTCGGGCTTCAGCTATACCCCGGCCACGCGGTCGGTGACGGTAAACGGAGCAGCAATTACTGGACAGACGTTCACTGCGACTGCCTTGCCGACCTACAGCATCACGGGAACGATCACTGTTGGGGCCACTGGGCTCAATGGCGTAACCGTGAGTGACGGCACCCGCACGGCGACGACCAACGTAAGCGGAGTCTATACATTGAACAATGTGCCGCAGGGAGCCTACACGATCACACCAAGCTTGGCTGGCTACTCGTTTAGCCCAGTCAACCGCTCGGGCACCCTGAGTGCTAATCTTACCAGCCAGAACTTCTCCGGCACCTTCAATCCGGCGACCTACGAAGGGTTCTCCTACACCGCAGGCACCGGCGCCTTGGCCGCAAAGAGCGGAGGCACCAACTGGAGCGGAGCATGGGATGGCGGAGCCAACGACATCAACGCCACCGGGCTCACTTACACCTCGGGTGGAACACTCACCGCTGCCGGCGGAAAGGGCGTATTTGTCAACAATGCGGCCAGCTTCCGCAACGTCAGCGCCTCGGCCCAGCCCGATGGCACCTACTGGATCAGCTTCCTTGCGAGAAGCACCATTCCTGGAACCAACTGGGGTGGTCTCTCCCTCTTTAACGGGGGCTCCGAGCAACTCTTCATCGGTCAACGCTTAAATGCCACCAACTGGGGCGTGGAACGCAGCGGAGGTGCCGGTGCAAACACCGCTGTAGGCACCGGAACCGCGACCTTCATCGTAGCGAAGATTGTGCTCAAAGCCGGAACGGACGATGTGTATGTGTGGGCGAACCCGAGCCTTGCGAGCACTCCTGCGGACGGCACGGCGACCCAACTATTGGGTTTAGCGACCTTCACCTTCGACCGCATCCGTATCCAGCACGGGCTGGGCACTGGGCAGACACTTGAGGTCGATGAAGTGCGCATCGGGCAATCCTATGCCGACGTTGCGCCCACCGGAAGCGGCGGCGGCTCAGCGCCGGTGATAACCACCGGTCAGACTGCCAATGGCTCAACTGGCCAAGCGTTCAGCTACACCGTGACGGCAAGCAATAGCCCCACATCGTGGGCATTAGCCTCGGGCAACTTGCCCAACGGAGTGACTTTAGCCACCTCCACAGGCGTGCTCAGCGGCACCCCGACTGCAGGCGGCACCTTCACCCCGAGCTTTACCGCTACTAATGGAACTGGTACCTCTGCGGCTCAAGCAGTCTCCATCACGATCACGGCAGGTTTAGACCCGCTCTTCACCGGCACGGTCAGTGGATCGGCTCCCTACGGAAACTTTGCGATCTACGATGCGAACAAAGTCTTTGACGGCGACACAGCGACCTTCTTTGCGCCTGATGCCGCCAGCGGTGGCTTTGCTCAGATTGATCTTGGGTTAACCCTCACGGGCCGAGTCAGCACGATCCGCTTCATGGCTCGCGAAGGCTACACCAACCGCACGGTCGGCGGCATATTCCAAGGTTCAAGTAATGGAACGAGCTGGACAACCCTCCATACGGTGGGTAGCGATCCCGGCTTTGTCTGGCAACAGGTCTCGATTAGCGATACTACCTACTATCGCTACCTGCGCTACCAGCATCCCAGCAGCCTTGCCGACATAGCCGAGGTTGAGTTCCGCGGATTAACGCAAGCTGCTGGCAGCGGTCTCACTACCTTCCGCACCGCTAACAGCTTAGCGTCCAATGGCACCCAAGATGCCTTAACCCCAGCGGGTGACGGCGTTCCTAGCTTGCTGAAATACGCCTTTAACATGATGGGCGCAGGCACAGGCCAAGTCAGTGTGTTAACGAGCCCAAATAACGCAGTGGTTACCGCTAGCGGCAGCGCAGGCTTACCTCTCGTTGATGTGGATGGCACGGGTAAACTCCGCATTACCTACATCCGTCGTAAGAGCACGAGTAACTCTGGTATCAGCTTCTCTGCTGAGTTTAGCGATACGCTAGCTAACGGCACGTGGGCGGTGAATGCTTCGGCCACTACGGGAGTGACCAGTATTGACACGACCTTTGAACGAGTCGTCGTAACGGACAACCTGACCAGTGCAAATAAACGCTTCGTCCGAGTGAGGGTCACAGCACCGTAATATATGTTCTTTAAATGATACTTTCCTCGCTCCCCACCGTGGAAGAACCTGAATCCGCTCAGGCCATCTTCCCGTTGGGGGCTGGTCTGAACTGGCACATTGGCGATGATGGAACTCTCAATATTGAGAAGTCCGGCTTGCGCCTCTCGGATGCCTTCCCTGCTTGGGATGATGCTCCGTTGCGTGCGGTTTCGATCTCCGTGAAGCGGAGGGAAGGGGCTGCCTGTGCGACCTACTGTTGCGTGGACGGAAAGCTCGTGCTCGATATTGAAGAGACGATGGAAGGGCTGGTGCTGCGTGCTCGGTTGCTTGGCTTCGCCCGTGCTCCGCGACGTCTTCTGGTATTAGGGCCAGCGTATGTCGAAGGTGCGGTCAACTGGATGCAGAATGGGCACCTCAACGATTTACCCAAGCCTGGGGATCCCGCCGTGCTCGACGACTACGGCCTGGTCAACGCCGTCATTGCAGCGGACGGCGGCACTTTGGCGTTCGGGCCGCACGAGCACCGACGTTTCCGCGTCGCAGGGCGCGTTATCGGACGCGATGCCTTGCGCGACGGGCTGCACGTTTCTCTAGGCTATCACTTGGAATGCCTCACGATCCCATTGGAAGGTCTAGATCTCCCTCCATTGTATATCTCCTGGGGGCCGCGCCCCTACCCGACGTTCCAAGCTTTCGCCCGAGCCATTGCGGCTGAGATGGGCGTGAGGCACCGCTTCGCTGGAGGAACGCACTGGTGTTCTTGGTATTATCATTACTTCAACTTTTGCCGGGCGGATTTGGAGGCATTGCTGTTGGGTTTGAAAAGTCATCCATCGCCAGATCTGCGGGCCATCCAGATTGATGCGGGTTACTTCACCGCACCGGGCGATTGGCTTTCTGCCAACGAGCGCTGGCCTGGCGGACTAGAGCCCGCCTTCGCCCGCATCGCTGAAGAAGGGTATCTGCCCGGAATCTGGATTGCACCTTACATGGCGGGGAACCGCAGCCGTCTCATCGCCGAGCATCCGGATTGGATTCTGCGTCGGCACGATGGCACCCCAGTGCTTGGCATCACTTCTCACGGGGAATCGAAAGTTTGGGGCTATCCTGATGAGGAATGGTATGTGCTTGATAGCTCGCATCCCGGCGTGACTGACTACATCGTTCACTGCTTGCGCACGCTTCGCGCTTGGGGTGCGCGTTATTTTAAAACGGATTTTTTATTCTGGGCCTTTTTTGAACCCGGGGACGATCAAGTGCGACGCCACTCACCGGGGCTCACCTCCCTTGAGCGGATGCGGAATCTTTTCACAGCTATGCGTGAGGCGATGGGCGAGGATGCGTTTTGGCTTGGGTGCCTTGCGCCGTTTCCACCCATGATCGGCTTTGCCGATGCCGTGCGCACGGGCGGGGACAACGCCTCGGTTTGGCCGCTTGACGCGTCGCTCGGCGGACACTCGGCCTCACATCTGATTCGCAGTTCATGGGCAGTGCAGTTCATCAACGGCATTTTATGGCAAAACGATGCTGATTCCTTGATCCTACGAGATTTTCACACTGAGCTGAGCAATCAAGAGACACACACCCTCGCTTACTGGGTCGCCGCATTAGGTGGGGCGGTGAACACCTCGGATCCCTTGCATCTCTGTTCGGAAGAACGCCGCCGTCTGTGGCGTTTCTGTGCCCAAGGTTCAATCGCCAGCCCAGCAGAGCTACCCTATTGGGGGCTGCCCGGTCAGGATTTACCGCTGATCGTCCGACCCTATCCTGAACTTGGCGCATGGGCCGTACTGGTGGTAAACATATCTGGGGAAGCCCGCCAGCAAAGCTTTGCGTGGCCTGCGACCATTGGCATGGCGGGGCCAGTTTCTATCGCTGCTTGGGGGTCAGATGGTATTGGCGAGTTCGCCACTTCCAGCGAGCTCGTCGTCCGTCTTCCGGCCCATGGCCATCAGCTTTGGTGGGTAAGTGCCTCTGGCCTACCGCCCCCTGACGGTTTGACTCTCGGAGGCGCAGTGCATACTCAATTATCTTGATGTTTTATTTATTTTCACCCATTTAGAACTAGTAATGATGCAACATCTAGTCTGAATATGTCACAACTGTCTTCCATCAACGACACTTGCCTGCTTGATTACTCGCCGTTTAGTCGCGCCCGGCACTGGCTTTCGCTTACCGTGCGTGAGGAGAGCGGTAAACCGATCCTTTATCTAAGCACCTCGCGCGGGGGCGTGCCCCATCGAACGCTTATTTCCCTCGCCTTTTCCGATTCCGCAGCACCCGAGGTCTTGCCGGAAAAGCTCACCCTTACTACTACCCACGGCGGGGCAGAGTTTGCGTTTGATGGCGAGCGCACCCTGCGTATCCGTGTGCGGGGTCAGGAGGCGTTGCGTCTCCAAGTGTATAGCCAACCTTACTCCTCGTCTTTTCCATGCGAGTCAGGCCGTTGGCATCTGAATCTCAATGCCACACGCGCGCGACTGATGGTCACGGCATTATCGGGTAGCATTGAGGGGCACGCTCCTTTCATCTCAGGAAAAAGTGATACTGAGCCAGCCTTGTTGCTGCTCCACCCAGAGGCGGGCTGCGGCGAGTTTGAAATCACGGAGTTTGCCTCCACGTGGATAGCTCCGCAGACGCGCCCGAGCTTCGAAGCGGTGGTGGAGTCTGCACAGGCAGATTTTGCGCAATGGCTGGATGGCTTCGGTGAATTTCCAGAGCGTTGGCGCAGCCTTGCCCGCTCGGCTGCCTTCAATCTCTGGTCTAACACGATGCCCGCCGGCGGAAATTATTCCTATGCCCCAGTGATGATGTCTCAAAACGCAATGACATCCGTTTGGAGTTGGGATCATTGTTTTGTGGCATTGGCTTTGCGCCGCAGCCACCCTCGCCTCGCCTGGAAGCAATGGTGGCTGCCCTTCGCATTACAAACAGAAGAGGGCATGTTACCTGATGCCTTCGATGATGTGAGCGTAGACTTTGGCATGACTAAGCCGCCCGTGCATGGCCGCACTTTGTTGCAAATTTTGCCATTTTACACGCCCACACCTACTGAGGTCGATGAGGCATATACCGCTTTGGAAAAATGGACCAATTGGTGGTTTGCTCATCGCGATGATGATCATGATGGCATCCCGCAATACAACCACGGCTGTGAATCCGGGTGGGATAATGATTCTGTTTGTTGCGGTGGCTTGCCCGCAGAGTCTCCGGATATTTCGGTTTATCTCATTGAACAAATGGAGGCTCTAGCGGTGCTGGCCGAAAGGCGTGGCACACCCGAGCTGGCGGTTGGGTGGCGTGAGCGCGCGGATAAATTGTTAGAGAAACTCATTCGTCATTCTTGGTCAGGTGAGACTTTCCTCACTATGCAATCTGGAACTCATCACTTAGGAAATCAGGGTGACTGCTTGCGCCAATTTTGGCCTTTACTTCTCGGCAAGCAACTTCCCGCAACAATTAGCGCCGCGCAGATGGCGCATTTGTTAGAGCCGGGACGTTTCCGCACATCATATGGATTCGCCTCCGAGAGCCCGCTGAGTTCCCACTATCAAGCGGACGGATATTGGTTAGGGCCCATTTGGGCACCAAGCACACACCAAGTGGTAGAGATGTTGCTTAAGCACGGGCAGGATCCCCTTGCATGGCAAACAGCAGAGGATTTTTGTAAACTTTGCCAACAGCACGGGTTCCGTGAAAACTTCAACGCTCTGACAGGTGAAGGCCTGCGTGACCATGGCTACGCCTGGACCGCTGCGGTCTGCCTTGATTTCCTGCACAACGCACATCAATTTCCTTCCAACTTAAAATCCTAACCCACTCTTCTTATTATGATTCACCATTCCTTTATTGAGTTTCAAGACGTCTCCGAGCTTATCCCAGACACTGCTGGGCAAGGGTGGCTTTTACAGAAGATACTGGAATTCCTTAGCCGCCTATGAGCGAAAAAATCATTCGCTGGGGCATTGTCGGCACCGGCTACGCCAAGGAATTCGCCAAAGCTCTCGCCGTTTTACCCGACGCCGAACTGGTGGCGGTTACATCGCGCCATCAGGAAAGCGCCGATGCTTTCGGCAAGGAGTTCAACGTGCCTCATTGCTACGATGACGTGGCTAAACTGGCCCGCAATCCCGAGGTCGATGTCGTTTATATCTGCTCTTCGCCTCAATTCCACGCGGAGCATGCCATAGCGGTTTTAAGCCAAGGTAAGTCCGTTCTCGTTGAGAAGCCTTTCACCATCACCGCCGCCGAAGCCAGAGCGGTTTACGCGGTGGCGCGGGAGAAAAACGTGTTCTGTATGGAAGCGCTTTGGTCACGGTTTCTTCCAGCCACGCGCCAAGTAGCTGCATGGTTGGTAGAAGGACAAATCGGCGAGGTTCGCCAAGTGATAGCTGATTTCGGTTTTCGCGAAGCTTGGGACCCGACCAAACGTCAATTCGCCTTGGAGCGGCGTGGCGGCTGTTTACTCGATGTGGGTTGTTACTCGCTGGCCTTCGCAACGATGGCACTCGGCCTCGGCCCCACCGGTATTTCGGCCCAAGCGACCCTCTGCGAAACAGGAACCGATGAACAAACCGCCATGATCTTAAAGTATCCGTCAGGCGCGCTCGCTATCTTGTCCTGCGCCAACCGCACCCACACGCCTCATCGCGCCGTCATCATCGGCACGACGGGCAAGATCCACGTCGAAGGATTCACTTGGGCCCACGGAGCCACCCTCTTGCGAGATGGAAAAGAGCCACTTGTTATCGAGCCCAAAATTCCGCTGCCGTCGGCCTGTTACCAAGCCAATGAAACGATGCGCTGCCTGCGTCTCGGCCTCACGGAAAGCCCGCTGCTCCTAGCGGCAGAGGCCATTGAGCGCATGGAGGTCATGGACGAAATCCGCCGCCAGATCGGCGTGTGTTATCCTCCGCGTTAAGGGTATTCTTACTGCTAATGCCACAATCGACTGGTCTCTCGACCAGATCGTTAACTTCGAGTTCGTGTCTGGCTATGCTCCTTCGCTAGGAATTACGAAAGTTATTAACAAAAAAAAACCTAAAATTATTATCGAATCTTTTTTTATTAAATCAATCCTTTGCTCATAAACAAAGGGATTAGAGCTTAGGTGGATTATTTATAGTATTTATAAAGAGGGTTGTTGCTCTTATTGAGAGCATGAATAGCTGTAATGGGTTGCAGGATTTATTTTCATACACATATTATTACTATGCATAAAGATCAAGCAAAACACCTTGTATTAGATTCATTTAGCAAAACGAGAGATCAGGTGCGGAAATCCATCCCGAGTATCAAAAGCCTCGTAGTTTTAAGCCTGACTTTTAGCTTTGCTTTGGGGAACAATCTTCAAGCTGTTGTCCCTCCAGTGCCGGCGGCTTTTCCTAATGTTGCTCAGACCCCCGGCACCCTGCTCTATCGCACTCCGACGGATCAAAGTCGAATTACCAACATCATTTATCACAACGGCTGGTTTTATACCAATGTGGTCACTGGATCAGCACAAAAAGCCTGGAATTTCAGTAATCCAAATGATGTGAGCACCTTCGGCGTGCGCCAAGACACTAACATGCCCTTGTTTAATGATCATGGTAACCACGCACATACCAAGATAGGCGATTGGGTAGGCGGAGTTTACGGTGCGGACATCCGCCGGACAGGATTGGGCGTGAATGCATTAAATCAAGCGCAGCCAGAGTTCGCCACGCTCACCCCCTATACCACGGAGGGACACGCTCTTTATTGGCCATGGAAACTGCCTTTTCATTGGATCCAATACGCTGGGGCGAGCACTCCGACCCCGACCCAGCTCATTCGCCCCAAAGTAAGCGGTCCAGCCGGCCCGCAAGTCCTCTACGCATGGAATTCTCTGGCTGAAGACGGTGTCACGGGAAATTCTATCCTTTTGGGTAATCTGCTGTTTATCACGTCCGATGGTTCGAATTTAGGCATCCTTTGTTATGATATCTCGCCCGTATTTCGCACGCCAGCTGAGCGCCCGATATTGCTCGATAAATTGGCTGGCGGCTTTGGTGCCTACATCGCTGTGCCCTTCGAGCATTATATCGTGCTTTCCGATAGCGATTCCCAAAAGATAGAAATTATTGATTACCAGGATCCCACTGACCTCAAGCACGTTGCATCTATTGATGTGAGGGGAGATTCGGCCAAAAGAGGGGACGAGAGCGTCTCCTACGTGCAGGCGCAAGATAACTTTATATTCGCTCAGCGGCATAAGATTAACATGGATAATTTTCTGCCCGTGCTGGAGCTAAGCCAGACGGGCGTTGGCCGACCCGCTGGCTCGGTAGCGGGTAATATTGACACCAGCCAATACGCCATGCCCTTAGGCAATCTTCTCTTTACCGGTGGCTACTCCTTCGGCAATGGCTTTGATCGTCTCGGTATCTGGGCGCACCAATCGACACCCGATACAAAGAAGCCCTATGTCGGCTATCACATGCCTCGCCCCGGGCAGACGAATTTCCCCGTTGGTGCACCCATAAGCCTCTTGATCCATGAGACGCTGGAATCCTTTACCATCATCAATGGCGAAACGGTCATCTTGCGTGAGGTCGGCACGAGCACGCCGATTGATTGTTGGACCAGTTTTTCCCATGATGACGTGCTTACGATCACACCTAAGCAATACCTCGCTGTGAATAAAACCTATGAGGTGATTGTCGTAGATGGAGGGATCAAAGATGCGGTCGGCAACGGCATCGAACCTTATACGTTTACCTTTTCCACTGGTGCTTCTGTTGCTGGAGGTAATGCTTCGCCTAACCTCAGTAGCTTCACTGCTTCTCCTTCCCCGACCACCGTCGGCACAATCGTCACGCTGAGTGCCACCGCTACCGACCCAGAAAGCGATGCTTTGCAATACCGTTTCACCTTCGGCGACGCCTCCGCCACAACCGCATGGTCCAGCAGTCCGACCGCCACCCGCGCCTATGCTGCTAATGGCCACTACGACGCTAAGGTCCAAGTGCGCGATCTTAAGCCTGGCGGTGCAACTTCTACCGTCACGAAGACTCTGACGGTCACGATCGCCACTCCCCTTGTCGGCGCTCGCCCCACGAAATCTTCTCCTATCGCCCTTGATGTGGCCAACCGTCGGGTTTGGTCCGTTAATCCCGACGCCGATACCGTCACCGTGATCCATGCCGACACAAATGCCAAGCTCGCCGAATACAACCTGCGCACCTTACTTGGGCTCACGAATGCACAGACTGCCGACCCTCGTAATGTCGCCCTCGACGCTTCTGGCAACGCTTGGATTACCTGTCACGATGCCGACCGCATTGCGGTGCTGAGTCCTGCGGGTGGCTTGCTCGGCACGATCAATCTCAGCTACGGCAGCCAACCCTACGGCGTCGCCATGAGTCCAGACGGAGCCAGTGCATTTGTCACCCTTTTCGGTAATGGAATATTAAAGCGCTATGCCACCTCCACGCGGGCGGAGACGGGTAGTTTACTGCTGGGGCCCACCCCACGTGCCATCGCCATTACGGGGGACGGCAGCCGCGTGCTGATCACCCGATTCGTCTCATCCCTCAACCGAGCCCATATCTGGGACGTAAACAACGGCACTTCGCTGAGCCTTACCCGTAGCATGAACTTATTGCGCGACTTTGGGCCTGACACCTCTTCGAGCGGTCGAGGAATTATTAACCAACTTTCCAGTATCACTCTTTCACCCGACAACCAATGGGCTTGGATAACTGCCTCAAAAATGAATGATGAGCACGGACTATTCTTCACGGGTCGTCAGAACTCCGAAAACATCGTTCGCGCCTCTGTTGTGCGCATTCGTCTCAGTGCCAATGGAGAGACAAACGACGGCGCAAATCGCATAGATATTGATAATAGTGAGTCCCCCTCTGGCGTTGTTTTTTCTACCCTAGGCGATTACGCCTTCGTGACCCTACAAGGAAACAACGAGATCGCAGTTTTCGACGATTTCTCCATCCAAGCTGGCCAAACGAAGTCAACGAAATGGAGATTCCCAAGCGATTTGGCGCCGCAAGGTGCTGTTCTGGATTCCGCCACGAACAAAATTTTTGTCAATAATTTCATGGCTCGTAACGTCTCGATCCACGACGTAACCCCCTTCCTTGCTAGCGGTGCCCGCACCCCTAGTTCGGTTAAAGTTTCCGCCGTGAGCACCGAACGGCTTAGCCCTATCGTTCTGGGCGGCAAGCAGATTTTCTACAACGCTTCCCTTAAGGATTTACTGGGTAGGGATGCCATGAACAAAGAAACCTACATATCTTGCGCCAGCTGTCATATCGATGGATCGATGGACGGACGCACGTGGGACTTCACGCAACGTGGCGAGGGCTTCCGTAACACCACGGATCTTCGTGGCCGGGCGGGCATGGGCCATGGTAATGTTCACTGGTCGGGAAATTTCGATGAAATCCAAGATTTTGAAAATGACATCCGCGACCATTTCAGCGGGACAGGCCTCATCAATGCTGCCAGCGTATCTTCTCCTTTGGGAACCCCCAAAGCCACTTTAAGCTCCCAACTAGACCAGCTAGCGGCCTACGTCACGAGCCTCGGAAAAGAAACCTTACCCAAGAGCCCTTTCCGTAATGCTGATGGCACAGAGACTTCTTCCGCCATCGCGGGCCGAGCCGTTTTCGCTGCGCAGAGCTGCACCGATTGCCATAATGGCGCTACCTTTACCAATTCCCGTGGTGGGGTAGGTGTGGTGCCCCGCCTAGAAGATGTGGGCACACGCCGCACCAGTTCAGGCGGACGTCTTGGTGCATCTCTGGCTGGCATTGATACACCGACTCTATTAGGCCTTCACGCTACCGCTCCTTATTTCCATGACGGGTCAGCGGTGACTCTTAATGATGTCTTTCGGGTAGCGGGCGGCACCGTTTACCAAATGGAAGATGGCGTTCGATCTGGCGCAACTTCGATCCCAGGCTTCATCAACATAAACTGGTTTAACGCTGTTCACAAAAACTCACTGGTTAGCTACAACGGTGGGGCAGGTGCCGTTACCTTCACCAACATTAATGGGGGCACGACCGCTGGAACGGGTGCCCTTGAATTCCGATTCAGTGGATCAAGTGCTATCAATATGACCGCAACGGTGAATGGCACTTCTTATCCTTTCGTCTTAACTGGCACACAGAGTGGCTGGCAGACTAATCATTGGACGAGCGGTCGCCTTGAGGGTGTCAACCTCACGGCTGGCGCGACGAACACCATCGTGGTGGCCACTAATACTGGCATTTCAATGGACGATATGACCGTCTCCACGGCCGATGACCTAGCTAAAGCCCAGCCTCACCGCCGGGTTCTGGCCTTGAGCACCACGGATCGTAACAACCTCATTGCCTACCTCCAGCAACTTGACTCCTCCACTTCAGCGGCTCCTGATAACGCCGCGCTGGCCACCTTCCGCAGCACCCAAGCACTCCCTACAGACGGTTCTCTTGACACGGCAACACCCGCCGGTGACGGCGTGGCCAACCTCCTTAAATACGCCTTCAACATGATCGGTGCTGGCAGCGGACAGCGTAGCAGTGTTACGCAACCTAACAATGCGTCCATGACGGACACGGGCTCAGCTGGCTTACCCTTGATTCAAGTCAACGGTAGTAACTTCCTCACCGTGACCTACGTGCGACGTAAGGCCTCAACCAGTCCTGGTATTGGCTACGTTGTGCAGTTCTCCTCGACACTACAAGTGGGCACTTGGGCGGTAAACCCTGCCGCAACGACTATAGTCACATCCATTGATGCTAACTTAGAGCGCGTGGTGGTGACAGACTCCGTGCCCTTGAGTAACCGCCGCTTTGCCCGCGCCTTGATCTCTACTGGAACCTTTAATGCTCCGATTATCATCAGCCCTACCGCAGCGGCAGGTAGGCAAGGGCAGGCATTCTCCTACGCCATCGGTGCTAGTGACACACCTAGCGTTTATACTGCAAGCACATTGCCCGCTGGTTTGAGTTTAAATCCCAGCACGGGAATTATCTCTGGTACACCTACTGTGACTGGAACCTTTATTATAACGGTCACGGCAACTAACAACACAGGCACGGCTACGACGACTGTCACCATTACGTTGGCTACTATGTGAATAAAGTGAGGGAGTTTTTGAGAAGGATAGACGGCAAAGATCACGGCCACGGCTGCAGGGACTTTAGGAGGCACTAGATATAGGTTCACCACCTATGAAATAGTTAGTGGCAATGATGCCGCAGACCGTGATCCCCGCAACTGGCCGCACATGGACAAACCTAGATACCCGAAGTGCCGAGACCTTCGCCAGCCGCAACCAAACCAAGTCCTACACCGTGGCGACCCCAGAGCTAGGCTATCGTAGCTATCGCCTCAATGTGACGCTCAACAACGGTAGCGCAAACTTGTTGCAACTCAGCGAACTCAAACTCTACGGCCCGCTCGTTCCTTAGAGCAGTTTCAGTGTGGGATCACGGCATAACTTGCTTAAGCTAGCTACGTGGTTCTAAGCTTCTGTTTAGACTGGTATAGATGCGACATCAGTATCGTTACTTTAATATCTAGATGATAGCCATGTTCCGTTGCCGCTTACATGAAACGATGCCGCGTTTTCTTGAAGAGTGAGCCAGACGGTCGAGATCACGAATGGTGATAGAAGTTAGAGTCATAAGTTCGGAACGGTTCCAATAAGACCTGTAGCATAAATAATTGTAAGTGCGATAAAGTCAGTGCCTGTGAAAAATTTATCACTTCTTACAACGCTAATGGGTGCATCGCTGATCAACAGCCATGCAGTCGAATTTGGTTATGGTTTTTTGATTCCCCATTCTTGTTCATAACAATCCTGTTTACATTAATAAAGAAAGTGTGTCTTAAATGAATATAAAAATTGGTAGTAACTTCGTAAGAAATAAATGGTTTGCCATTGAATCTAGGGATTTATTTAAATCAATGAAAATCACCCCGATTTTTTTAGCTTTATGCGCCACGCTAAGCTCGGCGTT
>JAWXBW010000066.1:0-31805 GCA_034440395.1 Blastochloris sp. | reverse complement strand
TTGATATATTGATGGATTTCATTAATTTAGACTCTTGATCAATTTGTATGAGAAGACAGTTGCGCTCGTCACTATCCGACGCATTGCGAATAGAGATAAATTTGCCTGCGGAGGTCTCGAACTGTTTTAATTCGAGACCTTGTAAGTATAAGGCGTCTCGCTTTGGCGGAGAACACCCAAAAAATATCATGGAGAAAAGAGGAATTAAAAGTTTAAGCTGGATAAACATATTGTAATTATCACTTAATAGCTTAATAGGTGGCAGGAGGTAATTTGGGCGAGAGATTCAGCGAATTTCTGCCGTTCACTTCGTTAAGGCCGAGCTTAGTCAACTAGAGGGAATGAAAAGGACGAGCCCTGGGTGAATGTGGTCAGGATTATCTAAGGCGTTTACTCTAAGCAATTCTGGAAGTTTTACCCTGTAGGTTTTACCAATTGAAAACAGGGTCTCTCCTTTACGCACCGTGTGGGTGCTAAGGCTAGGAGCAGTAGCAGCTATCGGGGCGGCCACGGCAGCGGGTCGGGGAGGGGTGATTTTTATGCGGGGCTCCGTTATGGATGGTTCGGGTGCCGTGGCGGTGACACTAACTGGTGCCGCCGTGCCCACTGGTTGAAGCGGAGGAGCCTTGGTAATGTTGGCTGGGATTTGCGTTTTTAAAACCACGCTGCGAGCTGGTGCCGTAGGAGTGGTCTCTACCAAGATGACATCTGAGGGTGGCATCTGGCGGGCGGGTTTTTGAAAACCAAAATCAAAAAGTAATCTGGCATCAACCCATTTGTTGGGACTATTTAAGATCACCAGCCTTAATTCCCGCCCATTCCTTATGGCAGCGGCGGCGTAGGTGTGGCGGGAAGAGACCGTCCAGCCTGTTTTAGCAGGACCCATACCGTTATAAAGACCCAGAAGCTTATTATGATTACGGATATTTTGGGAACCGATCTGCGTGGTTAAGCGAAAGTTTTTGATCCCACAAATTTCACGAAGTTCACTGATGGAAAGCACTTTTTGAAAAATTTTCATCAAGTCCGTCGCCGTAGTATATTGACCCGGGGCAGGTAATCCGTGCGGATTTTTAAAGGTGGTATTTTGGCAGCCTAGACTTTTAGCCCGGGCATTCATGACGGATAAAAAGGAATTAAGTGAGCCCCCTGCGGCGCGGGCTAGCACCATGGCACAGTCATTATCTGAACCAATGAGAAGGGCATGCACCATGTCACGGATGGACACTGTCTCCCCCACTCGCAAGGGGATATGACTAGGCTCAACACGAGTATCATTAGGTTCTACTTGAATACGTCCTTCCAGACCTATTTTTTCCCATACGACGAGTGCCGTCATCAACTTAACCGTGCTGGCAGGTGCGTAGGTTTGATTCGCATTACGTTGAGACAAAACCTCACCCGTCTGGGCATCAATCAAAAGATAAGCCTTGGCTTTCACTTGTGACAAATCTTGCGCCTTAGCCACAGTGACCACTAAAACAGTCATAAGGGCTAAGCTTAAAAGTTTTAAATAAGACAACTTTATGGGCATGGTAGGCATAAATAGAGCAGTTTTTATTGACTTTGTACAGCAGAAGTTTTGCCATATCTTGAAAAATATGTCTAAAATTAAATATATACTCACTTGACAACCCGTCTAACGCCTGTCAGAGAATGCAGATGCAAAAATGGCAACAGGTAACGTTATTAATTCTTTCAGGTTTAGTTCTTTTCTTGACGCTAGCTTTGGTCGTCATCGGTATCCTAAATCAAAAAACTTCCCAAGAACTCCAAGCCCAACAGCTAGAGATAAACCGAGGTCAGCTTAGTCAACAGGTCGGCACGGCCATCGTCCGCGATATGGCGGCCGCTTCGGTCAACAACTCCCGCATTAAGGATCTTCTTACCAAATACGGTTTTACCGTAACTCAGAACCCCGAAGCGACTGGCCAACCCTAAGTTTCTTGCTTTAAATACTTTATCTTTATTTTTATGACCGATTCCAATTCTACCTCCTCTTGCACGGTTTTCTTATCCCTGTCACTGCTAGCAATTAGCTTACTTTTACTTCTAAGTTGGCAGCTCGTAATTAGCGTTCAAACCAAACAAAATCTCCAAACTCAAGTTGACCAACCCCAGCGTAAACAAGCCATGGAGGAATCTAAAAAGGTTCAAATCAACCTTGAAAAGATCGTGATTGATCTAATGGCACTGTCTGAAACAGACAGTGATGCTAAAGAAATCGTGGCTAAACACCAAATCAAGCGCACAAAACCAGCGACCCCAGGTAAATAAAGAACTGATTGCTCTATGCATTTTTAAAAAGCCCGACATTTATCTGTCGGGCTTTTTGCTTGCCCTCACTTGCCAATTTTTGAATACATGTTATACTTTTTTTGTATGAAAAAAATCATCCTATCATTGGTTCTAGTTGCAACAGTTAGCGCTTTCTCCCTAAGCACAGCCTTCGCTGAAGGTAGCTGCGGCGGTTGCAAAGGTGAAAAGAAAGACAAAACCGAGAAAACAGAAAAAGACGCTCCCAAAAAGAGCTAATCTTTTCTACCGTTTCTTGTTAAAGGCATCCTGCGTAAGCAGGGTGCCTTTTCTTTTACCCATCTCTTTTAACCCCCCGCTACCACTCTTATTAACTCCAGCCTGTCACCGTGCTCTAACTTAATGCCATCCCACTCACTGCGAAGTAGGGCTCGGTTATTGTGTTCCACTAAAATCATTTTAGGCGACAGTTTTAACTCCTCTAAAAGCTCCACAATCAACGCATCCTTCGGAACCTGCTGCGCCTTCCCGTTAACGAATAGGGCTATCTTAACCTGACTCATACGCCTCCCAACGCTCCATCCCAATCCTTCCAAACTGGATCAAATCCTAGCTCCTTTAGCTTAGCCACCATAACACCTGCCGAACGCTGATCCGAAATAGCGAACTGTTCCGTGGCAAATTCTCCCTCAGAATCAATCAAGGGCACCATTTTACCTTTTTCCGTGCGATGTAATTTCTCCTGACCCACCCGCGTATAACCGCCAGGCTCCGTATGCGACCCCGCACTCATAAGAGTCACGCCTAGAGGGATTAACCCATCTCGTAACGCCGCCGGCTCCCGGGTGGAGAGCACTAAGCCGATCTGCGGAAAACTCACCCTGAACGCACAAATCATTCGCACCAGTTCCCGATCACTCAACACCACCCGCGGCTCAAATTCCCCCGCCGCTGGACGCAAACGTGGAAACGAAATGGTCAAAGACGATTTCCAACAGTGCTTTAATAAATATTCCGCATGAGCCGCTAGAGCCAAGGCCTCACGCCTCCAATCTGATAGTCCAAAGAGCGCCCCAATACCGATACGACGAAAACCTGCCGCATACGCTCGCTCAGGACAAGCTAGACGCCAGTCAAAATTTTTCTTCGGCCCCGCCACGTGCAGCTCCGCATACGCTGCCCGATCATAAGTCTCTTGATAAACGACCAGCCCTTCCGCCCCAGCTTGCACCAGCGGTATGTATTCCTCCGTTTCCATCGGCCCGACTTCCAGAGAGACCGATGGCACAAAGGGATGGATTCGTTCGATGCAATCCTCCAGATATTTTTCTGAAACAAACTTAGGATGCTCCCCAGCCACCAATAAAATATTACGAAACCCTTCTGCCACCAAATAGCGGCTCTCCGCCTCCACTTGATCAAGAGCTAAGGTGACGCGTAAGATAGGATTATCCCGTGAAAAACCGCAATACTTGCAAACATTAACACACTCATTAGATAAATAGAGCGGAGCAAAAAGTCGCATGGTTTTTCCGAAGTTCTGGCGGGTTAACTGCTCTGCCTCCTGTGCCAGCTCCTCTAAATTAAAGCTCGAATCCAGCATGGCAGAGAAACGCCGTAGCCTAGGGCTATGTTCTTCTGGTAAGCGGTTAAAGACCTCTAAAAAACTCATGAAAAATGCGACCTTGTATTCATTAAAATTAATCAGCTAAAAATCCCGTCAAGGGACTTGTCGCTGAAGCCTGACGCCTGATCTGCGGTAAGCCTAACTCATAGGCCGCCCGACCCGCCTCCACGGCTACAGCAAAGGCACGAGCCATCCGGCGAGGGTCAGAGGCAATCGCGATGGCCGTATTGATCAACACCGCATCCGCCCCCATCTCCATAGCCGCTGCCGCATGAGAAGGTGCACCTAAGCCCGCATCAATGATGACAGGAATCTTAGATTGTTCGATAATGATTTCTAGTTGCCCCCGAGTTTCTAAACCCCGGTTAGAACCAATGGGCGCCGCCAAAGGCATGACCGTCGCCGCTCCCGCCTCTTCCAACCGCTTCGCTAAGACAGGGTCAGCATTCATATAAGGCAGGACAATAAAACCTTCCTTCACTAACATTTCCGTAGCTTTCAACGTTTCAATCGGATCAGGTAAAAGATAACGCGGATCGGGATGAATCTCCAACTTCACCCATTTAGGTAGACCCGCCGCTACGCCTAAGCGTGCTAAGCGCACCGCCTCCTCCGCATTCATAGCACCACTGGTGTTCGGGATAATTTGAAATACTTGAGGGTCAATAAAATTTAAAATATCCGCTGAGGGATCATCTAGGCCACTCAAATCCGCTCGACGTAATGCCACGGTCACAAGTTCCGTTCCGCAGCACGCTAAAGTGGATTTCATGAGCTCAGGCGAAGCAAACTTTCCCGTGCCCACAAACAGTCGGGATTGAAAAGTCTTACCAGCAATACTCCAAGGTTGTGTGTGCAGTGACATCATTGAGGTTCAATCTTACGACAAGATTCCCCTGAAACAAGAGCGCATTTTTCACCGAAAACTTTCTTCTACCTTACCGACTGCACTTTTACTTATTCAATGCCGCATGAGCCGAAAATACCTCTGCATTAACTCGGGCTAGACTATTATGTAGTCCCTGCAAGGCGCGGTATTTTTTGCTGTTTACCTTACTTGGTGAGGCTTTTGTACTGGGATCGGTTTTAATAAAGGCGTCCGTGATTTGTTGAATACGCACCCGCTCTCCACGCTTCAACGCATAAGCCCACTTAGCTTGCACTGCCGCTCCATAAGCCGCACCTTCGGCCGTGGCTAGTCCTATCACTTCCGTTTCAAAGACATCCGCTAAGATCTGCCGCCACACCGCATTTTGCGAGCCGCCACCTGTAACCCGAATTTCCTTCGGCCTGATACCCAGATCAACCAGTCGATCTAACCCGTAGTTCAATCCCAAAGCCACGCCCTCCATCGTCGCCCGCGCCATGTGAGCTTGGGTAAAGTTCTTCGCTTTTAATCCGAAAAATACCGCACTAGCCTCAGGCAAATTCGGCACACGCTCTCCTTCAAAATAAGGGAGCAACATCAGCCCATCACTGCCAGTCGCTATCTTCGCCGCGGCTTGACTGAGCTTCTCATTATCCCACGTAAAGGCCTTCTTTAATAACTCCGTCGCCACCGTAACATTCATCGTACAAATCAATGGTAACCACGCCCCCGTGCTATCACAAAACGCCGCCACTTCCCCCTCAGGATCAATCACCGGACGACTCGAATACGCGTAAACCGTGCCCGATGTGCCTAGACTAGCCGTGACCACCCCGGCCTTCACATTGCCCGTGCCAATTGCCCCCATCATGTTATCTCCCCCGCCCATCGACACAACGGTGTCACCCGAGACCCCTAATTTCTTCGCCAACTCAGGCCTAACCGTGCCTACGATCTCCGTGGATTGCTGAATCGCAGGCAGCTTTTCTGCCAACCCAGGATCAATAGCAGCAATAACCTTTAACTCCCAATCTCGCGTCTTTGAATCAAATAAGCCAGTTCCTGAAGCATCGCCCGCCTCCATCGTTTTACGCCCCGTTAAATGAAAATTTAAATAATCATGCGGAAGTAAAACCGTGCGTAAGCGTTGATAATTTTTTGGTTCATTCTGCTTAAGCCATAAAATTTTCGAAGCCGTAAACCCTGCAGGTAATCCATTTCCTGTTAAAGCCACCATTTTATGCAACCCGCCCAGCTTCTTCAATAAAGCCTCCGCCTGAGGTGCCGTGCTCGTATCACACCATAACTTAGCGGGTCTAATAACATGATCCTTTTCGTCTAAAGCCACGAAACCATGCTGCTGACCTGACACTCCGATCCCCTTCACTTGGTTGGGACTCACCTTAGCCTGAAGCAAGGCTTGGTGAATAGCCTTCTCCATCGCATCCGTCCATGTCTTCGGATTTTGTTCCTTCGCACCTACTGGTAACCCTGAGATAAAGCCGTAAGAGACAGAAGCTGAGCCACAAATTTTCCCATCCTTACCGTGAATCACAATAGCCTTTGTGCTTTGAGTTCCACTATCGACACCGATAAAATATTCGCTCATGAGAGTTTCACAATAACAGCCCCCCGAAAAAAATCGAGCTAAAGCTTTAAGAAGTAATTTTTAGCGAATGAACTCACATAAAATGCCACCGAAGCAGTACAGGGCATAATTAAAAAAGCCAATCACCGCATAAATCATTACACCCATTAAAGGATGTTAAAACCATGGTCTTAGCTAATGTAAACTTTTCACTCGTAACAAAAATGTTTCCGGTTCCACTTCTTGTCTTCTTGGCGCTGCGCTTCAACTCATTTGAGGATTTGTAGCACGCTTTCCCCGTCCCAATAACCTAAATCCCGAGCCACTTCGCTGATCCCTTGCGTATTTACCGCCTCACCAAGCCACATTTCCTAGAGTTGACACTGAGGCTAAGCCTTTTAACTTAATGCTATTGAGCGCCCCCTCCAAGACCGAGACGTTGACCTTTGAAAGTGCCCGCGCACTTTCTGTTCTTTACGCAGATGACCCTGCCCTCCTACAAGAATTAGAGGCCGCCTTTAACATAAAAGCCACCTCTCGCGACGCTTGGCTCAAAGTGGAAGGCTCCGATTCCTCCATTGCTTCCACCAAAGAGCTTTTTCGCATCCTCACGATCGCCTCCCAAAAAGGGGTTAAAATTAAGCAACACGAATTCCGCTTTGCCCTCAAGGCAATCAAAGAAGGTGCCAGTCCCGACCTCGAAAATCTCTGGAACTTGCGCTTCCAGTTTTCCCCTCGGAAAGCGGCCGTAATTCCAAAAACGTTTACTCAACGCGCCTACATTAATCTAATCCAAACTCATGCCCTCACTTTCGGCATCGGCCCGGCCGGCACGGGCAAAACTTTCCTCGCCGTAGCCATGGCTCTCTCCGCCCTAAAAAAAGAGGAAGTCAACCGTATCGTCCTCACCCGCCCCGCCGTTGAAGCTGGAGAAAGCTTAGGCTACCTCCCCGGTGACCTCGAAGAAAAAATCCTACCTTATCTCCGCCCTCTTTACGACGCCCTACAAGACTTAATTGAAACCGAAGAGCTCGAACGTTACCTGCAAAAAGGCGTGATCGAAATAGCTCCCCTCGCCTACATGCGCGGACGGACCTTGGCCAATTCCTTTGTTATCCTAGATGAAGGTCAAAACACCACCACGGAACAAATGTTCATGTTCCTAACCCGCCTCGGTCAAAATTCGCGCTGCGTAGTAACAGGCGATCCAAGTCAAACCGACCTCCCCCGCCACCGCCAGTCTGGCCTCGTCGAAGCCGCCCAAGCACTTCACAAAATAGACGGAATAGCATTTCAAAAGTTTGAGGAATGCGATATTGTCCGGCATGAACTTGTTTCCAAAATTGTCCGCGCTTACAAGAAGCACCGGGGCGAAAGTAATAATCTCACCAGTAATTAACTCTTGAACTATTCACTGCATGTTTAATTGGTTTAAAAAACAGGAATTGATGCGGAAAGGTTTATCCTGCGGCAAAACCCGTCGTCAAGCACCCGAAGGAGCTTGGCGTGAATGCCTAGATGCTAGCCCTATTCTGCGCTATATCGTCCTGTTTTTCGGTTTCATTCTGTTTGTGCGTATTGGTAGTTGGCAGAGTGAGTCGTCCTTGGGGGAAACATCAGTCCTCTGCGTGCTGGTGCTTTTAATCGGTGCCGTCATCATGCCACTGGCCGCCCGTGAAGTTTGGAAAAGCAACCAATTACTCCTCCTCTTTATCATGCTGATCGCCACTAATCTCATGATCAACAAGTCCCTCTATGTCTATGGAGACACCATGAGCGTCATGAACGTTCCCTTAGCCGCTGTCCTCGTGCCATGCGCTATAGCTCCCATGTTAGCCACTATTTTAATCAGCCCAGGTTCAGGTTACATCATCGCATTTTTATTAGCTTTATTAGGTGGTATTTTTCTAGATCCTGGTCGGCCTGACACCTTACTAAGCAGTCTGCTCACCGGCTTTGCCGCTACACTTTTCTCCAGACGTATTCGTCGCCGCTCTGACATCCTCATGGCTGGAGTCAAAGTTAGCCTGGTAGGCCTGGGCTGCGCCTTGCTTCTCGGCCTCCTCTATAATCCTGACTTGCGCTTTATTGTTATTCAGAGCGTTTGGGCCATTTTCTTAGGCGTCCTTACTGCTCTCATCGTCAGTGCCGTGCTGCCCGTCTTGGAGTGGGTTTTCGACCGTATAACCGACATCACATGGCTAGAACTTTCTGACCTAAAACATCCTTTACTTAAACAATTATCAGAAGAAGCCACGGGCACCTATCTCCACAGCCTAAGTGTGGCCAACCTTGCTGAAGCCGCTGCTGAAGCCATTGATGCTAACCCTACCCAATGCCGCGTCTGCTCCTATTTCCACGATGTTGGTAAGTTGGCTAAGCCTGAATATTTTATTGAAAATGGAAATTCAGATAATAATCCTCATGACACTTTAAATCCCACCATGAGTTCCCTTATCATTATCTCGCACGTAAAAGAGGGAGTTAACCTGGGTTTAAAATACGGATTAAGAGAGCCAATTATTGACGTGATTCGCGAACACCACGGTAAATCTCTCGTCTATTATTTTTATAAAAAAGCGCTCCAACAACAGGAGGATGCTAAGGCGGGCGGCAAAATCATGAAGCTTCGTGAGGACGATGTGCCGGATGTTGAAGAGCGCAGTTTCCGCTATGCTGGCCCCATTCCGCAATGCAAGGAATCCGCCATTATCTCCCTAGCCGACTCGATCGAAAGTGCCTCCCGCAGTTTACGAAGCCCTACTCCTCAAAAAATCGAAGACCTCGTTAAGAACATCATCGACCAACGCATCCAAGAAGGGCAACTCGACGAATCCCAACTTACCTTCAATGAAATTACCCTCATCACCGAGCGCTTCATCAACACGCTTAAAAACATGCTTCATACCCGTATCGATTACCCCCGCCAAAAAAGAGAACGTGATTCAACTCCACAACCAACAAAAACGCTATCCGATCCAAGTGACGAAGCTCCAGAAGCTCGCGGATCAGATCCCCGTCCTGCTTAACAAAACGTGGCCGCGTGACGTGACCCATGTAGAGGTCAATCTCGTTACCTCTGCGGTAAGTGCAAGGGTGCATCGTGAATTTTTTCAAGACCCTACTCCTACGGATGTTATGAGCTTCATGCATGGAGAGTTAATTATCTGCCCAGCCGTAGCGGCCAAACAACGGCACCTAGAAAACCTTAGTCTCTCAGATGAATTACTCACTTACATTATCCACGGATTACTCCACCTTTGCGGTTGGGACGACCAAACGGATCAGGACTTCTCTGCCATGCAAGTTGAACAAACGAGAATTCGGCAGATGCTTCTTTCCTCAAAACCCAAAAGATGAAAATAAATAATAAAAATTTATTCGCTTCGTTCATCTAAGGATAAAGCAAATATTTCTGCCTCTCTATCCTCCAGGACAACTCTTTCGCCTTCCACATATAAGCTATTTCTTCCGCGCTCCTCCCACTGACCCAAGCTCTACGGTTTTGACTGCCCCCATTAATTTTGTCAAACATCAGAATGGAATCTTTGTCTGCTGAAAGGAAATAATTCTTATTTGGCTGAATTTTAGATAACGCATCCAAAAACTGAAAATTTAGTTTTAAAAAACTTTCTGGACTACGCGGATCAAGTTGCAGTGCCACACCACGGAACAGAGTCTTCGTAAACTTACCACTACTCGGGTAAAAAGTAGTCGGGATAAACCTAATTCCAACCAAGCCTAGACGTCCCAACTCACCCGCCAACCTATTTTCATCTATGCCCTCTCTCGCTACAACTAGGAAAGGCTTAGGATGCACATTAGCACCTATCGTAACTCCTACATCACCTAACAAACCTGTAGCCGCATAACCCATAGCTGATTCCCAAATCGGAATGTTCGGAGAAGTCGGCACCCAACGTAACCCTGTGTCTGGCCACGTCATACTGCGGTTCCATCCACCCATTTTGAAAACACGAAGCTTGCAAGGCCTTGCTAAATAATTTTCATTAATCCAATAGGCTATCTCACCTGCAGTTAATCCATATACATACGGAATATCATATTGTCCCACAAAACTACGAATCGAAGGTTCCACTCCCCCTCCTTCTATTCTCAGACCACCCAGAGGATTCGGACGATCCAACACGACCACTTCCTTCCCATTCTCCTCTGCGGCTTGCATGATGAGACCTAGACTACTTATAAAGGTATAACTTCTTGCCCCCACATCTTGCAGGTCGTAAACAATCACATCCAAATCCCGCAACATTTCTGGTGTAGGCTTGCGGGTCACCCCATATATGGAATGAACGAGCAGACCCGTCCGCCGATCCCGTTGTGTGGCCACATGAATGCCAGCTTTGACATCTCCATAAACTCCGTGTTCAGGAGCAAATAAGGAAACCAAGCGCACTCCTGGGGCTTTACGTAATACATCTATGGTCGTGACCCCTTGCGCATTTACACCTGAAGGATTGGTGACAAGCCCGACCCGTTTCCCAACCAACCCAGGATAACCCAAGGCCACCAACGTATCAGAGCCCAGTTTGACCGTAGCCGTGCCTTCTGCAATTAAAGAAATTAAACAGCAACCAACTAGGCTAAATACGTGTGTACACCGTTTCATTCGTGTGAAATAGAGCGTAGGAAAATCACCCCAGAGACCGACAGGTAATTAAATTTTTACCTTAATGCCCTTACGCATAAAAGTTGGTTGATCTAAATCTTGGTCTTTCCACATCGTAGGCGCTGATTTTTCAAAGCGGCCACGCGGAATTTTCTTATCTAATGGCAACTCTTCCTGACGGCTGAAATATTTCTCTGTCCTTACAGGTTTCGTGCTATCCCAAATTGCGGCAAAGGCCTCAAACTGTGGTTCTGCCTCTGTGACTTGTTGATGCATTACTTCCTCTTCAGGCACCTCTGCTAAAATTAAGGAGCCCTGTTCTTTCTCAATTTTCCTCACCACATCACATTGCTCAAACTCAACCATATCTCCTGATAGAATTAAGGTTAATTCTAGATAATGTCGCTTACTCTGGTTCACCTGCGCTGCCGTAATGATAGGTATTTCAACAGGTAACTGCTTTTTTAATGTTTCAATTACAGACTGTAGTTCACTCATGGACATATCAGCACCGCCTGTAACGCTAGCCATGAGTGTGTGACTGCGCACCCACAAACGTTCATCCTGCAGTAAGGGACTGGCTAGAACATGCTCAACCACTTCCTCCACCCTATAATCACCCTCAGCCCTAGCAAATGCGGCGCGGCAAAGGAGCTGCTCCGACCCATCCACACTTTGATCGTGAGCTAGCTGCCTGATATCGGCTAAATTTAAATGTGTTAATCCCCGTTGAGTCATCGAATGCCGTAAGGTCAGCGCCACCTTAGCTAATAAGGAATTCATCTGGGTAAAACTTACCCTTAAATCTAAAG
This sequence comes from Blastochloris sp., assembly GCA_034440395.1. GTDB lineage: Bacteria > Verrucomicrobiota > Verrucomicrobiia > Methylacidiphilales > JAAUTS01 > JAAUTS01. The sequence goes on along the minus strand of JAWXBW010000066.1, from coordinate 20,024 downwards.
GCTCTTCTAATGGCTTCACGATGTTTTGATTGCAAAAACAAAGGACTGCATCCGACGATTTTCTTAGCTTCTCCAAGGTCAACTCTGCTTGTTGCTTACGTCTTTTACCCTCAAAGGCAAATGGCATCGCCGTAACCACAACCGTTGCTGCGCCTAATTCTTTAAAAACATCAACCAAATCAGGTAAAATACCTGAAGCGGTTCCTCCACCTAATCCCGCCACAATCACCGCTAGTCGTGTTCCTTTAAGCAGTTCTCTGATTTTAGAAATATCAGCTTGGAACAACTGGCGACCCAACTCTGGATCTCCGCCTGCTCCCATACCACGAATGATTTGTTGGCCGATGAGATATTTATCAACTACGACTGAACCTCGTATTGCTGCTTCGTCTGTATCAATTACTAATAAATCACGTGAGCCCTCGTTCTCTAAAACTAGTTGATCCAAAATATTCACGCCTGAAGAGCCCACTCCGATAATCCACTGCCCACACGCATCACCTGCTTCAGGAATGTGTAATGTGCTATTTTGCTTAAATTCTATCATAAATATTTTTCCTTTTTTAATGGTTCAACACTTCCCTTAAAATAGACCTACCGTGCCTAATAAATCCTTAAACGATTCGCGCACCTTCCTCCATCCTTTAGGCCGTGGAGCAGAAATCCGTATACGCTGAGCATAGCGCAACAAGCCTAATACCGTAGATAAGTCAGGCCGCTTGCTGTAGGTTTGATCTCCCTCAAAGGTCAACTCATGAGCGAGTTGCACTGGAACCGGGAAAAGCTGCCTAGCCATTTCTTGAAGACCCCGCACCCTTGAAGCACCGCCCGTTAAAAAAACATTTCCTGAAACCAGTGACCATAAATCATTCTCTTTTAAATCATCATTGATAATCTCTAAAATTTCACGTTGCCGCGCCATCATTATTTGACTTAGTGATTGCAGATAAATAATCCGTTCATCCTCATTAATTTGGCGATCCAAAACTACTTTCTCCGGATGATTCTCAGCGGAATAAAATAATTGGCCATGAAGTTTTTTTAATTCTTCCGCACGATTAAAGGGCAGCTTTAAACCTAAAGATATGTCCTGAGTCATGTGATCTCCACCCACCGCAATCACGCCCGTATGGATCACTGCTCCGCCATTATATACAATATAGTCGGTCACGCCTGCCCCCAGATTAATGCAAACAGAACCTAAGTCTTTCTGTTCAACTGAAAGCACAGCTTGTGCCGTAGCATAGGAGCTTAATGCACAGCCTTGCACTACAACACCTAAGTCAGCCACGCATCGAGCACTCGTCTCTAAACGCGTTTTCATCCCGTGAACAATGTGATAACTTGCCTCTAAAGTCTGGGAACTGTGGCCAATAGGCTCCGTCGTGGCTAAACCACTATCTAAGTGGTATTGCTGCAATAATTCATGCATCACTAACTGATCGGCGGGCATCGGCGTTTCCTCCACATCATTCTTCAATTCTTCTAGCTGTTCGTAGGAAATAACATTATCTTCATTGTCACAATTTGTCTTCACCCGCACCGTTCGTGATTTTATATGCGGACCTGTCAGTGCCACAAACACTTCCCCGATTTCACTGTCTGTCCTTTTTTCTGCCATTTCCAGTGCCGTGCGAATCGATTTTTGGGCTTGGTCATAATCGACAATTTCCCCCTTCCGAATCCCACTCGACTCAGACTCACCCACATCAATTAAAAAGAGCGTCCCATCTGGTCGCAACTCAGCCACTGCAACTGTTACCTTGCTTGTTCCAACTTCCAATGCCACCACAATTTCAGATTCGTTTTTATTAAATATTGAGAACATTATTTTTCCTTATTATATGGATTTTTAGTTAATTAAAATAAGTTACTGGAACCAGCCGCTCAGGAGTTAAATCTACACTGCGCACTAAAAGACCTTTTGAGCGCGCATCTTCAAAAATAACTTCCAGTCGCTGCATCTGTTGAAGAAGTAAGCTTGTCCTGAAACGGATAAAGCCAGTGCTACGTGTCCTTAAAACAAGATACCCTTTACCACCTAATTCTATACGACTTAGATCTAACTCCCCCTTGAGAGCAGACTCATCCGCTGCTCTTAAAAGATTCAGCGCGCTCATGATCTCGAGCCGATCCGTTCTCACGCCCTCTTGAACATTTTCATAGGCCACACCCGTAATGGTAGGTAAAGGCTTCAAGCGTTCTCCTGCTTTAGGTTTCATCATATAACCTTGGTAATCTATATAATAGACAGGCTGAGCCAGTCGACTTCCAGAAGGACTATCAGGAACTATCTTGGCCACAGGTTGTCTTTCCTCCACCACCAAACGTAAAGTGCTGGGCAGATCACGTTCTACTCGCACGTTAGCAATGTAAGGCATATTGCTCAAACGATGCCGAATTTCCGCCAAATTTAATGTCATTAAATTCTGACCAATTTTTACCCGTGACCAATTAATGACTTCGGCCTTAGTGACATTACCTTGAATTTCGACCTCAATCATTTTTAGCTTAAACTCATCATTCTTATAAAGTGCTGTTTGAAGAATACTGGTAGAAGCCATATGAACTCCCACGCCAATAATGGCCATAATTGCTAAAAATGCCGCAATCCATAATGCGTTTTTATAGTAGATTTTATTCTTAATCTTTTGATTAACTGCCACGTGCAACACCATTCGTTGTCCGCGCTTATTTCGTTTGGCTGAACGGGAAATCATGAACGTATCTCCCGTGAAAGTTTTAATATGCTTTGGCACAGTTCATTAAAGCTAATTCCTGCTGCAAGTGCCGCATCAGGCAGAAGGCTCACTTCGGTCATGCCTGGAATTGTATTAACCTCTAACACCCGAACTGAGCCCTCATCTGGGACCATGACATCTACCCGCGAATAGACTTGGCAGCCCAAAGCCCGGTGCGCAGCAAGTGCCGCCGCCTGGATTTCTTCTGTCTTCTTCTTAGAAAATGGAGCTGGACAAATATGCTCAGAAAATCCTGCCGTGTATTTATTTGTATAATCAAAAAATCCCTGCTTAACCCGCACTTCCACCACCGGTAGAGCTTGATCACCTAAAATACCAACCGTCACTTCACGACCAGCAATTAAATCCTCCACCATCATACGACGGCCACTGTTGACGGCATCTTCTCGAGCCTTGGCCAATTCAGCTAGATCTCTAACTATACTAACCCCTACACTAGAACCCTCCGACACTGGCTTAATCACGCAGGGCAGCTCCCAGTTCGTGCCGCTCTCCCAAGCACCCCCATGAGGCGTAGGTATGCCCTCCTCTATAAATCTTTCCTTAGCTAATATCTTATCAAACGCTAAGCGACAAGCGGTCGAGCCTGATCCCGTAAAAGGTATGCCCCTTTTTTCTAGCTCCGCCTGCAACTCTCCATCTTCTCCATAAGTGCCATGCAAACAGATAAAAATGGATCCACAATCTTTCGTTAGATGAAGTTCCGCTGTTGTTAAATCAATCACATCAAGTTCATAACCTAGCGCAAACAAAGCTTTTTCTACCGCCAGCCCAGTGCGTAAAGAAACCTCCCGCTCAGACGAGATACCTCCCTTTAAAATAGTTACTTTGTTATCCATGATTATTAGTCACCTAAAATTTTTACTTCTAACTCTAAATCGATTCCACGCTCATTCTTAGCCTTACTTTTTACCATCTCAATTAACCCTAGAATATCTTGTGCCGTAGCGTTTCCATCATTCACGATGAAATTTCCATGCACTGGTGATATCCTAGCGCCACCTATTGTTGTGTCTTTTAATCCAAGCTCCTCAATTAACTTACCTGTAGGTATATGCTCAGAATTTTTAAATGTACAGCCCGCACTTGGCGCAGCGGGCTGAGAAGACCATCTTTTTTTACTATATTCCTTTAAAATCCGTGAAATCTCTGGTTCAGTCGTTGGAATTCCCCGTATGACAGCACCTAATGCCACCTCTTTTCCCAATAAAGGCACATTTCTATACTGAACTTCCATATCCCTCACTAAGGTTTCATTAATCACACCTTCCGCACTCATATGCCTAACAGATACGGTCACATCCATCATCCACGCCTGCATCGCCCCAGCATTCATCCTTAACGCACCACCTAGATTGCCTGGTATGCCTTCCATGAATTCGAGCCCACCTAAATGACTCTTCTTTGCTTGATAGACGATGTCCTTCAACCGAGCCCCTGCCCCCGCATACACGAGACCATCCTTGATCACAATTTCCGAAAAATTCTTGTTCCCTAAATAAATTCCTACCCCTTCAAACCCTTCATCTTTAACCAATAAGTTTGTCCCTCTACCGATTATAGTAGTTGGTATATTTCTAAGCCCGCACTCCTTCAACATCCTTGCTAAAGCCTTTTCATGCGCCGGCTCAAACCAATACTGACAAGGTCCACCTACACGCAAGGATGTATGCCTACGCATCGATTCATAAGGTCTTAATACGTTTTCTGCTCCAACCGCCTCACGCAATTCCTCCAATACCTTTAGCTCTTCCGTAATTTTTTCCGCTACCTGGTAGATGTCTCCCGCTCCCATTGTGATCAAACAATCACCTTCCCCAAGTTCCGCACTTAAACTAGTCTTCAACTCCTTCAGACTTGCCGCATAATGCGCTTTGTCTCCAAACTCCTTCTTCACAAGCTCAAAAAATGCCAGCCCATTCAGACCTTCTATTGGTTTCTCTCCAGCCGCATAGATATCCGTTAGATATACACTATCCGCATCTTTAAACGCCTTACTAAACTCTTTCTGTAAATGGAACGTGCGCGTGTAGCGATGTGGTTGAAAAGCTGCCACGATTCGCTTTCTTCCCGTCTTCCGTGCCGCTGCTAAGGTCGCCTTAATCTCCGTCGGATGATGGGCGTAGTCATCTACAATTAGATAAGCTTCATTTTGAAATCTTACATCGAACCGGCGCGCAGCCCCACGTATCTTAGCTAGAGCTCGCACGCAAGATTCAAAAGAAACGCCATAACTCATAGCTAAGGCAATCACACCTGTGGCGTTACTCACGTTATGTCGTCCAGGAATGGAAAGCCTCACCTCACCCAAGTCTTCCCCATGCTGCTTAACCCGAAACATGGAACCTCGCTCCTCTAAGCAAATATCGTATGCAAGAAAATCTGCGGACTGCTCTAAGCCATAAGTCACACCCCTCTCTTCTCCTAAAACTAAGCTAAGTGCTTGTGCATCGTCCGCACATACAACCACTGAGCCACTTGTCTGTTTAACCACCTGCCGAAATACGCTAAGGATATGCTCCAGATCGCGATAATAATCTAGGTGATCTTCTTCCACATTTAAGATCAGTGCTCCTATTGGATGATACTGTAAAATACTGCCGTCACTTTCATCCGCTTCTGCTGCAAAAACTATCCCCTTACCTGCGCTCGCACTGGCACCGAAGTCAGGTGCATCCGCCCCAATATAGAATCCAGGTTCACGGCCATCCTCCTTCAACACTGCGGTCAACATAACCGTAGATGTCGTCTTGCCGTGGGTGCCTGCCACGATCAATAATTCCCTCGCATCTGCTAAAGCTGCTAAGCACTCCGCTCTCCGCGCTTGCCGTAAATGATTCTCCTGTGCTGCCATTCGTTCAGGGTTCCCTTCTCCGATGGCAGTAGAAAAAACGAGTAGCTCAACCCCCTTAATATTTTCTGATTGATGCTCAGGCCTAAATATCAAACCCAGCTCAATTAAAGCTTTTACTTGGCCGCTACATTGCAGGTCTGAGCCAGAGACCTGATGCCCGGACTCTAATAAAATACGAGCCAAGCCGATCATGCCGCTACCAGAAACACCCACGAGGTGAACCCTCCTTGCCTTTTCCCTCAACCAACAAGAAAGTTCAACCATGTCTTTTTCACAGTGCATTTAGCACCTCCTGCGCCACACGCTCGGCGGCATCGGGAGAGTTAAGGGTACTAGCTGCCCTACCTAACTCTGAACGGTGCTCTGGTTCTAGAATCCATGCCTTAAGAGTTGTAGTAAATAATTCCGAACTCATATCGTTTTCTCGAATAGTTACGGCTGCGCCTGCCTGCGAAAAAATCTGTGCATTATAAAATTGATGATCCTCTGCGGCGTGAGGATACGGAATTAAAATTGCAGGTATTCCGAAAGCGCTAATTTCTGTCAATGAAGCTGCGCCCGCGCGTGCCACCATGATATCCGATAGGCTATAGAGCATCTCCATACGCTCACAGAAAGCTTGCACCCGCGCATTAATTCCTAAACTGCGATACGCCGCCTCGACCACTTCAACATCACGCCGTCCCGTTTGGTGAATAATTTGGATGGACTCCTTAACTGTTTCTAAAAATGGCAAAGATTTTAGCATTAGTTGATTTAACCCTCCAGCGCCCTGACTTCCTCCGATTACCGTGATCGTTACGCGCCCAGCCTCCAATCCCCAATATTCCGCCGCCAGTTTTCGATCCACCCTTAGTAAGCTCGTGCGCACAGGTGTTCCTGTGACTCTACATTTGTTTTTTGGTAAATAATCTGCACACTCCTTAAATCCCAACAGCACTTGATCAGACTTTGTCGCTAACAACTTTGTTACCTTTCCAGGAATAGCATTAGATTCATGGAGCAAGACGGGGATTTTTCTCCGTGCTGCACAAAGTAAAAGAGCTGCACTGGTAAACCCACCCATTCCTAAAACCGCAGCTAGTCTATGTTCACGAATTTCCCTGACGCAGAGTTGATACGATCGGTAGAACTGGATAAAAAATAAAGGCGTTCTTAGTCCAATCCCTGGCCATCCTATGCTCGGTAAAGCTAAATGATTAAACCCTGGGTGAGCCTCTAAGACTTTCCGGTCGATCTCCTTATTAGACGTATAGAGCCGCACCTCGTGCCCGGCTAACTTTAGTTTTTCAGCCACGGCTAGCCCTGGGTAGAGATGTCCCCCTGTTCCTCCACATGCTATTCCTATGGTTGCCATATCAGTAGTAATAAAATATTACATCCGTTCATTAAGCATGCTGGGTAAAACACCGCGTTTCTTTTTTTGCGAATAGATGGCTTGTCCATGGATATTTAATAAAATCCCAACACAAGCTAGACACATTAAAAGATTCGATCCCCCATAGCTAATAAAAGGTAAACCAATTCCTTTTGCTGGAATTAGGGATGTAACAACTGCCATATTCATCGCCGCTTGCAAACATATCAATGCCGTAACTCCGAATCCCAGCAACAACCCAGTAGTGTCGGGAGCGTGACAAGAAATCCAACCGCCTGATAAAGCCAAAAGGAGAAAGCAAAAGACCACTAACAACGTAAACGTCAACCCCAACTCTTCCCCTACGATCGGGAAAATACAATCCGTATGGGCTTCAGGTAAATAGAACATCTTCTGTACGCCATTACCAAGGCCTAATCCACTTACACCACCAGAGCCAAAGGCAATCAAGGCCATCCAAATTTGGTATCCGCCATCTTGCTGATATTTTTCTGGATTCATAAATGCCAGTAATCGTTCCAGCTTCTCTGGGTCATGAAATGCCACCGCTAAAATACCTGCCACACCCGCTACTGGCAAAGGGGTCAAATAGAGAAGCTTCGTTCCCGCTATGAACATCATAAGTGTAGTAATGACCAGCATCAGGGCAGCGGTTCCTAAATCACGTTGGAAAACACAAAGCACGGCCAAGCAACACAACACTGCAATCGGAATAGCCACTCCATCCCTAAACGTTTGTATTGTTTTCTGCTTCATCCCCATCCACATAGCCAATAGCGCAATCACAGATAGCTTAGCCACTTCAACAGGCTGAATATTGGTGAATCCCACATCCACCCAACGATGCGCTCCCTTTACCTTCACCCCAATTCCTGGCAGAAAACAAGCCGCCATAAGGAGCAATGATATAGCCACTAAAATCCAAGCATACTTTGTCCAATGGTGATAGTCCCAACGTGCTGCTACGGTGCATCCAATGATACCAATAAGCAGGAAAATTCCCTGTCTCGATATAAAGTAAGTAGGATTTCCCTGATTGGCTGGAGCAAAGGCGCCTACACTCATCAACATCACCAGACCCAAAGCAATGAGGGTCAGGATAGATAACATCAGAATGTAAACGCCGTTACGATGCATAGATTTCTTAAGTTAAACTTAGCGTTTTTCTACAGGCACCATAGCCACATCTGATTTTTGCACATTTGTGCGCACAGGCTGTGCTTTGGGAGCAGATGCTTCTTGCGAAGAACTCGTGGGAACCTTAATCGTCGAACCAACTTTAAGCTTTGAAGGATCTGTGATGCCATTGAGCTTAGCTATTTCTGAAGGCTGCGTATTGAAGCTCTTAGCTATTTTCCACAAGGTATCGCCTGCCGCAACGGTGTATTCTGAAAAACCCGTCTTTGCCGTGACAGGACTTGCAACACTATTTGCCACAGGTGTAGCTCTGAGTGGACTTTGCGCAATCGCTGCCTTCACGCCGGGGCTAGGAATACGGAACGCTTGACCAATTTTAACATTATCACTTTTTAGATCGTTAGCCGCGCGTAGCTCTTGAAGAGAGATTTGATGATTACGTGCAATCCGTGCTAGGCTATCACCCTTAACCGCGGCGTATGTTCCCATGCTTTTCATAGGTGCTGCTGTTATGAGCGTGGCTGCAGGCTCTGCTGCCATGATAACTGTCTGGGCTGGCGCCGCAGGAGCCACCACACGTTGATCTGCTTGACCGACTGGCGCATGGTGTCCAGCATTTTCATAGATCGGATCACTGGAGGCTGGCATGCTCATGTTCGTGCCAGCTTCTGCCTCAACCGGAGCTCCCATGTCTGCGATTGGATTTTGTTCCGTTTGAAGGGCAGGCTCTTGCTGCATGGCCGCTGGTTCTAAAGCGGTGGAATTGATTTCCTCAATCGGTGTTTGCTCTGCCAAGTCAGAAGGAGAATTTGTATTTCCCTTCAATAGATTGTAAGCAATAAATGCCACAATCACGGCTACGTGTAGTCCAAGCACGACCAAAAAGATCGTGGACAGCTTACTATTCGCTGCTGGTGTTTTTGTTTCTTCGTTCATTGTATTCTCCCTTTATTGTTTTGGTTTGAGTTGATTAACTAAAATTTTATATTGGTCGCCGCGGTCCTCAAAATTCTTAAACATATCATAGCTTGAACTGCCTGGACTGAGCAGAACCGTGCTTCCTTCAATCGCACTAGTTTGACTCAATTCAACAGCCTCTTGAATGGTTTCTACCGTAAAGCACTGTGTGTGTTTTCCCCACACTTGCGCCAAAGTGTGTTTTACCTCACCAATTAAAATGGCGTGACTAACCTTTTGGCCAATGAGCGTTTTAATACTACTGAAATCAAATCCCTTATCTTTACCGCCTGCAATTAAGACCACATTCCCTACAAAGCCCATTAATGCTTTCTCCAATGCATCAGTATTCGTAGCCTTAGAGTCATTGATATAGGTGACACCATCTAAGATACGCACCTTCTCGCAACGGTGCGGTAGCGGCTTGTATGCTTGCAGGGATTCCCGCGCACATGCCCAAGGGATGTTATAGATATCAGCCACGGCTAAAGCGGCTAACATATTCTCTGCGTTATGCGGCCCCCTTAATTCCGTAGTTTTCTGTTCTAAAATTCTTTCTTGCCCACGATATAGCCACCCATCTTTTTGAAAGTAATCAGCCTGTTCATGGTGGCTGTTGATGGTAATTTTTTTAGCCTTGAGCGCAGGTAAAATTAGATCCGCATTAACCACCGCATAGTCCTCTTCTTGCTGCTTGAGGAAAATCCTATCCTTGGCCGTTTTGTATTCCTGCAGGCTAGCGTAACGATCCAAATGATCAGGTGTTAAATTTAAATATACCGAAACATGTGGTTGAAACTTCTCTGTCGCTTCCAGTTGAAATGAACTCACCTCAACGGTAACAACATCTAAACCTCGGTCTTCACGCACCACATCACTGTAAGGCTTACCAATATTTCCGCAGGCCTCTGTCCTAACCCCACCATGATTTAAGATCGCCTCAATTAACTGAGTCGTCGTGCTTTTACCATTCGTCCCTGTAATGGCGATAACAGGAGCGGAGCCTAGCTGGAAGGCTAATTCAATTTCCGACATGATCGGCGTCTGCCTTGCTAGAACCTCTTTAACCATAGAAACTTTTGGATCAACTCCTGGAGAAAGCACCGCAAAATCGAAACCCTCTGCCACGTCAGCCTCTTCAACCGTCTCTACCCGAACGCCCAACCCTGCAAGGCTTCTACTTAGTGCTGTTAATCTCTCACTACGTTTCCCATCACGCAGAACTACTTGGGCACCCCTTGAAGATAAAAGCTCCGCCGCAGCACGTCCGCTTTCGCCAGCGCCGAGAACAATTACTTTTTTTTCATTCAAGTTCATAAATAGATTAATTAAATAATTACCTAAGCTTTAATGTAGCAAGACCGATAAGTGCAAATATGATGCTTAGTATCCAAAATCTCACGACTACAGATGTCTCACTCCATCCTTTTAGTTCAAAATGATGATGAATAGGGGACATCGCAAAAACACGTTTCCCTGTTAGCTTAAAAAAACCTACCTGTATAATAACTGATAAGGCTTCCATCACAAAAACTCCACCTACCACGACAAGTAATAATTCTTGATTTACGCAAATAGCAACAAGGCCTAGTGCCCCCCCGATTGCTAATGACCCCGTGTCTCCCATGAATACCTTTGCGGGATGACAGTTATACCACAGAAAGCCCATGCTTGAACCAGTCAAGGCCGCACAAAAAATAGCCAACTCCGAGATTCCTGGAACACGTGGCAGCAATAGGTAGTCTGCAAATTCCTTATTGCCTGAAAGATAAGCGAACAAACCAAAAACCACGGCCACAGAGACTGTGCAGCCAATGGCTAAACCATCTAAACCATCTGTTAAGTTAACGGCATTAGAGGAACCAGAGATAACGATAATAAAGAAGAGCACCGCAAACCAACCCAAGTAGATAGCTGTATTTTTCAGGAATGGAATTTGTAATGAGGTAGCAAAATGATGTGTCTCAGGATAAAGAACTAAAAAAATACCAACACCTAAACCTATTACGACTTGGCCAAGTAATTTTTGCTTACTACTTATTCCATCCGACTTTTTAAATTTAACTTTTTTATAGTCGTCCACGAAACCCAACACTCCCAATAAAAGTGTCGGAATTAAAACTACCCATAAATAAACTGATTCTAATTTCACCCACAGCAACGATGAAATAGTTAAAGTCACCAGAACAATCAAGCCGCCCATTGTCGGAGTTCCTTTTTTACTGCCATGCAAATCTGCAAGTTGGTGAACCTCTTCTTTACCGCGAATAGGTTGCCCTAGCTTCAGGCGCGTCAATAAACGTATGGCTATGGGAGCCAGCCACAAAGTAATTATGAACGCGGTCAATGCCGCACTGATTGAGCGGAAGGTCACGTATTCAAAAATACGTAGAGGACCAAAAAAATGGCTGAGTTCACTTAAATAGCTGAACATGACGATAGCCCTTCCTGCTTGTTTTGTTTAAGCATTTCCACCACGCATTCCATGCGCTGACTTCTTGAGCCTTTGACCAGAATAACATCGCTAGCGAGCCTAGTACTTTCGTAAAAATTGTACAGCATTTCATGTGAATCGAATTGCCTCACATGCTTTTCCGTCGCTCCTGCTTGCTTAGCACCTTCCACATAGTCTTCCGCTCCGAAGCCATATACACAAAGCAGATCGACTCCGCTCTGAATCGCTTTTTTACCTGCTTCTTTATGCAGTTGCGCAGAATAAGCACCTAATTCGCCCATAGATCCTAACAGAGCTACACGGCGTCCTGGCACTGGCAGTCGTTCCAGCGTTTCAAAAGCTGCTTGCATAGAATCTGGGCTGGCGTTGTAGGTGTCATCAATTAACAAACCCTTAGCGTAAGGAATAATCTTAAGCCTGTTTTTACCCAGATCGCAGTTAGCTAGTGCTGCCACAATTTGTGCGGGATTGACGCCTGCTTCTAAGCCTAATGCTATGGCTAGCCCAGCGTTTTGCGCCATGTGCCATGCAGGAACATTGATCTGCGCATCAAAGTGACCTTCTTTGGACTGGAAGCTGAAATGAGCGGCCGTTTCCGTGAATTCCTTTAATTCAACTTTTACGGAAACCGCATCTTTTATTCCGCTGCTAATGATCTGAGCATTAGTTTGTCCCTGTAAAAAAGTGTAGTATGGATCATCCGCATTTAAAAAAGCTTTATCTGTAGTTTTAAGCTTGCGGATAACCGAAGCTTTTTCTTGGGCTATTCCCTCTTGATTAGAAAAGGCCTCAATATGAGCCCAACCGATTTTAGTGATAACTCCCCAAGTTGGATCAGCTAGCTCGACTAAAATATCTAGTTCACCTGGATGATTCATCCCCATTTCTATAACAGCCCATTCGTGTTCAGAGTTGAGCTGCAATATAGTTAATGGAACGCCGATATGGTTGTTCAAGTTTCCAGAAGTTTTGTGCGTAGTAAATTTCTTGCTAAGAATTGCTGCAATAAACTCTTTCGTACTGGTTTTCCCGTTACTACCAGTTACTGCGACAATCTTAACCTTTAACTGCCGCCTGTAAGCTTGGGCAAGCTTTTGCAGACTTACTAGAGTGTCATCGACTAAGATCAATCCTAATGAGCCTTTTACTCTATCCTGCAATCCAGAATCTGAGATCATTGCTGCCACCGCTCCTTTTGATTCTAACTCTTGTAAATAATCGTGCCCATCAAATGTATCGCCTTTTAGAGCTACAAATAAATCCCCCGGCTGCACCTTACGGGAGTCTGTGCAGACATTAATGACATGGCGCTCACCTTGGTGTCCTAGTACTTTGCCGCCAGCCATCTGCGCTACCTTGGTTAAGGAAAGAGCATTCACACGGATTTTTCCGTTAAGTAGCGCAAAGCTACGTTGTAGTCAGAAAAAGGAAATTTACCTTCTTTGGTCTCTTGAGTGCTTTCATGACCCTTCCCCGCCAAAACGATGATGTCGCCAGCCTGTCCACTCTTAATACAGTTTTGAATAGCTTCTTCCCGACTAATAATAACTTTAAAATTTTTCTGGTGAGAAACACCCTTGATCATTTGTTGGAGAATAGCCTCAGGATCCTCACTCCTCGGATTATCTGAAGTGAAGATTACCTCATCCGCGTACTCGCACGCAGCCTGAGCCATTAGAGGGCGCTTACTTGAATCGCGATCTCCCCCGCAACCAATTACTATTTTTAACCTATTGTTACAAAGTGGACGTAAGCTGGTCAGAATATTTTTTACCGCATCATCGGTATGCGCATAATCTACTAACACTTGGTACTCTCCGCCGTGCTCAATACGTTGTAAACGTCCTAAAACAGGAGGAGCTTGCGGAAGCCACAGCGCTAGTTGTTCATTCGTAATTCCAAAAGTTTTAGCCGTAGCTAAAGCCGCTAGGATATTGCTCACATTGAACTCTCCTAACCATGGCACCTGCACATTAAAAACACCTTCTGCCGTCCGGCAGTTGAAGCTGGTTCCCTCGGCTGTATAATGAATATCTTCTGCCTGAATATCGGCCTTAGATGGACTTACACTTTTTGTATAGGTTAAGGTCCGAACGTTTTGCGGCATACTTTCTAGTAATCTCTGACCATGCACATCGTCCATATTTACCACGGCAACAGCACCTGCCTTTAAGCCTAGAAATAATTTTTGCTTGGCCAAAAAGTAGGCTTCCATGGTTTTATGGAAATCAAGATGGTCTTGAGTTAAATTTGTAAACACCCCTACTGCAAAAGTAATGCCTTCCACACGATCCAAGGCTAAAGCATGAGAGGACACTTCCATGACGGTCGCTACACAGTTTTCTTTCACCATCTCAGCTAACATTTTCTGACAGTCCCAGCTTTCCGGTGTAGTGCGGGAAGCGGCGATTTTTTTCTCACCAATTCTATATTCTACTGTGCCAAGTAATCCCGACTTTAATCCTGCACATTCTAAAATATAATGAATAAGGGTGGCCGTGGAGGTCTTACCATTTGTTCCCGTAATGCCGACCATGCGTAAGCGGGAAGAGGGTCTGCCAAAATAGTTTGAAGAGGCTTGAGCTAGTGCCTTCCTCCCTGAAACCACCCTAGCCCACGCTACCTCACTAGAGCCTTCATAATTTTTTTCTGTAATTAAAGCTCTAGCTCCGCGTTTTACTGCGTCATCTACATAGTCATGCCCGTCCGAATTCTCGCCTTGCCATGTACAAAATAGATCTCCCGGCTGCACGTCGGAGGATTGATAGCGAACCTGTTGAATTTCGATGGAAAAATCTCCCCTTTTTTCGAGTAATTCCATATCTTGAATAATATCGCACAGCATCATGGCGATCTCCTTCGATCAACTAGGACAGATTTTCCTGTTTCCCGTTGGAGTCCTAGCTCCTCTGCTACCTGAGTAGCAATGCGACCAAACGAGGGTGCTGCGACCTTACCGCCATAAGGAATGTTCCCCTTACCGCTTTGACGTGCCTTCGGTTCATCTACGACAATCGACACTAAAAATTCGGGATTATCCGCAGGTAAAAAACCGACAAAGGAAGAATAATATACCCCTTTAGGATATTGGCCATTTACGATTTTCCATGCGGTGCCTGTTTTACCGGCAGCAGTAAAGTCTTTTACTCTCGCCGCCTTGCCTGTCCCGCCTTCTTCTTCGACAACATGCTTCATGACACTCGTCACTTCTTTAGCCGTTTTCATGTTTACAACTTGACGCACGATCCGTGGTAAGAACTCTTGCACGATGCGGCCATCCTTATCCAACACGGATTTAACAATTCGTGGTTCCATCAATTTGCCATCATTAGCAATAGCGGAAACGGCCATGGACATTTGTAAATTAGTAACTGCTATGCCGTAACCAATGGGGACACGAGTCAGATCGACCTTACTCCATTTTTGCGGAATACGAATCAATCCACGCTGCTCACTTGGAAGAGCTTGATTCGGGTTTTGCGCTAACTCTCCGAAACCCATCAGCCTTGCATATTTATACAATTTATTTTCGCCCAAACTTAACCCTACTTTAGCGAAAGCAATGTTGCTAGATACCATAAAGGCCTCCCAAAGCGGTAAGGTTCCGTGAGGTGAGGTATCTGTCAAGGTATGACCCCCATAGGGAAACCTGCCGTTCTCACAAAAAATAGGCGTCTCTGTCGTTACAAGATTTTCGTTTAAGGCAGCGGCTAAAGTGATAATCTTAAAGGTCGAACCAGGCTCGATCTGATCCATAATGGTGCGATTGCGTAAGTTCTCTGGATTCTTAAATGTTTTACGATCATTCGGATCAAAGGTGGGACGATTCGTCATGCCAAGAATCTCACCTGTGCCAATACGTACCACTAAAATATTTACTGCATTAGCCGAGTAATCATTATAAATACGTTCTGCTTCTACCTCAATCTCATGCTGAACGGAACGGTTGATCGTTAGCATAACATCCATACCATCACGTGGCTCCCGATCCATTTGACGATACGCCGCAATCTCACGGTTACGATTATTCTTCACAATCCGCCGTTCACCAGAAATGCCTGCCAGATACTTATCCATGACGAGCTCAATACCTAGAGCCCCTTTTTCAAAATCAACCATTTTCCCACTGTCTCCTACTTCTTTACGAATAGAATTTGTGTAGCCGACAACGTGGCTTGCCTCAACCCCATTAGGGTAACTACGCTTAAAACGTTGAGGTAAAAGAACCGACTTAGCCTTTAATTTATCCAGCCTCTCGGCCACCTCAGGATTTAACTCCTCCGCCAGCAACATATAGCGGTTACTAGCCGAAAGCCTTAGCTGTAAATCTGCTAAAGACCAGCCCAGCACCTCTGCTATCTGCGCCACTTCTTGGGGGTTCTGTAAGGCAATTTGACCATCAATACGCAAATCCTTCACCGAAACTGTTTGACTTAAAATCCCGCCGCCTGAGTCCAAAATCCTGCCTCGTTGTGCTAGCATCGGCACGACACGATAGTGCATCTGGATCGCTTTTTCACGGTACTCATCACTCTTAACCAGTTGCAAATAAACTAAGCGACTGGAGATAACAGTGAAACCGCAAGCGAAGAGCACAAAGATTGCCATAGCCCGCGTCTGAAGAGCCGTGTTCACCTATTTTCCTCCGCCCGAGCTAGCTGCCGATACTCCTCCAAGGGCTGAGGTGAAAGCTTCGCGGGGATAAGCGGCAACGAAGAAACTGGAACCATAACGATATTGAAACGGCTTAATTTCTGTTGCAGCACGACCGCATTTTTAAGACGCGTAATCTGTAGCTGCAGGCCGTCGTTTTTTTTCCTTACGTCATCACGCACGAGTTCTAATTTCTTATTCTCATCCGCTAACTTAATTAACTGAAGCTGCATCCAAACATAGACCACCCCAAAAAGAGTCAGCATCGTACAGACAGCCACCAGCTTCCAAAGTCTTTTGGTCTGGATTCCATTACCCTTTTTTAAGCGATTACGACTCATGAGATTTTCTCCGCTCCGCGTAGGCGCGCACTGCGTGAACGCACATTACGCTTGATCTCTTCTTGCTCAGGCAGCCAACGGCCTAATTTTTTTAAGCAATAATCTTTATTTGGAACTCCGAAGGCGTAGGCGTCACCACGAATTTCTTCTTGGCTATGTTTATGAATAAAACTCTTAACCCGACGATCTTCTAAAGCATGGAAACTGATGACGGCTAGTCTGCCTCCTTTTTTTAAGAGAGAGGGAATGCTCTGCAACATGATTTCTAAAGATTCCAGCTCCTCATTCACAGCCATGCGTAGCGCTTGAAACGTTTTCGTGGCAGGATGAATCTTCGAACCCTTACGACCACCTACTGCTTTTTCTACCAGTGCGGCGAGGTGTAACGTTGTTTCAATAGGGCGCAGCTGCCTTTCTTTTACGATATGCGCGGCAATTTTCCTAGACTGTGATTCCTCACCTAAACGCCAAATCAGTTGGGCTATATCCGCCTCCCCCATTTGATTAACCAAGTCCGCTGCTGACACGCCTTTCTCTGGATCCATGCGCATGTCCAAGGGCCCATCCTGTTGAAAACTAAAACCACGTTCTGCCTGATCCAACTGTGGTGAAGAAACCCCTAAATCCATCAGTATTCCGTCAAAAGTACCTTGCAGTGCATTATCTAGAGATAGCTGAGCAAAGTTACCGCGTTGGATCTTAAGAAGATCATCTCCGCGTGCAGCTTTCATTTTCTCTGCTGCTGCTACCGCCTCTGGATCGCGATCAAAGGCCAACACCCCACAACCTTGATCTAGCAAAGCTTGGCTGTGTCCCCCTCTTCCAAATGTAGCGTCTAAAATTAACATGTTTTTTTTAGGGCTTAAAATTTCTAAAACTTCCTTTAACAAAACTGGTTCGTGACTGTAGCTCACGACACTTTTCTCACTCATTTTAACGGGAAACCCTTTTCCATTCCTCATTGATTGCGGATGGCCTGACCGCTTGCTGTTGTTGTTGCTCAAGTAGATCCCAACAACGATTTAAGCGCTGACGCAAGAGATGACGATGATCATGCACGCTGATGGATCGAGAACTGTTCTGCCCGGGAAATGTTAGAGTCAGAATTTTCTCTGGTTTAGAAAACATCATAATCCCGCCTCTCGCATGACTTTCTCAAAGGTCAAATCTTCTGGAGCATCCGCCTTCAAAGCCTTCACATCCCAAATTTCAAAATGATCAAAACGTCCCACCAAAATGGCGGACTTGGTTAAAGAAACTTGTTTACGCAACTTGTCTTTAATACTGATCCGGTTTTGCTCGTCGGTTCGCACCCGCTGAATAAGCGGAGCTAGGCGCTCTAACTGACGACGGCGCGGATCGTCGAAAGAATTGGTCGCGAGCTGTTGAATTTTAGAAGCGAAATAGGAGCCTGGGTAAACCTTCAGACATCCTTTGGATGAGGGCACCACGTCTAACATGATCTCGAACCCTTCGCCGCGCCATTCTTTAGGTACGGTTAGACGCCCCTTTTCGTCAAAGGTATGCTCAAACGTGTCAGTATAAACCTGTTTAATTGAGTCAGACATGGGGTTATATTCGCTACATGATACGACCTTTTGAGCCATATCATCCCCTTTTAAACCACAATGACCCACCCTTCGTCAATAAAGAACGTAAAGCATTGTCAATAAATTGTTTAATCAACTCTCAACCTAAATCATACTAAACAGCTATTTAAGCCTTAGTTTCCACCTAAAATACAATTAGAACTTCCCCTATTCTCTCATCACAAATAACTTAAGATATATTTTACCTATAGTAATTTTAAAATTAATAACCATTAAAATTCGGAAATTGGTTACGAATAGTTGTAATCGCTACCTACAACAGACCATTCTTCTCTTGCTACGAGAGTTCTTCTCTGGCACAAAGACATTCTTATTAAAACTCCCAACTCCTATTTAAACACGTGAGCGGACCTAAAAATGACGTCTTCGCCGGAGCGGCACTCTTCCTTCCGCTTGAACCAGAATCCTTAGAGACGCTGGATATAAGTTCGGTATTACTCGAAGGTCTTGTTCTCAAAGCCCTCAGCGGACGTAGTGTCATGATCGCTGGCGACATCGCCAACGAACTTAATTTACCCTATTTCGGAGTGATTGAGCCCATCATTGAACAGCTCCGTGCGACTAAATTAGTTGAAGTTATTCGAGGTGACCTTCAAGCCATCTCTTACGCCTTAGCCATCAGCGATGCTGGGCGCGAACGCGCTGCCCAATATTTTGAACAGTCCGCCTACACAGGCCCAGCCCCCGTCTCGATTCAATCCTACATTGCTGCCGTTAAGACCCAGAGCATTCGCAACATCCAAATCAACCAACGCAGACTTTCTGTCGCTTTTAGTGGCCTCGTCTTTGATGAGGAAATCCTCCACCAAGTTGGCCCTGCCACGAACTCCGGTCAGTCCATCTTTCTCTACGGCCCTCCTGGTAATGGTAAAACCAGTATTTCGGAGCGCATTGTTGATGCCTTCGGCGGCTACATCTTTATTCCCTATTGCATCGAAGTTAATGGCGCCATCATTCGCCTCTTTGATGATTATAACCACAAGCAAGTTACAGCAGACGATGACGTGCGCCTTCACCAAAAATATGATCGCCGCTGGCGCTTAATTAACCGACCTGTTATTATTGTAGGAGGTGAGTTAACCCTAAATTCCTTAGATTTAATTTGGAACCAAGAATCTCGTTTTTATGAAGCCCCCTTCCAGATGAAGGCTAATGGCGGCTGCTTTATGATTGATGACTTTGGCCGTCAACGCATGGATCCGAAAGATTTACTTAATCGTTGGATCGTGCCGCTAGAAAAAAAGGTAGACTACCTAACCCTCCACACTGGTGTGAAAATCCAAGTCCCCTTTGACGAGCTCCTCGTCATCTCCACCAACCTAGATCCCCGACAACTCGTGGATGAAGCCTTCTTACGCCGCCTACGCTATAAGATTCCCATCAACAACCCGAGCGAAGAAAATTTTAAAAAAATCTGGCAAATCGTCAGTAAAGCTAAGGGTGTTCCTTACAGCGACGAAGTGGTTGATTACTTTGTCGCCAAACACATGCGACCCAAAAATCGGCCCTTCCGTGGGTGCTTACCGCGTGACATCCTAGAACTCGTCATCGACTCCTGCCGCTACAACCAAGTGCCCATCACCATATCGCCCGAACTCTTAGATGCTGCTTCCCAAGCTTACTTCGTCGATATGGGTGAAGTTTTAGCAAGCGGGGAAAAAGGCTCTGCCAGACCTTTGATTTAGGAACTGCATGTGAAGCCTTGAGCGGAGCGCAAGCACTTCGTCTGCGCGTTAGAGATAAGATTATTATCTGTTATTTTTGAAAATCCAAAAAAATGCCCCGGCCTGGACTCGAACCAGGAACCAACCCCGACTATGTCGGGGCTGCTTTACCTGCTTAAATAGGCAAATGCTTTGGAGGAATTTTTCCATGAT
>JAWXBW010000065.1:0-13218 GCA_034440395.1 Blastochloris sp. | reverse complement strand
TCGCTAACCGTGAACGCCTCTACCAAATCCAAACCGTTATCGAAAAACCTACCCCCACCGAGGCCGAACAGAAACTCATTGTTCCAGGTTTACGCACAGGAAATTACCTCTGCTTCTTTGGTATCCACGCTCTTAGCCCAAGCCTGATGGAGCTGCTAGGCCAGCAACTAAACGACCCTCAACACCCGAGACAGGTTAATCTCTCTGCTGCCCTCTCCGATCTCGCCCGTCGTGAACGATACCTAGCGAGCGAATTACTGGGTCGCCGCTACGACATCGACCGCCGCTACGGCCTCCTCAACGCTCAACTCGCTCTAGGTCTTGCCGGAAAAGATCGGGACGAAGTTCTCTCCCAACTCGTAGAACTCCTCGCCCAATCTCAGGTCCAATCCTAAAAACAGTACGCCATGTCACGCTTGATTTCCCTCATCACCTCGCTCGACCCCGCTATCCGCAACCAATCCCTCGACCAACTCTGCGCCACATTAGACCTCAAAGCCTTATTACAGGAAGCCTCTGAGCTAGATGCCTTCCGCCGCACAGCAGATAACCTCTACGAGCGAGTTCGTGCCCTCCTATTCCTCTACTGCATTCACCGCTTCCATCTCCCCGCACGTCTTACTCAAACCGCTCACCCCAGTAATCACAAAGCCTCCATTCCCTACAAAGGCTACGAACACCTCCTCCAACGCCGTTTTGAAGAAGCGATCGACGCCTTTTTAAAAGTTCAAACCAACGATGGTCCTAGCGATGGCATCTCCAGCTCCCTCGCCTCCGCCTATCAACGCCTCGCCTTTCAAACCCTTGCCGATCAAGTCCGCCGCAGCGTCCGCAGTGTCCGCGGCAATCAATGGATGTTCCGCATGGGTCACCCCCTCGATCAACCTCTCCGCATCCGCCCCGAGCTGACTCAAAAAGATTCTGTCTTAGGCACCTATCCCATCCTGCGTGAACGCACTCCGGTGCGGATGGATCTTACGCATTGTGGTTGGAGTGATATTTTTTTTCTCGGCATGGATTACCCTGAAGGAGCTAAGGTCTTAAATATTTCGATTGATTTGGCCGTCCACGGTCGTGATAAATCCCCACAACCCCCCGTCGAAGCGAGCCTGCGTATCATCGAAGAACCTGTGCTGCGCCTCACCAGTGTTGATCTCGCTTGCACTGCAGAAATTTCTAATCTCAGTGAAGTCTTCGATTTTGCCAAAGATTACCTCGGCCTTCTTAAAGCCGCCGTCATAGCCAGCGGCATCGTCCCGCCAGGAATCGAAGGCTCAGGCCAACAACTCTCCGAACTCCTCGCCCGAATTGTCGGTCCCGGACGCGGACTGGAACTCGTCAGTAACGTCAACAATATCCCGAAAGGCTCACGCCTAGCCGTCTCCACCAATCTCCTCGCTGCCCTTATCAGCGTTTGCATGCGCGCCACCAGTCAAGCCCGCTCACTCACAGGCGCTCTTGAAGAAAATGAACGCCGCATCGTCCTCGCCCGTGCACTTTTAGGCGAATGGCTCGGCGGCTCCGGCGGCGGCTGGCAAGACTCTGGTGGCGTTTGGCCTGGCATGAAACTGATCCAAGGCGCCGCCGCCGCAGAAGATGATCCGGAATTTGGCATCAGCCGTGGTCGACTCATGCCCACCCATCGTATCCTAGATACACAAGATGTCCCTCTCTCCTCACGCCTTAAACTGCAGGACTCGCTCGTTCTCGTTCATGGCGGCATGGCTCAGAATGTCGGCCCCATCCTCGAAATGGTTACGGAAAAATATCTCCTTCGTTGCAGCCCCGAATGGCATGCTCGTTTACAAACTCACAGTGTGCTCGACCGCATTACAAGAGCTCTACAACAAGGTGACATTCAAGCCATTGGTGCCGCTACCACAGAAAATTTTCGGGAACCCATTCAAGCTATCATCCCTTGGGCCAGCAATCTTTACACCGAAACCTTGATTGAAAAAATTAGCCAAGAATTCGGCCATGATTTTTGGGGCTTCTGGATGCTGGGTGGTATGGCCGGTGGCGGCATGGGCTTCATCTTTGCACCTGCCCGTAAAGCGGAAGGCCAACAACGCCTCCAAACCATCATGTCCGAAACAAAAGACATGCTCAGCTCCGCTCTACCCTTCGCCATGGATCCCGTTGTTTATGACTTTTCCATTAACGAGAAAGGCACATGGTCCGACCTACTAAGTGGAGCTGAAGCTCTCATGCCCGCCAGCTACTACACCCTTGTGTTCCCACCCCTTCTGCGCAAAGGTCGTAAGGAGCTCAGCACGCTACGTCTAGCTGAACTTGACCACTTCGCCACTGAGTGCCGGCAACGACCCGAACTACAGGGCATGGTGCAAAAGCTCTTCGATGCCATTTTCCCCCGCAGCCGAGACAGCACTTTTTCACAAGAAACTCTTAATGATTTGTTGGATCGTTACGGCTTCGACCGCATCACGCATGAACAAATTCGACAAGATTTAAAAAATGGCCGCGTCGGTTTGGCGCAAAATCGTCTGCCTACCAACGCCGTCATCTCCGACGTGCGAGAAGGTGATTTAACCGACGCTACTCAACCCAACTCACTACCCAGCGAGTATGAACATCTCGGGCTCGAATCCCTTCGCCGTGGAGAAGTTGCCGTCATTACCCTAGCCGCGGGGGCTGGTTCCCGCTGGACCCAAGGGGCTGGCGTCGTCAAAGCCCTCCATCCCTTTTGTAAATTTAATGGCCGTCACCGCAGCTTTATTGAAACTCATCTGGCAAAAAGTCGCCGCATCTCTCGACTCACCGGCACAGCTCTACCGCATATCTTTACCACCAGTTATCTCTCACACGAACCGACCGTTAAATTTCTTCAGCACCAAAATAACTACGGCTACGAAGGTCCCCTCCTTCTCTCCCCTGGAAAATCTATCGGACTACGCCTTATTCCTAGCGTGCGCGACCTCCGCTTTGCCTGGGAAGAAACCGCCCAACAAGTGCTCGATGTTCAACAACAAAAAGTTCGCGACAGCCTGCGCCTAGCTCTCCTGAATTGGGCTCAGACCAGCGGTGAAGGCAACGACTACACCGATAACCTTCCCCTGCAATGCCTCCATCCCGTCGGCCACTGGTATGAAATTCCTAACCTCCTCCTGAATGGCGTCCTAGCCGACCTTTTAGAAACACGTCCCCAACTCCAACACCTCGTCCTTCATAACATCGACACTGTCGGCATGAACGTGGATCCTGCCCTACTCGGCCACCACATTGCTGGTGCATCCGGCCTTACCTTTGAAGTCATCACCCGCCGTTTGGAAGATCGCGGTGGCGGCCTAGCCAGAGTCAATGACCGCCTCCAACTTGTCGAAGGCCTCGCCATGCCGCGCGAAGAGGATGAATTCAACCTCTCCTACTACAACACTAACACCAGTTGGATTCACCTCGACTCCCTTCTAGCCATGTTTCAGCTCAACCGTCACGATTTACGGAATCAAGAAAAAATCAACCACGGCGTCCGCACCCTTGCCGCCCGCATGCCTACCTATATCACACTGAAGGATGTGAAAAAACGTTGGGGTCACGGACAAGAAGATATTTTCCCTGTTTCACAATTTGAGAAACTCTGGGTCGATATGAGTAGTCTTTCAGGAATAGAAAGCCGCTATGTGGCCGTCCCCCGCCTTCGTGGTCAACAACTCAAAGACCAGTCCCAGCTAGACGGCTGGCTCCGTGACGGTTCCGCTGATTACCTAAACAGCCTCTGCGATTGGGAATGATATAGCTGTAAAAGACACTGATTCTAAGGCACCGAACTTTTTTATTCCGTGCATGTTTTCCAATAGCCAAATTTACGCTTCATGTGCATCACGTCCACGATCTAAAAGTAATCAGCTTGTTCAAGATAGATGGTGTTTAAGGGAACGTTAAGCTAAAGTGACGGCGGGCTGGAGGATTAAACTGACGTGAGTCTCCTCCTTAATCAATCTCAAGCATTGACCGCAAAAAGTAAACATGGTCTTCTGCCTCTGAATGGAAAACATCAGCTTCGTGCAAGATCTTGCCTTTATCCTGTTAACTGCAGGTGTGGCGGCGTGGCTATTTCGCGCGTTAGGTTTTTCTTCCCTTGTGGGTTGTATCTTAGCAGGGGTCATCATTGGTCCATTCACTCCTTTGTTCCCAACAGTTTCTGATGTTGGACGCGTCGAGTCCTTAGCTCAGATCGGCCTTATTTTTATCATGTTCTGGGTGGGCTTAGGCTTTAGCTTACAACGCTTACGAAGACTCGGTCTGCATACTCTCTTAGCTAATGTGATCGGTGCCATCATTCTTTTCCAGGTCTTTAGACTGGTGGGTGACGTAATGGGCTGGAGCTCCGTAGCTAGTCTTTTCTTGGCTGCTATGACGATGGTTTCTAGCTCCGCCATTATCATGAAGACCCTTGGTGAAGCTGGAATTAATCATGAAAAGAATGCGCAACGCGCTCTCACCATTTCCATTGGAGAAGACGCTGTTGTCATCGGGCTATTGACGCTACTGGCTTCCTACATTCATGTAGCAGGTGAAAAGACAGTCAGTGTCCCTGTAACTTTAGGTTTATTAACGCTTTTCGTGACACTCTTTCTTATCGTAGGTTTAATCAGCGTCCCTAAAGCTTTGGATTGGCTCCGTAAAAATGCAGACTCGGAGACCACGACTGTTGTTCTGACGGGATTCATCTTCCTCCTAGCACTTATTTCTCTAAAGGCTGGCTATAGCATGGCTCTGGGAGCTTTTCTCTTGGGTGCCATTATTGCAGATACCGGCAGTCGCCTAAAAATAGAACGACTTTTAAACGGAGTCTATTTTCTTTTAAGTGCCGTATTCTTTACCGCCATAGGCATGTTAATCGACCCCTTTGCTCTCAAAACTGTTTGGCCTTCAATACTTACCCTTTCAGCACTCATCATCGTATTCCGTGTCTTCGCCTATAGCTTTGGCCTTCTCCTGATCGGAACTCGCCTTCGTGATGCCGTCACGACCAGTCTTTACCTGACGCCGATTGGAGAGTTTTCTTTTATTATCGCTACCCTCGGCGTTACTGGTGGAGTTTTAAGTAAGGACACCTACGCTTTAGCCGTGGGCATCTGCTTTGCTACCTCCCTGACATCCCCTTTATTGGTTCGTCAGGCTGAAATTATTTCTCAAAAAATAGAATCTATTACCCCAGTCTTTTTAATCAATTGGTTAGATTTTTATCAAAAATTTTTATTTTGGTTAAGTGCCCACCAAAAAGATAATTTACTCTGGCAACTAGGAAAACCTAGGCTTTGGCAACTATTCCGCGAACTCATCTTAATCAGTTCCCTCCTCATTTTTGCTCCACCACTTTACCGTTTCCTCACCCAAGGTAATCATATCACCTTTCTAGATCCTAGACTTATCTTCTGGTTCTTTAGTCTTCTAGTTGCCGTGGCCGTTTCTTTGCCCTTGTTAGCCTTATGGAGAAACTTATCAGCCTGTAGCCTCTTATTTTCCGAAGGCCTAACACGCGGCCTACCTAATCGCCACAAGCTTGCACCTTCCCTTAATCTCGTTTTTCAAATAACGGGATTTATCGTTTTTTCTGTTTGGCTTCTATTTCTTTTACCTTGGGGTCAGGCAACATCTTACAGCCTCTTTATTTGGATCGGACTATTATTCATCTTTATCTTAGTTTTTCAACGTCGTCTCATTCTTTGGCATAGCCGTTTTGAATTATTGTTAGATGAATCCAACTCGCCTCTCTCAAAAGGTCAAGCCTCATGGTCTCTCCTGCGTGATCCTGTTGAGGAATTAAACTTGGATTTGGTCGAGGTCGAAATTCCTGACGAAACTCCCCATGCGGGCAAAACTATTTCTCAATTAAATTTACGTAAAACTCTCGGTTCCACAATTGCAGGGATCGAACGCCAAGGATTTCTCATTTCTGCCCCCAGCCCAGATGAACATCTTTACCCCAATGACCGAGTTCTCATTTTAGGTAAAGCCAGCTCAATCAAAGCCTCCCGCGATTTTCTTCAGCAAACATCTAAAGACACCATTGCCGTTTCGGACTTTGCTGAAATTTGCCTCAATCAACTTACCCTCAGCCCAGAAGCCAAGATCATCGGAAAATCCTTAGGCGCCCTAAATCTAGCTCGTGACTTTGGTCTGACCATCGTCGGAATTAAAAGGGAAGGAATCTTGCGTCTTAACTTAGAATCTACTGACACCCTAAAAGAAAATGATGAGATCGTGATCTTAGCTTCCCCCGCTGAATTCACTAAATTTTGCGAGCACCTTCTTTAAAGCGATACCCCAACTAACTAAGACAGCAGATGAAGCGGTTTAGGCTCCATGATTTTAAATGACCTTATCAGGCAAGGTTGATGAAATTATTCGAGAGCACAAGAAACCTTACCGTGCCCACAGTAGCGTTCTTACTTTATAATTTAGCCCTGATTGCCTCTGCCATAGCTTCCGTTCCAACCGTCCTAGTCCCCGCTCCAGCGATGTCCGCCGTGCGGATTCCCTCACCAATCACGGCACGCACAGCATCCCGCAAAGCCTGTGCAGGCTTTTGTAAGCCAAAGGTATATTCCAACATCAAAGCTCCTGATAAGATCTGCGCTATAGGGTTAGCGATTCCCTTACCCGCTATGTCAGGTGCTGTCCCACCACTTGGCTCATACAAACCAAAAGTTCCCTCCGCTAAAGAAGCACTAGGTAACAATCCCAAGGAGCCCGTAGCCGCAGCCACTTCATCACTGATAATGTCACCAAACATATTTTCGCATAACATCACATCAAACTGAGTGGGTTTTAGCATCACTTGCATGGCTGCATTGTCCACATACATGAAGTGCAGTTCTACATCCGGATACTGCGGGGCAATCGCCTTAACCGTCTTACGCCAGAGCAAACTGCTTTCTAACACATTTGCCTTATCTATTAGGTGCAACTTCTTACGCCGAGCCTGTGCTGCCTTAAACCCAAGATGCGTCACCCGCTCAATCTCATAGGTCTCATAAATAAGCGTATCAATCGCACGTTCACCACGCTCTGTTTTCTCCGTCAGCTTAGGTTGGCCAAAGTAAATTCCCCCTGTCAGCTCACGCATGACCAGCATATCGAAACCCTCTGGAATCCGCTCATTGGAAATAGGAGAAGCATTGATTAATTCTTTATAACAGATGGCTGGACGCAGATTAGCATAAAGCCCGAAGATTTTTCTCAAAGGCAACAAGGCCGCCCGCTCAGGCTGCTCATTCGGTGGCATGGATTCCCACTTAGGCCCACCCACGGAGCCAAATAAAATAGCCTCCGAGTTCCGGCAAAGTTCCACCGTCTCATCAGGTAAAGCCTTCCCCGTAGCATCAATTGCGGCTCCACCCACGAGGGCTGTGGTTTTCTCTAGCTTGAAACCAAACTTTTCCCCCGCATAATCTAAAACTTTTAACGAAGCATCCATCACTTCAGGCCCTATTCCATCACCCGCCAAAACAGCTATTTTCATAAGGATTTAAAGGTCTCAGTTCCTGTCATTTGACGCAACCCGATTTTTTTCGCAACTTTTACGTTTTGCTTAGTATAATCTACCATGCTCGAAGCTTTTCCCCCACAACTATGGAATCGCTCAACTGCTGCCCATCTTCTCAAACGGGCTGGCTTTGGCACAAGCCCTGAACAGCTCGACCTCTGGACATCCCTTGGACTAGATACCGCCGTGGATCGCCTCGTCGATTGGGAATTGACCGAAGACCCCACCGCTGAGCCCGATTGGGCACAACCCGCCTTCGGCTACCCCTTCCAAAACAAAAAAGAATTACAAGGCCTTTCCGAAGATGAACGAAGAGAACTTTTTAAAGAGTACCAAAAAACTCAACGTAAAAATAGTCAAGACCTCCGTGAGCGCTGGCTCAACCGCTTCCTTACAACACCACGGCCCCTCCAAGAAAAATTGACCCTGTTCTGGCATGGCCACTTCGCCACAAGCATCAGAAAAGTAAAAATTTCTTATTTCATGTGGAAACAACTCGACCTTTTCCGCCGCCTCGGGAATGGCTCCTATGAAAATCTCTTAATGGAGGTAGCCCGTGACCCAGCCATGCTCATATGGCTCGATGGCACCGATAGTAACGACAAAGCGCCTAATGAAAATTTTGCCCGTGAGTTAATGGAGTTATTCACCCTTGGAGAAGGCCATTACACAGAAGAAGATGTTAAAGAATCAGCCCGCGCCTTCACGGGCTGGCGCGTCGATCGTTTCTCCCAAACAGCCACCTTTAATCCCAAACGTTCCGACCGCGGCTCAAAAAAATTTCTTGGTCAACGCGGTTCCTTTAACGATCAGGACATCATCCGCATCATCCTCCAACAAGAACAAGCCGCACAACATATTTGCACAAAACTATGGACCTTTTTTGCCTACGAAAATCCCTCCCCGCAACTCATGGAAGCACTTGCCGCCACCTTCCGAGAATCAAAAATGGAGTTAAAACCCCTTCTCAAAAAATTATTCCGCTCCCAAGAATTTTACTCCGCTCAAGCCCTCAACAACCAAATTAAAAGCCCCGTCCAATGGTGGGTCAGCTCTCTCAAAAATATTGCCTCCCATTCTCCAGCCACCCACCTTGGTACACGTATCCTGACCCAACTCGGCCAAAGCCTTCTTGAACCCCCGAGTGTTAAAGGTTGGGACGGAGGCCGCACATGGATCAGCACCAGCACCCTCATGCTCCGGCATAACACCGCCCATTACATGCTTTACGGAGGCACAGCGGCTGAACTTGGCATCGGTGATAACTTCAAACGCCTAGCCTTTGCCAACCAAGCTAAGAAAATCAATCCCGAACCAACCACCGTGGCGCCCAATACGGAAATGGAAGAACAGCCCACTCCAGAGCCCAGAACCAAACTAGCAAATAAACTCCTCAACCGCTCCATGCCCGCCCTGACTGAACTCGCTCAACTTGCCCCTCCAGAACTTCGCCTCGACCGCTCCAAGCTCATTAACACTCTGAGCGAACGTTTCTTGCAAAATATACCCGACCCTAAACTCTCTGCTTTCCTTGAAAACTCTTTACCTCAAAAGTCTGAACCCGTGACAGATCAAGAACTAAAAAAACTTCTCTATCAAATCATGATACGCCCTGAATACCAGCTAACCTAGAGGCTCCCCCTATGAAAACACGACGCCAATTTCTTCAAACCAGTGTCATGGGTGCCGCTGCTTCTTGGACGCTGCCCACATTTCTTAATAGCACCATCTTTCAACTAGACAGTATGGCGGCCGATTCTCTCACCCAAAGTGTCAACGGTAAAGACGGCCCTATCCTCATCGTCCTGCAAATGGGTGGCGGTAATGACGGGCTTAACACCCTCGTTCCGTACAGCGACGACGCCTACTACCGAGCGCGCACCTCCCTCGCTATCGCTAAAAAATCTGTCCTCCCCATCAACGACCGCTTTGGGATGAACCCCCAACTATCCGAACTCAAATCCCTCTATGATGCTGGTAACCTCGCCATCCTTAACGGCGTTGGTTACCCCAACCCCAACCGCTCTCACTTCCGCTCCATGGAGATTTGGCAAACTGCTTCCGAATCCAACATCAACGAACGCTACGGGTGGTTAGGTCGTTACTTTGATAATTCCTGCCAAGGCGCTCCTCCCACCATTGGCGTTAACATCGGCAGCCTCCCACCCCAAGCTTTTCTCGGTCCTCAACCCCTCGGTATTGCCCTAGCCAACGCCAATCGATATAAATTCACCGACTCCAGCACAGACAGCTCCTTGACCATGATGGCGAATGAAGACCCTAGCACTTTTTCTGGTAACAATAGCGGTTCCTCCATTGATAATCTCGGTAGCGTAGCCTCTCCCCTTCAAGACGGCATGACCAATACCGACTTCCTCCAACGCACCGCCCTCGATGCCGAGTTAAGCTCCAAAGACATCCAAGCCATCACCTCCAAAGTTAAATCACCCATTACCTACCCAAAAAACCGCCTAGCCTCCGACCTTCAACTTATTGCTCAACTCATCGCTGGTGGCCTACCTACCCGCATCTATTACGCCAACCAAGGTGGTTACGATACTCACGCAAATCAAACAGGAACTCATAACAATCTTATGCATGAATTTTCCTCTGCCCTAGCCGCCTTCGTCAGCGACCTTAAGGAGCAGGGAAATTTTGACCGTGTGTTAATTATGACCTTTAGCGAATTTGGTCGACGCCTAAAAGAAAACGCCTCAAATGGCACCGACCACGGAGTAGCTGGCCCTATGTTCCTTTTAGGCGGAAAAATTAAAGCTGGTGTCCATAGCGACTACCCCAGCCTGAGCGACTTAGATAATGGCGATCTAAAACACCAAGTGGATTTCAGAAGCGTCTATGCTACTGTATTAGAAAATTGGCTCCAAACCAAGTCCGACCCCATCCTCAGAAAATCTTTCCCCAAGTTAGCTTTCATCTGACTTACCTTTCCCACATCGCTCCTAGCAATTTACTAAACAATGCCTATCTTCAATCTTAATGGTTGTTGATGTTATCATTGTAGGAGCAGGTCCAGCCGGATCTATTTGCGCCCGTCACTTGGCGCAACACGGACATTCCGTAGCTCTTCTGGATAAAGCCCAATTTCCGCGCCAGAAAATTTGCGGGGACTGCCTGACCCCACGTTCTTGGAATCTTTGGCAAGAAGAAGAACTTCTCCATGGGTTTGAACAACTTCCGCATTACGTCATCCAGAACTTTTTTTTATCCAGCGGCACAGATTCTATGCTCTCGGTAAAACTTTCTTCAAAAAATAAAGGCCACCGTGCTGTCTCCCGCACCGACATGGACGACTGGCTTTTAAAGGAGGCCGCCGCCAGTGGTGTCCACATTAGACAAGGCGTAAGGATTAACGAAATATCAGGAACCCACACCGTCGTGACGAATGAGGAAACCTTTGAATCGCGCGTGCTCGTGGGCGCAGATGGCAGAAACTCCACCATCGCTCGAAACTTAGGACTATCTCCCAACAAAGCTCTTTGCCGTCGTGTCGCGTGGCAGACCAGAGCTCCCGTAGCTACGATTGCACAAGGCGTGCACATGAAATTTTTTTCTCAGGGCTATTTAGGGTGCGTTCCCCTTAATGAAAAAGAAGCCAACGTCTGCGTCGTCATCAATCAACCCAGCTCCCTCACACCCCAAGGCGTTGTTGCACGCTACCTCGATATCCACTCCCCTCTGATCTGGAAAAGTGTCTCTCCCCTCTCTCGTAAGCCCGGTAAAGTAGCCATAAATCAAGGTCTGCTCATCGGGGACGCCGCCCGTATCATTGAACCCTTTACGGGTGAAGGCACTTACATGGCCATGCGCTCAGGCCAACTAGCCGCACAGTGTATTAGCCAAGCTCTCAAGAATAATACTCTCAACCAACTCGCCAACAATTACACACGCGCACATCATAAACTTTATCAAAAAATGCCTTTTCATAATCGACTGAGCCGTTGGCTGGCTTTGAATCCAAAAGTGGCGCAATTCATCGTCTCTTTTTTAAAACACAACCCATCCCTGTTAAAAAAATTGGTCGAATCCAATCTTTATTAAATACAACTGAAGCAACACGAGCCTCCATTTCACAACTAACAAAAGATGGACACCCTCCCGCCCTAAGTCTAAGTTAGTTTCTCTAAATTTAAGCAATACGTTTCTCTATCATGTCATTCCAACCTCTAGGCCTCTCCGATCCCATCGTCCACGCAGTCCAACGCTTGCGCTACATCGAACCCTCACCTATCCAAGCCCAAGCTATCCCCATCATCATGGAAGGTAAGGATCTCATCGCCTCCGCGCAAACAGGAACGGGTAAAACCGCCGCCTTCACTCTCCCCATTCTCGCTAAGCTAGGCTCCCACCAACCTAAGACCCGTTGCCTCATCCTCGAACCTACTCGCGAACTAGCCGCTCAAGTCATGGAGTGCTTGGATGAATATGCTTATTTTACCGACCTAACTTACTGCCTACTTCATGGCGGCGTCGGCTATGGAAGTCAAAATGAAGCCCTCGTTAAAAGACCCGACATCATCGTGGCCACCCCCGGGCGCTTGATCGATCATTTAGAGAATAAAGCTCTCCATTTTAACGACCTCGAATTCCTCGTCCTAGACGAAGCCGATCGCATGCTCGACATGGGGTTCCTCCCAGACGTCAGCCGCATCATTAACCAATGCTCCGCCACCAACCGCCAAACCCTCCTCTTCTCCGCCACTATACCGCCACGCCTCCAGACGCTCGTAGGCTGGGCCATGAAAGATCCTCAAACCCTCAGCATTGGCCGTAGCGCCACTCCCGCCGAAACAGTTCGTCACGTCCTCTATCCTGTCGCAGCAGATCAAAAGTTCGATCTCCTCCTCGCCATCTTAGAAGATCTGCACTACGAAAGCATCATCGTCTTTAGCCGCACTAAAGTTGGAGCTGACCGCATCTCAGGAACTCTCGAGCAGGCCGGCCATAAAGTTGTCACCATTCACTCTGACCGTTCCCAAAGTGAACGCACACAATCTCTCGCCGCTTTTAAAGAAGGTAAGGTTGAAGTCTTAGTCGCCACGGACATTGCTGCGCGTGGACTCGATATTGATGACGTCACCCATGTCATCAACTACGACGTTCCTGAAACCCCCGAAGATTATGTTCACCGCATAGGCCGCACTGGCAGAGCCAGTAAAAAGGGAGATGCCTTGACCATTTTCACCGCAGCCGACTTAGAAAATATCCAATCCATCGAACGCCTTATCTCCGTGGAAATCGAGCGGATCAAGCTCGATAAATTCCCCTACCTTTACACCACCTTGCTTGACCCTAACGCCTCTCAGCGCAAAAAACGTAGGCGTTAAGCCCAAAAAAATCCATTTCAAGGAATCTTTAAAACCTGACCTGGCTTGATTATATCCGTCGTCATGGCATTAGCCTGACGAATCACCTCTACACCGACCCCATATTTTTTAGAAATTCCCC
This sequence comes from Blastochloris sp., assembly GCA_034440395.1. Taxonomy (GTDB): domain Bacteria; phylum Verrucomicrobiota; class Verrucomicrobiia; order Methylacidiphilales; family JAAUTS01; genus JAAUTS01. The sequence continues at coordinate 242 of JAWXBW010000065.1, read as the reverse complement.
ATAAGGTCTCTCCGCTTTGCACTTGGTGGTTACGCATGCTTCCCGTGCTCTCTGGTGCTGGTGATTTCACCCTAGGGGGTGTAGGCCTAGAAGGTGCGGTGCTGACAAGCGGAGCGGTTACCACAGGCGCATTTAGATTCCGAGTAGGTCCAGGATAATCATAAATAATCGGTGCCGACCGCGAGGCTGAGATCGTAGAATCACCCCGTGCCACATTCGGCGTTGTATAGACGGTTGTGTTG
>JAWXBW010000064.1:0-66115 GCA_034440395.1 Blastochloris sp. | reverse complement strand
TGTAATTGCTTTGCTCTTCATTGCCTATGGGGTTGCGGAAATGATTGAAGGCTACGGGTTCATTGCGGTTTTCATCGGTGCCGTCACAGCCCGGCAATGTGAACGCCGCCATGACCTTCACAAACGCACGCATGGATTCATTGACCAGATTGAGCGCCTGATGCTGGTAGCCATTCTGATTTTCTTCGGTGGGTTGCTGGCAAGCGGCGTTCTCGGGGCTCTGACCTGGTGGTCTGCCGCGTTGGGCGTCGTGATTCTTCTAGTTCTGCGGCCGCTGGCGGGATTCCTTGCCATGAGCCGATCCGGCTTACCATGGCAGGCGCGGTGGGCGGTAGGTTTTCTTGGAATCAGAGGAATTGGATCGATCTATTATCTCTCTTACGGCCAGATAAACGGGAAATTTGGAAATCTTGAGATATTATGGTCAACCGTCGCATTCGTCATACTTCTATCGATCATCGTGCACGGTGTGACCGCATCAGGGCTGCTTCGATACCTTAAGAGCCGTGGTTTAACGACCGTGGAAGACCGCAGTGGAACAGTCATGTAAGCTCCCATTTCTGAGCCCTAGCGCGGGGTCAGTCCTTGGATCTAAGTCAGGGATTTAGCTCTTCTCCATTTTTGGGGAGCTTTTAAGCGGCTTTTAGTTGAAGCCCCCAAGAGCTCAATTTGTGCCCGTCAACAGTTCAACGGCTCAAGGGCACTGCTGTCCAAAAAGGTTCTAATAAATAGGCCTGAGAAAATGAGTAATATTTGCAAGTTTCAAAACGCTGAGTGTTGATCCGATTCAGACGGATTGACACCGTCCATTTTTCCCTCTGTGAGGCTATTGATTGGGGAATGGCACATGTTTTACATCGCCTTTTTTTGCTTTTTTGTTTCAATTTAATAATGTCTGCACCCGTCCTTACCGTACACCCCCGCGCCCGCTTTCTCACGCTCCTCTGTTACGGTGCGATGATGAGCCTTGCCATCGGACTCAACCTACTTCCCGTCTTCCTTACAACCCTGAGCACGATGTACGGCGGCTCCACCGGCCTTAGCGGCGAACAACTTGGACGGCTCGGTGCGGTCGCCTTCGCCGGACTCGTCGTCGGCATCCTCATCACCGGTCCGCTCGCCGACCGCCACGGCACCAAGTTCTTCGCCCAACTGGGCAACGCCCTGACCGCCATCAGTCTTATTGCGATGGCCTTCGCACCCACTTACAACCTCCTCCTCGTCGCATTCTTCGCCCTCGGCCTCGCCGCCGGCATGCTTGATATGGTTCTTAGCCCCATCGTCTCCACACTCAATCCCTCAAACCGGGCCGCAGCCCTGAACTGGCTCCACTCGTTCTATTGCGTCGGTGCCGTCATCACCATTCTCGCTGGTTCACTCGCCCTCGCCGCCGGATTCGGCTGGCGCGGCTCGTGCCTTATCTTTCTCCCACTTCCGCTCGGCCTCCTCGTTGCCTTCGCCCCACTACGGTTTCCCGACCTTGCCCACGAAAGCGTCCGCACCTCCGTCCGCTCGCTCTTCGCCCAACACTGGTTCCTCTTCGCTGCCATCGCTCTCTTTCTTGGCGGTGCAACCGAACTCGGCATGACCCAATGGCTCCCCGCCTACGCGGAAACCTCCCTCGGGTTTCCGACCTGGATAAGCGGAGGCTCGCTCCTACTGTTCTCCGTCGCCATGGGTCTCGGCCGCATGATAATCGGTTTCGCCGGCACCCGCTTCAACGCATTTCAACTTATGGCTTGGAGCTGCGGCAGCACGGTCGTTCTTTTTCTTTTAGGCAGTTTCCTGCCCATTCCGTCCCTCGCCCTCACTGCCTGCATCCTCGCGGGTTTCACGGCTAGCTGTCTCTGGCCTACGATGCTCGCCGTAACCGCCGACCGCTACCCAAACGGCGGTGCCAGCATGTTTGGCGCATTGGCGGCGCTCGGCAACGCCGGCGGCATCTTCATGCCTTGGCTCGTCGGCTACATAGCCGACTACAGCAACCTCCATTGGGGCCTCGCCATCTCCGCCCTCGCCCCGCTCCTCATGCTCCCGTTGGTTCTTCGCCTCCGCAAAAGGTAAGGGACTGCGTGAACAAGATTTAATCCCAAACCGCGCCGCCGCGGTGAAATCACGCAAAAGCCCTCGGATGCTTCACTTCAAGATGAACCGAAAGGGGCGGGTTATTTGCGCGTACCAAGACTCGTGTCCTTCCGGCTCCGGCACGCCCCACATGCGGTAGTCGCCGCTGAACATGAGCGTTCCCTCGGTTCCATCGGCACTCAGCCAGCAAGGCGGTATCTGGGGTAGGTAGGCGACGTGGTCGCCCTCCCACGCGGAGTCGTAATGCACAAGAGCCCAAGGACCCCACGGCGTCGGCCCTTCGTAAATCTGCAGCTCGCGGCGGCGATGCCAACGTTCCCACGCAATGGCCGGGTCGTGCGCGTAGCTCTTGGGCACGGCATCACTGCCGAATGCCAGGATAAAGCGACCTAATCCTGCGTTATAGGTCATGGTGGGATGCCCGACGTGACCGTGGTCCGTCATGATCGGCCGTGCGTAGACTTCCTCGGGGATCCACGCCGCTTCATTTGCTGGCGTACGTCCTCCGTAAAAGGTCCATGCGTTGCGATCTAGGACCTGATTCAAAGGTGCGCGGGCCAAGAAGACGTGGCTGCCGCTTTCCCAAGATTCATCGTTGCTGATCGCATAGACGTAGCCTTCCAGATTATTCGGCACACCTGAGTATCCGGGGCCAAAGCCGACGAACGCTAGCCCGGCGAAGCGCGGGCCCAAAAACAGCGGTGCGTCTGGAACCGGATAGTTTTGCCACGTCTCACCGCCATCATCGGAGAACATCAAAGAAGCGACCCCACCGTGGTGGCTGATTGCGTCCATGATGAAGAAATCGCTGCCTTTCTCGGCCTGAATATCGTTGCCGACGAGATAACGTCCCGGGTTACCTGGATCGTGACTGTCGTATTCGTACGCAGCAACGTAGAGTCGGTCACCCACTGCTAATGCGCCACTCACATAAAGATGCCGCCTGAGCGAAGAGCGTTGCAGCCCAGGGAAACGGCTCACCACGTGAAAAGTTTGGTGCGGCGGCTTTCCCTCGACCCGGAGCAGATGCGCAAATGTTCGCGGACCTCCGTTGTTCACGCCGTCGTCATCAACCAAGTAGAGCGCACCGTCGCTGCCCCAAGCGTGCCAGTGCATGTCGGATGCCGATCCAGCCACTTTGTGTGCCGGGCCCGTCCACTCTAAACGGTCAATCAACTTGCTCCGAGGATACATCAAGACGCGAGGATTAAGGGACTTTTCGAGATCTAGGTTGTTTTGCATAATAGGGTTTTTCACAATACGGATTGTTTCTTAGTGCTGAACTGTGTAGTATCGTTCAAAGGTTCGTCTCGCTCACCAACAACCTACACAGATTGTCGTTAAGCTCAGATTCAACATCCTTCAAAGGATGGTCATGTTGATGATTCATGGTTTGCAATTTACATAATCTGAACAATCAGTCAATCCCCTCGGGACGGGCTGTTCTATCTACTAAGAAGTGTCAGAGCTCGGGGTCAGTCCTTGGATCTAAGTGTTGTGAATAATTGGGGAAACGTGATCAATAGAGTTAATCCACCTGAAGCGGATCAAATCTCGACGTTTTTATGTTTGGAATTATTAATTATTATATGAAATTAAATTGATATTCACGAGTCAAACCTTTTCTGAAGGACTACGCATACGATGCACTGGATCTAATCACTCCGCACACGAAGGCTCATACACCTATTAAAGGGGTCGTGTTTAAAGCCTTATTTACTATAACCCCTTAGCGTGTTGCCTTTCTAGGCAGACAGGAATAATAGGGATAAGGATCTAAGGAAAGAATGGAGCTTAAGGGTATGAACCGAGGAACTTTAAACTAAAAATCGTAAGCTCACTTCTGCGCCGCAGCTGTAGCTATTTGATGCCAGAGGATGAGGAAGCTGCCGAGCAAGGCCACCGCAGTACCTTGGTGGGCGACACCCCAGAAGATGGGGATATGGCCGATAGATTGCAAGACCGTCATAACTCCTAGGAGAAATTGCACAATAACGCAGACCACAAGAGCCTGACGGGCCCAACCGAGCAAACCTGTCCAAGCGTAGTGGCGGGTTTTCCACCAGAGCACAAGTATTCCTAGAACAAGTAAGGTTCCTAGTGTGCGGTGGATAAGGTGAACAGCGGCAGCCTGCTCGCAGATATGTCTCCAAAAGGAGTTGAATTGAAAAAGTCCTGAGGGGAGCCATTGCCCGTTAAAGTCAGGGAAGCTGGGATAGCTCATGGCCATTTTTCCGCCAGCCATGAATCCGCCCCAAGCTATTTGCAAACAAAGCAGCACAAGCAAGGCTGGTAACGCTATTTTTAACCACGAGGCGGGCTTATGCTTCAATTTAATTTCTCTACAAAGTTGATCGCAAGCTAACCAAAGGACAGCGCTGAAGAGTGCTAGGGCTAGCAAGAGATGTGCGGTGAGGCGGTAGGGACTGACCGAAGGTCGGTCAACGAGTCCGCTCATGACCATGAACCAACCAAGAAAACCTTGAGCCCCACCTAGGATTAGGATTAAGAAAAGTTTTGCGGCTAGGGACCGGGTGAGTTGTCGGGTCAGGGTGAAATAAATCAAGGGAAGGGCAAAGAGTAAGCCAATCAAGCGACCCCAGAGGCGGTGGATGTATTCCCAAAAGAAGATGACTTTAAATTCATCCAGAGTTATGTCTGGATTTGAAATGCGAAATTGTGGGGTAGCTCGATACTTTTGCAGGGCTTCATCCCAATGCTCTCCATTCATAGGAGGTAAAATTCCCATGATAGGCTTCCATTCCGTAATGGAGAGACCTGAGCCTGTCAGACGGGTGGTACCACCGATGATAACCATTAACCAAATAGAAAGGGCTACGGCTACGAGCCAATAGCCTATTTGTTTTTGGGAAGATGCCGTTGTGCTCAAGGTATCGATGAGAGTTGCGCCTCTGCGGGTGCGGACTTAGTGGCCTTGATGAAGGCGTCAAAATCTTCTTGGTTGATAACCTCGACCGTGCCTTTCATAACGCCATGACCCGAGCCACAGAGCTGCCCACAGATGATATCGTATTCCCCTAATCTGATAGGGGTAAACCAAATGGGATTCATGATGCCAGGAATAGCGTCCTTGGAGACGCGAAAGCTGGGAGCGGAAAAATTATGGATTACATCCTTAGAGGTGACGCGAATGGCGAGTTTTTTATTCAAAGGAGCTTTCATGGTATTCATGACCACTACATCGTCTTTTGAGGCGGGATCTGTCCAGTCAAGGCCGATGGGATTTGAACCAGTGGTGAGACGGAAGTTTTGACGACCAAAGACGCCGTCTTCACCTGGGTAATGGAACTGCCAACCAAATTGGTAGGCGATAGCGTGGACTGGAATGGCTCCAACAGTGGGGAATTCTTTAACTTGCACTGCCCAGATAGGAATGGCTAGTCCTAGTAGGAGCAGAACTTCGATGGCAACAACCCCTATTTCAGCGTGAGTGCTCATGTGAGATTTCAAGCCTGCGTATTGGGCTTTGGGATTTTTACCTGCGCGGAAACGCCAGAGCATGTAAAAAAAGAAAATCGCCCAGCCAATGAAAAGGGCAATAATGAACCAGTGAACAATTTCTAATAAGTGATCAATAACAAATCCTTCGGCTGAGGCGTCTGGAGGAAGTCCTAGGAACGTAGTAATCATAAAGGGGAATGAGGCTTAAGTTCTAAGGCTTGGGAGAGTTCAGCCGCACGGTTAAGTTTGCGTGTGCGTAACATGATGGAAGCTACGACGGAGCCAATTCCGCCGATGACGAGAAGAATGATGATGAGTAGGAAGCCGATGGCTAGGCTGGCGGCGTCCGAAGCCTTTTGCCCCGCTTCCGCTCCGCAAACTGTGCAGGCTTGAGCTTCGGCCAAGGCAAGTCCTGAGAGAAGCGCAAGAATGAACGGGCGTGAGAAGAGTTTCATGGGGGTATTAGTTTTGGTAAGCAGGATGGGTTTTTAATTTACGATAAAACCAGACTCCGTAAACGAGTAATGCGACGGCAATGGCGATGGAGCTAAAGGAAACGACCTTCATTTCTAAGCTTGAGGTTTGCTGGTAAATTTGAAAGGCCCAGCGTGCTCCCACCAAAGAAAATAGTGTGGTGAGGGTGACAAAAATAACATGAAAAGCTTTAAGTGACATGGTGGGCTCCTAAGTTGATTAGTATTTTACGTTGTAGCCAGAGTGATCAAAGTAGGCCAGTAAGGATAAGGCCACAAGGACGATGGAAAATATGACGCTAAACACCATGACCTGATAAATAAGTTTACGCTCATTTGAAAGATGCATAAAAAACCACAGCACTAAACTGGCCATAACAAAGGAGATCCCTAAGCCAATGGCCATGTGCGCCCATGTAACAAAAGGAATTTGGGCGATGCCGATGGAGATGAGAATGAGGGTAAACAGTAAGCCGGCTATGACCCAATGTTGTTTAACAATTTGTTTAATTTGCTCGGGGTTTTCAGTCGATGCCATAGATATAGTTTAGTTTTATTTAGGTTAAATTCAAGACGGATTACTCAAAGGAGGTAAAGCACGGGGAAGAGGAAGATCCAAACTAGCTCAACAAAGTGCCAGAATAAACCGACGACTTCGATTCGGTTAGCGAATTGCGCACGGTTGGTGTGGAACATTTTACTGCCTGGCCCCCAGAAGTAGGCCAGCACGACAATCGCCCCGATGACGTGCAATGCGTGTAAGGCGGTCATGGTGAAATAGATAGCAAAAAAGGTGTTATAGCGAGGCATGAAGTTGGAGAACCAAACCAGATCACTCCGTTGAAAAAGGATAGGCTCGTGGTGTCCAGCGGAAACGGCACCAGCTTCCAGTTTCGTTTCCATGAATTTCTTACCCGATTCAAAGGCCTGATGTTTATCAGGGATGATGGCGACGACTTGATCGTTCGTTTTATCTTGATCAAGGTAACCAGTGACTTGAATACGTGTATTGGTAATTAAACCGTAGTGATGAACCTTAGTGTAATACTCGTAGCTCTTAATACCGACGAAGGCGGAGGCGAGAAGAATGGTCATACCCATGTAGAGCTTAAACTTTTTCAAGTTCCCCATTTTCACCGCGGCCCAGCTTTGGACAATGGTCACGCTGGAAATGATAAGGATCATGGTGTTGATGAAGGCGGGTTTAACATCAAGGATTTGGTGCGGCCACATGCCGTCATCTGCTCCGAGGCGGAGAAAGATATAGGCACTGAAGAGGCCGCCAAAGAGCATCACTTCCGAGGCGAGGAAGAGCCACATGCCGAGCTTAGCATTGTAGAGGCCTGTGTCGGGACGATTATTAACTGTGTAGGGGATGTCCATGAATTTATTTTTAAAGGTTCACTAGGTCCGTCTTACTTTTCTTCGGCTCTTCCCATGATGGCGTGAAATCTTTATCTTCGCCCGGAACGCTGTATTCGTAAGGACCACGATAGACGATGGGTTCTTTCAAGAAATTACCATGAGGCGGTGGGGTGGGAGTATTCCATTCTAAGGTGGTAGCTTCCCAAGGATTGTCTCCCACTTTTTCTCCACGTTTCCAAGCCCAGAAGAAATTGATGATGAAAGGGATTTGTGCTACGGCCAGTAACCATGCACTCCAAGACATGAAGGAGTTCCAGTGCAGCGCATGTTTGGTTACTTCAAAAAGAGCCTCTCCATTGACAACGCCACCCGTGTGCCAGCGGCGGTGTACGCCGGCTAAACCTTGGAAGAACATGGGCATGAAAATTCCGTTCATTAAAATAAGTGAGGGCCAGAAATGAAGTTTACCGAGAAATTCGCTCATCTTACGACCCGTTGCTTTCGGATACCAATAGTAGATGCCGGCGAACATGGCGAAGATGGTGCCCGGTGCCACAATGTAATGGAAGTGGCCAATGACGTAGTAGGTATCGTGCAGAACAATATTTGTGGCATTAAAGGCTAAAGGAATACCTGTTAAACCGCCCAGTCCGAACATAGGCATGAAGGCTACAGCGAAGAGCATAGGGGTGTTAAAACGAATGGAACCGCCATAGAGCGATATGACGAGGCAGCTAAGGATAATAACGGAGGGAATGGAAATTATTATGGTCGTAGTTTGGAAAAAACTACTGACCTTGGTGCCCATGCCAGTGAGATACATGTGGTGAGCCCAGACCGTGAAGGAGACAACACCAAGAAATAAGGTCGCATAAACCATAGATTTATAGCCCCAGATGGGTTTGCGGGTGTTATTCGAAACAACTTCAGCCACGATGCCGAGAGCAGGAAGAATCAACACATACACCTCCGGGTGAGCAAGGAACCAGAAGAGATGTTGCCAGAGAAGAGGGCTGCCGCCTCCACTATGATCCCAGATTTGACCATTGACGACTAAGCCTGTTGGCATGAAAAAGCTGGTGCCTGCGATACGATCCATCAACTGCATAACGCCTGCAGCTTGAAGGGGGGGGAAGGCTAAGAGCAAAAGGAAAGCGGTAACAAATTGAGCCCAGACGAAGTAAGGAAGACGCATCCAAGTTAGGCCTTTAGCACGAAGCTGAACGATCGTAACGATCATGTTGACGGAGCCGAGTAGGGAGGAAAAGATTAGCACCGTCATGCCAATGAGCCATAAAGTTTGCCCATTCATTATGGGGTGAAAAGCGGGGCCGTGGTCGGAGATTACTGAGAGCGGGGCATAGGAAGTCCAGCCTGATTTAGCGGCACCTCCAGGCACAAAGAAGCTGATCAACATAATGACGCCTCCTGGTAGGTAGGTCCAATAGCTAGCGGCATTTAGTTTGGGAAAGGCCATGTCCCCTGCCCCCACTTGCAGCGGAACGACGAAGTTCCCGAAGGCACCGACAGCGAGAGGAACAATCGCCAGGAAAACCATGATGGTGCCGTGCATGGCACCGAAAGAATTATAAAGGGCACCCGACATTTTACCGTCAGGAGCCATTTCTTGACCAACGAGGGCGGTCAGGGCTTTACCAAAACCGTAAGGCGCTGCGGTGTCGGGATAGGCTAGTTGATAACGCATGTAACCCATGAGGGCGAAGCCCAGGAGAAGGAACAAGAGAGCCGTGATGGCGTATTGGATGCCGATGACTTTATGATCTACCGAGAAAATATATTTTTGCCAGAACTTAAGTTCCTGATGTTCATGGTGACCCTGATCGTCGTGAGAAGTGTGGGCGTTGGAGTGGTTAATGTTGGTTTCCATAATGAGATACTTTGAATTTTAAAACGCTTCGTGCGACATTATACATGACTGAGCTCAAATTACGACTTCTTTGCAGCGACAGGTGCGGCGGCAGTCAATCCGCCTGGAACAGGATCTTTAGGTAAAGCTTTCAGTTCGGCCTCTGACCATTCCTTAGCGCGTCCTTCTAGTTCTGTACGGATCGCTTTAATCTGGTCAGGCGAAATCGGGCCAGCGGTGTTCCCCCATTCCTGGCGAATGTAGGTTAGCACAGCGGCGATCTGACGATCGCTCATGCTCTTACCCCATGCAGGCATGGCACCGTTGTAAGTTTGACCCTTGACATCGACGGAGCCTTGTAAACCGTGAACGAGAATAGCGATTAACGGACGCTCTGCTTCTACGACCCATTCTGAACCGGCTAAGGGAGGGTATTGGCCAGCTAATCCCAGCCCCGTGGGCTGATGGCAAGATGCACAATTATTACTGTATTGCCTTTTTCCCAGTTTAACTAAATCAGCAATAGGATCGAGAGCCACTTCCGTAGTAGGGCCACCTGCCTTAGCTGCGGCAACAATAGAGGAGCCAGGATTTTCATCATAGACCATAGGATCGGTGCTGGAAAAATATCTACCACCATAGAAACCGCCGATGGAAAAAACAAAAGCGATTATAGCAATCAACAAAATAGGAACGGGTTCCATGCCGTCAGAAGGCTCTGGTTTTTCGCGCAAAAGCGTCTCATGGATCTGAGAAACATTATTTTGCTCAGAGTAGTCAATACCCAACAGCTGTGGATCATGATCCTCAGAGTGTTGCGGTGCTGGATTATGTTCGTCGTGCGTGCTCATTCTTTAGGTAGGGGTGCTTCGGGCAATGCGTAGGTGCGATCCATGCTTTGAAGGTAAGCCACGAGGGCGATGGCATCAGGAGTAGGAATAACTTCGTAACCTTCTTCAGGCTGATAACCTTTAGCTAATTTAACGGCTTTAGGGTTAGGGGTACTTTTGATTTTTTGCACCGTGTAAAGGTACCGGTAAGGAGGCATGACGGAATATTCAGCCATGCTTTGAGGTGCATAAAGGTGGGCGTGATGCCAGTCTGCACTGGGTTGGCGTTTGCCGATATTGGTCAAATCAGGTCCCGTGCGCATCGTGCCTAGGAGATGGGGTTTATCGTAAATGTAGTCACGCGCCACGGTGCGGCGTGGTCCCCAACCACGGCCTTTGATAGGGTCGGCATCCATTGGGCGAACCTGCTGGGAATGACAATAGATACAACCGTTAGCTTGATAAACTTGTTTGCCACGTTCAGCCAATCCACTGCGGATGAGAGGATAGGACATGCCAGCGTCTTCATCCACTTGCGGGGCAAGTTGACCTAATTGAAAATAAGGAATAATAACTAAACCTAACCATGCTAAAGTGAACGTAATGGTGAAGCCTATAAATAAGGTTCTCAGACTATTCATAGTGTGGACTCCTTAGGTTTAGCTTCTTCGCTAGCTTCGAGTTGGTTAAAGAGCGTTGGGCCGCCAGTTTTCTTTCCCCAGCCTAGAAGAATAAGCGTTAGGTTAAGGGCGAAGGCGATGTGCGCCACCATGAGCAAGGCTCCCGATAAACTGCGGGCGAAAAGGTAAGGATTCGTGATTTTAAGGATATTTTCAAAAGTATTTTGGGGAATCTGCGGGTTATTCATCATCCAGCCTTGCACAACCCCTCCTACACTGAGAACCAACACCATAAGGATGATACCATAAGCCGAGCCCCAGAAATGGATTTTAATCAAGGTGATCGAAGGCCACTCTCTGCGGGTTAGTCGAGGCACAATGTAATAGATGGAGCCAAACATGATCATGGTGAAAAAGGCATACAACCCTAAGTGAGAATGCCCAATCGTGTAATGAGTAAAATGGGTCAACGAGTTCCAAGAACGAAAGGCCATGCTGCTACCTTGAAGACTTGCTAAAGTGTAGGACATAGCGCCGAAGACGACAAAGCGTAAGGTCGGGCTGTAATGCAACATGTGGAAGTTTCCCTTCATTGTCATGTGATGGTTGATGGCCGTCACGAGGACGGGCACAAACATCATCAAACTGGCTACGATGCTAGACGTAATCAGCCACGCAGGGAGCGGCCCACCTATAAGGTGATGTCCACCATTCCAACTATAAAATAAAGCTAAGGCCCAGAAACCAAAAGCGGAAAGATAGTAGCTATGAACAGGGCGTCCAATGACCTTTGGGATAAAATAATAAGCAGCGGCTAAACCAATCGGGGTGAACCAGAGGCCCAGAGCGTTATGTCCATACCACCAGTTAACAATGGCTTGGGAAGATCCTTGAATGGGTGCAAAGATTAACAATAAATTGGCGGTGCCGTAAAGCCATGGAAACCAAAACAGTGCCGCCATAATATACCATTGAGAAACATAAACGTGTCCAGGTTTACGATGCACGAACATGTTTACGCCCCAGATGGAAATGAGGGCGTAAGAAACGAAAAGCATTATGCTGACGTAACTTGGAAACTCTAGCCATTCAATTGATGTGCTTTTACCGCCGAGGATAGCGATGGTTCCAATGGCAATAGCAATGTTCCATAACACCATGGCGGCCGTTACTAAGGCTGGGAAACGTAGTGGTGCCCGACAAAGTCGAGCCATCAACCAGATAGCTACTCCGAGAGCCGAGGCCGAGGCCCAGCCGTAGGCTACGATATTTAAGTGAGCAGGGCGCACGCGACCAAAAGTCAACATGGCGTTGATAAAGTCCACTGTTCCATCGGGTGAAAACTTGTCGAGGTAGAGAGCGAACCATCGTGGTAGTTCGATCAAGAAATGGGGGTTATGTAATTTGATGGAAGCAATTAAACCGAAGACCGTCCCTACAAGCAGCCAGAAGACAGAACTAGCAATGAATAGTAAAACGGGAATGCGGCACGAAGCGTCCACTAACGCGCGTTCTTGGGCATCAGTAGAATCCGTGGGTGTTCCATAGAGATTTTTTGACATACTAAACTTTCTTACTCTTTTCTTTGGCCTTGGCGCGATGCTCGATTTCTTTTTTTAAATCTATTCCAGGGAAGGCATCAGTCGGTTCGCCCACGGGCTCGTCGCTATCAAAAATAGTGGTGGCGTTTTGCTCCATTTTTTTGAATTGTCCATGACTAGCAGCCCAGTAAAGAGCATAGACGGCGCTGCCGCCCAAAACTACGAGGGATACGAGCATGAGAATATAGTATAAAACCATATTATTTTTTCACTCCGGGGGCCGCTTCAGCTGGGACGGCAGTGGCGGGAGCTGCTGCTACAATGGGGTCCACTAATACATTAGATTTCTGTAAAACTCGATTACGGATTTCTGGGAGTGCTAGGTTAAGGGCGGCTTCCAGAGGGATGCGGACAACGCCAGTAGCTTTGTCTTCCCATGCGTATTGGGTCTTAGCCTGCACCATTTCTTCCCGTAATTTCTTCAAGCGTTCCACCCGTTCATCCACTATTTTTTGATCTACCACGGCAGGTTCATTTAAATAATTACGCACGATCAACGCCGCACTGCTCAGCAGGATAAATCCAAGAAGTGAGCAGACCACTACCTTCCACGTGGGGACAGACTTTTTAAAAAAAATTTCTTCGTTAGCCATGGTTAAATTAATAAGTTTAGTTAGTTAGCGTGACAGAATCAAAGAGACGCGGATCACGCACGGGAAAAATAGAAGCTTTAGAGAAACGGCGGAGGAAGACAAAAGCCAAGAGACAGATCATCCCCACTAAAACGGTTAAATCTAAGATATGAGGGGCAAAGTGTAAATACTCTGCTGCGCCATGGGGGTGCCCTGCTTTGATCGCTTGAAAAATTTGCATTTGTGGCATAATCAACCAGTGTAAATCTACCACATGCATAACAAGTATCCACGCCGCCGTGAAACAAATACGGAAAGGATTCCGTTTAGCTGGTTGGGTCAAGAGCATGATAAAAGGGATGAGGAAACGAGCAAAGACGATAAAGATACTCACGTAAAGCCAACTGTTCGTGTTGCGGTGAACATAGAAAATGGTTTCTTCAGGAATGTTAGCGTAGTAGATCAGCATGTATTGGCTGAATGCTGTGTAGGCCCAAAAGATAGTGAAGGCCAGGAGCAGCTTGCCCATGATGTGGTTGTGCTCAACCGTAACCACTCCTCTGAGATAACCAGCGGCACGAAGGGCGTTGCTGACCAAGATGGTGATGGCTATCCCACCACCCGCAGTGCCTGCGAAAAGGTAAACTCCAAACATGGTAGAATACCAGTGATGATTCAACCCCATGATCCAATCTAGGAAAGCAAAGGTAATGAGAACCGCAAACAGAGGCATAAAACCATATGCATATTTACGCATTTTTATGGTTAAAAAAGGATCGCCTGTAGCATCTTGCTGAATGGAGATGCGGCGCATGAACCATGTGGCAAAACCGAAATAAAGGAAATACAAAGCGGCTTTACCCCAGAAAACCTGGTGATTGAGAAAAGCGGCTTTGTGATCAAGGAGGAAATCCACTCCAGGTTTGATCGTCCACCATTTATAAATCAGTGGAACCATAAAGTACATGGGAATAAACAATAATAAAATCCATGGAAAGAAAAGTGAGCCGATAGTTTCCATAATACGACGGACGACGACAGACCAATCCGCATCCACCGCATGATGGACTAAAACCCAAAAGAAACAGCCTGCACTAATAGTGAAAACCCACATGAAGGATACCAACCAAGAATAAGCTAGTTGTTGTGGATTGAAGAAATAGCCGAAGAGAAGGCTAAAGCCTAACAATACGACGCTCAGTGCGAGCAAAGCAACGGGAATGATCCCTAACTTTGTCACATTTAAACGCTCTTCTTTAGGTGCTTGTAAGGTATGTTCACTCATGGGCTCAAAAGTTTTTTAGCTTCTTCTTCAGGGACGTCCTGAATGCGGCTGTTGCCAGCCCGTTGTAAAACACGGATGTAGGCCACTATGGCCCAACGATCTTCTAATTGAATATGCGGTAATCCGATCATGTTATTTTTACCGTGCACGACTACGTTATAAAGGTAACCATCTGGAACTTGGCGTAAGCGGTCGGTGTTGTAATTAGCCGATCCCACGAGACCGTATTGACTGGTGATGCCATTCCCAGCCCCAGTATCTCCATGGCATACGGCACAGTTGATGATGTAACGTTCTTTACCGCGAGCTAGAAATTCTGTGGTGACTTCTGATGGAATACCGTCGCCCCAATAACCTTCAATCTTTCCTGTTACTTTATACGGCTCTTCTACGGGAACCTTCGACGGGATAGTGCCTGAGACGGGAAGACGGTCGCTCCGACCATCCGCAAAAAAACGACTCTCTGTTTGAGCTTTGGCCTTGGGTTGATGATCCATATCGGAAAAAATCTCAACCGGGGTCGAGGTTGTCTTTGTGCCGCGCAAACCCGCTATGGCTACTACGGCCACAATGGCTACTAATAAACTAAAAAAGAAAACTTTCATGTTATTCCTCAATGAGCGTCACATGCGTGCCACCTAAATCCTCCAAAAGTGCTTTTGTTTTTGCCTCATGAAAGAGCGGATCCGACGACTCGATCACGGCAAAAAATTTATCGTCCGTAACTTTAGCAAAACGATCCCAGTTGAAAACGGGGTGATAATAGCGGGGCAAGAAATTTAAGACCAACATACTTCCCACGGTGAAGAACGCCGTCAGAAGAATCGTTATTTCAAAAAAGACTGGAAAAGTCGGCTCAAAGGCAAAGTGCGGTTTACCTTGCACTACTAAGGGATACTCCACCCCTGAGGTGTACCAAATAAGGAAGAAGGCTGTGGCGGCTCCCACGATGCCTCCACAAAGAGAGAAGAAGGAGACTTTAGAGTTAGGGAGTCCCATGGCGTCATCCATGCCGTGAATAGGGTATGGAGAAAAAACGTCCCACCGCTTGAAACCTGATGCGCGCAGTTTTTTAGCGGCTACATAGAGTTCTTGAGCGTTGTTAAATTCGGCTCCAATACCGTGAATTTTTTTCTGATCCTCTTTCATATGCGATTAGTGTTGATGTCCCTTCGCATGAGGATCGACGTAGTGCGGATCTGCCTCAGGCAGCACGGCTTTAACTTCGAAAATCGTAATGGCTGGTAAAAATCTTAAGAAAAGTAAGAACAAGAATAGGAACAAACCAAAGGTGCCGAAGAAAAGAAGGATGTCATGAACAGACGGCACAAACATACCCCAAGAAGAGGGCAAGAAGTCACGATGTAAGGATGTAACGATAATAACAAAACGCTCAAACCACATGCCTATATTTGGAAATTGCACAATAATCCAGACGGCGAGAATGTTCGTGCGACACCACTTAAACCAAAAGAGCTGTGGGGCGATTACGTTACAAAACATCATAGACCAATAAGCCCAGGCGTAAGGTGCCTCAGGATGGATACGGTTATGAAGGAAGGCCCACCATTCGTTCGGATTTCCGCTATACCATGCAATGAAAAGCTCCATCAAGTAGGCGTAACCGACAATGGATCCAGTAAGAACGATGATCTTAGCCATGTTATCAATATGCTTACGAGTGATCATGTCATGCAGACCGAAGATAGCGCGGGCGGGGATCATGAGCGTCAAGACCATGGCGAAGCCGCCGAAAATAGCTCCTGCCACGAAGTAAGGCGGGAAGATCGTCGTATGCCAGCCAGGGATGACGGAGGTAGCAAAGTCAAAGGACACAATGGAGTGAACGGAAAGCACGAGGGGCGTAGAGATACCTGCTAAAATCAAGTAAGCTTTTTCATAGTGGCGCCATTGACGATTACCCCCACGCCAGCCCAGAGCAGCTACGCCATAGATGAATTTACGAAACTTACCCGTGGCACGATCGCGGATGGTGGCGAGGTCAGGAACCAGTCCGATATACCAGAAAATTAACGAAACCGTAAAATAAGTAGAAACGGCAAAAACGTCCCAAAGGAGTGGGCTTTTAAAGTTAGGCCAGATGGCGTTAGCGTTAGGAATAGGTGCGAGATACCACGCCATCCACACACGACCGACGTGGAAGGCGGGGAAGATACCCGCGCAGATCACGGCGAAAATAGTCATGGCTTCCGCCGCACGGTTGATGGAAGTGCGCCATTTTTGACGAGTCAAAAAAAGAATAGCCGAGATCAAGGTTCCAGCGTGACCGATACCGATCCAGAAGACGAAGTTGGTTATGTCCCAAGCCCAAGCGACGGGTTGATTCGATCCCCAGATACCAACTCCTGTGCTGACGAGATAGGTTAATTCTAAGGGAACGAGCAAGGCCCATACCCCAGTGATGACAACGGCGATCAGCCACCACATAGGCATCTTACCCTCGAGCATCCCCGCAATGTGAGCGGTGATCCAACCCATGCTACGATTATTAGAAACCAAAGGACGGCGTTCAAGGATGTTACCCTTGGCTGGCCCAAAGTAGGTTGATGATTGTTCGCTCATATCACTTAATGTTTAGATCCATGTTCCGCTGGTTTTGCTTCGGCCTCATGTCCATGAGCTTTAGTGTCGCCGTGTGCTGCGCCTTCTTCTCCGTGCCCTTCTGTTTCAGCATGGTGATGGATACGAGCATTAACAAGGCTCATTCCAACTAGTTCTGCACCAGGCATACGCATGTTAGGATTACGGACACGAGCTAGATAGGTTAGACGGGGTCTGGTGTTTAAATAATCTAATAGGCTGTAGTCAAGCTCACGTGATTTAAGTTTTGTCACACGGCTGTTAGGATCGGATAGATCACCAAAGACAATGGCGTCTGCTGGGCAAGCCTGTTGGCAGGCCACTTGCAGACTATCGGTAGGGATTTTACGCTCTGTGCGCTTGGTCAGGATTTTATGATCGATCTTAGCAGTCTCGATCCGTTGCACGCAGAATGTACATTTTTCCATGACGCCGCGCATACGAACAGAGACATTAGGGTTCTTAGAAAGCTTGATAGTTTCTTCGACCTTTTTCGGACCGAGTGGGCCCCAATAAAGCTGGTCGAGTTGACGTTGATTGTAATCAAACCAATTAAAGCGGCGAACTTTGTAGGGGCAATTGTTGGCGCAGTAACGTGTACCGATGCAACGGTTATAGACCATGACGTTAAGACCTTCCTCATTGTGGACGGTGGCATTGACCGGGCAAACGGTCTCGCATGGTGCGTTTTCGCAGTGCAAACAGGTAACGGGTTGAAGAATCATCTCAGGATCACTCGGGATAACGCCTTTACCCATTTCAATGTCACGTTGGGAACCAGAGAAGTAACGGTCGATCCGGATCCAACTTAGTTCACGGCCTTTAGCGACTTGGTCTTTACCGACGATAGCTATATTGTTTTCACTCTGGCAAGCAATGACACAAGCGTTGCAACCGATGCAAGTAGTTAAATCAATGGACATGCCCCACTGATGATACTTTTCATAATCAAAAGGTGGTGATTTGTAGAAAGTAATATTCTCTGGGGTATGACTTTCGATACCGAGAGCTCGGACGAATCCGGGGTTTTCTTTATAATAAGCGATGGGAGCTTCACGGACGATATCACGGCCTTCCATGCTCCAATGCTCTTGAGTAATGGCGAATTTATAGCGCGGGGCGGAAGTTTTAATGACTGTGGCATTAGTTAAAATAGCAGGGGCTTGGCTAGTGCGTAGTTTGTAAGCGTTGAAGCCGACGCCTTGGCCAACGCGTCCTGTTTTCTCATGGCCATAGCCGAGTGGTAAGGTAAGGGTGTAGTCAGGATGTCCTGGCACGATGAGGAAAGGGATATCCAAACTGCGTCCATCCACGGTGAGAGTAATCACGTCGGAAAAGTAAATGCCCGCATCAGTTAAACCCGCAACTATTCCCTTAACGTGAACACCAGAATAAATTCCAAGTTCATCCGCCGTTTTAGCACTCATGAGGGCAGCGTTATCCCAGGTCAATTTTGTGATGCCATCGGGTAACTCTTGAAGCCAACCGTTGTTAACATAGCGACCGTCATCCACTTTTGTATCCGTGATAAAAACCACTTCGAGATTGTCTTTACTCAATGCTTGCGGGCTGGCGATACGTGTCTCAGCGATCATGCTGGCACCAGCAAAAACAAATGGCGAAGCTTGCGCTCTAGGTTTGGAATCTTTTAGAAATCCGTCGCGCACGAAAAGACTCCAGGCATTATCGAAAGCGTAGGTCGTGGCAAAAGCGGCAACCTTGGTTTTAAAAGTTTCTTGGACAAGCTCGGGGCCGTCTACCCAGACTTTATCTACTCCTGCAGGGGCATCGAGGAGGTAGGCTAAAAATTGGGAAGAGGAAAGGCCATCGTACAAAGGCAGAATTAAAGGCTGCATGCAACCGTGGGAGCCATCTTGTAATACCGAATCTCCCCATGTTTCGAGATAATGCGCTTGAGGTAAATGCCACGTGGAAAGAGCTGCAGTCTCGTCTTCATAGGCACCGAGGCGAATGACCGTGTTAACGGATTTCTGTAGCTCGGTCCAGTTCAAATCGGCGGGAGCGTTATAAACAGGGTTACAACCGAGGATGACGAGATCGGTGATTTGTCCAGACTTGATTACGTCGGCAAGCTCAACGATGCTGAGTGATGTTGGTCGGGGTCTTTTGTAAATTTCAAAGGTGATGCCTTGAGCCTTTAACGCTTCGTTGATGGCGGCGACAGCGAGATGAACGCTGGCGGGCTGATTGGATCCAGCTACCACGAGTGCTCTGCCTTCTGCTGACATTAAATCCTTGGCCGCTTCTATGATCCACTTTGGATCCATTTGCAACTCAGGAAGGGCTTGGAAGATAGGCAAACTTTTTGCGCCAACTAGTTCTGCTAATTTAGCTGCCACGGCTGCGATATGGCTGGCAGGCAAGCGTTGGCGGTGATCTGCGGCGGCTCCTGTGTTGGTGTAACGACTCTCGATAGCGTAGAGGCGGTTCATCGGGGAATCAGCATTCTCCATGCGCCGGCCATCAGCAAAACCACGCACGGAAGCTAAAGTAGCTTCATCGCCTGTGAGGAAATCCGCATCGAGGGAGAGAATGACTTTAGCCTTCTCGTAATTGTAGCGGATAATGGAGCCTTTACCGTAAGCGGTTTCGATTGCGGCTTGAGCAAAACCTGTAGTCGCAGGCTCATAAACGGCACGCACGGCGGCAGGATATTTAGCGGAGAACTCTGCTTGGAGACGATCTTCCGTCGGAGAAAGATTATCTTCAGAAAGAATAGCTAAACCTTTGCCTTGATTGGCTTGCCATGATTTTTTCCATTCAGCGAGAGCTTTGATAGCATCTGCAGAAGAAATATTTTTACCGTTTTTTAGAAACCTGTTGGAGCGGTCAGGGTCATAAAGATTGAGAATCGAAGCCTGGGCTAGGGAGTCGCTCTTACCTTTACAGGCCTCGTGCAAAGGATTACCTTCTATCTTAATAGGACGACCACTGTAGCTCGTAATGAGGAGAGGTGCGCCACCATTACGACGGGGTAGGCTTGTGGCGTAGTTTAAGGTTTTACCGGGGATCTGCCACTCCGGCGTTTTTGTGAAAGGTAAAATATGCGCCTCAGGCCGACGACAGGCTGACAAGCCCAGCCCAGCCAAAGCCATGGAAGCTCCCATCAAACGTAAGAAACTCCGACGAGAAACACCATCTCCCCAGAACTCGGCCGCACCCTGAGGGAATTCGGTCTTAAGCCAACCTTGAAATTGTTCTGTATGGGAAAAGTCTTCGACACTGCGCCAATAAGCTTTTGCGGCACCAGTTTCTGGAGGATGTTCAACAATGCGTTTCATGAGGTCTTAGCGATGGCAGGCTGCACAATTTACGGGCGGGTTAATATTCCATTCCTTTACAAATTTCTGACCTTCTTTACGTTGCACCGAAGGACTCTCGGCTCGCCAGTCCATGTTATAGACCTGATCCTTAGGACGAACATTACCTTCAGGATGGCGGTGACATTCTAAACACCAGCCCATGCTTTGCGGCTGGTCATGCCACACGACCTCCATTTGATTTATCTGGCCATGGCAACTGTAACAACTGACTCCACTGTTCACGTGAATGGCATGATTGAAATAAACATAGTCAGGCGCTTTGTGAATCTTCACCCAAGGAATAGACTCGCCCGTAGCCCAACTACTGCGAACAATTTCCAACTTAGGACTCTGCTTTTTTATTTGCGTATGACAAGTCATGCAGGTCTGCGTTGAGGGAACGCTAGACGTGCCAGATACCTCAACCGATTGATGGCAGTAACGGCAGTCGATACCGAGTTGGTTGACATGTAGGGAATGATCGAAGCTGACGGGTTGGATGGGTTGATAACCTACTCGGGTATATTTGGGAGTGAAGTAATAAGTAACAGCCACCGCCGTCATCGTGCCTAGGCAGAGCATTGCGATAACCAGTTTGAGCGGTAGCCACTTCGTCCAAGTCGGGAAAATATTTGCCATCTGTCCTACAATGTTCCTTAATAATTATTTTAAACAATCTTTTTTGCACAGTTAGTTGTGCAACTTATAAGACGTGTTTTGTTACTAATTATCATTTTTACCGAACATGAATTCTCATCTCAAGGATGCCTTGTCAATGCCGTTCTGATATGAGACCATGTCGCATTAAAATTTAAAGCGGCTTTGCCTCTCCTTGGCTCATAAACACTAGCTACAGGAATCGTATAAGTTTTTTTGAAATACAAATAATGCAGCTAATTATTCGCCAAAGCACAGTCAGATTACTTACTTAGCGGACGCTTATTTTTCCCTTAAAAGGATCGGGAGTAGCCTTTTTGAATCAAGCATCTTCATCAGCCTACTTTTTTGCGATTACGAGCAAACTTTGCCCTAAAGGCGGGCGAAGCACATAATATTCCAGCGCATGAACCATAGGAAAAATGAAACGATCGTAGAAAAAAACTCTTGAGGCTTTAAAAGACATCTGTTTTAAAACGCAAAAACTAAGCCACCACGCCACATATCCTACGCTGTTATAGTAATGAATATGTTCAATCTGTAAACCAGCAGCGCAAACTATCTTTGTCAGATTTTTTTTAGTGTAGCGACGATAATGTCCGAAGCTTTTATCTATAGGCAAATAAATAGAGGGACATGCTGGGACTAAAAGACATAAACGACCGCCCTCCCTGAGCTTATCAGCATAACATTTTAACTCCTGCCTATCCTCTTCAATATGCTCTAAGACATTAACGCTGAAAACCGCATCATAATAATTCACCTCAGGAACATTCAAGATCGCGCCGCATGTTAATCTAGCCTTAAAGCCTTTCGCTTTTAACCGCTCAAATAATAATTGTTCAGGTTCTACACAATGCACATTTTCTACACTCTTTTTTGTAAGTCAAAGCTGCGTCATTTGCTCAATACCAGAACCCACTTCTAGGACTTGGCCTTCAAGAAAAGGCTCAAACTCCCTCATAAGAGACTGACGATAATTTACTGCTTTTTCTAGAGCACTGAACTCAAAGTTCTCGATGGCTGCATTAGAATTAACAAAATTTGTGCTACTCATAAGGATAAGAAAACTGGTAAGTATAATACGAGAATAAAAGTCTCGTGAACAGAGTGCATAGTTTTCATGGTTTTGGAATTTTCTGTTTCAACTTGAGACTTTCTGAGTATAATTCAGCTAACCTTCATTTTACAAGCTTCCGCTGCTCAAGACGTTTCTTACATAAATATACGCTCACCGAAATTTAAAATTCGTGCCGGGTTTTTTACAAATAACTTATCTATGAATAGCTCTCCTAAACCCGCATCTGACATAAGCTCTTTAAATTCGGACAATAAATATCCTAGCCCTGGAGCACCCCCATAATATTTCCAGTAAGCGTGCCGTGCCGCATCCATCCCTAAGACTAACTGATCTGGGAACTCATGAACTAAAACCTTTAACAATTCCAAGGTGGGATTATCCTCCCTCCCCTTCCAACGAAACGCACTATCATATTCCAAAGTAACACCCTTCTTTAACAAGCTGCGATGCAACTCTAGGTCAGGCTTACGATCTAAATGACAAAGCATGACTCGACTCAACTCGACACCCTCATTCTTCAACAAATAAATCTGTTCATCGGCCGCTGTCCCCTGCTCGGTATGTGCTATCATCGGACACCCCGTTCGCCGATGCGCCGCTGCGGCTGCACGAAAAATCTCTCGCTCACGAGGTGTCAATTGATTCAATCCAGATGCCACCTTGATCATCCCTGCCTTAGCCGTAGAACGTTTTATTAAAGGCCCAGCATAATCGTAAAAGTCTATTCCATCCTCTATATCCGCCACGAAAAGCTCCACCAATTCTTCCTGCGAATAAAACCGAGACCAATGACCTGGGCTGTAGTATTTATCTAGGTGCAATCCCGTTGAAGCAATAATCCGCACCCCGCTGCGTTGGGAAATTTCCACTAATTTTCTAATATTCCGTCCTATCCCGCACGGTGTCGCCTCCACCATGGCAGAGCCACCTAAATCACGAAACATCTCTAGTTCCTTCACTGCATTTTCGACTGAATTTAAACACTGCTCAGGGAAAATTTGCGTAGCATAACTTGCATCCATGATCACATGCTCGTGAGCATAACAGCGACCCAAGTGCTCAGGCTTTAACTCACCTGTGACGGTTTGAATCACAGAAAATAC
Organism: Blastochloris sp.; assembly: GCA_034440395.1. Classification (GTDB taxonomy): domain Bacteria; phylum Verrucomicrobiota; class Verrucomicrobiia; order Methylacidiphilales; family JAAUTS01; genus JAAUTS01. The sequence continues at coordinate 43,190 of JAWXBW010000064.1, read as the reverse complement.
TCCCTCACATAATCCAAGTCACGTTGCACCGCAGAAGCCTCCGCTGGAGGCGTCTCTAAAATGAGCCAACCATCATATCCCATCCTACGTAAAACCTCTGCACAGGCGGGTAAAGGCACTCTTCCCTCACCTGGGCGACTATCCCCAAGCACAGTCTGAAAGTCCTTTATGTGAACCGAAGCGACTAAACCTTCCAGACCTTTAAGCTCCTCTACGGGGTCACGACCGTAAACGAGAGGGTTCGCTAAATCCACGTAGCAACGAAAAGCTGGGGATTTCAACACCTTCGCCATTTGCTGAATCTCTCGTGACGTCAAATCTCCCTCATACGCCAAGGTCACACCCATCTGCTCTGCCTCTGGACATAAATCCGATAAAACCTTTAGAGCTCGTTCTCTTGCGGTAGAATCCCGCAACGTGGCCTGCCCAAAAAAAGGAAGCAGCACGACCTTTGCACCAAGTGCCTCTCCCCACTCAAAACAACGGTGCAATTCCGACACCGCCATCGCCACTTCGGCGGGATTCTCATTGGAAATGCCACCTAAATTATGATGGCTCAACGAAAGGCTTGGTATAAGCAAGCCAGTAGAAATCTTGGCACATAATAATTCTTCAAGTCGCTCACGATCGCTTTTCAATAAATCTGCCCGTGTTAGAACCATTTCCACACCCTGAAACCCAATCAAGACACTTTGCGAAAAAAGCTCATGCGTGCTGGAAGCCTTCAATACATAATCACGCAAACCTATTTTCATCTTACTTCTTTCGGGCTAAAATATGAAATCCCTTAGGAGCAATCGCCCCAGCCATAGGCTCAAAAAATTCCTCCCAAGTTAGGAGTAACTCTGGAGTAATGTGTCCTTGAATAACCAAATAATCCACCCGCACCTTATTCTTGGCTTCCCACGGTGTTAAGGTAGCAGCATCCTGAACTGTCCAGTTACGTGGATATTTAAACTTAAAAGGAAAAGCCGGCCAGTTACCCTGATAATAATTCAAGAGAATTGGTAAAGAATCTTGCAAAGCCACTACAGCGTGAGCATGCGCATATAGTTCTGTCATGCCGCCGAGTTTATGGCCTTCCGCATCTACTCCGTACGTGTTTTCATTAAAATTTAAAACCACCGCACGGTTGGGTACAAGTGACATGATCTCTTGATAGGCATTGTACTCAGTCTGCGATGCCTCAGCCACTGTCCAAAACCTTGAAAGCTGATGCGCATAAACTGTCAGAGAAACAAAAATCAATATAATTAGAATGCCTTTCTGACGAACCGCCAGCCCGAGAACCATAAAAAGCCATGGCAGTAGTGTTAATCGATACTGTATAATATCACCTCCAGAAGATCGGTTGGGTGCAAGAAAACAAAGTAAGAATGAGATAAAAGTTATGGTATAAAAAAAGAATGAATTCTCATCTTTTATCCATCGCTTATTGATAATATCTACTATAAAGACTGGGACAATTAACACAGCCCATATCACCACAATTATCTCTGCTGTATTGGAAAAAGGAAAAAATGCACTAATATAAAACAACTGTTGAACTGTTTGCTCAAGGGGCTGCCAAGACTTTTGGGACTCAGTGGAGTTTATAATAAAAACAAGGATCAATAATCCCAGTGGCAGCAAAGAACCCACAATCCCCAGTCTTTCCTGCCAGAGCACACGGCGAAACTTTAAAAGCACAGCTAATCCCGCAAATACCGCCGGAATCGAATGACAAAAATAGAGCAATGTACACCACACTCCAATCACGAGCCAACTACGCTTTGCAGGCCGATCTGGAAGTCTTAACAGATACCCTGTTAAGAAGAGAAAGAAAACAAAGCCAAAAATATAATTATAAAATCCAAAAAAAACATAATGATTGAGCGCAAACGGGAAGACGAACCAACACTTCCACGGTGAAACCTCTTTCAATGCCGTAACATTGTATCGAAAAGCCAATGGAAAAAGCAGTAAATAACAACTTATAAATAATTTATGGGCTAATTCTAAGCCCACTAATTTCATGCCTAACCAAAGAAATATTTGGCAGAACCAATTCGGCACAGGCCTTAAAACGGGTTCAAACAACGCAGGAAAAGAATTAGGGTCAGACCACCACCAGTCTAGTAAACGGATGGTATAAAGATGAGCATAAGGATCTTGGCTCGGGAAAAAGCGAAAAATCCAAACTAAAATAACGGGAATTAAACTAAGACCCAAAAAAGCCAAGAACTCCCAAGAGAATTTTCTGGAAGAATCTCGTAGGAATAACCCAGTCATGGTGTGTTGTTCGTCTTTCTTTTCAGGGGTATCACGATTTCTTTGGGCGTCTGCACTTCTTCTACTGTAACCTCAACAGGGTTCGCTGCGCTAGGCAAAGGTGCTGTAAAAACTTCTTGGACTGTGGCAACCACAGGTATTCCCACGCTAAGACTAATCGAATCCGCTAGAAATTTCTTAACCATCAGATCTAAAGTAAATGTGCTTCCCATAGCCGTTCCCGTTCCTACAATTACATCCACCTCCAAACCGCGCTCAGTTATGCGAGAGGGTAATAAGCCTTGGTTTCCACGGTAAAGAGGTTTTTTATTTGCTTTGCGCACCCTTACTTCGGTTATTCCCTCTAAATTCCGGCCTTGTAAAATAATGGTTTGTTTATCCTTGTTTGGAGCTAAAATTAAGGGGTTAGGTTGCGTGCTCGTTACCACGGGAGCAAGGGTTTCTGAAACTACGACTCGACTGCTGTTTTGCACCCGAGTCACCTCGGCCAATGTCGCCGTATCAGACAGCGTAGCGCGTGAGTCGCCCAAGGGAACAATGGTTAGGGACATCGGGATCGTTACGATTGAGCCCTCTTTGGTCAAACCTTGCAGCGTATAAAAAGTTCCTAAAGTAGATTGCTCACTGGCTATGAATGTGATCCCACGGCGATTCTGTTCTGGTGGTCCAAGCTGAGTAAAAATTGCCCGCACAGGTCGACCCTGCTTCGTAACTTGAATTTTTTGTAAGCCTTGGAGATTTTCACCCCTCAATATAGTATTCACCTGCTTTCCTCCTGCTTCTAGAAATAAAATTTGAGGAACAGTGTCTTTCACGGTCGGCAATAAATCCTGCGCTAGTAAAGAATTAATCAGTAATAGAAAAAAAAGAGGAAAAATTTTCATACGCTGATTAAGTCAGCCTCTTAGACTGTTTTCCGCAAGGAAAAAAAAGAGGCGTTCCTATATAGGAACGCCTCTAGCAAGACAACCGTTAGAATTACACTAACTGGCTGAACGGGATCGCAACTCAGATTGCTAGTGAGCTAGTTACTGTGCTGAAAATGTTGGTCAACTGGTCGCCCATGATTGTCATTACAGCAATAACAACGATTGCAACTAAGGCTAAGATCAAACCATACTCAACGAGGGTCTGACCTTTGCGACTTTTCATTTTATTTAAGAACTGAACGTATATTTCTGTCATCATATTATTTTTTCCTTTTGTTTATTTTCGTCATCCAAATTTTTACTATTTTGTTGCATCAGCGATTGAGGATACAATTCTACTAAACGAATTTTCTATAGAACCACTTAATTGACTAACTACTACTATCACGGTAATACTAACTAAGGCAATAATCAATCCATACTCAACCAAAGTCTGCCCTTTTTGTGAATAACCCAGCTTTTTGCTATAGTTAAATATTTTTGTAATAACAATATCCACATCTACCATTCAGCTAAACCCATGCCAACTAATAAAAAACGCCCTTTACTCTTAACAAATGTGATATCAAATGGCATGTCTAGGCAGAATTTGCCTTGCATGGCAATAATAGCCTATCTCGTCACCTCTTTGTCACATCTCCATAGTGTCCACTTGTTTTTTTTCTGTTATTGTCACTCACATGGCACATTACCGCACAGCATGGATTTCGGATATTCACCTCGGAACACGCGGCTCTAAAGCTCAGGCGGTTCTAGATTTTTTGCGTGATCATGAATTCGATACGCTTTATCTGGTGGGCGATATCATTGATATCTGGGCCTTGCGACGTGGCATTTATTGGCCCCAAGAACACAACGACGTTGTTCAAAAACTACTACGTAAAGCTCGTAAGGGTTCTACGGTTATATATATACCAGGTAACCATGACGAGTTTGTGAGTCATTTTCTAGGGCATTTCGGTGCAATCACTTTGAAAAAAAATGACATCCACACCACAGCCGATGGTAAACGTATCCTCGTTATTCATGGCCATGAACTCGATGCAGTAATCCAAAACCTTGGCTGGCTCGCTCACGTCGGAGATTGGGGTTACAAAATACTCTTAGAGCTCAATGGTGTGATCAACTACGCCCGCCGATTTTTTGGCTACGAATACTGGTCACTCAGTGCCTACGTAAAAAATGAAGTAAAAAATGTCGTCAGCTTTATAGGCGATTTTGAAAATGCTGTTGTTCGCTATGCTCGCGAATATCGAGTAGATGCCGTCCTCTGCGGCCACATCCACCATGCGGCCATTCGTAAGATAGACACGATCGACTATTATAATGCAGGTGATTGGGTGGAGAGCTGCTCTGCTTTGGTTGAACACCATGACGGAAAGATTGAGCTACTAAAAGTTGACCTATTTAGCTTAAGCCCAGGGACCATAGAAGCCTTAAGTGAAGAGTCACCGACAGAGCAACCCTTGATGTCTTAAAGCACTCTAGCCTTGAGTCTTAAATCCAAATTTTACCGACCCATCCTTCAGGCTTGATCTCACGCTTTATTACGAGATGATGACGTCTTGCTTATGGCACTAACGATCGAAGAAGGTTACCAACGTTGCTCGGCTCTGGCTCGCTCTCACTATGAGAACTTTCCCGTCGGCCGACTTGTGCCCATAGAACTGCAACCACATGTCCATGCCGTGTATGCTTTTTCTCGCGTGGCAGATGATTTAGCTGATGAAGGCTACGCCGATCCTCGACTAAAAAAAGTAAATGATCCTGAAACCTTGAGCCAAGCGGAACGCCTCCAACTTTTACAAAACTATCGACAAGATTTCGAAGCCACTCTTGCTGGCAAAAAATCCTCTGAAGAATATTCATGGATTTTCCTGCCCATTCTCGACACCATTCAAAAACACAACCTCCCTCCGCAGCTCTTTTACGATCTCCTCTCCGCCTTCGAGCAAGACATCCACCAACGCCGCTACGCCGAGTTCTGCGACGTCCAAGATTATTGTACTCGCAGCGCTAATCCCATTGGCCGACTCGTGCTCTTACTTCATGGCTACCGCGAACCCGCACTGCATTGCCTCTCTGACCATATTTGCACCGGCTTGCAACTCGCTAACTTCTGGCAGGATGTTTCCGTCGATTTAGGCAAAGACCGCATTTATCTCCCCCAAGAAGATCTGAAACGTTTCCAAGTAACCGAGACTCAGCTCTTCCAAGGCTTAGCATCTCCTGAGTTCTGTAATCTCATCCAATTTCAAGTCAAACGCACGTGGAATTTTTTCAATCAAGGTAAACCTCTATCCAAACATCTCTCGACCAAATTATCTTGGGAAATTCGAATGACTTGGCTTGGCGGCACCACCATCTTAAAAAAAATCGAGCAGCTACGCTATGATACCCTCAGCCGTCGCCCAAAATTAACTAAGCTCGATATGTTTACCCTCTTGCTACGTTCCTTTCTTACCCGCTAAGCTTTCCCACCCATGACCTCAAGCCAGAGCATTACTAAAAAAAGTGGATCAAACTTAGCCCTCTCCTTTTTTTGTCTCTCTCCCGCCAAGAGACAAGCCATGTCCACCTTTTACGCCTTCTGCCGCATTGCTGATGACATTGTAGATGAACTGGGCACTTCCGAAGTTGAAAAACGCCAGCAAATCAATGAACTACGTTCAGAAATCAAAGCCTGTTACGAAGGCATACCCGCCACAGAACTTGGGTTTGAACTTAAAGATATCATCCACGAATACCTTATTCCGCCTCAACCTTTTTTCGATCTCCTCGACGGCGTAGAAATGGATCTACACAAAAATCGTTACGAAACTTTTGAAGAGCTAACCCTTTACTGCTACCGCGTAGCCTCTGCCGTTGGTCTCGTTTCCATAGAAATTTTTGGCTTCACCCATGCTCAATCAAAGGATTACGCCATCGCCCTAGGTATGGCCTTCCAATTAACCAATATCCTGCGTGATGTAAATGTGGACTTAGCTAAATACGACCGCATCTACCTACCACAAGAAGAACTCCGCACCTTCGGAATAAGTGAAGCTGAACTTCGTTCCACCGAAATGACTCCCGCTAAACAACGCCTCTTTCGGATGCAACATTTCCGAGCCACCCACTACTTCCACAAAGCCGCTCGCCTATTACCAGCGGGAGACCGCCCGAATTTCATCGCCGCTGAACTCATGACTGAAGTGTATTTCCGGTTACTTACTAAGTTGGAGAAAAATCATTTTCAACAAGGCACAAACACCACCCGCCTTAACAAAGTTCAAAAGATTATCGCAGTTGGAGTTGCATCCAAAAAAGGTGCCGCCATCAACAGCATCCACCGGCCTCGACCCAAAAAAATTGCCGTCTGGGGCGCAGGTTTTGCGGGCATTTCCGCAGCCGTCCATCTCGCTCGCGCTGGACATCAAGTAGATCTTTACGAAAGCCGTCCCTACCTCGGGGGCCGCGCCCACAGCTTCACCGATGTAAAAACCGGCCTCACCTTTGATAACGGTCAACATATTTTCATGGGCTGCTACCATCAATGCCTAGACCTCTTCAAAATCCTAGGCATCACAGATAAACTCGCCATGCAACCCGACATGGAAGTCCCCTTCCTTAGTCCTGGCTCCACCTTACAAAAACTAAAAGCCTCCAATCTCCCCGCTCCTTTTAATCTATTAACTGCTCTGCTTAATTACGGCGAACTTTCTTGGATGGATCGCCTAGCCATCGCACGTATGGGCTTAGTCATGAAACTCGAGCAGAAGCCGCAAGGCAAACAAACCGCTCAGGAATGGTTTGCCCAAAACGGACAAACGCAGAACAGTATTCGTGCCTTATGGGAGCCTTTCTGCGTTGCTGCCCTTAATGAACCCTGCCAAACAGCCAGCGCCGTTCTGCTTTACGAAACACTTCGCCGCTCCCTCTTCGGCTCTAAATCAGACGCCGCTATCTACACCAGTAAAGTCGGCCTGAGCGATTTATTTAATCCCGAGACCGACGCCTTCCTCCGCTCGACTGGCTCTCGCATTTTTTTAAACGAAGGAGTTCGTTCCGTAAATTTTTCTCCACATTTTATTGACTCCTTTGTCAGCAGCAGTGGAGCCGTGATTCAAGCCGACGCCTATGTTTCCGCTCTACCATGGATGACACTGAAATCTCTGTTACCACCAGAAGAACGCTTAACTCGTGACTTAGCCGCCATCGAATCCGCCCCGATTATTTCACTCAACATCATCTGCGATTGCGAAATTACTACAGAACCCTTTATCGGTTTACTCGACTCCCCTTTGCACTGGATCTTCGACCGCAGCACCCATCTTAAAGGCACTCATGAAAAAGGTTATATGTATGCCCTCGTGGTAAGCGCAGCAGGTTCCTTGATGGACATGAAGCAAGAGGAATTTGTTAAACTCATGTGGTCAGAAATTAACCGCTTCTTCCCACGCACCCGCTCTGGCACCATTCTGCGCCACATTCTTTATAAATCTAAAGATGCTACATTTGCCGCACGACCAGAAACCGAAACGAGACGACCAAGCGCAAAATCACCTTGGAAAAATTTACTCCTCGCTGGTGACTGGACACAAACGGGACTTCCAGGAACTCTAGAAGGCGCCGCATGGAGCGGGGCTAACGTTGTAGAAGCCGTTGATCGTTTGCTAGATTCCTAACCAGTCCAGATAAGCCAGCAACTCGCGCCACGTTTAAGTGCCAAGAGTTTGTCGACTAAAGCTTGCATTCCCATCAGAACGCTCTTTCTTAATCCCATGCCCACCCTCGCCCGCACCATCACTGAATCAATTTGGTTTCAACGTTTTATCATCGGAATCATTGTGTTCACTGGAATCGTCATGGGACTGGAAACGTATCCCTCCGTCATGGCCAAATGGGGCAACCTCCTCCATGCACTAGATAAAATGATTATTGGCATTTTTGTCATTGAGATCGCATTAAAACTCCTTTCCCACGGAAGAAATTTTCTACACTTTTTTAACGATCCTTGGAATGTCTTTGATTTCATTATCGTCGCTATCTGCCTTCTTCCCTTAGATAGTGAGTTCGCCGCCGTGCTGCGTCTGGTTCGAATTCTTAGAGTGCTGCGACTAATATCCGTCCTGCCCCGACTGCAAATTCTGGTCGGTGCTCTTCTGCGTAGTGTGCCCTCGATGGGTTACGTAGCCTTGCTCCTTGTCTTACTAGTTTACATGTATGCCGTCATGGGCACGGTTTTCTTTGGACTCAATGATCCCCTCCATTTTGGAACTATTCAAAACTCCATGCTTACCCTATTTCAAGTCGTGACACTTGAAGGTTGGGCAGAAATCCTGAAAACCCAGATGTATGGCTCCGATCAATTCGGGGGAGATCAAATGATGGGTCTGGCGAGAGAATCCCTCGGTCAACCACTTATCGCAGCAGCTTACTTCGTCAGCTTTATTCTTTTTGGCACCATGATTATGCTGAACCTACTAATCGGTGTCGTGGTGAACAGCATGAGCGAAATGCACCAAGAAGCTGAAGAGGCTTCCGCTACTCAATCTCATTCAATTAAGGAAATTGAAACCACATTGGCTCAGATGGAAAAGTCGTTAGCCGAACTGAAAAAACAATTAATTAAGAAAAATCAAGATTGATTGCTCCATAGCGCAAGAGCCCTTATTTATATCAACTCAAGTATCTCATCCGTCTTCTGGCTGACTGCTTTAAAACGCTCGGCTAATTCTGGCCTTTTAATATCCTCGTCATAAGTAGGAATCATTTCCTTCATGCGGGAGTGGCCTTCTGGTGTTTTCAGAAGTTCAGGAAAACAGTTTTTAATTACTTCCAGCATAACGTGAACAGAAACCGAAGCTCCAGGAGAAGCTCCTAACAGGGCGGATATCGTGCGGCTAGCATTAGTAATGACTTCCGTGCCATAGTGGACAATTCCAGCTTCTCCATCTGTTTTTTTTATGGCCTGAACCCGGATGCCTGCATCTATCAACTTCCAATCCTTAGTTTGGGCGGATGGATAGAAGACGTGCAAAACCTTCATGCGATCCGCCATGCTTTGCGTGCCTTGCTGAATCAGGTACTTTACTAAATCGATATTATATAAACCAATTTTAATGAGGGTGGCCAGATTGTCTAATTTAACTGATAAGGGTAAGTCTAGGTAACTACCTTTTTTATGGAGAAACTTTGTCGTCCACGCCGCAAAAGGTCCGAAGAGCAAGGTCTTCTTTCCATCTAAAACACGAGTATCTAGGTGTGGCACCGCCATGGTTGGAGCCGTGGCGAGAGCTTGTCCATAAACTTTTGCTTGATGTCTAGCTACGATCTCTGGCTTGTCACAGACTAACCATTGCCCGCCGATAGGAAAACCGCCCAATCCTTTGCTTTCGTGGATTCCAGATTTTTGAAGCAAGGTTAAACTCCCTCCGCCAGCGCCGATAAAAATAAATTTTGCTGTGCTATGACGGAGTTTATTCGTCATTAGATTGCGAATGGTTAATTTCCAATTACCCCCCTGTTCCTCTAATCCCACGACCCGATGATTGCAAGCAATGCCGCAGCCCTCTTGCTGCCCCAGCCAATGCAGGAGCTTGTGGGAGACGACACCGAAATTCACATCCGTCCCACCCATCATACGAGTCGCTGCGATAGGGATGTTCGAGCGACCTTCGGTTAAAAGCGGTGCCCATTTGTGGATTTTTTCTGGATCTGTAGAATACTCCATCTCTTCAAAAAAATGATGGGCGGACATGCCCGCATGACGTGCCCGGAGAAAGTCCACTTGGTCTTGTCCATGCACGAAGCTAAGGTGTGGAACAGGATTAATAAATTCTTTTGGATTATTAATCATGCCCGTACTCACGGCGTAGCTCCAAAATTCTTTTGAGCGTTGGAACTGTTCGAATATCTCTACCGCCTTATCCACCTTAACCGTACCATCCGCTTCACGTTTCGGCGTGTAGCTAAGCTCGCAAATACCAGCATGCCCAGTTCCCGCATTGTTCCAACCGTTAGAGCTTTCTTGTGCCAAGTCTTCTGTCACTTCATAGAGCTGAATTTTGAGCTTAGGCTCTAAACGTTTCAGCATAGCTCCGAGATTGGCGGACATGACACCGCTGCCGATGAGCACTACATCTGGGTTATCTATAAATGAGGATTGGTTCATGGTAAATGGTCAAGGACGACGGGCTTGTAATTTAACCTCTTTTTCCGTAAAGAGGCCCAAGTGTTTCACAAGCGCGGAAGTCGGCACCTTGATGGTCATTAGTTCCAAAAGATGTCCAATAACTTGGACGGAACACCTTGTCTTCTGCCACGTTGTGCATGTAAACGGGGATGCGTAGCATGGAAGCTAGAGTGATCAATTCAGACCCGATGTGTCCGTAGCTCAAAGCGCAGTGATTTGCGCCCCACGCATTCATGACGGAGTAAACATCTCGAAAGACACCTGTGCCGCCCGTGCGAGGAGCGAACCACGTCGTAGGCCACGTAGGATTAGTGCGTTGATCTAAGATGTCATTAACTTTTTTAGGTAGCTCGACCGACCAGCCTTCTGCGATCTGTAGTGCCGGTCCTAGACCATAAACCAAGTTCAAACGGGCGATGGTTACAGGCATGCCGCCCTTCGTGGTATAACGAGTGGACCATCCGCCGCCAGGGAAATATTCCGTAATAGAGGGGTGCCAACTCGTCGCATCTAAACACTTTTTCGCTTCAGATTCAGTTATATCCCAGAAGGGCTTCATGGCGGCCTTGCCTTTAACACTTTGCTCACCAGATCCATCTAAAGCAGCAGGGCCTGAGTTAATCAAATGGAGAAATCCACCTGCAGCTGTGCCTGTTAATTTATGACCCGCCACGCGCTTGACCGCATCAGGGCTCCAGTAGGTGCGGACATCAGCAAAAACCTGTGCGGTGTTTGTTAAGAGGTGTCCGAACAACATGGTCACACCATTAAGCGCATCGTTTTCTGTGGCCACCATAAACGGTTCGCGTATGCCGTTCCAGTCGAAGGATGAGCTAAGGATCGCTTCCATGAAATCACCATTTGGGCAATGATCTGTCCATTGACGTTGACCTTGAAAACCACTGACGATGGCGTTATGCCCATAGCTTTCTTCACCGTAACCTATTTCATCTAGCGCTGGATTACCAATCATGAGATCCCGAGCAATTAAAGCCATCTGCACGGACCATTCCCATTCCTTGTCGAGGTGAGCACGGTCACGTTTCGTTTTAGCGGAGTTATAGTCCTTGCCTTCTTTGCAATTCTTTTTAACCCAAGTAAGTGCTTTTTTATATTCTGCTTGATCGTAGATGCCTTTATCCATGCGACGGATAAACTCTGTCATATCGATTGATTCTACCCGCATACCTAAGGTGCGCTCAAAGAAACTTTGATCCACAATGGAGCCCGCGATACCCATGGAGGTTCCGCCCATGGCTAGATAGGACTTACCCTTCATTAAGGCCACAGCTAAACCAGCGCGGGCGAACTGTAAGATTTTTTCTGAAACGTCGTTTGGGATTTTTGTGTCGCCTGCATCCTGCACATCACGGCCATAGATGCCGAAAGCAGGCCAACCTTTTTGTGTGTGCCCAGAAAGCACAGCGGCCAAATATACAGCACCAGGACGTTCTGTGCCATTGAAACCCCAGACCGCTTTCGGGATCAATGGATCTTGATCCATCGTTTCTGAACCGTAGCACCAGCAAGGCGTCACCGTTAGGGAAACACCTACGTTCTCATTTTGGAACTGCTCCGCCACTAAGGCCGCTTCCGCTGCGCCACCGATACAGGTTGGAGGCACCACACACTCCACTGGCTCTCCGTTTGGATAGCGCAGGGTGGAGGAAATTAATTTAGCCACACTCTTCGCCATGTTCAACGTAATCGTGTCTAACGACTCACGCACACCGCCCAGACGTCCGTCGATCGTGGGACGAATTCCAATACGGGGTAGTTTTCCTTGCCAGCAGCTGTATGTTTGGTTTTTCATGAATTTGTTTGTGTTGGTGGTTTACTTATTTGTTAGCGGCTAAAATTTGTTTACGTCTAAAATGTTCGTCAAGTCGGCTATCAATACGGTCAGAATCGACCTCACTCATATAGTTAGGTCCACCCCAAGCGTGAGTTTGGTTTAAAGCTCTGGCCCACTTATCCGCCATTAATAAAATATTTAAAACTTCTTTTTCTGTTTGCCCTAAAGCTACGGGTCCATGATTAACCATCAGGAGAAGCTTCGGTCCCTTGCCGTGTTTTTCTTGATAACGAATCAACTCCGCCCGCACCGCTTGAGCTAATTCCAAACCGGGGTCCACATAAGGCACTACCGCTACATGACGCCCGCACACCACGATCACATCGGGATAGATATGTCGTAAGAAAGGCTCCGCTCCAGCTTTACTGGCTAAAATAGAAAGCATAGATTCCGTATGCGTGTGTCCGACAAACTTCGCCCCACCTAGCTCCATACAAAGTGCATGAAGAAAAGTCTCTACCGAAGGATGAGGTTGGGAGACATCCACTCGACTGGCCTGTAAAAAATCCTGCACTTCCTGTTCCGTAGCGTCCCTGTCCACGAAGTCTAATACCTCTTGACGCTTCACCCGGGAAAATTGCTGCGGCTGCATCGTGCCCAGAGAGCTGCCAGAACCCTTGATCCAAAAAGTTCCATCCCCGATGTCTGCACTAGTATTACCCTCACCAAGTATTGCCAGTTTTCTTTCTTCCCTACCCAGTTCATGGGACAAGGTCACTAACCGATCTAAAAGTTCACTCATACAGTTTTTAATTTTTAATATTTGGCAGAAATGTTTCTACCGCAAAAGACTTTGCTACTAATCTGCGACCTTCCTTTAAATCCTTCAAGTCTCCACTAGCAATCATTTGCATTAAAATATTCCCCAACGAAGTGGCCTCAACTGGTCCCGCTACGATTTCACAGCCCGTGGCATTAGCAGCTAATTGGTTCAAGAGCCGATTCTGCGATCCACCTCCGACGATGTAGATTTTTTTCACCTCACGTCCCGTCACTTTTTCTAGCGAAACTTTCACCTCTGCATAACGATCCGCTAAGCTTTCTAGAATCATCCGCACGAATTGCCCAGGCCTCTCTGGCACCGCCTGTCCCCTCGCCCGACAGTAATCCGCAATCGCCTTTGGCATATCCGCTGGAGCTTGGAACTCCTTAGCATCTGGGTCAATCAGTCCTAAAGCCCCACTCTCCTTCTGTGCCAGCTCGACTAATTCTCCGAAGCTGATTTCCTGCCCTTGTTCGTCCCACTTCTTTTTACATTCTTGGACTAGCCACATGCCAGCGATATTCTTTAAAAATCGAGTCGTGTCTAAAACCCCACCTTCATTAGAAAAACCTTCCTTAAAACTTTCCGTCGTTAAGATTGGGCAACTTAACTCCCGCCCGATCAGTGACCAGGTCCCCGAGCTTAAAAAAACAGGATCCGCTTCCAACGCAGGAACACCCGCCACAGCCGAGGCCGTGTCATGACAACCCACGGCCACCACCTTCAGCGTGCTTGATCCTAGCTCCCTCGCCAGTTCAGGCTTCAATTCACCTAGCACCGTCCCCGCCTCCACCAATTCCCCAAATATCGAGGCAGGAAAACCCATGGCTTTTAACAACTCGTGATCCCAACTCTGCGACCTTGCATCCAATAACTGACCCGTGCTGGCAATCGAACGCTCATTGACCTTACGGCCTGTTAAAAAATAATTTACCAAGTCGGGCATAAACAACAAACGATCAGCCTTCTCCATCAAACTACGCCCAGAATTTTGCTCGCCTAGGAGTTGAAATAATGTGTTAAAAAACATGAACTGAATCCCCGTCCGCTGGTAGATTTCTGACTTCGGCATAAGCCCATAAGCCTTTTCCATCATCCCATCGGTGCGACTATCGCGATACTGGTAGGGTTGCTCTAATAAGTTCCCTTCCCCATCAATCAAGCCGTAATCCACCCCCCACGTATCCACGCCTAAAGAAATCACTGCTTCCCCATACTCAGCCGTTGCTAAAGCTATGCCTTTTTTAATATGGGAGAAAATGGAGTCAAACTTCCAGTGCCAACTCCCGTCTTTTTGAAAGGCTTCGCTCGGAAAACGATTTAACTCACGCAGCTCTATTGTTTCCCCGTCATAAATACCTGCCAAAACGCGCCCACTGCTAGCGCCTAAATCTACCGCTAAATAAATTTTTCTATTACTCATAAACGCAGATATCTTTTTAAACTATTTGCACCTTCAGCCCAGCTTTCTCAAGATCCCCTACCACACTCCTATCCGCTCCTGCATCCGTCAATAAAAGATCCGCTTCTCCAACCCCAGCAAAATAGAAAGACGAACGCAGCCCAAGCTTACTATGATCAGCTAACAAGATAGCCTCGTCCGCTAACTCCAACATCTTCCGTTTTAATCGCGCTCCCTCATCATGTGCCTCGCTCAATCCGCGCACGGGATCCACTCCACGACAGGAAAAAAAAAGTCGGTTCACATGATAGCGTTCTAACGCCATCTCCGCCAACGCACCATTAAAAGAAAGCGAACCGTGCTGTAAGAGCCCGCCCGTACTAATGACTTTAACCTGCTCACGAGTAGAAAGTTCCACCACCACTTGCATCGCATTAGTTAGCACCGTTAGAGGCATATCAGGCAGTAACTTCACCAGCTGCAAAGCCGTCGAGCTAGCATCCACCGCAATCGTGTCGCCCGCCTCAATCCTGCGTAAGGCCGCCTCCGCCATCCGCCGCTTCTCCTCCATGAGAGTTCCTTCACGCTCATAAAAGGGTAATTCGCGGCGGTGCTTCTCTGTTACCAAAGCTCCCCCATGGGTGCGCACGAGTTGACCATCCGATTCCAATTTCTCTAGATCACGCCGAATCGTCTCCTCCGTCACATTAAGGCTCGACGCCACCTCGCCTGTGCGAATACTTCCTTGCGCCTGAACCAAATCGATAATATGGCGATGTCTTTCTAATGCGAGCATGGTAAATGGGATTTGATGGATTCTTTATGTTTTTACTTGATTAAATGCAAGCGTCAATGCTTTAATACAACAAATAACCAACTAAGCACAGATAAACAAACATAACACTAGATCATTTATGAAGTATCACTACGTTAACAATCTCTGGAACGACGTCACAGCTGCTAAACTTTCGCCCGTAGAACGACTCGTCTATCGCTCCAACTGTCTCGGTTCTGATCAACGCATCACTAACACAGGCGGCGGTAACACTTCTTCCAAAATTATGGAAAAAGATCCCCTCTCTGGCCAACCGGTTGAAGTCCTCTGGGTCAAAGGCTCAGGCGGCGACTTACGCACCTCGAAAAAAGATAATTTCTCCTCCCTCTATCAAGATAAACTTCTCGGCCTCCAAAAAGTCTATGCCGCCCGCAGCGACAAAGGTCTGAAAGCTCCCGCCGAAGATGAAATGGTGGCCATGTATTTCCACACTACCTTTAACCTCAACCCCCGCGCCTCCTCCATTGACACGCCGCTCCACAGCTTCGTCCCGGGCAAACACGTCGATCATATGCATCCCAACGCCGTCATTGCCATTGCGGCAAGCCGCCACTGCGAAAAACTTACTCAAGAAATCTTCAATGGTGAAATGGACTACGTTCCATGGATGCGCCCAGGCTTCGAGCTTGGCTTGGCCATGCAAGATATTTCCAAGAAAAATCCCAAAACCCAAGCCATCATGATGGGGCAGCATGGCTTCATCTCATGGGATAACGACGATAAAAAATGCTACGAACTTACCTTAGCCTTCATCGAAAAAGCCTCTGCTTATATTGAAAAAAAATACTCCGAAAAAGGCGGTGATACCACAGCCTTCGGCGGTGCTCGTTATAAATCTCTCGACCAAGAAGTGCGCAATAAAACCTTCGCGTCCATTCTCCCATGGCTCCGTGGTCAAATCAGCCAACAAAAACGTTTCATCGGCACCGTTCAGGATGACGAAAAAATTCTCCGCTTCGTTAATTCAAAAGATGCTCCCCGCCTCGCCGAACTCGGCACCAGTTGTCCTGACCATTTCCTCCGCACTAAAATCAAACCCCTCTACGTCGCTTGGGATCCAGCCTCAGGAGACCTAGCCGAGCTAAAAAAACTGCTCGCCGCCGCCCTCATTCAATACCGTAAAGACTACGCCGCTTACTATAACAAATGTAAGCACGCTAATTCCCCCGCCATGCGCGACCCAAACCCAACTGTCGTTCTCATCCCGGGCCTTGGCATGATCGCTTGGGGTAAGGATAAATCTGAATCCCGCGTTACGGCAGAGTTTTATAACTGTGCCGTCGAAGTCATGCGTGGTGCTGAAGCCATTGATGAATACATCGCCCTGCCTCAGCAAGAAGCCTTCGACATCGAATACTGGCTGCTCGAAGAAGCTAAACTCCAACGTATGCCTGCGGAAAAAGAACTGGCTCGCCAAACCGTTATCGTCATCGGCGCAGGCTCAGGCATCGGTAAAGAAACAGCCCATCGCCTCGTTAAGGAAGGCGCCCATATCGTTTGCGTTGATCTTAATAAAGAAGCTGCCGAAGCCACCGCTAAAGAAATCACCGATAAAAATGGACTCGGTATCGGCGTCGCTGGCTCAGGCCTGAGCGGTTGCGGCCCCGCCGTCGGTCTTGCCGCTAACATTACCGATCGCAGCTCCATCCGCGCCATGCTTGACCAAGTTGCCCTCGCCTATGGTGGCTTTGACCACATCTGCGTCACCGCCGGCGTCTTCGTCCCGAGCGACACCAGCGGCCACATACCTGATGATAAATGGGCTCTGACCTTTAACATCAACGTCACGGGCAGCTACCTCGTCGCCGACGAAGCTCTAAAATCATGGAAAGAACAAGGCCTCAAAGCCAACCTCGTCCTCACCACCAGTGCCAACGCCGCTGTCGCTAAAAAAGGCAGCCTCGCCTACGACACCTCCAAAGCTGCGGCTAACCACCTCGTGCGCGAACTCGCCGTCGAACTCAGCCCGCTCGTGCGCGTCAACGGCGTGGCACCCGCCACCGTAGTCCAAGGCAGCGCCATGTTCCCCCGCGACCGAGTCATCGGCTCCCTCGCTAAATACAACATTCCTTACACTGAAGAAGAAGCCACTGAATCCCTCGTGAGTAAGCTGGCGCAGTTCTACGCAGACCGCACTCTGACTAAAGCACCCATTACGCCTGCCGACCAAGCCGAAGCTTACTTCCTCCTTGTGAGTCAGCGTTTGAGCAAAACGACGGGGCAAATCATCACCGTAGACGGCGGCCTGCACGAAGCATTTTTGCGTTGAAGCGTCCCTTACCTAAATCTCGTTCCGTAGAAAAGAATAGCTCTGCCATGAAATTTAGCTTCTGCCTCAGATGAACAATTGCAAAAAATAACAGTGGAAGTTGATGGTTATGCGCTTTGCTGGAATAGTCTGGATGAGGACATTACCGTTCTTAGAATCTTAGCTGGGCGATTCGAGTTGCCACAAAATAAATCAATAACATAGGGAACGCCCAAGCCCTAGATTCGCAACTGATTGATTTTGATACTTACCTAGAATAATTCCTTCCCTTCCATGAAACGCCACCTCGCGCTGTTTTCATCCATGAGTTTAGTGCTATGGCTAAAACGAAAAGCTGACCGAAGGGGTGGAATAAACATGAAACGATTGGCTGCTTACATTTAAATGCCAAGATAACTCTTAGGCTAAAGATGACTGTTAATTGTAGTGCTACGAAAGGAAGTATTTCTGGAAACCAAAAGACTCCTGCTAAGGCAAAAAAAGGAAAACATAAAACGAAACTCTGGATGGCAAAAAGAAAAAGAAAACTCGCCACGGAATCTTCAAACCCCGCTCGTAGATTTTTAGTAAACCCTTCCCAAAGCTGTGTAACATTCTCATACATGCGACAGCTCACTAGTGCAGAGCCGTCGAGGTTAAGCAACTTTAGTCCCCTCACTTTGACCTCTCGCGCTAGAGCCACGTCATCCACCAAATGACCTTTCACTGTGGCGTGGCCACCTATTTTTTTATACGCACTTTTACGAAATAACAGATACTGCCCATTAGCAGCCCCGAGGCTGCGGAACTTACCAGGCATCCAGTGCGGTAGGAAAAAAAGCAACAAAACATGGACAAAGGGAATAACCAAAATCTCCGACCACGTGATCGCAACTTGACGAGGCCAAAGAGAGACTAAATCAGCGCGACTCGTCTGCATCTCACTGACCGCCGAAGCCAGTGCCTGCTCGTTGTGCCATGTATCCGCATCAGTGAACAAGAACAAATCTCCTTGCGCCTGCTCACCCAATTGCTGGCAGGCCCAACCTTTGCCAGTCCAGTCTACTGGTAATTCTTTACCTTGAATAAGACGGATTCGTGAATCTTTCTCTGCCCATTGTATGATGCGCAATTCTGTTTGATCGCTTGAGTGATCGTTTAATACGAGTATCTCAAAATTCTCGTAATGTTGTTGAACTAAAGACTCTAAGCATTTTCCGATGCGTCCTTCCTCATTTCGTGCAGGAATTAAAACAGAAACAAAACTATTCTCCGATTGTTCCTTTATCTTACAATTTCTTGGTTTACGAAAATAGAAACAGTTCAACATAAAATTAAAGGCAATGATTAGAACCAAGCCACTGATTATGTATTGATAAAGAATCATAATAAAAAGCGTAGATTCTTAGTTGCGAGCATTGAACTCACTTGCTTTACCTCTCAATAAAAACAAAAACCACTCCCATCGCTTATTTATGGAAAGTCTCGGCTTAAGCAATACTTGGTAAGCTTCTAAGTTTCCGTTACGACAATCCAGCAAAGCAGTATCAGCTAGGTCTTGTAGCACTGCTTGCAGACTAGGCGTAGTTACTTCAATAGCAGGAATAGGTTTTCCGAAACGAATAAGCACCTGAGGCTTCTGCTCGCGGAAAAACTCATAAGCAAATGCTACGGGCAGAATTACGGCATCATTCGTTTGTCGCGCTAAGTAGTCTACCCCGTGCTTAACTAGTATTTTATCATAACGACTCACTTGTTCGCCTTGAGGAAAAATCCACAAGAACGCATTAGGTTTTCGGAGTAACTTAGCTGCATAGCGAATAGACAAGGCGGCTCGTAATCCATTCTCTAAATCCACCGAAAACGCACCTATCCACGTAAAGAATTTATAATGCCTCAATTGCTTCTCTTCCATCATGCAGTAATACTCTCTGTCAGAACAAAAACGTGTCAGATAGAAAACAATTAACCCGTCCCACCAACAAGTATGATTTGCCACAGCGATAACTGGCTGGGGCGATTTAAGATTTGTTAAATGTTCCAGACCGGCCGCCTCTATCGAAGTGAAATGACCACGAAGACTTACTTGTAAATAGAGATACAACAAAGAATCAAGAAATGTATTTTTATTAGCTAGAATCATAAAATATTGTAGAAGTCAGCGCACGCCTACTATCACCTGCAAGGCGATGCAACATTTCCTTGATAGTGAGACATAAACTCTGCCACGCAAAACTTGATACTGAACCTTTTCAATTTCTTCTAAAATGCCTGAGTAGATTTTACGCATGAGCCAAACTGTCTTTTGTGAACCATCATCAGGCAACGCACGGATACCAGACTCCGCTTGGGTGTAGTACTCTCGTGCCCGCGCAACTTGAAATCGCATGAACTCAGGCCAGCGCTCAGGATATCGGCCTGCTTTTAGCTCAAGTTCCGTAATACCATAACTCTCCAACTCTTCGGCTGGTAAATAAATCCGATCCATACGTAAATCTTCCGCCACATCACGCAGAATATTGGTCAACTGCATAGCCGTCCCTAACTGCAAAGCCTGTAGTTCGTGAGCACGATCTTTGAATCCAAAGACGCGCGTCATCATCAAGCCCACGACACCGGCTACGAGATAGCAGTAGCGATCCAACTCTACCCATGTTTGCAAACGAACTTTACCCTGATCCATCTCCACGCCTGCTAAAAGATCTTGGAAAAAATTTTCTGAAATGTCGCAGGCTTTGCAAGTATCTAAGAAGGCCGCCAGCCAAGGATGTTCTTGATAATCCTGCTGTGTGGCTTGGCCAATAAAGATTCGTGCCGTTAAATCTCGGAGATTCTTCAGCGCAGGGGCAATCTCGTTTTTTAAGACAGCACAGTCCACCACATCGTCCATGTAGCGGCAGAAGGCATAAACCGCAAAGGCTCTTTCTCGTTTGATTTTAGGTAGCGTAAACGATGAAAAATAAAAACTCTTAGCGTGATGTCTGGTCACAGCACGCGCGGCTAAGTAGGAGTCATGTAATAACACTTTTAAAAGGTGCCCATTAATCTTGAGCAGGTCAAATCTGCGTTTAGGCCATCCCGATTATTTCTGAGGAACCTTATAAATAGTTACGCCCATGTGGTTGTAGATTTTTGTAAAGCCCATGTGATCAAATTTAGCAATACCTTCAGGGGTTCCAAAAATCCGCTCTAACTCGCCGATGATGATTAGATTAACTCCATAGAAATTTATTAAGTTGCGGGCTTCTTCGATGTTGGAAGTGCGGTAAATCGTCTGAGTGGCACTGATCCTTTCCTCGACTAAATTTTTTCTTAGTCCCGCCTGTTGCTGGCGTTGATGCCAACCCCAGCCAACTAGAGAGGGAAGTCCCGTATGAATAGAGAATCGGGAACCCCACGAATAAAGAAACGCACCCGTATTCATCTCCAGAATAACAGGCGATCCTTTGATGTTATCTTGCAGCCAGCGGATGGCCAAGAGGTCAGGCTGTAGGTGGATTTTTTTGCCATCCATTACATACACGCCCTTCTCCGCAAAGACTAAACCATCTAGCGTCGGGGCTGTGCTAACAAAACGATCAGCTATTTTTGCGGGAGTGCCCAAAATTGGGAAAAGTAGAGCCAACAGTAGAAGAATTCCGAAACATCCAAACCACAAATTCCGTAGAGGCTTCACACAGGAGCCCCAATAAGTCATAGCCTTAGGTAAGGCCAAGGCAGAGGCTAAGGCAAAGCAAACCCAGACCTGATAGTAGAATTTAAAAACGGTGTTCATTCGTCCAATATCCCCTACCAGAACAACATACTCCACAAAGAGGCTTAACGTAAAAGCTACGCTAGTGAGGCAAGGTAGGATAGCTTGAAGCGGATCACGGCGATAGTGCCACACCAAGTAGATGGAGACCAGCAAACCTAATAGGAGTAGTGCTGGGAGAAAAGAGAGTGCCAACGTAATCAATGTTAAAATGAAAAGCGTCAACGTAAAGAATGCTCCAAAAATACTAGCTGGCCTAGTCAGACCTAAGCGGACTAAGCGCCAAAAATATCTGTGTTGCGGGCTCTTCAAACCACGTTGCGTAATGATTTCCCAGAGTTTTAACCCACGCGTAAATGGAAGCTCCCGCTGATTCCAAGCCACCACTAAGACGGAGCCTAGTATAAAAAGAAAGAAACCGTAAATAAAAAGGTAGTCACGCATTGAAGTGCGTGACCCTCTCCACAGCTCAAAGGATCCGTAGCCTGCCACATAATGTTGGTGGAAAGGATAAAACGCAGCATAACCGACAGCTAGCATTATTAAAAAAAGAGCTACCGACTTCACTAACGCTTTCCCAAAACCGACTAAGGTAGAACCTTCCCGTTTCCAACTAACTAAGAAAAGCGTAAGTCCAGTCAAAGCTCCGTAGGTCGGCCAATCCCATGTGTTGGTTGGCCAAAAAAAGCCTAAAATCAGGGCCAGAAGGAAGAAAAGGGCGGCACGAATTTTAAAAGAGTCACAGCGAATCCACGCCACAAGAAGACCTAACAGACAAAGTGTGTAGGGAAGTGCTATGAGATGCGGATGCAAATCACCGTAGAGAAAACTCCAGTAGGGAAACTCCGTAACTGGGGCAACATCTTCCCCCGTGATCGCACGAGCTGCTACCCAGTATAGATCAGCTGGGTAGTTGCCTAGCGTGGCCTCGCCAGCAACATGAAATAATCCGTAACCAGCACGGATTAGATCAGAGACGATGGGAAAAGTCAGGTCATGATCTGGTGCTCCTAGAAGCTGAAGCCGATTCCAGATGAACCGGATTTGGAACAAGTTACCGATTAGCATGACAAAGGCCGTAGCGGCAAATGCCACTAGCCGGGAATTTTGTGGTCGAAATGCTCGGGCAAAAGACATGGTGGCCGCACAAGCCATCCCAAAAAAAGTTGCTAGGCATAAGTTAAAGCCCACTTCAGGTAAAATTCCCAAACTCTTAATTAAAGTTCCGCATAGAACAAATCCGAAATAGTAATAATTAATAAAGCCACCCGCATACCAAGGATTCATGGGCGGAAAATGGTCTGATTTAATCACGCCATAAAGAAAGGTCATCTCCATGGGCTTTTCCCCACCCCAAGAGTGGTGCCATACGTCGGGGTTTAAAGAACGGATACAGAGAAAGAGGGTAAAACCAAGCCAGAAAACTCCTTCCACCGCTAAGCCCTCGTTTCCCGTGATTTTAAACTTATTTTTCCACTCGCGACGATTCACCCATGTGATCCTGGCCGTGATTAAAATAAAAAAAGATAGAATAAGCCAATACGTTGCCGGCTGGTTTTTCATGATGCCAGAGCTAGCTAAAAGCCACAGGATCCAGCAAGGAATAAGTATGGCGAGGGGTCGGGCAAGAGCCGCTCCACGGTCAGGCAAACATTTTAGCAGTGGAGCTAAACAGACCCAGCCTATCCATTGTAAAAGTATGAGTTGTAGCACCCAGACAATTACGGGATAGCGAACTGAGAAGGAGTTTCGATCAAAGAAGTCTCTCCATGTCCCTTCATTTTGAGCTGCGGCCCAGCGTGCTGGCTTAAGCAAGACGCTAGGTTCTGCCTTGGCTACCTCTTGGTTGTTCTTAACAACTTTTTCTATCGGAAGCTCTTTAAATTCTTCCGCTGGCTCGCGAGTGTCCGTTACGCCATCTAAAGAAACGGCATTGAAAAGATCGACCACTTTCTGGGGGTCGTAGCGTTCTGTTTTTTTGAAAATGACCACGGGCGGATGATCGTAAACGCTGAAGGCTTCTTCCGCACTTCGCGTTGAGATTGGTAAGCCTAAAAAAATCATGGGGCGGGTAAATTCTGCGACTTTATCAAAACCTAGGGTGCCATCCTCTAGCCACTCATAGTAACGTATGGTCAAGGGGTAGCGGTGCGGCATACGTGGAATCGAATCCCGTAATTTCTGGCTCGCTAGAATAATATAATCTGCGCTCTTTAACTTCTCTAAGAGCTGACCTCGCTTCTCTGGATTATCCACCACGTAAAGCGGCATCTCGACGTATTGATAAAATTCAGAAGTTCGTTCTGCATTGAAAGGTAAGGGAATCGTGTCATCCCAATGCTCGCAAGCAAGCGAGCTGCCTTTGGGGATGTTGTCATAAATCCAATTCGAGGCTTCGATTCTCGTCATGGGTTTTTGATAAATAGCTAGAAACGCAAAAGCCCAAGCTAGCGTAAAAAAGAAAACACTCAGGACGAGTCCTTTTCGCAAAAAACTCAGGTAAGTGAAGGTGCGCGGCAGAAGAAAAACTGCTGCTAAAATACAAAGGGGTGCGTAAATGGGGAGGAAGTAACGTAGGGTTGATTGGTAGGTAAAGCCCATATGAAAAAATACTACCGCCACCCAAAGCACTAAAACGCTATGGGCCCAGATGCGCTTCGTGATGATTTGCCAAAGTGCCTTCAACCAACCTGCCCACGCAGCCAGACCAAGTGCTAACCCCATTCCCCACGCCACCATGTTCCACCAAGGCCAGAGTAGGGGAATGCGGTTGTAGAACTGACGCGTGAAAAAAATATCAATGACACCTGTACTTATACTGACAACCTCTCGCATGTTAGCCACCCAACGTGGTGCAAGTTGCCACGGCCAAAAGCCAGAGAAAGCATCGGGCAAAGCGAATCTAACCGTAATGATTGTCGCTAGGGAAAAAACGGCTGTGCGAAAAATCGCTGTGAGAAGACGTTGAGAAATTCTGTGCTTTTCTCCCACTAATGGAATGAGAGCGACGAGTGCCACGGGTAATCCCATAGTGGCAACTGAGATTTTACAACTGATAGCTAAGCCTAGAGCTACACCTGTTGCGGCATAGTCTTTCCATCCCCCACTGCGCCACGCTCGAGCCAGAAAAATCAGGGCTAAGGTCACAAAGAAATTTGCAAACGGATCTACTACGAAAAAATGAGCGTGTTGAATCGGCAGTACACACATAGCGTAAAAAGCTGCGGCCAGTAAAGCGACGGATGCTCGACGATACAGCGTCCATGCTAGTAAGAATACAAGGCCAATTACGCAGGTATCCGCAAAGGCCGAGAAACCACGCGATAACTTAGCTACTTGCAGCCCGTCCCGCACCGTGCCAAGTTCTGTCAGACCCTTCAGCATGGTGCTAGGTAAGGTTCCATAAGCGAAATAATGTGCTCCACGATTGCGCGGATTTAACGGGGATGCTGATTCATTGAGAAACTGACCAATAGACTGGGGCCAAGCTAGGCTGCTCGTACACATCATGATATGTCGCTCGTCAGGATGTTGACCCTTAAAATCGTCCCAATCTGACCACATAAAACGTGGTAATGCTCCGAGGCATAGAATGAGGATCAACAACCAGCGAGTGCTTTTTTTGATGGGGTCGTGCTGCTCAGGAAGTTGTGTCGGCTCGAGTTTCAAGATAGTAGAGATTGTCAGAGCTGTGTGGTTGTTCAAGCACGTAGTCGTTTTACTACGCTATCAGGTAGAAGCTTAATCACGAGCATGATCCATTTCCAATAAGAAGGCGTGTAAACAACAGCACTGCCTCGCTCAATTCCGCTGAGAATATCTTTAGCCACTTTTTCGGAGGTGCTGAACAGTGCCCCCTTCTTTAAATGGGATGTCATGGGCGTATCAACGGGACCTGGCTTGATAAAAACTAACGAACAATTAGGTTCAAGTCGTTGACGCAATCCATCACAAAAAACTTCTAGTGCAGCCTTTGATGCACCGTAAAGATAGTTGCTACGACGACCACGATCTCCTGCCACAGAGCCTATTACCACACAGGTTCCGTGCCCTTGAGCTTCAAAAAAAGAGGCTACACAAAGACACGCATCCATGATTTGCACCGCATTAGCGTGAAAAAGTTCACTGACTGATTCACCAGATTTTTCCACTATTTCTTGTGAAGGCAATGACCCTTGAGCTGCTAAGAATAAATCTAATCCATCTGCTTGCTGACAGGCCTCTTCGGCCGCTGCTTTTAATTGGGGAAACGAATCAACCACCCTAACTTCAACCGCTTGCGCCCCATGCACGAGTAAGTCTGCGGCCACGATGTTTAGCCTTTGTTCATTACGGCCTAACAGATAAAAGTGTGAACCCGAAACTGCATAGAGCTTGCAAAGAGATTGAGCCATGGCTGAGGTGGCGCCTAGAACTAGTATGTGTTTCATGATCTTTACCTACAAATGGCGTTAAGATGTTAAACCTATGCGTTGAGAAAAAGTTGAAGCAAAGGCTGGGTCGATCCATTTTTTAAACTCTTTGTGTTTAGGAAAGGAACGCTCGAAGGCGTCTGGACTCATGCGACAGTCTTTGGCTGGATAAAGAGCTCCGCCACAGGAGAAGACGGTGGTGTCGAGATCATCAAGTAGCCGTTCCGTGGCAGCACCCAAGTTAGGGAAATCAAAACAAACGGTGACGCCTGCTCTCGGAAAGGACAGTATCCCAGGGGAGCGCCTATTTCCAAATAGTTTAACAACGGTGAGGAATGACGATTGCCGAGCGACCTGCACCTTGTCCAAAACTTCGGCTAAAACGTCCAACCCATTCTGGCGGGGCACAACAAATTGATACTGTCTCAACCCTTTCGCCCCATACGCTCTGTTCCAGTGAGCTACGGAATCAAGAGGATAAAAAAAAGAATCGTAAAACAGTTCATTACGCTTCGGACTGAAGACGTTTGATAAATAATAGCCGCTATTCATTAACCCGATAGACCAACCAGACAAGGCCGCATCGGGTAACTGAAAGGGTAAGGAAAGAAGAGGGACAGGTAAGGTGTGCTCAAGAGCGGATGCTTGCTTTGCGTGATTGCCTGCGAGAAAGACACCGCGCGGTTTGCCCTTGTGCGTGACGTCTAACCACGCTACGGAATATTCAAATTCAGCTTCTTCTTTTTCCGCATGTTCAAAGAAAGAGTCTAATCCTGATAACAACGTTTTCGTCTGTGAAATCAGCGGGCTGCGAATAGGTTTAAGTTGAAGTTCTAACCACAGGATTAACCCAGTCAAACCTAGCCCGCCAATAGTCGCACAAAACAGCTCAGGGTTACGATCAGGGCTACACTCTAGCTCTGAACCGTCTGAACGCCTTAATCCGAAACGTGGTACAAAACAGCCGAAGCTTCCTGCATTGTGATGATTTTTCCCGTGGATGTCATTGGCCAAACATCCGCCTAAGGTGACAAACTTAGTCCCTGGCGTGACGGGCGCAAACCACCCGTGCGGAACACAGAAACGCAACAATGCAGCCATTGTACAGCCGGCCTCGACCCTTATGAGACCACGAGATGAATCAAAAGAAATAAAATGATTCAGATCATGCGTTTCGATGAAAGTCCCGTTATTTAAAAGACACGAGTCGCCGTAACTGCGCCCCATGCCATAAGCCAGTAGCTTCGTAGAAACCTTCGGTAAGGGCTCACTTCTCCAAGAAGTGCGGTAAACCTTCGAGCCTACGCTTTGGTTTCCTCCCCACGAACTTAGAGTTTTATTAACTCCACTCATGCACGTGGGCCGGATAAGGCGATGGAAAGAAGGCTAAGGAAAGCTAGGCCGTAAGTCACAGGATCTCTGGCGGCAAACCAGACGGGATCTTCACACATTTTTTTTCTAAGGGCTAAGAACCAGACGTAAAGATTCCAAGCCAGTAAAGCCAGCGCAATACCCCATAATCGTTCAGGGCTTTGATATAGAACCTTACTGGCAGAGCTGTCAAGGTAGAGTGCTAAAACGACGATCGAAAAAAAACTGGAACAGAGTCCTGCAATTAAGATAAATAAACTATCTCCTTGCACGTAGCCCCGGCGCGAAAACAACTCGTTAGCTTCCTTGGGATCTGATCCACTTAATTCCACATACCTCTTGAGAAAAGCTAGCCCCAGAAAAAAGGCCGTAGAAAAAGCCAGCAACCAAGGGGAGATCATGACGCTGGCAGCTAGGCCGCCTAACACCATACGATAAGTATATAAGCCCGAAAGAAAGAGGACATCAAAAACGGGAATTGTTTTAATTTTTATCGTATAGATGAGGGACAGGAAAAAATAGGCCAAGCTTGCTAGCACTACAATTAATCCTGCTGACCATGCCGCTAAGATACCTAGGCTAAATAACCCGAACATTGACAAAACGGCCACTGGTATCCCTTGTGAACCGCTAGCAATGGGGCGATGTTTTTTCGCCGGATGGCGTCTATCTGCCTCAATATCTGCCATGTCATTCCATAGGTATGAGGCGGAAGCCATGCAGCAAAGGGAAAAGAAAGCTGGTAGTGTTTGTTGCCAAACCATGATCTCGCTCCAGCGATGTGCTGCAATCAAAGGAACGAAAACTAAAACATTCTTCAACCATTGATGGGGTCGAATCGCTTTTAAAAATCCCATGTGCAACGATTGATCTGATTCAGCTAGATGATGTAGTTCCGCTGCACACGATCGTTGTAAGCTACGATGCTTCATCTTACTACCGACAAACCATGCTTGCTGCGAAACTTTCCAGACAGGAATATCCGCTGAACTATCTGCCATGTAGTCGAATCCTGAAACACCATAAGTCTCGACTAAACGCAGAGCTTTTTGGTCTCCTTTACCGTTCCAAGTGGACGTGCTTCCGATCACCACAGAAACGAAGCTGAAATGCTGGGTAATTTTCTGGGTAAGTTCTTGATTAGAAGCGGTAGCGATAACTACCCTGCCGCCTTCCCTCACCCACTTTTCACAGAAGAGAACAACGCTCTCATTCCAAGGCAAAGTACTAGCGTCTAGCTTTACATGGTGAGCAAGTTGGGCTTTAAGTAAACTCGGCCCTCCTTGAAAAATCCATGCTAGGACTTGTATGATGCGCCATCCTTTCGGGATTAAAAACCTGAGCAGGCATTCCCACAAAAGATCTGACTTGAGTAAGGTTCCGTCTAGATCAACTACAAGAAGAGAAGACTTCTTAGTCATGAGAACTTTTCTCCAAAAGGGAATCCGAGGTATCCGTAAAAACAAGTTGATCACCAATCTGGAGACCTAACTCATTAGCTCGGCCTGCGGCTAGTTCTAAAACAGATTCTGCTCTAAAAATCAGGGAGCTGATGGCCCAAGGAGGGAGGGAGTGATAAACTTTCACAATACATTGTTGCTTATCTAAAAACAAAGCATCAATGGAAAACCTCATAAAAAACATGTGGATACTATTACAAGGTTTCAACCATAGACCTTCTAATGGGACAAGACTTGTGCGGCCAAGCAACCCTTTCATACGAAAGAATAGAGAATTAGAGAAATGACACTGTTGGCAAACTTGACCACGAGGGGAATGAACGGAATAAACAGACATAATTAAAAAATTCTGAGAACTTGACAGCAAGAAGGCTGGGAAACAAGCCCAGCCTTCAACTAAAACCTAATCTAAGCAAATTACTTACTTCGTTAAGACCGCACCCGCCTTACGTGCAATAGCTTCAAAGGCCGTTGTGACAGCAGCAGCATTGGGCGCAAAATAGTAAGCTCCTAGTTTTTGGGTTGAGTCAAAAGGGGTGGTCTCATCTTTGGCATTAGCTAACTGTTTTAAAATTTCTGAATCGATGTTTGATTCGCTGGAAGATAAACCTACACAATAAATGGTGGCTTCGTGAGCATGCCGCGCAAATGAGGCTTGGGCAGCCACTAACCAACGAGCTTCTTCTTTAATAGCAGCATCAACTGCATCATTTTGGCTTCTTTTGGTCGCATTATTTTCAGGGTTGAAATTGTAATACAACCATCTTCCCTGCTTATAAGAGTAGAGCTGCGACCAGCCTACATAATCATCAAAAATAGGAACGACTGCTACTTGCTCTGTCCCAGCGGGTGTGGGGGTAGGCGTTATCGTCGGGGTCGGAGTTGGTGTGCGTGTTGGCGTTGGCGTTGGCGTGGATGTTGGCGTTGGAGTAGGGGTTCTAGTCGGAGTCCGTGTCGGTGTAGGCGTAATTGTCGGCGTCGGCGTTGGCGTCCGGGTCGGTGTGCGAGTTGGTGTTGGGGTAGGAGTGATTGTGGGAGTTGGTGTTGGGGTTATTGTCGGAGTGCGGGTCGGCGTTGGTGTTATAGTCGGTGTACTTGTTGGAGTTGGAGTGGGTGTAGATGTCGGCGTGGGTGTAATAGTGGGTGTGCGTGTCGGCGTTGGCGTAATGGTCGGTGTAGGCGTACGTGTGGGAGTAGGTGTAATAGTCGGCGTACGTGTCGGCGTACGTGTCGGCGTTGGTGTCCGCGTTGGTGTCCGCGTTGGCGTGGGTGTAATAGTGGGTGTACGTGTGGGCGTTGGCGTAATGGTCGGTGTAGGCGTACGTGTGGGCGTTGGTGTAATAGTCGGTGTCGGCGTACGCGTTGGGGTTGGCGTAATAGTCGGTGTACGTGTCGGCGTTGGCGTAATAGTCGGTGTCGGCGTGCGCGTTGGTGTTGGTGTGATAGTCGGTGTACGTGTGGGAGTTCGGGTCGGTGTGCGTGTCGGTGTTGGCGTGATGGTTGGTGTTCGCGTGGGAGTTGGCGTGGTAGTTGGTGTAGCTGTGGGCGTAGGCGTGGGCTGAGGTGTAGCAGTTGGGATGGGTGTTGCCGTAGGTGCTGGAGTAGATGTTGGGATAGGTGTTACCGTAGGTGTTCTAGTAGGGCGCGGGGTTGCCGTAGGAATAATTCCGTCTCCCAGTATGAGAGGTGCTACACGCAAACGAGGTAGAGAAAAACCTGCCAACATGTATTTCTTTGCGGCACTAATTTTTTGAGGCTCATAAGTGTCTACATAATAGTCAGCAGCATTTTGAACTCGGTCCCATTCCTCTATGTCCGTCCGGTTTAAAGTTGTATCATAAGGCGAAGTGGAAGCCGCCTTAATTGCTTCAAGAAGAGGCAATTGAGGTGAAGGGGGAGAACTGACGCCAGAGGAGTATTCATAGTCAAAATTAGTCCCTTGACCGACCTGAGTACTATTTGCTGCTTGCGCAGGTGTGTGTATATCAAACTGAGAGTAGGCGCCTACTCTGACCCATTTTTTCGGTTGGTAACGCGTTGGCGGAAATTGGTCGGCATTACCACCAACCGAGAAGTTAGGATAAAAATCTTTTATTTTTAAGGTAGAAGTGGCTCGATTGCTATAGTTATGAGCAGCCTTCCCAACGCCAAGCAAATGATCGTCATAACTGGTTGCCGCGCCGATAGTGGTTCGATTGTCGTAACTAAAAGAATTATAATGATTAGCAAAAGCCCGAGCACCCGGACGGTAGTTGAAGCGTTTGCGCTGTTCGGTGTTCGTACCCGCACCAACGGCAAGAATGTCGTTTGCAGACGAAGGTATGGGATCATCCTTTAAAAGTAGTTGTGGCATGACCATAATCCTAGGCCTAGAAATCAGAGGGCTATACGGTTCGCTGCCACCATAATCAAAAATGGCGGACACGGCAGCGCCGTCCGTCTTCCATATTTCCCAGTTGCGTGGATCATAACAAAAACGCATAACATTAATAAATTGTGTGTCCAAAATCGCTGCATCGTCTCGTATTTTGGGAGGGACGATGGAAGTGCCGGTGATGGAATCAATAGTGGCACCTGAAATATCAAAATTTACGGGCCAACTTGTCGCTATATTTGGTGGATCTGGTAAGCTAGAAATAGCGACGTTATAAGGAAAAACGACGGTCGAGTTAGGAATAGCATTGGTAGGGGCATTTTTTAGATTGGTATCATTCCATGAATTTTTAGCTCCCATAGTGCCTAAAGCATCATTTACAGCCCAACGCGCTGTGCCGCCTGTAGCACCGCCAACAACCCCTAAACCAGCACCGCCTTCACCGCCCATAAACTCACCCATCCACGAGGCAAATGGACTAGTATCTTGATCTCCTACTGCCGCGTTTATGCAACCCGTAAATGCTGGATTAAAACCACTATTCGCAAACTTATCAGCCAAGATAACGGTGCTGGATGGTGTAGCCGAGACATTACCACTTTCCCAGTATTTAAAAGATGTTTGGACAGAGTTCTTATCTTTGTAGAATCCAGCAGGATCGGCGGTTAAGTTAGTGCCACCACCGAAGACAGGCCGTCTTAAGTGCCAAGGGGGAAATCCGCTGATGCCAAAATCCTGACCCATCGTACCAGATGGAATAGTAGAATTTCCGAATGTAGCAGGTGGATTCCAATTCATACCGAAACCGCGTCCACGCACGTAGGCAGGTAAGGCATTAAACTTCCCGTCCGTCATGAATATATAGTTGACCTTAAGCTTATTTGCCAGTGTAGGGTTAGCTATTTTAAAGTCAGCTATAGCGTTATCGACTTGGTAAACCGCTTCGCGAAGACCGATAGCGGCGTTTGTCGCCCCACCGTAGGCGACAGCATTTACTGCATCGTAGATTTTTGTCTTGCCAGCGGCTACTCCAGCACCGTTGTAGGTATTTAATCCGTAACAAGCATTAATGTTAATAAATCTACCTGTAGTTTCATTTATGCCAGGCCAGATGATATCGTACGTAGAAGAAAATGAAATAACGATCAAAGGATCACTGGTTTCATCAAAAGCTTTAGCGAAAGCCTCTACTGCATCTGCCATAACCGCTGCTCCGCCATTGAGCAGCATGGAACCCGATTGGTCAATAATAACAGCGTTAAGTGTGGGATACTTAGCCGCCTTAGCGGCTTCAGACATAGCAACATTGTTAAAGCCACCACCTGCACCCACTAAAGGACCAAATGCACGAGCGAAATAGGTAGGGTATGATGTTTTACTCGAAATCTCGACTTCCATGATTTTTAAAGCAGCAGAGGAAGAAGAGGAGGCCTGAGAGTCTTCTTTAATAATAAACTCGTCAATCTCGCCAGCTCTACGGTGGCCTGCAGGAAAGGTCTTAGAAAATACCCAGTAAGCAGCAGCGGCTGAAACGGGGGGAGGTCCAGCCGATGCCGCAACGCCCGGAATCGACGTCCAGTCAGTTTCCAATGCTGGGTTACCATCATTAAACGTACGTATATTAGCTCGGAAGACATTAAAAGCCATGTCTCTACGATATTTTTGGCGGCCTGCTGCATCCGCTATATCTCGACCACCTGTAAAATTATTAACCACACGCAAGGCGGCCGCATCATTGGCGCGAGCTAACTTGGTCTTTGTAATGTAGGCTCCGCCTGCATCAATGCCCAACGCAGCAAAACCTAATATCACTACTAAGCTAAGAGCAAAGAGAACTAAGATCTGTCCCTTTGAACGACTTTTAGTAGTGGGCAGGTAATGTTTCATAGACTTGAATAGAGGTTAAAAAATGGTGCGGTCGTAGAGTCGGTCTATGGCTAAGGCAGAAAATAAATTATCGATACCCGTAATCATGTCGTTCTTATAATACATTTCAACTACAATTAATTCTTCACCTAAGCGTACTGTGTTTACACTGATCACAGGAGTCGTAACTACTGGAGTGAGGGTAGGACCCGATGGCCCAGAAACGATAATTTTAGTGCCATCCATCACTTGGTTAATCTTGCTTTGCGTAAATCCAGTAGCTGGAGTGGAATCGAAGATAAAACGGTGGACAAGCTGCAGCTGATCATCGGACTCTGCCGTTTCTCTTTGCAAAAGAGTGTCACTAGCAGTGGCGAGCAACACATTATCGACCCGACGTAGCACCGAGATAATAACGGAACCTTCTCTATCAAGTTTATCTGGCTTCATCGTATTAACAATTACGTCGTAAACTTTGATTTTAACACCTTCGGGACCATCCCTTAAAACAGTCGTATTAGTTGTGGCCGTGTTAATATTGCTCTTAACAAAAAGACGTCCACTTTCTCGACCAACTGAAACCATGCGCTGATACGTAGAGAAAATACGCGCAAAATCAATAACGCCTAAGGTCATGATAAACAAGAACGTCAGGGAGAGAGCCAACTCTACCATGGATTGACCTTTATTATTAGACTTGCGCTTCATATATTCTCAATCGCAAAGGCAAGGCTGGCTTTCAAGGGGAAAATTTGTGACCCTAAACTGCCAACAAATGGCGTTAGGAATTTAAAATCCACATATTCCATTTGGATGGTTAGCAGTTCGTCTTTCTTTCCTCCATCGGCGGGACTTACGGTGACTAAAACATTTTTACCTGTGGTTGGCGTTGCTACCGTGGCTGGAGTGGCAACAAACTTAACATCTAAGTCAAAGTTCAGCAAATTTGAGTCTTCTATTACTTTCTCAATGATAGCAGAACGCGTATTAGGTGTTCCCGCCACTATTTCGGCGCCTGGATTGTCTGAATCAAAAATGATGGCGGTGCGTAAAGTCTGACGTATTTGGTGAGAAAATGTCTGCTGAATAAAGTAGTAACGACAGAGATCGATCAAGAAAAAAAGTGAAAAGATAAAGATGGGGAAAGCCAGAGCAAACTCAACAAGAGCAGTGCCTCTTTTAAATCTAGTACTAAATATTTTTCTTAAATTTTTCATAGTTGTATCGAGTAGTTTAGTTCGTCTATGAGATTTACCTGAATATCTATATATAAGACGATTATATTGACTAAGCAATTTAATTAATGAGTTATTAACAAATTACACATGAGATCTTTGATATTAGTTCTCAATTATTTTTTAGTGTACGTCATCACCCCCTTATTGCTGTATTGAAGAGGGTTTAAAAGTTAGTAATCTGATGTGCCTCGAATCTAAGCACATCTTAAACATGGTTAATAACACCTATTTTCCCCGTTGAGAGAAGTAGATTTATTTCCATCGTTTTTTTAAATAGTTCCGAGATAAGTTATTAACTTAGCCTAGGTTTAAATTCATGGCTCTTCATCGTGATCAGATCCAGCTCTTACAAACTCTCGTCCTGCCCGACGCTTGGCAGGGCGAAGCCATTCAACACCTGCGCTCTGGTCTAGACGTGATCCTAGACGCCCCCACGGGTGCAGGTAAAACCTATGTTTTCGAGAAATTTTACGAAAGACAGCATCACGCCCGCCCTAGTTTCTATGCGGTCCCGACTCGCGCCCTAGCCAATGACAAACATGCTGAATGGCTAGCCAAGAGCTGGCATGTCGGTCTTGTCACAGGTGACACCAGCCTCAACCCCAGCGCCCCCCTCGTCGTCGGCACCTTAGAAGCTCTGCGTGGGCTTTTGAATCGCGGCATCAAGCCAGCTCTCCTCGCCATTGACGAATACCAGTGGCTAGCCGATCTCAGTCGAGGTAATCACTACGAAGGGGTGATTCTGTCTTTACCCCTTGAAACACAGCTTCTCTTCATGAGCGGCTGCGTGGCGAACCCACAAGATTTAGCGAAATGGCTGACCAAACTCGGACGACAGCCTCAAGTTGTCTCGACCAAAGAACGTCCCGTTCCCTTAGAAGAAGTGGACGCCGACGCCCTATCAAAACGTGTGCCTACCGGAATAGATGGTTTTTGGGCAAAGCGCTTAATCGGAGCCCTACGTGATGATCTAGGGCCGATTCTCATGTTCGCTCCACACCGGCGTGAGGCCGAGCGGCTCGCCCGCCAAGCTGCGCGGGAGTTACCTCCATGCGCTCCCTTAACCCTCACGCCTGAGCAGAAACTGGTGCTCACACCTGAACTGATCAAACTACTGGAGCAACGGGTAGCCTTCCACCACAGCGGCCTGACTTTTGCCCAGCGTGCTGGGGTAATTGAGCCTCTCGCCAAAATGGGGCAGCTCCGGGTGGTTGTGGCAACCTTAGGATTAAGTGCTGGGATTAACTTCTCTCTCCGTTCCGTCATCATTACCTCCCGCTCCTACTCCATCGCTGGGGTGGAACAAGAAATACTGCCGCACGAACTTCTCCAGATGATCGGGCGCGCTGGACGCCGTGGTTTAGACACGGTGGGATATTACTTAGCCAGCCGAGAATCCCCCCGCATGTTAGAAGCTTACCCCATGCGGCTCCAACGCTCCCTTCCCCTGCCTTGGTCTAGCCTTTTACAGAGTCTGGCTGACACGCAAAACCCCGTCGAACTCATGCGCCAGACAAGCCGCACCTTTTTTAGCAAGCACCCTCTACGTCTAGGGGTGGAGTTAACTACGCCCGAGATTCAAGCCCTTATCCCCTGCCACCTCCCGACCGATACAGCGCGTGCACGCTTGGTGCAGCGGCGTAAACGCCCTTTTAAGCCCTGCCGCACGTGCTTGCAGCGTGAGGAATGTCTCCAGCTTGATCCCCATCCTGTGTTACTTTGGCAGTGGACACGAATCGGCCTGTTGGATCCAGCCCTCGGCTTGACCCGGCGTGGACGAGTCGTTTCTTACTTTCTCGGGCCAGAAGGTTTAGCCATAGCCGCCGCTTTAGAACACCCCGACTACCCCGTTCAAGATATCATCTTCGATCTGGCTAACCTTTATGGGAACGACCGCTTTGCTGGAACTGAGCCACGTTGGTCAGGTTCCCTCGCCCTAGCCTGCCAAAAGATCTATGGCCGCTTCTCCATCGAAGGTTATCTCTTCTCAGGCGTCCCACCCCACTACGGCTTGGGAGCCTCCGACTTAGTCAAAGAATTGCTTAATAAAACCAAACGCCGTAGCCAACTCACTGGAGAACATTCTGGTATAGGCGACATCGATCGCCTGATGACCGAGTGGAACAGTCTGCTGCGGCAAATCAGGCAAGCACCTGCCTTAGACTGGTCACGCTGGAGCGAACTACAAAGCGAGGCCGAGCAATGGTTAAAATTTCAGCCCCAGCATCCCATGCCCGACTTACCTGTTTTAAGTTCCGAACAACGCCAACCTATTAGTCACCGCTTGCGCTGGATTTGAGCACACCTCCCGTCTATTGAAGATTACACCGAATTGATTGAGCGCTTCGAAGATGCTGAGGATAGTATTTATATGAAAAAAGCTCGTTGCAAGTCATTGCAGGACCGCTCTCGTGAAAAGGTCTTGACCAGCCTCGCAAGGAAGTAAGAAATGTTTAGGATCGTTGTTGAACGTGCTGCGGAGAAGTATCTCATAACTTCATTCACATCAACATAAGCAATTTCTAAAAGTTGAGAAAAAACTTGCTTCTCGGCTTAGGGTGATGTTTTCTTGTTTATGGCAGCACAACCACCTCCTCTTCGCTCCTCCACCGATTCGGACTTCTACCTTCCTGCTCGGGATTTTTTCTCCACCAGCTTTAACGAAGCTCTAACCTACGACGACGTCTCCCTCGCCACCAATTACTCCGACGTGCTGCCGAAGCAAACGAAGTTAGACGTAGCTCTATCCCCGTCCATCACGCTGCATCTGCCCATCATTTCCGCTGATATGGACACGGTAACCGAAGCGGACATGGCCATCGCCATGGCACTCAATGGCGGACTCGGCCTGATCCATTACAACATGACGGAGAAGCAGCAACTTAAACAAGTCGCTCGCGTTAAAAACCATGTCCACGGCCTTATTCAAGATCCCATCACGGTGCGCCCCGAGCAAAGCATTGGCGATGTCTTAAACATGATTGAAAATAAAGGTTTCGGCTTCCGCACGTTTCCCGTGGTTAATGACTTGGGCGTCCTCGTCGGCTTACTCTCAGGACGGGTGGTGAAACCACGCTACGCCTCTCACAGCGTCCTCTCTGCCATGAGTCCCCGCTCGGAAGTATTCACCATAAATGAAACAACACTTTCTGACGATCCCGTGAAAGCGGCTGACCATTTTTTCAGCGAACATATGGGGATACATAAACTACTTGTGGTGGATCAACAAGATCGGCTCAGGGGTTTATTTACGTTGAGTGATGTGGAGCGCATTACAGAAGAGGCCAGTGCCAATACCCGCCCTGCTCGTGACTCCAAGTTCCGCCTTATCTGCGGTGCCGCTATTGCTTCCCCTCGCCACACTAACGGGGAGCTAGACCGAGACCGCATCATCCACCACCTCTCACAGCTCATCCATGAAGGGCTCGACGTGGTAGCCATCTCCACCGCCCACGGCCATAGCCTAGGCGTGGGTGAAACAGTTAAACTCGTGCGGAGCCAATTTCCTGGGCTGACCATCATTGCGGGAAACGTCACTAGCGCAGAAGGCGTCGAGTTTCTCGCCCACGCGGGTGCCAACGCCATCAAAGTCGGTCAAGGCCCTGGCTCAATCTGCACCACACGTATCGTCGCCGGCGTCGGTATTCCCCAACTCACCGCCCTCTACGTGGCTTCCCAAGCCGCTGCTAAATGTGGGGTCAGTTTGCTGGCTGATGGCGGAATAAGTAAATCAGGCGACATGGTGAAAGCACTCACCTTAGCTGACGCCGTCATCTGCGGTGGTCTCCTAGCGGGTTGCAAAGAAGCACCAGGTAAAATCATCGAAATCAATGGAAAGCTTTATAAAGAATACCGCGGCATGGGAAGTCTGGAAGCGATGAAGGCAGGCTCTGCGGCGCGCTATGGACATGATAAAAAAGATGCGCAACGTAAAGTAGCGGCCGAGGGCGTGGAGGCGTTGAAGGAAGTCTCTGGCTCACTTGATGAAACGGTGGCACTAATGGCTGGAGGAATTCAAAGTGGCATGGGTTACTTAGGCGCACGGGATTTGAAAGAGCTGAAGCAAAAAGCGCGCTACATTCGCGTTAGTGCCGCTGGGCAACGGGAGGCATCCCCGCACGATGTGATTGAGATTAAAACGACCAAGGATAAGGATTAAAAAACGCACGGGAATACTTGTAGGAAAACGATCTTCTTAACACGTTTGCCACAACACCGACATCTTAACGCCACACACTCAACGTACAAATCCGTATGCCTGCTTCATCTCATTTACCCCAAGCCAGCCATTACTCCAACCGGGAGCTCAGTTGGCTAGAATTTAATCAACGTGTTTTAGAAGAGGCTCAAGATCCTAGCAACCCTCTGCTCGAACGAGTAAAATTCCTCTGTATTTCTTGCTCGAATTTAGATGAGTTTTTTGAAATCCGTGTAGCTGGCATTAAACAACAAATCGAAAACAAAACCAACGATCCCGGCCCCGATGGTTTGAGTGCCTTAGAAATTTTTAAGTCCATCAACGACCGAGTCACGCAAATGGTGCAGGATCAATACACCCTCTGGCGAGAACAACTCGTGCCAGCCCTAAATTTAAATAACATCCGCTTTCATCGTGTAGAGGATATGCCCGACTACGAACGTGCATGGGCAAAGGAGTATTTCTTGCAGGAAGTTTATCCCGTCTTAACTCCCCTAGCCATCGACCCCAGCCATCCCTTCCCCCAGCTCCTGAACAAAAGCCTCAACGTCATCGTTTCACTTGAGCGCAGCGATGCACCGGGCGAACACCGTTACGCCATCGTCCAGGTGCCTCGCGTTCTGAACCGCTTAATCGAACTCCCCGAGCGCAGTGAGACAGTGCATGATTTTCTTTTTCTAAGCCAATTGATTGAGTCTCACGCTCATCTTCTTTTCCCTGGCGTAACTGTGTCAGGTGCCTACGCCTTCCGCGTGACGAGGAACAGCGATCTCTATATCGATGACGAAGAAGCTCTCAACCTGCTGCGCACGATTGAAGAAGAATTAAGGAAACGCAACCGCGGAAATGCCGTGCGATTAGAAATCACCAATGATTGCCCTATAGCGGTGGTGCAGTTTTTATTAGAAAAATTTAAGCTCACCAAGCAAGATCTTTATTTAGTTGAGGATCCCATTAACCTTCTCCGCCTCGTTGCGCTGACGGAGTTAGACACATTGTCTAATTTAAGATATAAACCTTTCAGTCCTGTCACCGTTCCACTCTTCCAAACCGAAGCCAGCATCTTCGAAGTCATCCGCCATCAAGACGTTCTACTCCACCACCCTTATGAAAGTTTTAGCAGCGTCGTAGAATTTCTAGAAACAGCTGCCAACGACCCTCGCGTCTTAGCCGTTAAAATGACGCTCTACCGCACTAGCGGGGATTCTCCTATTATTAAAGGTCTCATCGCCGCCTCTCGTGCTGGTAAACAAGTGACCGTTTTAGTGGAACTCAAAGCCCGCTTTGACGAGGCAAATAACATCGCTTGGGCTCGTCAAATGGAAGATGCCGGCATCCACGTCGTGTATGGATTGGTAGGCTTAAAGACTCATTGTAAGGTCATGTTCGTCGTGCGCCGCGACGACGACCGAATTCGCCATTACGTTCACCTAGGCACGGGTAACTACCACCCCAGCACGGCACGCTTCTACACGGACCTCGGCTTATTTACGACCAAAACCGCCATAACCGACGAAATCGCTGCTCTCTTTAACGCCCTCACTGGCATGTCAGAATATCACGGCTCCAAAAAACTTCTCGTAGCCCCTTTTGACATGGTTGAAAAATTCCTAAACCTGATCGAACGCGAGATACAACACGCCAAGGCAGGTAAGCCTGCGGGTATTTTTGCCAAAATGAATGCCCTCGTGGATATGGAAATCATTCAAGCCCTTTACAAAGCTTCCTGCGCCGGCGTGAAGATTTATCTTATCGTGCGCGGCACGTGCTGTCTGAGACCTGGAATTCCTCACGTCAGTGAGAACATTGAAGTTTATAGCATCGTCGATCAATTTCTCGAGCATAGCCGTATTTTCCAATTTGATAATGATGGGAAATACGAAATCTATCTAGGCAGTGCCGACTGGATGCCCCGCAACTTGCGCCGCCGCGTCGAGGTTATCTTCCCTCTTGACGACCCAAAAATCAAACAACATGTGATGGAACAAATCATCGGCATCTATAAAAAAGATAACGTCAAGTCCCGCCGCCTCCTGCCCGACGGTAAACACGAGCGCCGCAAACCCGGTGAGGCTGAACCGACCTTACGTTGTCAAGGTGTCTTCATGGCTCGAGCCGAACAAGAAAACCAAGCAGCCGCCCACGCCACCGCTGCCCGAGTGCAGGAACCGCAGATTATTCCGATTAGCCTTGCAGCTGAATCTTGAATGATTTACATAAAACTATATCGATAAAGATTTAAGATTTTTGTGTTAGCGCGTCGTTTTTTGGGTTTTTAAAAAATCTTACCTTAAGTCCAAAGAAGTGATTTTATCTAAATAAAGAAATCTCAGCATCCGATTGACAAGTAGGCCTTTACCGTTACTCTACATCCCATCTTATGCCCGTACCCATCTCTCAAGCCCTCACCGTAGCGAGTTATGTGATTTCACAAAAACTCAAACGAAATAAACATTATCCTCTTGTGCTCATGTTAGAGCCCTTATTCCGTTGTAACTTAGCCTGCGCTGGCTGTGGTAAGATCCAATACCCAGACCATATCCTGAATAAACGTCTATCCCCCGAACAATGTTTCAAAGCCGTGGATGAATGCGGTGCCCCCATGGTCAGCATCCCTGGCGGCGAGCCTCTTATCCATAACGAAATCGGGGAAATTGTGGAAGGTCTTGTGGCTCGCAAGAAGTATATCTACCTTTGCACTAACGCTCTTTTACTTAAGAAGAAAATCGACATTTTTAAACCCAGTAAATACCTCACCTTTAGCATCCACATGGACGGCTTAGAAGAGGAGCATGACATCGCTGTCTGCCGTGACGGCACCTACAACACCGCACTTGAAGGCATCAAAGAGGCCGTCAAGCGTGGCTTCCGCGTTACCACCAATACAACTCTCTTCGCCGCCGCTCAACCAGCTCGTGTGCGTGAGTTTTTTGATGAAATGATGAAACTAGGCGTGGAAGGCATGATGCTCTCCCCTGGCTACAGCTACCAAAAAGCTCCTGACCAAGAAAGCTTCCTCGGACGTGAAGCCACCAAAACTCTCTTTAAGGAAATTCTCAAAGATCGTAAAAAGAGCTGGAAGTTTAACCTCTCCCCGAACTTCCTCGAGTTTCTACAAGGTAATGTTGATTATGAATGCACGCCTTGGGGTAACCCTACTTTCAACATCTTCGGATGGCAGAAACCTTGCTACCTTCTTCAAGATGGTTATGTCCAAACCTTCAAAGAATTGATTGAAACCACAGAATGGTCTAAATACGGTCACAAGAGCGAAGAAGCCCGTTGTAAAGACTGCATGGTACATTGCGGCTACGAGGCGACGTCTGTGGATGACACCTTCGGGTCCCTCTCGGGCTTTGTCCGCACGGTCAAAGGCACCATGGCCTACGGTATTTAATCAGAGCTCCTTCACCACGTTAATCTCCTAATCATATGCCCCAACAAGATAAGTCGCACGCCACCATCGGCTGCAGCCAGCTCGAAGGCCAAGAAATTATCCCTAATAACCAAGAAGAACTTAAGGAAGCCATTCGGCTCGCCTTCGACTACCGTGGCGATACTACACTACGCTTTAAAGACGGCAGCATCCAAGAAGGCTTCGTTTATAACTTCAACCATACCAGCAGGGTTATCCAACTTTTTATTAAAGAGGGTGCCAGAGAATCCGTCCCCACGACCGCTAGCTACGATCAAATCGCTTCCGTGCTTTTCAGCGGAGCAGACATCGCCTTTGGTAAATCGTGGGATGACTGGCAAGCCAAGAGCAATAAAATGCGTGAAGAAGAAGCCGCCCGTCACGACTCTAACGCCGTCAAACTGGGTATTTTGTAAAAAGACCATCTCCCTGGCCTAAAAATCTAAGGGCTACTCCCTATCTTTTTTTCTCTGAAAACTGAAGCTAGAGATTAAAAATCAGCTCATTGCCCGCATTGTCTGGCTATTTTGTTTCCACTAGGTTAGCCTGTAATTAGGTTAGATAGCTTAATAAAAAAATTATTAAGTTATCTAACGGAAAATAGGAGTTCTATGGCTAATGCAATGGTTATTGGAATGGGTGGGGTCGGCTCGGTTATCGGCCAAAAATTACACGGTTACGACTGTATCGATAAAATAATCTTGGCAGATGTTGACACAACGTTTGCTGAAGAGCTGCAACGCCGCACCAAGAAAAGTCGTTTCCTCGTCCAACGCGTTAACGCCATGGATACCCAAGAGCTTATTAAAATCATGGGTGAACATAAAATCGCCGTGACACTTAACGCCTGCCCTTGCCAAGCGAATTACTCCATTTTAGAAGCCTGCGCCCAACATGGTTCACACTACCTCGACATGGCGGCTGATATTTACTCACCTCCAGGCGTGAAGCGTCCTGGGAAGAATTCTTTCGAGGCAGAAATTGAAACTTATAACGAGCGATTCCTTGATAAGGGCATTGCGGGGATTCTGTGCATGGGGATGGATCCTGGTGCGGTCAATGTCTTTGCTCGCTGGGCGGTAGATCGTTTAGACACTGCCAGTAGTATCCGTGTACTTGATGCCGATAACGCTGAAGTTAAAGGATACCGCTTTGCCGCCCTATTCTCACCTGAAACCCTTTTTGAAGAGCTCAATGCGATACCTTATTTTGTTAAAAATGGAAAGATTTGTGGTGGCAAGCCTTTAGAAACAGAAGTGGATTGGGTGCGATTCCCTGAACCGATCGGGCTTGTGAAAACCTACGGCGTTGCGCATGAAGAAGGTGTGAGTCTGGGGACTCACCCAGCATTCGTCGCTAAGGGCGTAAAGTATTCTGTTTTCAAATATGCTCTCTCCGACACCGCCGTTAACCTCGCCCGTTCCATTGACTTATTACAGCTGGACACATGGAAGAAAATTAAAGTCGATGGAGTCGAAGTCGCCCCGATCCGTGTTGCTACCGCCCATTTACCCAAGCCCGCCCAGCTCGGTGCCACAGTGGATGGATACTCTTGCGTCGGGACGGAGGTGCAGGGCACGAAAGATCGTAAACATGTTGAATATTTTATTTACACCATGGAC
>JAWXBW010000063.1:0-4469 GCA_034440395.1 Blastochloris sp. | reverse complement strand
TCTATATTCTTACTTACCCTAACTTAATAAATCGTCACGATGGCCAACGCACAATTACTAACATACCTCGAAGAGCTGGGACCTCGTAGAGCTGACGGAACACTTAGTGTACAAAACCCAGACGATGGACAAGAAGGTTCTATTGGTTTTTCTGGTGGCGTAATCGTTACAGCTTCCACTAAGTCACTCAAAGATCTCAACGCTGTTTTTGCCATGCTCGCCTGGGAAAACGCTTCCGTTCTTTGGTTTGAAA
Organism: Blastochloris sp.; assembly: GCA_034440395.1. GTDB lineage: Bacteria > Verrucomicrobiota > Verrucomicrobiia > Methylacidiphilales > JAAUTS01 > JAAUTS01. The sequence goes on along the minus strand of JAWXBW010000063.1, from coordinate 4,216 downwards.
ATCAAGCTCTTCCTTTCTTAAGTTGTGAAATTCAACCTGATTTAGTGATTTTTGAATTTGTACAACTAGAGATGGAGTATGGCTCTTCTCAGGATGTCTTGCTCTATCTCGACACGCTGACCGAGGTCGAAGTTCCCAAAAGACGTAAAACGATTCGATTGCCCGACCTGACCAACTTCAGTGTTTTCATGCAGCTAGAATCAGATCCCACAGGAAAATCTGATTTCGAACTTCGTGAAGGCACTCTACTCATGGGTAAAGGCAGTGATTGTGATATTATCGTTTCAGATGAGTCTGTATCTCGGCGCCATTGTCAAATGGCACTGGTTGACCGCACCATTACCCTCACTGATCTTGGATCCACCAATGGCACCTACGTCAATGACGTGCTCGTTCATCAAGAATTTATCGTTCCTGGGGATAAAATTTCGCTAGGATCCTCCCATTTTCAGGTGGTAGCTCGCATGAAACGGAACTTATCACAATCCGAAATGCCCGCCTCCAAACCTATCGTGCCAGCCTCAATGAATACGATGAAGCTCCCTAAAAACACGCAGGCCTTACATTGGGATAACTTAGGAAGCAAAAAAGTTGATGACAAAGATGATAAAAGCTTGTTCAAACGCTTTCTAGGGAAAAAGTAGTCCTCCCCCTTCTTTTAAGCTCTCCACTGCGGCAGTTCTTCCAATTCCCGTAACCACTCTTGAGAAATAGGGGATGTCTTCATTTCACTCCCTAGAATGGGACTAGCAGAGACAGATCGCCGCACCCTACCTAACCATTCTTCCCCCAAGGGTTGGGACACCAATTCTAAGAGATTTGCCGCCATCGTTGTCTCCTCTTTTTCTCCCAAGAAAGTCCCCTTCCCCACAAACCAGCCAGCCAAGAGTAATGTCACCCGCAGAGCCGTCGAACGGGAATGAAAAATCACCACGCAGTCGTGATTTCCTAAGTGCCTCTTGATCCCTTGCCAATGTGATAACGAATATAAACTTGGACATTTGGGAGCGGAATAAAGGTCATACATGATGAGACTCGGCACTGGCACTTCAGCTTTATTATACGTCTCCTGAAAATTTCCTCCATGAAAGTGCCAAACCAACTTCCTCTCCCCTCGTTTCACTTCTAAAAAACCTTGTCTCTGAAAACCTTCCCAATCCCAACCGCTTAAATATCCCAATGCTAGAGGATACTGCTCAACATGTTCCAACGCAAAAAACAAGGCCTCCCAACTCAGGTCAAAACTTGCTAAAACCAGATCCCCATAAGATCCCTCCTTCCACGACTCAATCACTGCCAATGCATTCGCCGCCGCGCCTAGCCCCACATCCCAAACGGTGATTTTCTTGGTAGCCTCTTCCTGCCAACAAGTCGCTAAAAAAGTTTGCGCCACATAAAGTTGCCGTGCCTCCGTCATAGGTCCCAGCACGGGGTGGAACGTCTCTCCCACCTTCTCATCCCTAAGAGTTACCAAACCATTGGCTAGAGACTTAAGACTGAACTGCCTTGTAGTAACTTTATTATGGTCTGCAACATTAGTCGGTATTGACGCAGCCACCTCTTTTGTTTTAATTTCAGACGGTGAAAATTTATCAAATTCTTCTTTCATTTTTATTCTGGCCCCTACTCGCTCAGGCTGCCCAACCAATCGATCCCAACCAACTTAAAAATCAAACGTTTCCGAAGTTTCTCCAAATTAGCCTCACGGATCAACGAGCACGCTTGATTGAAAATAATAATGTCATCTGGGAAAGCATCGCTTCCACAGGGAGAGAAGACAAAAAAACCGAACCAGGTATTTATAAAATCACTGGTAAGCATGAAAAATGGGTCTCGACTATCTATAAAGTATCCATGCCTTACTTCCAAAGATTCAGCTACAGCCCTATGGGAATCCATGCGGGTCCGCTCCCTGGCTACCCAGGCTCCGCCGGCTGCATACGCCTACCCTTAAAAAAAGCGGAAGAACTTTTTGCCATGACCCAAGAAGGACTGCCCGTCGTTATCTACGGCCGAGCTAAACCTTTTGAATACTACAAAGCAAAAGCCCGTGCCGCAAAACGGGAAAAATTCTCTCCTTACTCCAGACGTAACACGCCCTTTTAAAACGCAATCAAACATTCTCCCCAGCTCCAAATTGCTTTTAGCGGCTTCTTAACTTCAAAGCAAAATCTACCATATCTTTGGAACTAACTCTAAGCTCCGTAATCATCCCTTTGTTCATGTTGAAAGATGCGAAACCTTTTTGATCTTTCCGCACGAAGCGGCGCAGTTCGGGGCTCGACTGATAGGGCTCCCAAGACGAATCCCCTTGATTAGCCTTTAAGATAGCCTGAGCCAGCGCTTCAGGTATAGGAAGGATGTAAGGTTTTTGGCCTTCTTTAGGTCTTTCCTTTAACCTCACATACTGCTCCATCACAGACTCATTCCCCGTAAGGAGCACTGTAATCATCAGATCCTTATTAAAATAAACATGCTGCTTCAGGTCACCCACCCCCGCAGGCGCTTGCTGTTCTGGCACACCGAAACGCTCTAAAAGCTTTTCCGCAGAGTCCCCTAAACGAGCCTGCCCTAGCTCTAACCCTCCTAACCAAATTATTAAACCAACCAAGAAAAGTCTCATGCCCATTAGTCCCTAAAATTATCAAACGTCACACCCACCGTTAATTCCTTACCTCTAAGAAAAGCAATCACGTCTTGCAGCTCATCCCGACTTTTCCCTGATACTCGGATTTTCCCCTCTTGAATCTGCGCCTGCACCTTCAACCCTTGAGCCCGTATATCCGTCACTAAAGACTTAGCTACATCCGTATCAAACCCTTGCTTTAACGTAATCACCTGCCGAGCCCGCCCAACAGAAGAAATTTCCACCTTACCATGCTCCACATTTTTTAAGGAAATTTCCCGCTTAGCTAACTTACCCATCACGATTTGATTGATTGCTTGCAACCTGAAATCACTATCCGTGGAAAGAACTAACGTATTCTTTTCCTCCACAATATCCCATACGACAGACTTAAAATCGAAGCGCGTTTGTAACTCCTTACGAGCCTGCATAATCGCATTTTTAACTTCAGCTAAATCTACATCGGAAATGACATCAAACGAGGGCATACCAAAAAAGTAGTTACTTCATGTAAAATTGCAAGAGTCAGGCTTCACTCTGCTCCGCATTCTCGCGCTTATGCTCGCTTAAGAGTCTCTCCGCTTCCACCACGTCCTCGTGAGCCGAACGTCGCCGATGATAACGCTTAATCAAAATATCCAAAAAAAGCTCTAACTCTTCTAAGTTAGGCCTCCTGTCATAATCCCACTTCTCTGCGCCTTTTTCTTTAAACTGAAACCTGAATTTCCCACCAAAAGGATTAACCCGAACTTCACATTTCGTTCCATCATCACGCCGCATCTTAAATTCAACTTCTCGCCTCATGCCTACTACCCTAGACAAGCTCCAGCTCGACTCAACGCTTAAGCTCGTTTTTTCTTGGAAAAATCTCACAACACTCCAAACTTACCTGACCATGAAAAAAGCTTTCCTCCTCATCACTCTGCTATTCACCACTCTCGGCCTCACCTCAGGGGTTCACGCTCAAGACGCTCTTAAAAATATTACGGAGGAGTTTAATTTTCTTCGTGAAAACGCCGAGCGTGAAGGAATCAAAACCACCCAAAGCGGCTTGCAGTATGAAGTCCTAAAATCTGGCTCAGGCAAAACACCCACCGCTAGCAGCACTGTAGTTACCCACTACAAGGGAACTACCCTTTCAGGCAAAACCTTCGATAGCTCGCTCGACCGAGGAAAACCTGCCACCTTCCGCGTGGATAAGGTTGTTGCAGGCTGGACTGAAGCCTTACAATTAATGAAAGAAGGCGATCGCTGGAAACTCTTTATTCCAAGTAAACTTGCCTACGGCTCCGCTGGCAGCCCACCCGTGATTGAACCGAACCAGATGCTCATTTTTGAAATCGAGCTTATCAACGTAAATTAATTTCCGCTGAGAGTCTTACTTTTTTCCGAGTAGGAACTAAAGTAATGTTCACTCGAACCTGAGGAAAAATTATTTCCCCACTGACGGATCCCCATTATTTTTAGACAAGAAAAAGGCGTATTGAAAAATACGCCTTTTAACTGAAAAGCTTTTAGCCTGCAGTGAGTTCGTGGGGATTAACGACGACCGTAGTCGCCACCGCCGCCACTGCGTCCACGGCCGCCACC
>JAWXBW010000062.1:0-25690 GCA_034440395.1 Blastochloris sp. | reverse complement strand
GCCTTCCGAGGCTGAGACGTCTTTCATTTTTCCGAGGCACTTTTTTTGAAACTCTTGATCCCCGACGGCGAGGACTTCATCGACGATGAGGATTTCGGGTTCGAGGTGGGCGGCGACGGCGAAGGCTAGGCGGACATACATGCCACTGCTGTAACGCTTAACTGGAGTATCAAGGAATTTTTCCACTCCAGAAAAATCCACGATTTCATCAAACTTCTTTTTTATTTCTGCTCGAGTCATGCCAAGAATAGCGCCGTTAAGGAAAATGTTTTCTCGACCGGTTAACTCAGGGTGGAATCCCGTGCCGACTTCGAGCAGTGAGGCGACGCGTCCGCGGATGGTGATTTTGCCTGCCGTGGGTTCGGTGATGCGGCTGAGGATTTTTAGGAGAGTGGATTTACCTGCTCCGTTCCGACCGATAATGCCGAGAACTTCCCCCTGCTGCACTTCAAAAGAAACATCTTTTAAGGCGTGGAAAATTTCTGATCCACCCGAGGCAGACTGGTTTTTGAACCAGCCGGTCACGGATTCGCGCAGGGTTTGGTAAGAGGCAGCAGATCCTTGGTGGGAAATGGTGTAATCCTTGCAGAGATTTTCGACTTTAATAATGGGGGAACTCACGGGAATTTCGAAAGTATGTATTTGGTAATTTTAAAGGAAAGATGAAGATTTGCGGCCACAGTCACAGAGGCCATGAAAGACTCGGAATGTTTTCACGCGGAGTGGGACGGAGTAAGGCGGCGGTGGGGAGTGGGGCAACTTATGAATGATAAAGGTTGAATGATGAAGAGGGACGCGGAACTGAACAATCAGACAGGCTAAGAACAATGGATATAAAACACGCGGCTACAACCCACATTCTAATTCGGGAAAATTAGGGGAATGGTCTGACGTCCATGTTGGCGGTAGTGCTTAAAATCACTATCGACTGTCCAAACGACTGCGTCCGAAAATACTTCCGTCATTCGCACAAGGCAGGCATCGGCAAAATCCATAGGTTGGTATTGATATTTTTTAAGTAGTTTCCAAATGTCCTTGGCTTGGAGTTCCAAATGGAAGTCAATCTTCACGATCTCCTCGCGATGAAGTCGAATCAAGGCTTCGCATGAGGCAGGTAGGTCTGCGAGTAAGTGGAAGGTTTCGGCCAGCACACTTTCGCAGGTCAATAAGGGAGGTCTCAGGGTTTTAAACGTTTGCACAGCCCACGTGTGGTGAAAGTCTCCCCGATCTAAAAGGGCAACCAAGGCTCCCGTATCAACAATGGTTCGGGTCATGGTCTAGTGCTTTTACCGAAGGAATCGAGATGTCTTTTATTGGTGGACCGATCTCCGTCATGACTAGCTCCAAGGCGGGAGGGCAGGTCAAATAAGTCATGGACCAGATCATAACAGGAGCTGGTGCCGATCTGGGCTGATTCTTGGGACAATCCCTCCAAAGCTTGTCGCATAAGATGGGACACCGTGGTTTTTCGTTGGCGGGCTAAGGTATCGAGACGTGCTTTTTGAGTTGGAGGGACTTTAATGGAGAGAGTTACCATATACTTTTAAGGTAAGACAAATGTGGCAAAAGTCAACTTACAAACAGGGCTTGTGTTTTTAGGTCGTGAATGAAGGTAAGAAGCAACGAAGTTGGATGGAAGAGGTTTCACGTGTAGATGCGAAGACGCAAAGAGAAGAAAGGCTTTTTCTCTGTGGAGACTACAGGTAAGACCCGGAATGTTTTCACGCGGAGGGGGACGGAGTAAGGCGGAGTTGGGGAAGGTATGAATGATATTTAGAACGGGACAGGATTTACTGAGAGGCGGAAACGTTGAAAAAATTTAGAAATCTGCTTTAATCGTTCCTCCGCCTTACTCCGTCTTTCTCTGTGTGAGCAATTTTGAGTTTCCGCTCCTTTATTTACTAAGGAAGTTCTGCCTCGGCTCGGAGCCGATGAAACCACTAAGTTTGAGCTGGAAATCATTTTGAATCGGATTGAGCTGACGCCTTTGGAATCCGTAATGGATCGTCCTAAGCTGATTAAAAAGCAGGGGATGACGGTAATTGCCAGCACAGGTCATCCATTTAGTGTGGTGGAGATTATGGAACAAGATCGTGAAGACTTTATGAATCATCTCTCCGGTAAATAGTTTTAATGACGCCATGAGTGATTTTTTTGATTCTTCTATGTTAATTTCGGCACTCTCAGAAGATGATAAGCAACATGAACTGTCTCTCCCTGCTTGGCTGGGATCTAAGAAGCGCGTGATGTATTCCATGGACTTCTGGAATCTTTCTCTATTCTCACAGGGAAACTTCACCCGACTGGTCTGACCCCTGCGGAAGCTTCTTGTTTGATTGACTCGACGGTGCGGGAATATCATGTGGAATTGATTCCGTTTTCCCCAGAAAAGATAGTGGATTTTATCAAGCAGAGTTCAAAATGCAATGTTCGGGGCGGCGCAATCTGTGACTACATGCATCTTTGTGCGGCTCGCCATGTTGGGGTGGATCGAATTTTCACTTTGAACAAGCGTCATTTTTTGGCCATCGCCCCAGATCTTGCGCCAAAAATTTTTCATCCCTCGGACGTCGTTTAACCTAGCTAGGGAAATACAAGTGGAGGAGTTTTTTCACATGGTTTCCTTGAAGCACTCCAGAGCTGCACCAAAGTCGGGAGCGATGCAGGTGGGGGTTCGAGATTAAATGGCATCGGCAAAGCTGCGTTCGGTCTTGCGGAAGTAGCTTAGGCCGAGCCATAAGAACACGATACTTACGGTAAAGCCTAATAAGAAATGATGCAGATCCAGCACGGGTTTCCCTCCCAGCAAGCACCAGCGGAAACCTTCGATTATGCCGACCATTGGGTTCAAACAATATAGATTAAAAAGGGATTCCCCGAATTTTTCCCGCACGACATGACTGCTGAAACCCACAGGTGACGCATAGAGTCCGAACTGAACGATGAAGGGAATAACAAAGCGGAAGTCGCGATATTTGATATTGAGCGAACTTAATAGAAGACCAGGTCCGAAGGCGGTCAACGCAGTCGCCGCTAAAAGCAGGGGGAATAGCAAAAGAGCGGGTGAGGGCAGAAAACTATACCAGACCATCAAGCCGAAAAGAATGAAAATGGAAATGAAGCTATCACACAGACAAACGATAATCGAAGAAGCGGGAATGATCAGGCGCGGAAAATAGACTTTAGAAATAAGATGGGAACTACCAAGCAGACTATTCCCCACCGCTCCGATGGAACTGGCAAAGAACTGCCAAGGCAGTAAAGCTGTAAAAACCATGATAGCATACGGAACATTATCTTGGGAAGGAAGCCCGGCCACCTTAGAAAAAACCACCGTCATGATGAGCATGGTGGCGAAGGGTGGGATGATAGCCCACAAGACACCGAGCAGCGTTTGCTTGTAGCGCACGGAAAGATCCCGCCACGCCAACACAACAAAGAGTTCCCGGTAACGCCACAGATCCATCCAATAATGGAGGCTGGAGCGTCCTGACTCAATGACGAGTTCTTCTTGCTGATTCATTACCAGACTGACTTCACTCCGGGATACTGAGGGATGTTTACGTCACACGTTAAGATCGTGAGATTTTCTTCCAAAGCTTGGGCAATAAGCATGCGGTCGAAGGGGTCACGGTGGATTAGCGGAAGTTTTGCTAGAACTGCTATATGATTCCACTTGATAGACAGAGATTCAGCTGCTTCCTTTTGAATCCACTCGCTTCTTAAACTTTCCAACCCTCCGTCCAGCGCCAACTTTCCGATACTAAGCTTGATGGAAACTTCCCAGAAGGTGACATCACTCACAATCAGTCCACTAGAGTTTCCTTCCAGCACAGACCGGGCTTTTTCCGAAAGTCGTGTGTCTCGATTTCGGTGCCAGAGTAAGGCATGAGCGTCAATCAGGTAATCCATTACATGTAATCCTTCATTTCATCCAAGGGCGCATCAAAATCATCAGCCATGTAGGTCACAGTTCCTTGGCCATATCCGTAGGGTAGACCATATTTCTTTTTGGACTGCTCTAATGGCTTTAACTCAGCCACGGGCTTTCCCCTCTTCGTGATGCGATATGTCACGCCTTCTTTCTGCACTTTATCAATCAATTCAGACAGGTGAGTCTTGGATTCAAAGATACCTATTTCTTGAATTTTCATATCTAACTAGTTAGCTGGCCAGCTCGCTTAAGTCGAGCCTAGTTTTTAAGCAGTATAGAGAACTTAATCTTCAAGGCTTTATCTCACTAACCTTTGCCGCTTTTTCTTTAGCAGCGGCCGACATGAGATCTTCAGCCCGACTCCCGGCACTGCCGCCGTAAATTTCTTTACGCAATCTTACGTGCCGCTCAATTTTGCTCCTCTTCTTCGGCTCAAGTTCCACCATCTTTTTTCTTAACACCTCATAATAGACACGCAACGATTCGTCTGCCGCTTTGCGCGCCGCAATCACTTCTGCATCTCGTGTGGCTCGAATACGCAGTGGCTTAAGTTCGGTATTGAGACGCTCCATTTCCTGCAGCTTTTTTTGACGATCCGACGGTTGTTCATTTGCGTAAAGATTTAGACTTAGCAGTAACGTGAAACCGAAAATAAGGGCGAGAGAAATCGTTTTCATATTAGTAGTTAGGATCGTCTAGCCTATCGGGGAAAGGTAACCCAACGGCTTTTCGTAAAGCTAAAAATTCAACCGCACAACGTTCCAGCCATTCTAAGCGCTGAGCGGGCTTTAGATTTTTAAATTCTGTCTGTGTCGTTTCCCAACCAAATTCCAGAGTGGAACTTAACGAGGAACTAAGCTCAGTTGCTGGGTTAAGATTCATTCGTTAGATTCAATAAGTAGTTTTTTCAGGCTAAGAATATCCTGCAAATCTTTATCACGCGGGGGAATAATGGCGAGTTTAATAGAGAGAAGATCTGGAATAGATATAATATGAATAGCGTGACCCTCAACGTCCTTAACGACAGCTTGAGGAGATAGGCGCTGAAATGATGTTTCCTCAGTTAGCATGATATCCACATGACGAAACGGCTCCTCGGGATCGACCATAGCCAGTGCTAAAGCACTTTTTGATTTCAGTAAGGCCGCCAATGCTTCTGGATTTTTTATGGTCTTTTCAGGAATGGGAACTCGTGGGCGTAAGCCTTCTTGCCAAAGTAGATCAATCGTTCGACCCAAATTTTCCGGGGTTAGATCAATCGTAATATCCAAGTCTAAAGTCAGCCGTTCTACCCCGTGGAGAACCGAAGCGACACCGCCACAAACAATAAAACGGCATCCCCCGCGCGTTAAGTTTTTGAGTAGTTTTACCAAATAACTTTGCATGAATTTCTTAAGCTTGGGCACACTTCGTGCCGGTCGATTCGGGTCATTTCTTTACCCAATCTTCTCTACTAGAACACGTTAACTGCACTCAACAAATCTGCTCCAGCCATTCTGGCTCGACTTCCACCGAGACGGAACGCTGCAACATTTCTACCGATAAAATCATACGCGTCTTGTGGTGATGTTGCACCAGCACCCCTTCCAGTCCACGCAGCTTCCCCATGGTCACCCGCGCACGTTGACCGACCCTTAAGTAGGCGCAGCTCTTCGCCTCCGTGCTCACGCTGAGGGCTAGACGCAATTGGGTCAATTCATGTAAGAGCTGCGCTTGATCCACTACTTCGAGCACGGCGGCGGCATAGCCCGAACCGTAAACAGCGTTACGTTGGTAAAGGTTAAATTTTCCAAAAGTGTAGCACGGAAAAAGCGGGTGATGGAATGTCACCGTCTTGCTGGCATACTTACGTTTCTTGGGGCGGGTTGGGAGATATTGTTCCCAGTGCTCTGTCGTTAACCACGTATCCATTTTTTTCTCGCAACGCGGCCCTGTGTGAATGACCCACCAGCGGGGAGAAGATGGATGAAGGTTGAAGGATGAAGGTTGAAGGATGAAAGCATTCATAGAAGTTTCTCCACCAGAGGAAAGACCTTACTTATTTTTTTATGAAAATTTTCTAATCGCACAATCCGCTCGCGCATGAATGTCCCGTCTGGACTACTGGCGCCATTTAGTTTTTTTAGATCCGCACTCATACCCTGTAACTGGCTAGAGGTAGAAGCGACCCGAGGTTTTAGGATCACTTGAAAAAAGTGCCGCACCACATCGGAGAATTTCTCCGTAGCTTCATAATAATCTTTACGATCACCCTTAACCCAAAGACAACGCACGGCACCCCATTCCGCTAATTGGCGCACGCTCATGCTAGCGTTACCTTTACTAATATGGAGAGAGTCCATCAGGTCTTCTAGCCCCAATGGAGAAGAGCTTAAATAAATAGCGGCGTAAACCTGTCCGAGGGATCGGGGAAGGCCTAGTTTTAAAGAAGATCGACCCGCTAAATCGATGAAGCTTCCCCAAACAGCTTTTTCTTGAGCGTTCAAAACGTTTTGAATCTTAAGACAGTAAGTGACTGCTGTCCAGATGGATTTTAGTGCCTGAATCGGACAAGGCTCCGCAGAACCAGACAACGTAAACATAAAACTTTAACAAAACCAATCTTATGCTTAGATGAGTCATGTCTTTAAACCAAGCCAGGGAGCTGAGCCAGTATGATTCCACCAGCTTTGACCGCGGTGCTTCACCGTTTAAAGAACTTCTCTGGCGCTTGTGCCAAGGTTCCTTTTTCCAAGCTCTTTGGTATTCGCCCCCATGGGTTCGTATTCTGTGCTTACGTATTTTTGGTGCTAAAATCGGACGTGGCGTGGTGGTTCGCGCTGGGGTTAATATTAGTTTCCCCTGGCGTTTAGAAGTCGGCGATAATACCTGGCTCGGTGAAGAGGTTATGATTTTGTCCCTAGCTCCTGTGGTGATCGAATCCAATGTTTGTATTTCTCAGCGCGCCTTTTTGTGCACAGGCTCACATAGTTTAAAAAAGAAAACGTTCGACCTTATTGTAAAACCGATTCGGGTAGAGAAAGGTTGTTGGGTGGCAGCACAGGCTTTTATCGGGCCAGGCGTGACCTTGGGGAAAGGTTCTGTTGTCAGCGCAGGCTCCGTGGTATTTGAGTCGGTTCTGCCAGGCAAACTAGTGCGCGGTAACCCAGCGCAAGTCGTGGCGGATGTTAAATGATGGGATGACAATTTTATTACTCAACCAATACGGCCCGCAGGATGCAGCTCCGACTGCTAGGTTGTTAACGGATTTGGCGGAAGAATTTAGCCGCCAAGGTTGTGCCGTAAGATTCGTCTATGATAAAACTTCTTACACGCAGCGCGCGCGCGGTTGGCGGCGTTGGGTTAGGGAGCTGAGAGCTCATGGATCCCTTTTAGCGCAGGGGTTGGCGGGTCAGCGGCCTGATCTTATTATTTCCCTGACTTCTCCGGTTTGTCTGGTGGTGACGGGTGCCGTTTTAGCCTTCTGGCATCAAGCTAAACACATTCATTGGGCGATGGATATCTATCCAGACTTAGCTTATGAATTAGGAGAAATTAAAGCAGGCCTTCTTTTTAAAGGGCTACAAAAAATGATGCGCACTGCTTATGCCCAATGCCATCACGTCGTAGCTTTAGACGAAGATATGCAGGATGCTTTTAAACAACGTTATGAATTAAAAACCCAAAGAATATCTCCATGGCCTTCCGTCACTCATTCTGAAGAAGTGCTTTCTCCAGAGCCCGCTCAAACTGAATCTAGTTGGACTTGGCTTTACTCAGGAAATCTTGGGCGCGCCCATGAATGGGAAACCTTACTTAAGGTGCAAATTGAATTAGAAAAAGATGGTGTGCCAGCAACTTTAGTATTTCAAGGGGATGGAGCGGGCATGGAGAACCTGCTTAACAAAGTGGCGCAGTTGGGTTTAAAAAGATGCCAGATTAGACCTTATGTTAGGCAAGAAGAATTTCTGAAAAGCTTGCTGCAAGCCGATGTCTTAATCGTCACGCGCAAGCCGCAGACCTGTGGCTTACTTTGGCCGAGTAAATGTGCTTTAGTCCAAGAATTACCACGGCCGCTGTTATGGGTCGGTGAAGTGAAAAGTCATTATACCAATCAATTACGCCAGAGAAAGGCCGCGGGTGTATTTGCCCCTGATGAAGTGCCGTTAATTAAGGCTTGGCTGATAGCGGAAACTGCCCATGAGAAGGCACCTTTTATTTATGAGCCTAAATTTTCTAGACTTCGTAAGTCAGGTTTGCGGCAATGGGTAGAGCTCGTTGACTTGAAAAAATAGTTTCAGGTGTTAAACTTGATAGCAGCTTTTCGCTTTGCATGATTACCTCAGCTATTATTTTTGTCCTTAGTTTTGCCCTCGTGTTGGGTGTCACGCCCAGCATCATTGCTTGGGCTAATAAGGCTAATCATTTAGACCAACCTGATAGCTACAGAAAAGCGCACCACGCCGCAGTTCCTCGACTTGGAGGCATTCCTTTATTTCTCGTTTTTTTTAGTATCTGTATTTTTGCCATTTTCATGAGGCCAGAAGAAGCTTGGCAATGGGGGATCATCCTTTTTTGTAATACACTTTTATTTGCGGTGGGTTTATGGGATGACTTCAAGCCACTCGGTGCCAAGGTGAAACTCATTGCGCAAATCAGCATTGCCTTCCTCGCTTACTTCCTCGGGTTAAAGATCAGTCAAATCAGCTATCCTTTGGGTGACTACAGTATTTCTTTAGGAGCATGGAGTGTCATTTTAACCGTGCTCTGGCTTATCAGTGTGCCGAATTTAATTAATCTAATTGATGGGATCGATGGGCTGGCCACGGGTCTAGGATTTTTTCTTTTTATTAGCATTGGTTTTGCCGCACAGGATCAGGCGGATGTGACTTGGGTTTCTTTTGCAATGGCTGGAGCTTTATTAGGGTTTTTACGATATAATTTCCCCCCCGCTAAAATTTTTCTAGGTGATGCGGGTGCTTACTTAATCGGTTTTGCTGTGGCCACCATCTCACTTAAAAGCGCAAATAAAGGTGCCGTTATGGCCACCTTATTCGTGACCGTCTTAGCACTCGGCCTACCCATCATGGATACGGCCTTCGCCATCCTGCGACGCGCCTTACGCGGCTTTCCCCTATTTAAGGCCGATGCTGACCACATCCACCACCGCCTGCAACACTTAGGCTTCTCAAAAAGACGTGTGGTTCTAGGTATGTATCTCGTTTCTGTAGTGCTCAGCTGCATAGGTCTCAATGTGCTTTGGACACAGGGTCGAAGCCTGCCTGTGGCGATAGCTTTAGTTTTTGTTATGATCATCGTGGGCGTGCTTTCTTTAGGCTATTTCTGGAGTTGGGATGATTTAAAAGGGCAACTTAACCGCACCATCATCAGAAGACCTGAGGTTCAATACACTCTCCTGCAAGCTAAGGTGATGGAGCTTGAAGTTGAGCGTTGTCAAAACTTCGCAGAGTTTGAGGCATGTTTAGCAATTGCGCTGCAACGAGTTGGTTTTGAGTTGCACTTACATCCCGAAACCAAAATTACAAGGCCCCTCACGCTGACGTTTAAAAATGATCAGTCCCTTCGACTTTATGCGCCCAGCCGTGAATCCCTTAGGCACTGGCAACGTTTGGCGGAATGTTTCCGTGAACCTTATGCAAAGGCTCTGCAAAAATGGCCTAGCGCCGCGGAGAGATGAGCACTTCCTCTCAGAAGTTGTCCCGTCAACCATTTCCCAAAGCGGCCTTATTTGCTTTCAGCATCGTAGCCTTGGCTTTATTCGGAGCGGCTGGTGGCTCTGCCCTAGGACTGTCGCTCCTCTTTATTCTAGCGGGAAGCAGCCTCTTAGTGGCACCACCACTTAAAACACCGCCTCCTGCATGGTGCGTGCTTGGTGGAGTTTGGTTTCTGTGGTGCTTAGTTGCCTTCATTCCTGGAACACGTTTTTTTTCCGGCGGCTGGCGGCAGAACATGGAGTCCTTGCACGGCCTGCCCCTCACCTCACCCCTGACTGTGCAGCCTTGGATTACGCTTGAGCAAAGCTTCTTCCTGCTTTTAGCCCTTGGTCTTTTTATTTATTGGTGTGCTCATGCTCCTGATGCCAAAACACGGCATCTTCTCCTGAGAACCCTTGCGGGTGGACTTACTTTTTTTGCGACACTCGTGGCGATTCTTTATTTCACTGGCCTCACACTCCCTGGCTGGAGCTCCCCGACTAAGCTTGGTCCTTTTGAAAATCGTAATCAACTATCTACCGTTCTCGCACTTTCCTTATTACTTTTGTTAGCCCTAGCGCTGAATGATTGGAAAAAGCATCGGCTCTGGTCTGTCTTCTGGATTTTAGGTGGCGCTTTAACTTTTTATTTATTAATTCTCAATTTTTCTCGGGCGGGAGTGATTCTTTTTTTCTGTGGAGGAATGGCCTGGGCTTTTTTTAATCTTGGACTTAGTCGGCAGATGGGACGGCTGGCTATGGCCTTTCTCATTATGGTGCTCATGCTCTGTGCCTTTGTGATTTATGGTGGTAAAACCTTAGAACGATTTGAGCAGCTAACCACAGCTTCCACCTTTATTAGCAAGGAATCACAAGGCCGTGCCGCCATTCACCAAGACGCTTTAGCCATGATCTCTGATCAACCATGGGCTGGAGTTGGATTAGGAAATTTTCAGTCTGTGTTTCCGCAGTATCTAAACGCCTTTAAGCCCGAAGCTCTGATCCGACATCCTGAAAGCGATTGGCTTTGGCTCGGTGCGGAAATGGGAATTCCCAGCCTGCTCCTTGCTCTAGCCCTCATCCTTTGTTGGCTACTGGCCACGCTGCCACTTAAAAGCGGCTCAGATAAGTTTTTGCGCAGCGCCTGTCTGGTCATGGGCCTTGTCGTGCTGGCGAATGGATTTATAGATGTTCCCCTACACCGCGTCGGCAGCCTGCTGCCCAGCTTATTCATAGCTTCTTTAGCCATCGTTAACACCAACTGGTCAGTGGCGGGCTTAGTAAGTAAAAGAATTTTCCAACTTATGGGTGGGCTGCTCGTAGTGTGGGGTATTATCAGTTTAGGTGAACTGGCTACGTTCTGGTCTAAGCCGGGCTCCACTGCCGCAATCACGGCACTAGGCACAAGTAAGGAAACTGCTCTGCTCAAAACAGACCAAGCTTTATTATCTAATTCCTTAAATTGGCAACTCTACTTCCGACGAGCTGCCTTAACATTAGGAACAGGTGATGTCGTTGGGGCTCGTGATGATTTCCGGCGAGCCCGATTCTTAGAGCCTATTTTAGCGAATCTGCCCCTCCAAGAAAGCCTTATCTGGATGCCTGTGCGGCCCGACTTGGCCATCGCTGCGGTGAGCGACATGCTGAGTCGGTCTAACTTCGATGTCGGCACAAAATATCAGACTTTAGAAAAAGAAGCGCAGCGCCTAGGTCAAACGGAATTTCTTGAGCAACTTTCCGCTCTGGCCCGTGACCGTCCTGATTTGGAACAATTTTATTTAGAAACTGCGAGTGAGGAAGATTTCGATGCGTGGCTCAATGATCAAGAGAAAGCTTTACGCGCTAGTCAGAACCAGTGGTTCTGGCCGCTAGTTAAGAAGCGCAAAACTGATACCTATCTGCTGGAATGGGTTGAGCAACGTCCACAGTGGCTGCGTGCGCATTCCCGTATTTTTGCAGACATGTGGGTCGCTCAAGGGAACTACGCTAAGGCTTTCCAGCTCATGCAAAGTTACACGCCTCCTGCCATCATTCCTAAATATGAAAACATGGACACTAAAACCCAGGAACTGATGCGGCAGCGTTTTATTATAAACTCATCCGATTTTGCTGCGGCTTACTCCCTGATTCAAGAGGACATTAACCAAAGAAATGATCTTGCGGCTTTAGATAAAATCAACCGCGTCTTACTTGATGCAAGGGCGCCCTCCTATTTTTATTACTTAGCAGCAACTGCACTGGGCAGGCAAGAGGAGTGGGTTAAAGCTTATCAAGCACTGCGTAACTACGATGACGCACGAACATTATCTAAACCCTAAAAAAGACCCAATAATACAAATTATTCTAGCGCGGCCTAAAGGACACGAGGCATTCAATGTGTGCGGTCTGAGGAAATAGATCGATCGGTTGGAAAAACTCGGGCACCCAGAACTCGGACAGCTCATGGAGATCACGGGCTAAGGTAGCTGGATTGCAGGATAAATAAAGGAGTTGGGCGAATTTCTTTTCTTTTAGCAATTGCCGCATCCCTTCGCTTAAGCCCTCACGAGGTGGATCTACGATGCAGGCGGCGTGTTGCAGTGTTGCGAGACGCTCAGAGGCTGAGCCGAGGAATTCTTCACAAGAGCCGTGGAGATACTGGGCTTTCGAGCCAATGAGCTTTTCTGCGGCTTTAATCGAACGCTCGTCTTGCTCGATTAGGATGCAATTCGCTATGCGTTGATGGTAAGCTTCGGCAAAAAATCCTGCCCCTGCATAACACTCAATGACGGAGTCAATGGCAGGAGCTAAGTGTGTTGCCATGAGAGCGCGGAGTTGAGCGAGTAAGCCGTCGTTGGCTTGATAAAAACCTAGCTCGGGTATGTGAGAGGCGCGGAGGGAATAATGTTCCCGCTGACCTGGCTTAGCGCGGAGGTGAGCAAGTTTACGATTTACCTCAGGTGTAGCTAAGTAGCATTCCTTCACATCGACTAGATCACGACCATTGAGTGCTTTAAATCCAATGTTGCGCCCAGTTTGGTGAACCGAGATGCGGTTGCGATAGTTAAATTCTAGGGGAGAGGCGATCGTTTCTAAAATGTGCGGTGCTTCTAGATGGCCTAGCCGTTTTAAGGTGTCAGAGAGCTGCTTTGTTTTAACACGTAATTGCTCAGCATATGTTACGTGCTGATATTGGCAGCCTCCGCAATCACCAAAGTAGGGGCAGGGAGCGGCTCGTCTTTCGGGCGAAGGGACGAGGACTTCGAGCAGTTTGCCGCGGCCAAATTTTTTCTTTAATTCGACTAGCTCGAAGCGGATCGTTTCTCCCATGGCAGCGAAGGGAATAAAGACGGCCATGCCATCGAGCCGAACCACGGCCTCGCCCCCGAATGCGATGTCTTGAACGACACCTTGCGTGATCTCACCTTTTTTCATATTGCGTAGTAAATAAAAAACCCGTTCCGCTTTAGAAACGGAACGGGTTCTAAAAATTGTATTGGGGGATTAATACCAATTATCTATTAGGTCAGCGGGAGGATAGGCGTTGACTTGACCAGAATCATAGGCGGGGGATTTGAGGAAGCCATTAATCTGTTGGGCGAAAGGTGATGTAACAATCTCAGCGACGCCGACGGCCATATTCATCACCATACGGCTGGTGCCTTGCACGAAGCCTTTTGTTACGCTGACGGTTGGGCCTTCATTGATGAGTTGGTCGAAGGTGGAATCGAAAAGCTCAGCGGGAGCGAACACGACGTTAGCAATGCCCTGACCCATCTGGTCATAGAAATTAGGTTTCTTAGGCATCGTAAGGTCTGCGCGAGCAAAACTAGTGGTAACAACAATTAGGGCTAGTATGGTTAGTAACTTCATAGTGTCTATTTCTTACGCTTTTTTCGTAAATATGGCAAGTACAACGTACAAGCTGGTCGATACGAGGTGCCAGTAACTACTTCCGTTTGCACAAAATAAATAGTCATCTAGTATGGAGTGTCGAAGTAACAAAACTCTAAAAAAGGATATCTTTATGCTTATGAAATGGATGACTGGACTAGTCGCACTCGCCGCCTTAGGAATGATGCCCGCACACGCAGCAGAAATCGGAAAAGCGGCTCCGGATTTCACTTTAACGGACACGAATGGGACGAGCCACAAGCTCTCTGACTTTAAAGGCAAGACCGTGGTATTAGAATGGATCAATCATGGCTGCCCGTTTGTGGTGAAGCATTACAGCGGTGGGAACATGCAGAAACTGCAAAAAATCTACACGGATCGGGGAGTGGTATGGCTTTCTATCTGTTCTTCTGCCACCGGTAAGCAAGGCGACATGACCCCGATGGAATGGAATAAGGCTACGTTAGAAAAGAAGGCTTTACCCACGGCCGTCCTTTTAGATGGAGATGGTAAAGTCGGGCGTCTTTACGATGCTAAAGTGACACCTCACATGTATATTATTAATAAAGAAGGCGTTTTAGTTTATAATGGCGCCATTGACTCGATTAAATCCACCAGTGCGGATGATGTGCCTAAGGCAGAAAATTATGTAAGTAAGGCTCTAGAAGAAGTGTTAGCGGGGAAACCTGTCAGCACGAGCAGCACGGCAGCTTACGGATGCAGTGTTAAATTCGCTAATTAAAATAATCAACCAAGGTTGGTTTTAAAAGGCAGGCTAAAAACTTTAGCCTGCCTTTTTTATTTGAGCTCTTGTGCCTTGCTTCTTGGGCGTGGATTCTTTTTACTCATAACTGCCCATGCCCCAATCTCAGTCCCAGCTCTCATCTCAATCCGTCGCTTCTGCGCTACCGCGCTCTAGCGATAAGCTTCGTTATAACGAGTTGCTCGATGCGCAGGGTCAGTTTCGCCCGCACTGGGAAAAAGTTTTACCTTACTTACGGGCGGAGGGATTCGAAAACCTAGACGACATCTGGCAACAAGCTGAGCGCATGTTACGCGACAGTGGCGTGGCGTATCATATTTACAATGACCCTCAAGGCACGCTGCGTCCGTGGATGCTCGACGGCGTTCCCCTTTGTATCGCAGCGAAGGAGTGGCAACACATTGAGGCCTCCCTCATGCAACGCGCTCGTTTATTAAATGCGCTGTTAGAAGATTTTTACGGTCCCCAAAAACTTTTAGAGGGCGGCTGGTTTCCGCCCTCTTTAGTTTTAGGGCACCCAGATTATCTACGACCTTGTCATGGAGTGGCGGTGCCGAAAAAAGTAAGGCTCCACCTTTACGCCGCTGACTTAGCGCGCTCACCTGACGGAACATGGTGGGTGCTAGGGGATCGCACTCAAGCCCCCTCAGGCACAGGGTATGCGCTCGAGAACCGGATCGTGATGAGCCGGGTGCTACCCGATGCCTTTCGGGATGGTAAGATTGAGCGGCTTGCCTCCTTTTTTCGCACCACCCAGAACATGTTAGCATCATTAGCTAAGCAAACAGATTCTACCCCGCGCATTGTCCTGCTCACACCTGGGCCTTATAATGAAACCTATTTTGAGCACGCTTACCTTGCACGTTATCTAGGTTATGCCTTAGTCGAAGGCTCTGACTTAACGGTGCGGGATCAAAAAGTTTATCTGAAAACACTCAACGGATTGCGGCAGGTAGATGTCATCTTGCGCCGGGTGGATGACAACTACTGTGATCCTTTAGAGCTAAGAGACGACTCCCTCCTTGGAATCCCAGGCTTAGTGGAAGCTGTGCGCAGTGGGCAAGTCGTGGTGGCCAATTCCCTAGGCAGCAGTTTGGTGCAAACCCCGGCTCTCACTGGTTACCTTCCAGGCCTATGCCGACAAGTCCTAGGCGAAGAATTATTAATGCCTTCCGTAGCGACATGGTGGTGCGGTGAAGAAAAGGCTCTAAGCTATGTCGCAGAAAATCTAGATCATCTCGTCATTCGCCACACCTTTCCAAGTGCGCACGGCCTGCCGATTTTCGGGAACACCCTGTCACCTTCTGAAAAAAAAGCCTTGCTAGACCAAATCGCCGCAGACCCCAGTAACTACGTGGCGCAAGAACAGGTGCGTCTCTCCGAAGCTCCTACCTACTTGGGAGAACGCCTTGAATCACGCTCCATTTTAATGCGTGTCTTTGTTTCCGCAGACGAGCAAGGCGGCTATGCCGTGATGCCCGGTGCCTTAACGCGAGTGGCTAGTTCTGAGAGCAGTCATACTGTCTCCATGCAACTTGGCGGGGGAAGTAAAGACACTTGGGTTGAAACCGAAACCTATCGTGAACATGTCAGCCTCCTTCCCCAACAAGGCCACGTGCCCCTGCGCAGAGCCAGCTATGACTTGCCTAGTCGCGTGGCGGATAATCTGTTTTGGCTAGGCCGTTATGCTGAACGTAGTGAGTCCACCGCCCGCATCTACCGAGCCATCATCAGCCGCTTGACCCAAGAACAAGGGCGCTACGAGATGGACGCCATCCTGCCCGCTTTACAAACCCTAGCACTCCATGGCCAATTTAACCTCCTCCCTAATCCAGACATCACGCGTGAAACCGTGGTGAATGCTCTCCCGACTAACTTATTTGATATCAAACACCCCGGCAGCTTGCGATCCACCGTGTATAAGCTTCACAGCATCGCCGCCATCGTGCGGGATCGCATTTCTACAGACACGTGGCGCATCCTCAACCAGCTCTATGAAGATTTAGAATTTAACACCAGTTCCCACAACGATCCGCAGCAACTAGCCGACCAACTTTTAATATTAAATAACGTCATCCTCTCCCTCTCCGCCTTTAACGGTATGACGAATGAAAACATGACCCAAAGTCACGGCTGGCGATTCCTTGAGTTGGGGCGCCGCTTTGAACGTTGCCTCTACTCCACGCGCCTCATTTTAGAATCTCTCCAACCTTCTGTGCATGCCCGCTCTTCCCGCCTAGATCTCTTGCTAGAAATTTTTGACTGCACCATCACGTATCGCCAAAAATATTTCTCCCTCCAACTCGATGCCGTCCTAGACCTCGTCTTAAGTGATCAAGAAAATCCCCGCTCATTGGCCAGCCAAATCCAACACATCTACGACTCTCTCCAAGAACTACCCCAACAAAACACCAAAACTCAAGACCTAGCCGAGGAAAAATTAATCCTGCGCTGCTTAAGCCAGATCCAATTAATGGACTACAGCGGGCTCGACGCACAAAATAATTATGTGGAATTAATGCGGCAGTTAAACCGCATAGCCTTAGCCCTAGCCGAGTGCAGCAGTCTTCTTGCCTTACGCTACTTTAGTCACCTGCGCCCTTCTAGTGCGGGTCAAGGAGAAAGCCTCCAACGTGAGGAAGCCGGCGTATGATTTACGAAGTTTATCATAAAACGGAATACCGCTACTCCGAACCCGTCAGTATTTCTAACCACATCGTCCACCTAGAGCCACGGCAGATGGATCAACAACAAGTGCGCCATTCCCAGTTAGAAATTTTTCCACGCCCCTTAGCACAACACCAGCTCTTAGATTATTTCGGAAACCGCATGTTATTCTTCACCATTGAAGAACCCCATCTTCGTCTGCAAATTACCGCCCGCAGCCGAATCGAAGTCTTTCCCGCCCTCCTGCCTTCAGCTAAGCAAACTCCCCCATGGGAAACCGTGCGTGACCGGCTTCCCCTTGACCACAGCCGCGAGGGTTTACGTGTGGCCGAGTTCCTTTATATATCACCCCTTGTCCCAAAGATACGAGAAATCCAAGACTACGCCCTTGCCTCCTTTCTTCCCCAACGTCCTTTGCTCGATGCCGCCCTCGATCTTAATCGGCGTATCTACCAAGACTTTGATTTTGACCCCTCATCCACCACCGTTAATACTCCCGTGACACAGGTCTTCCAACAACGTAAAGGCGTTTGCCAAGATTTCGCCCACCTTATGCTCGCCTGCTTCCGTTCCGTAGGACTAGCTGGGCGTTACGTCAGCGGTTATGTGCGAACAGAGCCAGCCGCGGGTCAAGCCCACATCTTCGGAGCCGATGCGTCCCATGCTTGGGTCTCCCTCTATTGTCCCGATTATGGTTGGATTGATTTAGATCCTACGAACGACCGCATCGCCAGCCAAGATTACGTCACGCTGGGTTGGGGTCGTGACTATGGTGATGTGAGCCTCATCCGCGGCGTCCTTTCTGGCGGCGGGCGGCACAGCCTCTTTTTTTCCGTTAATGTCCAAGCGGAGGGACGCCCTTAAATTAGGTTCCTTTCGTGAGCGGTGATTATTCTTCGCACTATTCTTTTTTTAGTCTACACTGCGATCATGTCTACGGGTCGTTACCTTGTCTTTGATTGTGATAGCACCTTAAGTGGCCTCGAAGGCGTTGATGAGCTAGCTCTTTTGCGGGGACAAGATATTTCGCAAGCCTGTGAGGGCATGACCATGGATGCCATGGAAGGCCGTGTCGCTCTAGAATCCATCTTTGCTGCTCGCTTAAATTTAATTAAACCGACACAGGCAGAAGTCGTAGCCTTAGGGCAACGTTACATTGAAACAGTTGAACCCACAGCGTTGGAGATTCTCACAGGCTTACGGAAAGAAGGGTGGCAAACAGCTATTCTTAGTGGTGGCTTTACTCAAGCAATTCTGCCCTTGGCTAATTATCTGGGCATTGATCGAGTAGAGGCGGTGCCTTTAGTTTTTGATCAAGAAGGGAATTATGTGAAATTTGATTCCACCGCACCAACCTGCCGAAGCGGTGGGAAACTAGAGGTTTTAGCAAAATGGCGCCGGGAGTTTTCTTTGGAAAGAATCGTCATGGTGGGAGATGGCTCAAGTGATTTAGAAACAAAAGGAGTTGCAGATTTTTTTGTCGGATTTGGCCGCTATCTCCGCCGCGCCAAGGTAGAAAAAGAAGCGGATGCGTTTATCTTGTCCCTTGAAGAATTACCCGCTCTTCTTCAAGCCTAAATTAACCTTGAAGCTGAGCTTAGAATTTTTCTAGCTGACCTCATCCACACACTCGCTTAGGCTGCAACTGTATCCCTTGCGGCTCCATTATCTTTTTATCCAGCTACCTATTTTTATGTTACCTCATACTTCCCTCCCCCTTTTCCGCACACTTTTTTTAGTTCTTCTTCTTTGCCCGGTATTCCCCGCATTGAGTCAACTCACTCCCATCGTTAAAGACGTAGTCGCCCCGCCGAATTCTCCAGAATCTAAGAAGGAGGCCGCAACCAAACCCTCAGATAATTCCTTACCTGATTTAAAGTCTGTGCAAGAGGAGCGCGCCAAACTTCAGACACAAATAACCGCGCTTAAAAAAAATCCAACCCTCTACGCCGACCAAGTTAAGCTCCTAGCTGATATCGACCTAGCACTCTCTCGCCAAGAGGAGGCTCTGGCCATGCGTGATTATTTAGAAAAAGAAAAAAGTAATATCCTCGCCACCTCCTCCTCGCCTCTCGAAGCGCAAGTGAATGAGAAATTTTCTAAACCTTACGACTTAGCCAAACTCGACTCTCTTTATTTACAAAAGGAGGCTTTAGAGGAGGAAGAGCAGCTTACCCTAACCACCTCGGTAAAAGCGGATGAACTGTTGACACAAGCCCTTAAGGCTTATGAAAAAAGCGAGGAAGCTCGCCGTTTGACTAAGGATCAATCCGCCGACCCGACCCAAGTAAATCTTATCTCCACGCTGCAAAGTCGTTTAGATAAGGAAAAGCTTCTTACCAGCAGACTCAACACAGCTAACACCAACTTAAAAAAAGAAAACGTTGGTTTAAAAAAGATTCAGCTCACTCCCCAGATTAAGTATGTCCAAGGAAACCTCCAACTCAATGAAACCGCCTGGCGTGAACTTAAACGGCAATATGATGCCAAAGACCTGGCCATTAAAGAATCCCTGCAACTGGCCACGAACCGCCTTGGTGAAACCCAAAAAGAGCTGGATAAAAATCAGATCGACCCCTCTCTAGCGAGCCCCGCCGAAAGAGCGCGTAGTGAAACACTCAGCCTGCAACATTTAGCCGCACAACGACGTGCTAGTTTAAATGAAGCGTGGAAAGAGCAGCTCCGCATCACGCGGGAAATAATGCGGCACCGTTTCGATTTGTATCAAGGCAAAGCTAAGGCGGCCGATAAAAAAGCTTGGGAACAAGCCACCCAAGAAGCCCTTGATCGGTTAGAGCCACAGGTTGATTTCTTAGCCGCCGGCCTAGAGAGTTCCCAAAAAAAGCTAGAGCTCCTTCAGAGCAGAGCTAGGGAAAGCACGGATTCTAATGCCAAATTGTGGATGGCTACGGCACTCGTTCAACAAACTGAAATCATCCTTTGCTACCAAGAAGAACTTTGGACCGCTAAGGCGTTGATCCGTCTAGGTGAACGCTTTTTAGCTGAATTAGACCCAGGGACTAAAGTTTTATCTCTGGCCGAAATACGAGAAATTACCGCTACTACTTTAAAAAATTTTTGGATTAAAGAACTTTTCCTACTAGAGGATCGTCCGTTTAGGGTTTCTACTTTATTTTGGGTTTTATTTTGGTTAGCCACTGGGTTTCTTACGGCAACCATTATTAGTCATATTTTGGGGAAAAAAATTCTCCTACATTATGGTTGTGCTCGGGGGGCAGCGGCGGCTTACCAAAAGCTTTTTTACTACGGGGTCATCGTTGTTTTTTGCGTGGGGGTTTTTGAATATTTTAATTTTTCTCTTACTTCCCTGACGATTATCAGCGGTGCGCTCGCCTTAGGATTTGGCTTTGGCAGTCAGGATATTATTAAAAACTTTATCAGCGGGCTCATTCTACTTTTTGAGCGGCCCATCAATGAAGGGGATTTAATTGAGATCGAGAACGAATTGGTCACCGTCGAACTTATCGGAGCACGCAGCACCCGGGTCAAGGCTGGGGATAATACACAACGAATTGTGCCGAATAGTCATTTACTCGAAAACATCGTGGTAAACTGGACGCTGTCAGACTCCATTATTCGTAGCACCATTGAAGTGGGCGTAGCTTATGGTAGTCCCACGCGGGAAGTGGTGGAAATTATCCTAAATGCCACCCAGACTACGGAAGGCGTATTAGAGACACCAAAATGCTCCGTGCTTTTTTCCAACTTTGGGGATAACGCTTTGCTCTTTCAAACTCACTTTTCAACGGCTGCCGTTGACCGCCCTGAGGTATGTAGTGAGGTGCGCCACCATATTTGTTCTGCCTTACAAGAAGCTGGATTCGCCATGCCCTTTCCGCAACGGGACGTCCATTTAGATAGTAGCAAGCCGCTGGATATACGGGTCATTCCTTAACTAGCTACACGTGCTATTGACCGCACCACCGCGCTGGGGCACCGCGCTGGGGTCAGTCCTTGGATCTAAGTGTTGAGAAAAGCTGCGGGGTTTTTAATCTTTAACTTTATAAGTCTATTTGGATTCCAATTTCTACGACTTGGCGGGGCGGAAGTTCAAAGTAACCAGTCGCCGGGCGCGAGATGCGTGAGAGGAAGGCAAACAGGTTTTTCTGCCAGCGCGCCATTTTAGATGAGCCATCGGTTAATAATACTTCACGGCTTTGGTAAAAGCTAATGGCGTCACGGGCGTCTTTTTTCTCGATGCCGAGGGCTTGGCAAAGATGGTGCATAACTTTAGGCGTTTCAGAAAAGCCGTAGCGCAAGATGACACGATGGAAGCCTTGTTCCATTTCGGTCGAAGTGATGCGGTCGGCACCGCGGACGCGGGATTCGTTTTGAAATTCAATGGTGAGAAGCACGACAGACTCGTGCAAGGCTTTGTTATGCTTAAGGTGGTGCATGAGGGCAAGAGGAACCCCGTCGGAGAGGGAGGACATGAAGACGGCGGTGCCAGGGACGCGGACGATCTTACCGCGTTTTAGTTCCTTAATCATGAGGTCTAGGGGTAACATGCCTTTACTGATTCGTTCCATGAGGATGCGGCGACCATCGCGCCATGTAACCATGGCTAAACCAAGGAACAGAGTGGCAAGCATGGGAATCCAGCCCCCTTCAAAAAGCTTAATAAAACTGCCAGTGAAGTAGCCGATTTCGTAGATGAGAAAGAGAGCTAGAGGAGCCGCCGCTTGCCAGGCTTTCCATTTCCATATACGGGTAATAATAAAGTAAAAGATGATCGTTGTGCAGATCATGTTGGTCGAGACTGAGAGACCGTAAGCGGCGGCTAGGGCGCTGGAGCTTTTAAAGAAAAAGACCAGGCTAATGCAGGCGATCATAAGGATGAAGTTGACCTGAGGCATGTATATCTGGCCGCGGACAACGTCGGACGTGTGCATGACTTTCAGGCGGGGCAGGAAACCTAGCTGCATGGCTTGTTGGGTTAGGGAGAAGACGCCCGTGATCATGGCTTGGGAGGCGATGATGGTGGCTAAGGTGGCGAGGATGACCATGGGGTAAATTCCCCAGTCGGGCACTAATTTGTAGAAGGGATTGACGAGATTTTTCCCATCTTCCAGCAGGAGTGCGCCTTGGCCAAAATAATTAAGAATCAAACCTGGATAAGCCAGTGTAAACCATGAGATCTGCATGGCCTTACGTCCGAAGTGGCCGATGTCAGCATAGAGGGCTTCGCAGCCTGTGACGCAGAGGAGCACTGCGCCCATGAGGAGGATGCCGTAGAAGCCGTGGGTAAAGAGGAGTTGAACGCCGTAGTGCGGTGAGAGGGCTTTAAGGATGATTGGATTTTGCACCACTTGGATTAAGCCTAGGACGCCGAGAACAACAAACCAGATCACCATGACGGGGCCAAAGAGGAGGCCGAGTTTGGCACTGCCGCGTCGTTGCATAAGGAAGAGACCCAGCAGAACTCCAGCGGCAATCGGGACGACGTATTGCTGCATGTTCGGATTGGCTATTTTTAAGCCTTCAACAGCTGCTAACACGGAAATGGCCGGGGTGATCATGCCATCCCCATAAAGTAAGGCGGCTCCGCAAAGTGCGATCAGGGTTAGGGTGGCGAGGGTTCTAGGAGTAAATTTTTCGCTGGCACCACGAGCTAAACCGAGGAGGGCAAAGATGCCGCCTTCCCCTTGGTTGTCGGCCCGCACCAGCATCAAAAGGTATTTAAGTCCTACGATAATCGTCAGGGACCAAAAGAGCAGGGAGATGACGCCGAAGATATTCGTCTCCGTCAGGGGCAGTCGGGTATGTTCAGAGAAGCATTCTCGCACAGTGTATAAAGGACTGGTGCCGATGTCTCCATAGACCACGCCTAATGCTAAGAGTGCCGTGGCTGCGGTGCTCTGTTTATGGGGTTGGCTCATAAACTTCTAATCCAAGCGTGAGGTAATATATTTGCAGCGCAATCTTTATTCATTTTAGTAAGGCTTGTTTTGTAGCCTGCTTTGCTTCTAGGCTCAATGATGAAGTTGAACGAAGATAGTAACCGTTCCCGCGCTGAGAAAGAACAGCTTAGTGTTTTAGTGGAAAGATTAGAGAATTTTATCTCTGGATATTTGCTGCAAGCGGAGAAATTAAAGGTCACGCTAAGCACGCAACACATGCTGGATTTAGTAGATCGCGCTATCCTACGTGCTCAAAAGGTGGAACAGGAATTAGATTTTGATAAAACTGTCGAAGGCTATTTTCTCGAGGGCATGTTAGAAGATCTCGTGTGTCAGCAGGAAAGTATCTACGAACAAGTCACCACGCCTGAGGGCGAAAGCACCTACGTGCCTGTGTCCGATGCAGTCTGGCTAGAGTGCTTAAAACATTTGCGGATCGTTTTGATTAAGATTGTGAGCGCATGAGTTTTTTACGACGCAAACGTCTGGCATTTAATTGGCAACCTCTCATGTGGTTCCGCCGTCATCCCATTATCTCCTTTATCCTTGTGCTGCCGTTTGTGGCCGTGCTAGCCCTTTCCATTTATTATAGCCTTTGGGCTTTAGCCTTTGATATGGATGAAGTTTCCCGCATGCCTGCCACGACCATTATCTATGATCGTCACGGTTATGTCATCCAGCGGTTGTTTGAGGAAAACCGATTGCTCGTCGGTGGCACTAAAATCCCGCAAGTTTTAAAAGACGCCGTGGTGGCTAAAGAAGATGAACGCTTTTATTATCATCCTGGAATAGATCCATTCTCCATTTTACGTGCGGTCTTTGTCAATTTTCAAGCCCAGCGCGTTTCCTCGGGTGCCAGCACCATTACTCAACAGCTAGCCCGTAATTCAGCGGGCATTTTTGACCGTAGCTTAGATCGTAAATTAAAGGAGATGTTCCTTGCCCTGCGCATTGAGCTGGCTTTTAGCAAAAACGAAATTCTTACCTTTTATTTTAACCGCATTTATTTCGGCGGTAATGTCTATGGCATCGGTGCCGCCGCTGAAGCGTATTTTGGGAAAGAAACGCAAAATCTTAGCCTTTCTGAAAGTGCCATGCTTGTTGGTATCATCGCCGGACCTAACATCCTTTCGCCATGGCGTAATGTAGAAAATGCTAAGCGCGTCCGAGCAAAAACGCTGCAACGTATGATGGACTGCGGCTTTATTACCCAAGATCAAGCTGACGCCGCTAAGGCGGAGCCTATTATTTTGCGCCCCTTGCTCGATAAGCCCGGCTCCTATGTTGCCTCCACTGTGCAAGATATGCTGCCAGAATTTTTGACCCACATCCACATCTACCGCGGCGGGCTCCGTATCCACACCAGCATTGATCTCGCCTTCCAACGAGCCGCCGAGCAAGCCTTGGCCAATGGTCTAGAGGCCATCGAGAAAACCAGCGGTTATCGAAACCCGACCCGCGCCGCCTATTTACAAAAAGGTGAGGATGCCCCCGTTAATTATCTGCAAGGTGCCTTCGTCGCTATGTCCAACATCGATGGCGGCGTGCTGGCCATTGTAGGCGGACGAAATTTTGAGGAAAGCCCCTTCAACCGCGCCACACTTTCTAAACGCCAGATTGGTTCCACCGTTAAACCCTTCCTTTACGCCCATGCCTTCAACGTGCTCAACTGCACCGCATTTACCGAAGTAGATCATAGTAAGTTCGACTTAAAAAATTTCGACCCAAGCATGATTCCTACTGGACCTAAGCCAGAATTTATCACCCTTCGTCAAGCCCTTGAGAGAAGCGATAACTACGCCGCTGTCCGCACCGGCATGGTGGCAGGAGTGGAAGGATTCGCCCACCTTTTAGAAAATGCCAGCGGTGCCCCCATCCAACCGCTGCCCTCCAGTTTATTAGGTGCTTGCGAACTGACACCGTATGAACTCGTCACCGCTTTCACCATCTTCCCGAACTACGGGGTCGAAATTAAGCCCCACCTAATCCGACGCATTACGACCCACGATGGGAAGGAGTTATTTCAACACATTGACACCCGCGTCCGCATCCTCTCCCCCCAAGTAGCCTTTCAAATTTGTCAGCTCCTGCAAGGAGTGATTGATCAAGGCACTGGTAAAAGTTTGAGAACCCAATTTAAATTAGAAGGCGATATGGGCGGAAAGACGGGCACTACTAACGACTATAAAGACAGTTGGTTCGTAGGATTTAGTAAAGATGTAACCGCTGGAGTTTGGGTGGGTTTAGATAAGCCCGCCACCATCATGCCGGGCGGCTACTCCTCACGCATTGCCGTTCCCATCTGGGGTAACATCATGAAACTCGCTAATACTGTTTACAAACCAGCACCCTTTCTTCCCCCGCCTGGCGTGACTCTGGCTCAGGGTAAACGTGAGGAAAAAGTTTTCTTCTTCTTTAAAAAAACCATCGTTGAAGGTAGTTACGAATACATCCGAGACGACCAACGCGGCAACGCCTTAGCTAGGATCGATGGCCCTTCCCTTGCTAAACTGCAACGCACAGAAAGTTCTCCCTCCTTTTTACGCTCCATTGTGCGTGCTGTTATTCCGAGTCAGAAAAATGATCTATTTCAAAGCGCCGCAGACGAGTCCTCCCAAGCTGTGATTCAAGACAACTCCGAAAGCAAAGCACCGCGCGCCGTTCCTGTCACCCCGTAGCGACTTCTTTTAGTAGGTAGCTTAGCGGGAGCGAGCCGACTTCGAGAATTACTCTAGTATATTCTAGCCCAGCTAGGCACAAGTCCATCTTGCTGGCTAGTGACCACATTGCTGAAAGTCACCAAAGAGCCTACCTCAGGAAGTGATAACTTTTATTAGTAT
>JAWXBW010000061.1:0-10303 GCA_034440395.1 Blastochloris sp. | reverse complement strand
TCCAATAAGGTGCGCCTATTCCCATCGCCATAGCAAACGCGGAAACGCTCCAGCCCTTGGCGGTGTCGAAAGTCCAGCAAGGAAAGTCCAGTTTGTTTCTGGAACAAAAAACCTAAACGCGATGCGCTCAACCCGGCTCGGCGCGCAACTGCACCAACATTCAAAGTTGGATCTTCTCGGAGTGCCGCAGCGGCGCGTTCAACGGCTGGATGCACTTCTTTTCCTAGAATGATCCCGGCTGACTGTCGGTGCTCCGCCCAAGCGCTCATCAGCAAGTAGGCCAAGCCAGCATTGAAGCGCGACGGATCGTTCATGACATTAGCTAATTCCGCAGCTAGGGTGGCTAGTCGGGCCGCCGGAGCTTCACCTAGGACTTTACAGAAGTCGCCCTTGGGTTTGGTTTGTCTAAGAATCCGGTTCGCTGCGTTGGCGCAGGTCGCCCGCACAAGTTTCGGGCGGAAAACCACAATCCACATTTCGTAATCTCTAGATTGCTCAAGCAACACATGATTTTGGCTAGGAAATAACCAGACCAAACTGCCTCGAGAAAGTTCGTAGTGGCGATCCTCCATCAGGTAAGTCGCCCGTCCGCGCACGGACAGATTTAACTCAAGCTCTTCATGTCGGTGCGGCGGAATCTGACGCAAGGAATTGAAATGATGATGCCACACCGCTCCTTCCAGAGCAGTGGGCACGGGCAATGTTTGTATAACAGCACGCATGACAGTGGAAAGTGATAACAAAATGCGAGACAATGAAAAGACTTTAACTTCTTCTTCAACAATAATGGGAACACTATGTTGAAACCAATACCGTTAAATAAACAAGCAATAGACCAATACAACAATGAGGGCTGGTGTATGCTCGGCAAGATCATGGACGATGAAACCATCGCCCGATTCCGGGAGGAGGAGCTAAAGTTCCGCAACCGGCCGCTGCATTATGATGATCCAAAGCCAAATCCACCCACACTGTTCCGCAGCCAGATGGCGGCATATTCTGAACCCGTGCGCACGTTTGGGGTGTCTGGATCGCACCTGCCACTCGTGCAACAGGTACTGGGAGCAAATCTAGCGTGGATTTACACACAGTTCGTGACGAAGTTCCCCGACGCTAGCCTCGGAAAATCCGAGTTCCCTTGGCATCAGGACAACGGCTACGCTAAAATCCTTCCCGAAAATAACATGACCATTTGGATACCTTTGGATGATGTAGACGAGGAAAACGGCTGCGTTTGGATTGCGCCGAAATCACACAAAAATGGTATTTTACCACACAAGCAAAAGACGTCCGATAACTGGCATCTGGAAGTACCAGTGGAAGGCGACGGAATTCCCGCCATAATGAAAGCGGGGGAAGGCGTGGCGTTCACCGGTCTAACTCTGCACCGCTCCAAACTCAACCATACAGACAAGCCGCGCCGTGCGTTCTTCATGCAGTATGTGGATGCCAACGGCACTTACGGGGATGATAATCTTCCCATCGTTGATCGTCCGATGGTCTATGTCGTGACGGGCGAGGCAGATTTTAACCAGCGCCCCACAGGTCTGAAGCCGTCCCACTGATCCGACATGTGTGCTTTTGCCAAAGAATCATCCCGCTGTGCCTTAAAAAGTGCGGCGGGAGTCTCGACCCAAAGTCATTGTTCTGGTCTTTGCCGGCAAAAAAGCGTAGACCCATTCTCTGAGGTTTTGCCGACATCCGTCTCACCCCTAAACTTATCCTATTCAATTAATACTTATGATTCCCAACTGCAACGACAGCAGCAACCGTCCGCCGCGCCTGCGGTTTGACTTGAATATTGGCTCGATTTCCGAACTTCCTGCGACAAGTTCCTTCCCAATTTTTTTGCCGCAGGACGACCATTCCCGTTACCGTTATCTTCGCACTAAAGGCATTGAGGGATTGAACTGGGGAAATCCCGATATTTGCCGCCAGACTGACTTGTTCTGGACAGGCGGCGGGCGATTTGACTCCCCGGCGGAGGTGGATGGAAAAATCATCGACCTTAAAAATGCAGGCTACGACTGCGGCACATTCCATGTGGGCACAGGATTTGAAACCGACGACGAAATGGACGATTATGCTAAGGCCATTATTAGCGCAGCCCAGCATAGCGCTTTTCCCGTTTTTGTGGAAACACATCGCGCTACAGCCACGCAGGACATTTACCGCACAGTCAAATGGGTAGAGCGCAATCCAGAACTCCGATTTAACGGCGACTTTTCGCATTACTATACTGGTCATGAAATGATTTACGGTGACCTCGAAAAGAAACTCGCCTTTCTTGCGCCAGTGCTGGAGCGAGTCCGATTTATTCACGGCCGCATCGGCAATTCCTGCTGTATGCAGACCGAGGTAACTGATCTGGAATCGACTAATGTGGCTCACTTCCGCGCATTCTGGACGCAGAGCTTCGTGGGCTTCCTAAAAACTGCACGGCATGGCGACTACTTTTGTTTCGCCCCAGAATTGCTTGCCCCGGGTATCAACTACGCCCGAACCTTCCGCAATACAGACGGAATCATCTGCGAGGAAGGCGACCGCTGGCAACAGGTGCTACTCTACTGGCAAATCGCCTGTGAATGTTGGATGGAAGCCGAGCAGCGCTGCAAAAGCGTCACCAGATGAATCCTCTGTGCTCAGGCTGAAGGCATCTCTCAAATCGGCTTTTAAAGGGTTTTCCCCTGCCCTCTCCCATGCTTGACCTGAGCTGTGATTTTTCTAGGCTCTTCTTTTCAACTTTAGCTTATCCATTATGAAACAGATGTCCCCACTCGAAGAATTACGCCACTCATGCTCTCACGTTCTAGCTACTGCGGTCCTGCGTTTATTTCCCCAAGCTCAGCTCGATATCGGCCCTCCCACGGAACATGGATTTTATTATGATTTCGACCTTGAACACCGCTTCACCACGGATGATCTTCAGAAAATCGAAGACGAGATGCGTCAGATTGCAGCAGAGGATCAAGCCTTCACCCGCTCTGAATGCAGTCGCGCTGCGGCTATCGAAAAAATCACGCAGCTCGGCCAAGCTCGCTATAAGTTAGGCCGTATTGATGACATCCCCGAAGGTGAAGCCATCAGCTTTTATCAAAATGGAACCTTCTTTGATCTTTGCGCTGGTACCCACATCGCTTCCACTAAAGAAATTAAAGCAATCAAACTTCTCAGCATTGCAGGAGCCTACCACCGAGGCAGCGAGAAGAATAAACAACTTCAGCGTATTTATGGAACAGCCTTCCCTTCCCAAGCTGAACTCGACACCTACCTTAAACAATTAGAAGAAGCGGCTAAGCGCGATCACCGCAAACTGGGGCGTGAGTTGAAGCTTTTTCGCGTAGATGCCGCCATCGGTAGCGGCTTACCTTTACTCTTACCGAAGGGGGCGATTATACGGCATGAGTTAGAAAAACTGATCACAGAAAAATTAACCGAGTATGAGTACGATCAAGTGTTCTCCCCCCACATTGGCTCGATTGATCTTTATAAAACTTCTGGTCACTATCCGTATTACGCCGAGAGCATGTATGACTCGATTAAAATCGAGGAGCGCGAGTTTTTACTTAAGCCGATGAATTGTCCCATGCACATTCAAGTGTACACAGTGGAACCTCGCAGCTACCGCGATCTACCTCAACGCTATGCTGAGTTCGGCACGGTCTATCGCCAAGAGCAATCTGGAGAGCTAAACGGCCTGGTACGCGTGCGTGGATTTACTCAAGATGACGGCCATATTTTCTGCACGCAGGAACAGTTGAAACAGGAGTTCAAACAATGCTTACAGCTTGTGCAAGAGGTCATGGCGTTGTTTGGTTTAAAAACGAAATGCCGCGTTTCGTTGCGTGATCCTAACAATACAGCCAAGTATGCTGGAGATGATTCCCTTTGGTTACCGGCTGAAGCTTGTATCCAAGACGTGGTTAATGAACTACGTCTTGAGCACACGATTGGCTTAGGCGAAGCTGCCTTTTACGGACCTAAACTTGATTTCATGGCCATGGACGCCATTGGCCGTTCTTGGCAGCTAGGCACCATCCAAGTGGACTTCAGCTTACCCGAACGGTTTGAGTTGGAATACACGGGATCTGACGGAATTAAACATCGACCAGTTATGATTCACCGTGCTGTCTTCGGTTCGATTGAACGTTTCATGGGTCTGGTGATCGAACATTTTGCAGGTTGGTTCCCGCTTTGGATGGCTCCGGAACAAATCCGTATCCTCCCCATCACGGAAGGTCAAGCCGACTATGCTAAGGGATTACAAACACAGGCCAAAGCTCTCGGGTTGCGTTGCAGTATTGATAATCATCCTGACAAGATCGGTGCGAAAATCAGGCGAGCCCAGTTAGAAAAAGTTCCTTATATGCTCGTCGTAGGCGCGCGTGAGCAAGAAGCGGGTAAAGTAGCCGTGCGTTCGCGCTCGAAAGGTGAAGAAGGACCGCAGGATTTTGTCGAGGTGTTAGCAAGAGTCGTGGCAGAAGTTAAAACCAGAGCACTTCCCACGACACCAGCGGTCTAATTTATTTTAGGCGACAACATTCAGAGCATGACGCGCTAACTTACCGATAGATGGTAGCTTCTAAAAGTCGGGCTGCTTCGATGTAGCCCTCGTGCATGACGCTTGCGCGGGCGGACG
Source organism: Blastochloris sp. (assembly GCA_034440395.1). Classification (GTDB taxonomy): domain Bacteria; phylum Verrucomicrobiota; class Verrucomicrobiia; order Methylacidiphilales; family JAAUTS01; genus JAAUTS01. Next base: position 5,664 of record JAWXBW010000061.1, on the reverse strand, counting down.
CCATGAAAATAGCTTCTACCGCCGCACTGCGCGTATCTGCACCGAGCAACTGTGCTGCGGCTTGAGGTAAGGAATATTCTTTTCCACTAGAGGCCGCCTTACGGAAGACCGCTCCATCTTCTTCACCCAACACCCCGTAAACGAGTTCAAAGTAGGCTGGATCTACGGGAACTCTCGCCATTTCTAACAGGGCAAACCCACGATAAACACTCGCCACGTAAGCCACCCTGATCGAGCGTTGGTTGGCGTGCAAATGTGCGATGTAATCGGATAAGGAAAGGCCGCGATGCTGAGCATTACGAATCACGTCGTCCGTGATATAGATGGATTTGCGAACTTTAGCATTCATATCTAAGGCCTGAACAAGCTCCCGCTTTTGATCAAACTCATGAAGGATTGACCAAGAGCGATTATCAAAAAAACTAGGGACTGGCATGGTCTAATTCCAAGAATGAACAGATAAGTCATTGGCCTGTTTCGTAAGTTAACCTTTTAAATATGGATGGCCTCACCTTTAGCGGCAGCAACCGCCTCCATCACCATCTCACTTAAGGTTGGATGGGCGTGAATGGTGGAAAGAATTTCATCTACAGTAGCCTCCAGAGTAATAGCTAATCCCATCTCCGCTATTAACTCCGTAGCTTCTGCACCCACAATGTGTGCGCCCAAAATTTCCCCATGTTTTTCTCCTACGATCACTTTAACAAAACCTTCCACATCACCCGAGGCCACAGCTCGGCCAGAAGCACGATAGGGAAATTTTCCGACCTTAATTTTTAATCCCTGTTCCTTCGCTTTTTTCTCGGTTATGCCAACACTAGCAACTTGGGGATGACAATAGGTGCAGCCTGGGAATATCGTAACTTTGTGTGGTTTCTTACCAGCAACGAATAAACCTTCTATCGCTTCCACCGCTTCATGGGAAGCCACGTGAGCCAACCAAGGCGGCCCGATAATGTCCCCTGCGGCGTAAACGCCAGGAATGCTCGTTTGATAGTTCGCATCTGTCTTAAGATACCCTTTTTCTAAATCAACGTTTAAACCCGTAGCAAGGAGCCCATCCAGATTCGGCTGCACGCCGATGGCTATTAACAAACTATCGGCCTCAATGGTTTTGGATTCTTTACCTGAAAGTGTTACTTTGACGCCAGTGGCAGTGACTTCTGTTTTTTCGACTTTAGTTTCAGTGAAAACTTCTATGCCGTGCTTGATGAAACTCTTGGCCACCACATCAGCTACTTCAGCATCTTCCTGAGGAAGAATTTGTGGGAGCATTTCGACTAAGGTGACCTTGGTGCCGAAGGCATTAAAGAAATAGGCGAACTCCACCCCAATGGCACCCGCTCCAATAATGACGAGAGACTTTGGCTGTTTCTGAATAGCCAGAGCTTCACGACTCGTCATGACTTTTTCCCCATCAACTTTTAAGCCTGGCAAGTGGCGTGGAGTAGTGCCAGTAGCGAGAAGAACATTCTTGGCTTCAAGTATCTGTTCCTTACCGTCGGCGGAGCGAACCACTACTTTTTTATCCTTACCGACAGTTCCCTTACCGACAAAATAATCAACCTTCTTAGATTTAAAAAGAAATTCGATACCTTTTGCCATCTTATCCGCTACGCCGCGGCTGCGTAGCATGACTTTAGCAAAGTCAAAGGAAACATCTTTAACGGTAATTCCAAACTCCTCTGCGTGTTTGATTAGTTCGTAAACTTCCGCGTTTTTGATTAAGGACTTAGTTGGGATACAACCCCAGTTTAGGCAGGTGCCGCCAGCTCGTTCCATTTCGACACAAGCCACCTTTTTACCCAACTGAGCGGCGCGAATCGCACCCACATAACCAGCTGGTCCACCACCGATAACAATCAAATCATAAATCATAAGTAAGAAATGAAATATCCCATCAAATGAGGGTAAGGGCAAGAGAGGAAATTTGTGTCCTGAAATCAATCATATCAGAGCTTAGGCAGCAGGTGTCAGAACCTTCATTTTCCACCAAGTATGAAATTAAAGTGCTTCGTAGGTTCCGACGTCTCGACGCTTATAAACTTTAAACCCTGCGCTCTTCGCATCACTGACCGAAAGAGGTTTGTTGATCTTAGGTGTACTAATTTGGCTGATGCATTTGCGCACCGCTTTTTTACAAATAGGGCAATGGGTAAGTGCGGGACGATCCGCTGGGCGTCTGAGCTCAAAGCTACCACGGCAAACCTTGCACGATCCCTCGGTGAGTTCATATTGATAAATGGGCATGGGCTGATCCTACACAGTTCCCAAGGAACGAAGCTGATCACGTAAAGATGCAGCTTCTTCAAAACGCTCGGAGCCCACTGCTTCATCTAACATTATTTCTAGTTGCTTACGTCGTGAGCCCACTTGGGATTGTGGTATCTTGCCAAGGTGCTGCACGCCTTTTTGGCAGTCGCTGATTACTTCATCTAACATCGAACTAAAAACGGTGTAACAGTCTGGGCACCCTAAGCGCCCCGTTTTTCTTAAATCTTCACTTGTGAATCCACAGCTATGGCAGTGGGCTCCCGTGGTGGATTGAGGGGATAGCATTAAAGATTTAGCCGAAATTTCCACATTAACTATGCTGTCTAAAGTCGCCATAGGATCTTTCATCCCTTTGGCTTTAGCCAACTTTGAAATTTCATCCCAGATGTCAAAATCAATCAGGTTCGGTTCATTCACTTGGGGGATACATTTTTCGCACACGTGAACCTCAATCACTTTACCGTCGATCAGTTTGGTCAGGTGACAGGTGGCGGAGCATCCGGGACAAAAAGTACACTGCATCTATAAGGTTTATCATCGTTATTGGAAAATTGCAAATCCGAGCTTAACCTAATTTGAAAGGCTATAGATTTGTCTTTCCTTTCTTTAACTTAAAGAAGTTGCTGACCGTTTAGAACGTTCATTGGCGGCAAGAGCGCAAGCTCATCACCCTCACAAATAAAATATTGAAAGATCCTAATTTTTTCCTTGCAGCTGAAGACCGCCCCGACCTTTGTCGGGGTTGCTGACCCCACTGACTGACCTCGTTGTCCCCCATTGCATCAATCCGCTGGAGTGATTTGACAAAATACGCCAATGGCGTGTGCTCAGATAATGGTCTTTGTCGAACTTTCGTCTTTTACCAAAAAAGTTGTCAAACTTCCGGATGATGAAAGTTATGCAGACCTTCAAATGGAAATCGCGGTTCGTCCTGATGAGGGAAGCTTGATTCCCAAAGGAGGAGGACTGAGAAAAATCCGTTGGAGAGCCAAGGGCAAGGGAAAAACCGGTGGCGTCCGGATCATTTATTTTTGGTGGGTTTCTGAAGACCAAGTTTTGATGTTGGATATTTATCCGAAGAATAAGAAAGAGAATTTAAGCGGTGATGAACTGAAAGAATTAAAAAAAGAGATGGAGGAATGGGTCAATGAAAACAAAAAATGAATTGCGTGACGTCTTAAGAGGAAAGAAGGCTCCCGGACGGGTATGGAGCATTGTTCGCCAGCCGGATGGTCAAGTGCTGCGGAAAAAAATGGACGTTGAAAGTTATCGAAAAAAGCGGGAACAGGAATGGGATAAGGGCCAGGCCACAGAAGTACGGAATAGCCTGGGTCTTTCCCAGAATGCGTTTGCCCGGCTGTTAGGGGTTAGTGTGGATACCCTGCAAAACTGGGAGCAGGGTCGTCGCAAGCCAGCAGGGGCTGCTCGTGTCCTGCTGCGTATTGCCGCCAAGTATCCCGAAGCAATTTTGGAAGTGGCTTAAAAAGATTTTACGGGCCTGTCAATTGTCATAGAACGGTGATCTCGACAGGGCATGTCGGGACTGACCCCGCTAAACATGACGCAAGAAATATGTAAAATGTGGTAGACTGAGCCCATTAAGTCAAGGAGACCAGGTATGATCTGGGGATGATGACCCCATTGACATTTCGGCTCGTTCAGGCTTCCACCAAATCAAATTTCCAGCGCTTTCCCAACGCGTGCGCAGTTTTTTCAAGGGTATGGAGCGTGATGGAAGGATTGCGAGGATTAAGAATGCGGTCAACAGCAGCACGGCTGGTTCCCATCTTCAGAGCCAGAGCACTTACCGTCATCTTTTTTTCCTTCATGGCTTGCTGAATCTTCCAAGCCAGAATTTCCTTCTCTGCACGCAATACCACCTCCTCATAAATACCTTCTTCTTTAAGGAAGGTGTCAAAACGACTTCCAGTTCTCAGATTACACTTCTTGGTTTTGCTCATGGTCTTTTTTTCTTTTTCTGGCCAGCGCGAGATCATCCGCTGGTGTTTTCTGGGTCTTTTTTACGAAGCTGTGCAAAAGAACCAGATTCTCCTTATTCACATAAAACACAGCCCGGGCGATGCCTTCTGGAAAGCCGCTTCGAACCTCATGCAGGCCTTCGCCCAAGGATCTGACATGGGGCATACCCACAGGCTATTCCGACTGGGCTTTCCATATGTCCACCCCAACAGTCTTTCGTTGTTCTCTGGTCAAAGTCATCAGCCAATCACGCACTGGCTCCCGACCTGTGACTGTATTATAAAAGACTCCGATCAAGGATTTAGCCCGCTTCACTTCTTAAAGAGTGTATCAGAATTGATGCAATGGCAAGGCCTAATTATATTTTAGCTCAGAATGAATTGTTAGCATTGCTTGGAGTCAGCGTAAATACCTTGACTTAGGCTACTTGATTATCCTTTTAGCGCCCTGACGTGATAGAACGGTCTGGGAAATACGATTCGACTTTTACGAGCCATTACTCAGCTCTGACCCACATATCCACAAAACGCTAGGATTATGTGCCATGTAGTAGAATGACCCCATTTAAATTACGGCTTACCTAGCATCGCTTTCTCTTTTTTAGCTAGACTTCTAGCGCTGAAAAAAACTAAAGCTAAATGTAATGCTAGTGGAGTACTCCATACTACAAGGAAATAAAAGTCTTTTGTAAGTAAAGCCATAATACAAGCTCCCAATATCATTCCTGAAGTATACTCAACAATCGTTTTAAATTTAACAGTCATAGGTTATTGTTATTCCGATTCCCTTTTAACACGAGCTGAATCTATAATCTTTGTCTGGATCTGGATCTTGACTGTCGGGTATTCCATCCCCGTCACGATCATAATCGATTTCAGGTCCTGGTGGTGGTGGAGGCGGTTCTGGAGCTGGTGGAGTGGGGTCAGGCCATCATCCACCTTTTACTTTTTAACGGAGTTTGACTCACTTCCCGTTAATTTCCCTTTTTTATTTGAATAGTAGAAATATAACCAGCCGAAACCTAGTAAATTAATTGCTCCCAAAACCAGTGCAAAATCATGCCATCTTCCTTGGTTATCCAAAATGTAATCAGTGTTTGGCCAAGAATTTACTATGGCTATCACAGAGATAAGATAAGGTATAGTAAATATTACAAGATTAATAACTAAAATAAAAATAATACTAGAAATTAACGTTAGATATTTTATTGCGCTTTTCATTGTCTAGATTCAATAATAACCAAATTTTTTGTAGTACCTCTCTTCACAGTAGCCCTTGAGCGAATCGTTAAATGGGCTTGAATGAGGTCAATCTACTACATTGCACAGTTTGCTCCATTGATTAAGTTTTTTGGTTGAATGCTTTATTCTTGTGGCGTTGTTCATCGAGCCTTCTTACTGTTTAAGATAT
>JAWXBW010000060.1:0-5815 GCA_034440395.1 Blastochloris sp. | reverse complement strand
TCAAGGTGCTCAGGCGGTTGGCGGAATCGTAGCCGTAGGCCACGCTGCGCTCGGTGCTGTTGCCGCTCTGGGTGTTTTGGAGTTGCATGGTGGTTTTTTGACCATAGGTATCGTAGCCAAAGACGAGGCTGCGGTCAACTCCCGCTTGGGTGTTGGTGGCTAAACGGCCGAGGCTGTCATAACTCCAACTGGTGGTGCCGGTGGCATCGGTCATGGTGCTGCGGCGGCCCAGGGTGTCGTAGGTGAAGCTGACGTCGGCATCGCTGGAGTAATCCACGGTCCTAAGTTGGTGGAAGGGATTGTTATAGGTGTAGGTGGTGGTGGCACCTTTAGCGTCAAGGCGGGTGGTTAGGTTGCCGAGGGCGTCGTAGGTATATTGGTAGGAGCTATTGTCGGCATAGGTTTTTCTGTTGACTTGGTTGCGGGGGTTGTATGTCCATGCGGTGCGGCTGTTGTTGCCATCGATCATGGCGGTGCGGTTCCCAACGGCGTCGTACTCGTAGGTGATAGGAGGTGACCTTATTAAGGACTTTTACAAATAAAAGAACCTGCATTCACTTTTCAGTTTCCAGTTGAAATTTTTTTGATACCTTAAAAAACTTGTGTTTGAACTTTTGGCTACGGATACGCATTCAAAGGCGCGATTAGGTCGCTTGACGACGGATCACGGAGTAATCGAAACACCTGTCTTTATGCCTGTCGGCACGCAAGCCACTGTCAAGGCTGTCTCCCCGCACGAGCTGAAGGAGCTTAAGGCCTCGGTTATACTCGCCAACACCTACCATCTCTATATTCGACCAGGCATGGACGTGATCAATGCTAGCGGCGGACTGCATAAATTTTGCGGATGGGATGGCCCTATGTTGACGGATAGCGGTGGGTTCCAAGTTTTTAGTCTGGCTAAGTTACGAAAAATTACCGAGACAGGCGTGCATTTCCAGTCGCACGTGGACGGTGCTAGCTTATTTATCGGGCCGCGTGAGGCCATGCAAATTCAGCGTGCCTTAGGCTCCGATATCATCATGGCGTTTGATGAATGCCCACCTTGGCCTGCAGAAGAATCCGCCGTGCGTGGTGCAGTGGAGCGGACGGTTCTCTGGGCTCATGGTTGTAAAGAAGAGCACGCCTTACTTCCTTCTGGTCCGACGGCACAGCAGCTTCTTTTCGGCATCGTGCAAGGCGGTAGTTACGAGCATCTACGGCGTGAATGTGCCGAGCGGCTTGTCGCCCTAGACCTACCTGGCTACGCCATAGGCGGGGTCAGTGTTGGCGAACCAGAGCCTGAAATGTTAAAAGCCGTAGAAGCGACGGAGCCCTATTTACCGACCCATAAACCACGTTATGCAATGGGTTTAGGCCAACCGGATCAACTTGTTAGAATGATCATGCGGGGTGTGGACATGTTTGATTGCGTGTTACCCACCCGCATCGCACGTAATGGCACGGCCTACACGCGTAAGGGCACCATCAACATGAAAAGGTCGGACATGCGGCTCGATCAAGGCGCTATCGAAAGTGGCTGTCAATGTTACGCTTGCAGAAATTTTAGCAGAGCCTACATTCGTCACTTATTGAAGTCTGACGAAATCCTTGGCTTGAGGCTCGTCAGTCTGCATAATTTACATTTTTATATTAATATGATGCGGGAAATTCGCGAAGCTTTAGCGCAGGGGCGTTTTGCTGAGTGGTCCACTGCATTTTTAAACGAATACAAAGCTAGAAACGAAAGTAACGAAGAAAGTGAACATGAATAACATAGCACATTTGGTGGCAACGATAGACTTAAATTTTTGGTTAGCCGTGGCAGAAACCCCTTCTGGTTCTAATCCTAATATTCCTTTTTTCTTACAACCTCCCATCATCATGATGGGATTGATGGTCTTGATGTTTTATTTTCTCATCATTCGCCCCCAGTCTAAAAAGGCTAAAGCACATCGTAACATGGTAGAAGCCTTGAAATCAGGGGATAAAGTCGTCGTGGCAGGCGGTATCCATGGTATCGTTGCTAACATTAAAGACGGTATCGCTGTGGTTCGCATAGCAGAAGGCGTTAAGATTGAAGTAGATAAGGCCAGCATTAGTACCGTGGTCAAGAGTGGCAGCGAAGTCGAAGTTAAATAATTCTGTCCTGAAAGGGTTTCCGTACCATGAATGTTCTTATCCTTATCCTGTGCCTAGCTTTTCTAGGCTGTTTTGTTTGGTATTTAGCCACCATCACCGAACGCCATCGACTCTGGGCGGCTCTAGGCTTAATCGCCATCGCCGTTGCGGTTTGTTCTATTTCCCTCTTTGTCTTTGATAAGAGCAAAAAGCGTCCGGGTGATTGGCCTGTTAATATCAAGCAGGGATTAGACTTAAGCGGGGGCACCCAGTTCACTCTACAACTAGCGGGCTCACCTTCTTCTGCCGCTCTGGATCAGGCGGTAGGAGTTATTCGTAAACGTATCGACTCGGGTGGCGTCTCTGAACCTATCATCCAGCCAGCCGGAGATAATCGTATCCTCGTGCAGGTTCCAGGTATCAATGAAAGCAACAAGTCTGATTACCGCCAAAAACTGGAGCGCGTCGCTAAATTGGAATTCCGCATGGTTCACCCTGAGAGCGAAAGTCTCTTAGCTCAGGTGGCTAACGGAAAAGCAGAAATACCGTTTGAGTATGAAGTGCTCATTCAAAATGATCGTCAAAAGGATGGCACCATTACCCAGTCCTCTCTTCTGGTCAAAAAGCGCGCCGCCATGTCGGGCAAATATGTGAAATCAGCTTGGCGCAGTATTGATGAATTTGGGCGTCCTGAAGTCGTGATCGACTTTGACTCTGAAGGTAAAGACATCTTCGGTAAGCTCACCACGGATAGTGTAGGTCAGCGCATGGCCATCGTTTTAGACGGACTCGTTTATTCCTCTCCTAGCATACGTCAGCCCATCACAACTGGGAATTGCCAAATCTCTGGCGGCAACATGACCCCTCAAGAAGCGGAGGAACTTGCCAGCGTTTTAGAAAATCCTCTGGAGACTCCCGTCAGCATCGTGGACGAGCGTGGCGTAGATCCTAGCCTTGGTGCCGCCTCCGTTAAAAGTGGCTTTAAGGCAGCCCTTATCGGTTTCGGGCTCGTCGTGATCTTCATGATCGTTTACTACCGCAGAGCGGGGGTCATTTCCGTCATAGCACTAGGTTTAAACATGTTCATCCTGCTCGGCCTCCTAGCGCAGTTCGGCTTTACCCTGACTCTACCGGGCGTCGCTGCTTTAATTCTAACCATCGGTATGGCGGTTGATGCGAACGTGCTGATATTTGAACGTATTCGGGAAGAACTAGACCTAGGTAAACCTCTACGAGCTGCCATTGAGTCCGGATTTGCCAAAGCGTTTTCTTCCATTTTAGATGCTAACGTTACGACGCTAATCGCAACCGTGATCCTCTTTTGGCAAGGTTCTGGAGCCATCCAAGGTTTCGCCGTTGTCCTGACCCTTGGCGTTCTTGCGAGTTTATTCTCTGCTCTGATTGCTACCCGGGCAGGTTTTGATCTGACCTTAAGTAAAACCAGCACCAGCAAGCTCACCATGATGCGCCTTTTAAATAAGACCAACTTCGATTTCATGCGTATTCGTTTCATTGCTCTAACCATCTCGGCCGTGCTCATTCTTGGCTCAATCGCAGGATGGATGCAAAAAGGAGAACGCGCCTATGGTGTCGATTTCGTTGGAGGAGACTTAGTCTCTCTCTCCTTCACCCAAAAAATACCCGATGACCAATTGCGCGCAGCCATCGGGATAAGCAACACTATCGTGCAATACCAAAAAGACTTCAGCACAGGCACGGAAATCTTGGCTATTCGCACACCGTCGGATCAAGGTGAGAAAGCCCAAGAAGCCCTCGCCCAAGCCTTTCCTCAGGCTGAATTCAAACGCTTGCAGTTAGATAAAGTTCAAGCCGTTATCGGCGGAGAATTTAAGAATAAAGCTATTCTTGCACTGGGTCTTGGCATGTTAGGTATTTTTGCTTACATCATGACTCGTTTCGAGTTCTCCTTCGCCATCGGAGCTATCGTCGCCCTAATCCATGACGTGGTTATTTCGATTGGACTCTTCATTATCTTAGGACAAGAACTCTCCCTTGTCACAGTTGGAGCCATCCTCACGCTAGCGGGTTATTCCATCAACGATACCATCATCATATTTGACCGTATTCGAGAAACCTTGAAGCACGACCAAAATACTCCCTTGTCCCAAGTTATCAATACAGCGGTTAATGCCACCTTGAGCCGCACCTTGTTAACTTCAGGAACCACCCTGCTGGCCGTGCTAGCTCTTTACTACTTCGGAGGTCTCGCCATCCACGACTTTACTCTGATGCTTCTCATTGGCATTGCCGTGGGCACCTACTCATCCATCTTTGTCGCCAGTCCTATTGTTCTTCTCTTTGGAGAGCGCACGCGCAGGAGCGTCAAGGAATCTGTGGCGGCTACCGTTGTTTGATGATTTTAGTCCGATCATGTAACTGGGGCAGGCTATGATTCGTTGGAACGTAGCTTGCACAGCTCCTACTAATGAAAATGGTAAAAGCCAGACCTATGCAGAAATCATACGACTCCTGATGGTTCAGCGTGGATTCCATACGCCTGAGGCTCAAGAAAAATTTCTCAGAGCTAAGCTGAAGGATTTGTCCGACCCACTGCGACTTCCAGATATGCTGGAAGCGGTTACGCGTGTGAAACAAGCCTTGCAGCGTAATGAAAAAATCCTGATCTACAGCGATTATGATGTGGACGGCATGAGCAGTGGAGCCTTGCTCTACCGTTTCCTTATCAAACTCGGAGCGCAGACTCAAGTTTTCATCCCAGAGCGCCTGACCGAGGGCTATGGCCTTTCCCTTGCCGGTCTGGAACGCGCACTCGCACCAGGTAAGCCAGACCTACTCATAGCCTTAGATTGTGGCACTACCAGTATTGAACCCGTGGCTTTCCTTAGAGGGCAGGGGATTGATGTCATGATTCTCGATCACCATGAATTACCTGAAGGAGGACTCCCCGATGCTCAAATCATGGTCAACCCACAACGCAGTAAGGAAGATCATTACCTTGCAACAGCTGGTATTGTTTTTAAATTTTGTCACGCATTTTTAAAAGTTGAACAACGTGAAGACCTTTTTGATTTAAAAGAACACCTCGACTTCGTCGCCCTCGGCACCGTGGCAGACCTTGTTCCTTTGCAAGAAGACAACCGTATCCTCGTCCGCTACGGCTTAGAACAAATGGAGGCCACCAGCCATGTCGGTCTCCGTTCCCTCATGCAAGCCGCTGGCGTGCGTAGCGCCCCCACTCCTGCCACAGTGGGCTACATGCTAGGACCGCGCTTAAACGCCAGTGGACGCCTTGCCGAAGCACTCTCAGGTTGGAAACTACTTACCACCTTCGATCCCAACCAAGCCGACACGATCGCTAAAGAACTTGATGCCCTCAACCGCGAACGCCAACGCCTAGAATTAGTTGTTGTGGAGGAAGCCCTCCGCATGGTCGAGGAATTGCCCCAACACCAGAAATCTCACTGTCTCATCATCGCCTCCCGTAATTGGCATCAAGGCGTTATCGGTATCGTAGCTTCGCGGCTCCAGAAAAAGTATCACTTGCCGACCATCATTATTTCCATCAATGACGCTGGGCACGGTAAAGGCAGCGGTCGCTCCATCCCTGGCTGCTCCCTCATGGATGCACTAAGAGCGAACAGTTCATTCCTTTGTAATTTTGGCGGACATCCCATGGCGGCGGGAATGGAAATAGAAGAAAAAGATATTGAAGCGTTTAGCCGCGCTATGAATC
>JAWXBW010000059.1:0-21529 GCA_034440395.1 Blastochloris sp. | reverse complement strand
GTCTAGTAGTATATATCGGCATCATTATTATCAGTAGCACCTATTTCCTATATCAATTCCGCCAAGCCTTGTGCAGTGGTGAATATAGGGAATCTCTCGCTCCGCCCTTGCTTTTGAGCCTTTCGGATTTCTTCCTCTACTTGGTAGGTTTTGCTCTTTGCTATTGGTATGCTCAGGAATGGCTGATCGTTTATTCTCTAGGCAGCATTGTCTTAATTATGCTTTTGCGCGGCATTCAGCCCCTAAGTTTTTGGAAACTAGAGGCCGGCCAAGTGCCTAGTTATTTCTTAAAAGGCTCTCAGGCCTATCTCACTATCTTTATCCCGCTCACACTTCTAACAGTTGTCTGCTCCATGTTATTTTCTCTCTTTGGGTTTGAGGATCTTGCACAACCTGCCGTGCAAATGCTTTTAGATGCTAAGGATTTGAAGACGATCGCTGCTTTTTTGTTTTCGGCATGCGTTGTAGCTCCCCTTTGGGAAGAAATTACTTTTCGCGGATTTCTTTATCCATTTCTTAAATCAAGGTGTGGAAATATGGCAGCCCTGACGATCAGTTCCTTGCTCTTTGCCGCCATGCACCAGCACCCACCTTCCTTCATTCCTTTAACGCTACTCGGCTTAGGCTTGGGCTTAATTTATGACCGGACAGGAAGCCTCGGTTACTCGATTTTTTTTCATGGAGTTTTTAATGCAGCTACCTGCCTGGTGCTGCTTTTTATCAAGTATGGTTCGCACCCAGAGTGGGCGCATTCGATGTAATCATCTTGATCGTTTTGGGTTGGTCTTCACCCGTCTATACCTTAAACTCTGCGCATGAGTGAAGATATCCATATCGCCCGCTGGCTTCAGCAATGGCCTAAGATTCCTCTACCAGTAGGGCCTGGAGATGACTGCGCGGTTCTTCCCCTTTGTCCAGAGGGTCAACAATTAATCTGGAAAACAGATGCTGTTGTCCAAGACGTTCATTTTAAATTAAGCGATTCCTCCCGCTCTATTGGGCATAAAGCCTTGGCTCGCGTCCTGAGTGATTTTGCTGCTATGGGTGCCACCCCTCAGTCCATTTTAGTCACCTTAGGCGTTCCGGAAAAATTACCTCTACGCAGAATAGGGGAGGCTTATCGTGGCATGGCAACCTTGGCGAAAGAGTGGAAACTTTCTTTAGCAGGTGGGGAAACGACCCGTAGTAAGGATTGGTGGATTTCCATTAGCGGGCTCGGCTCCGTAGCTAAAGGCAAAGCGATTCTCCGCAGTGGGGCGCAGGCGGGAGACTTTTTGTTCGTTACGGGTAAGCTTGGCGGATCTTTCCCGAAACGACATCTGCGTTTTATCCCGCGATTGAAAGAAGGTCTTTGGTTGGGGCGGCAGGGCTTGGCCTCGGCCATGATGGATCTGAGTGATGGGCTAGGTAAAGATTTGCCCAGACTGGCGGCGGCCTCAAAAGTTTCCTACCGAATTGAGGCCGCTGCTTTGCCTCTGCATCGAGATTGCACAGTGGTTCAGGCCGTTAATGACGGAGAAGATTACGAATTACTTTTTGCGGTCAAGCCTGACTCCGTGACAAAGCTGCGTAGGAGCTGGCCCTTTACGACACCATTGAGTTGCATCGGAGGATTAGGAAAAGCGACACTTCCCCACGTTAAGGATGGCCTAACTTTTCAAGGCTACGACCATTTTGAAAAATGAACGTGCCTTCATCCCTGCGTAGTGAAAGAATTTACTTTCATGTCTTATAACGCCATGCCCTTTGATTCTGATAGCCTTGATAGCACGCGCTCACATGCGGGCTTAATTGCAGCGGAGTGTTCTGGGGGCACCGTGCTGCGTTTGCATGGAACTCTAGGGGCAGGTAAGACCACATGGGTGCAGGGTTTTGTTGCTGGACTCGGTGCCACCATGGAGGTCACCAGTCCTACCTTTGCCTTACTACATGAATATAGAGGGGGCCGTTTGGACGTTTTTCATTGGGATCTTTATCGACTAGAATCTGAAACTGATTGGTCTGTATTAGATTTGCCTGAACAACTTCCGTCTTCCGGCCTGACTCTGATCGAATGGCCTGAGCGTTACCCAGGTCCTTGGCCACAAGGTTGCCTGATCGACGTGCAGATTAAGACTTTAAGTGAAACACAACGTCGTATTTTCATTTCCCGTTCTTAACAATTTTTTTCATGATCCTTTCCATCGACACTTCTAGCACGCAAGGCAGTTGGGCTCTTTTAGATAAAGCCGAACGTGTCGATGGCGGCAATTTTACAGGACGAGCCTCCGCCGATCTCGTTCTATCCCTTAACAGTTCAAAGCATTGTATGCCTCAACTTAGACCAGAGAAAATTCTCATCGGAGTAGGCCCTGGCTCATTCAGTGGCATCCGTGTCGGTATCGCCACAGCACAAGGTTTAGCACAGGTATGGGGTTCCCAACTTGTTCCCGTACGGAGCAGTTCGGCTCAGGCATGGAAACATCGTCACGTCTCTTTTCTCGGTATCTTTGCAGATGCTAAGCGCAGCCACTATTTCTTTACCGCCTATGAAAACGGTCTTCTTACCAGAGAAAGCCATTTAATCAGACAGGACGAGCTAGAAGCCTATTTAAGTAAATGTTCTTTAGCCCTAAGCCCCGATCCCTTGCCTGGCGTGCCAACGCAAGAGGTGCCTGAAGCTGCCGACCTAGGGCATTACTACCTCGCTCACGGTGCGGAACCGCAACTGACCTTAGAACCGCTTTATCTACATCCACCCTTACAACCTTTAGTTAAATAAACTTCACCTCGGCAGAGAATCTTTTAAGCTAACAACCTCTAACCTTTTTTCTTTGTGTCTAAACAAAAAATCCCTTTTCGTTCGTGGTGTGAAATAGATGAATCTGCCTTGCAGCATAACTTAGCGGTCATACGTACCCACATTGGGCTGCGACCACAAATAATGTGCCTCGTTAAGGCGGACGCCTATGGACATGGGCTGAAACCTCTAGCACAGTTTTTTCAACAGGCAGACTGCCAAATGCTAGGCTGCGCCTGCTTGCAAGAAGCCCTCCTTATTCGCCAAGCTAAAGTGCGCTTACCGATTCTTCTCCTTAGCCCCCCATTAAAAAGTGAGATCCCTGAAATCGTGCGACAGGGTTTCATCATGACCCTGTCCTCTTTAGCTGAAGCAGAGACGCTCAAGGGTGAAGCACTCAAGCAGCGTAAAAAAGCGCGCTGTCATATAAAATTCAATACAGGCATGAACCGCCTCGGGGTCGATGCCGAACAACTGATTCAATTATTCTCCTATGTGCAAGAGGCACCCGCCTTAAAACTTGAAGGTTTCTACTCTCACTACGCCTGCGCCGATAGTGACCCGGCCATGACAAAGGAGCAGTGGAAACGTTTTTCCGCCATTCAGACCCCAGAGCTACTCCGGCACATGGACAACAGTGCGGGACTCTTTGGTCAACCTGACAGTTTCTGTGACATGGTTCGGCCAGGTATAGCTGTCTATGGCATCAGCCCTTTTCCTCGCTTTCAAAAACAACTGCGCCCAGCACTTTCTTGGAAAGCACGTATTACTTTCATCAAGGAAGTCGCTCGTGGTGCTACTTTGAGTTACGGCGCTACTTTCCGTGCTCCTAAAAAAATGTTGATTGCTACGGTGGCCGTTGGTTACGGCGACGGCCTCTTTCGTTCACTATCAAATAATGGTAAAGTCCTAGTTAATGGGAAACGCTGTCCCATCGTAGGTCGTGTGACGATGGATCAGCTCTTGATTGATATTAGCAGGGCAGGGACAGTTGAGAATGAGGCGGAAGTGGTTCTGATTGGAAACCAGAAAAAAGAAAGTATCTTAGCCTCCGAGATGGCACAAGACGCTGGCACCATTCCGTATGAAATCTGGTGTCATATCACAGATCGAGTGCCCAAGGTTTATCTAAATAGTTAAAAATAGTGCTTACACGCATCAAGCAATAATCGCGTTGGCGTGTTGAGCGGGAGTTGATAAGCTTCTTGGTAACTGACCCAACGGCATTCATCCGCCTCATCATTGAGGATCACATCCGTTTGCTTGGTTTGGACAATGTAGTTCAAAAGCAAAAAATGGGCAGGACGGTAAAACTCCTTCGATCCAATACAGTCCTGCACCATGACAAAGCGTATGTCATAGATATCCAGATTAGTTTCTTCTTTTACTTCTCGGATGAGAGCATTGATATGCGTTTCATCCGTTTTGATTTTACCTCCAGGAATGCCCCAGAGGTTACTCCATTTAAATGTATGGATCATGAGAACCTGATTTTGTTCATTCACAATCAGTGCCCCTACCGTTGCGATGGGGTGATAGGAGGGCTCTTCCCGATGATGTTCTAAATAGTGTCGTAAGCCTTGGAGATCTTGAAAGATGAGATCAGGTTGAGTCTTTTTTAGTTTTTCTAAGGAATCATAACCAGTCAGAACCCCACAGCTTTGAATCCCGCCATGTTTAGCTGTTTCAATATCATGTTGCATGTCGCCCACAAAGATCGTTTCCGATGGCTCTAAATCCCAGTCTGCTAGAAGTTGATGAATCGTTTTGCGTTTATCCAAAGCCTGAACATACGCCTTCGTGAAATAGGATTTCACACCGAGCCGATCTGCTTGCACCTCGTAGTGTTCTGCGTGAATGGTGCTCAGGAGAAAAATTTTCATGCCTTCCTTTTTGCAGTAATCTAGTGTCTCCAAAGCATGTGGAAGGAGAGGAATATTTTCTTGGAGGAGTTTAAAAGAGCTGTGGTAATAGTGCTCTAACTGAATCATGGTAGCTTCAGGCAGATAAAGCTTGTAGAAATCAGTGAAAGGCAGGAAAAATTTTTCTTTAAAGTCGGCTTCGGAAAAAGGCGGTTTTCCGTATTGTTTAAAAATATCATTCGTAGCGTCGAGCACGGGTTTGAAATCATCCGCTAAAGTTCCCGACCAATCAAAGATGATGTTCTTAATGACAGACATGAAGGTAAAGTAACCCTGAACTTTAAGGCATGCTAGTGGAATTTTTAAATGCCCTCACGTATGACCACTTTTGTAAATAGTTCTACTAGATCAAAGAGTTTGATCATGGCATGATTACCTAGGCGGATACAGCCATGGCTAGCCGCACTTCCTAAAAGCTCTTCTTGATTGGTGCCGTGAATGTAGAGGTAACGTGATTGCGTGTTTGCGTTGTGGGGCTCGTCTCCAGCCAGCCACAAAATTCTGGTCAGGATCAAATCCTCGTCCGTTATTATCTCAGGATTCCAAACTTCTCCCGTAAAAATTCGACTCTTAAACTGGCTACCTAATTCAGCACCTACTCCAATTTTTTCTGCTATGTGAAAGTCACCTGTTGGCGTCTGGTAACTTCCCTCCATAGTTCCTAGCCCAAAGCGGGAGGTGGAGCAGGGGGTGGAAAAACGGGTGATGTTTTCATCCATGACTTTTAAGGTCTGCCCCGCAATGGAGATGTCGACATGCACAAGGCTTAGAAAAGGTTAAGTCGATCAATCAACTGGCGCAGGCGGCCGTGGGATCTGCGATCAAACTTTAGGCAGAGCCTCGGCAGGTGGGCGATCTCGGGCTCATTAATTTCTTCTGGTAAAAACGCACAGGTTTTTAAAGAATTTTCATCCGTAAGAATATCATGAAAATCCTCTAAGAGGCGTATCACAGCAGCGGGGGGAATTTCGCGTTGCGTGCGTATGACGAGCTGATCTCCCACGTAGCGGTAGGAGTGGAAATTATAATAAAAATTGAGAATTTCTTTACGCGCCTCGTTGATGTTATCCGTTACTTTCAAGAGATGGAAATCATCCGCTGAGATCAGCCCATCATTTAAGAGATGTTCTTGAATGTAATGAATAAAAGTGCGCCAAAAATTTCCTCCTGGGGCATCCAGAAGCACCACGGGAACGACGTTTGTTTTACCCGTTTGAATGAGGGTCATGGCCTCAAATCCTTCATCCATCGTGCCGAAGCCCCCAGGCATGAGAACAATGGCGTGAGAATTTTTAATGAAGTGAAGCTTTCTGGTAAAAAAGTAGCGGAAATTGATTAACTTAGGGTCACCCTCAATCGTGCTATTGGCTTGTTGTTCAAAAGGAAGCTCAATGTTCAGGGCAAAGCTACGCTCGCGTCCAGCGCCGGCCTGTGCTGCGCCCATGATCCCGTGGCCTCCGCCCGTGATCACCATGTAACTGGCTTCCATCATGAGTCGAGCAAAGGATTCTGCGGCCTGATATTCTGCGGCTTTTTCTGAGGTGCGGGCCGAGCCGAAGATACTGAGTTTTTTTACTCCGTAATAAGGTTGAAACACTTTACTCGCATAACGCATTTCTTTGATGGAGCGGCTGAAAAGTTTAATGTCTTTGGGGCTAGGTTTATCCGCCGCAAATTTTAGGACAGTGACGAACATGTCATGGAAATATTCAGAGTCGGATTGAATGTCGGCGAGAGCCAAGAGTTCTTCTATTTTCTTGTCTAAAACTTCATGACCAGTGGAGTAAGTAGTTGGCTGTGACATGGGTTAATATTACAAGCTCAGGTGCTCTTGGCAAACTCTGGGTGAATTAAACGCAGCGCTACCCCTTTTAATAGGGCAGCGGGTAGCGAGCGGTGAAGGCGTGTACTTTTGCGGCAATGGCTTTGAGAGCTTCGGGATTATTTCTAGCTTGGAGACCTTCGTCAATCCAGTTGGCGATGTCAAACATCTCGTCCTCCTTCATGCCACGCGTCGTAACGGCAGGTGTCCCTAGACGTATGCCGCCAGCTTTGAAGGGAGATTGTTTATCGAAGGGAATAGCGTTTTTATTTACCGTGATAGCGGCGTGGTCTAGTGCTTCTTGGGCTTCTTTTCCAGTGATGTCTTTGGGCTGTAAATCAACCAGCATGACGTGGTTTTCTGTCGTGCCAGAGACGATACGGTAACCATTCTTTTTCATGCCTTCACTTAAGGCTTTAGCGTTGCGCACGACTTGGTGTTGATAGGTTTTAAAGGAAGGTTGTAGGGCTTCGAGGAAGCAGACTGCCTTGGCCGCTATGACGTGAACGAGGGGTCCGCCTTGGCAACCAGGGAACACGGAAGAGTCAATGTCCTTAGCATATTTTTCTTTGCAAAGGATTAGTCCGCTACGAGGCCCACGCAGGGTTTTATGGGTGGTGGTGGTGACGAAGTCGGCATACGGAACGGGGGAGGGATGTTCACCCGCAGCGACGAGACCTGCGATATGGGCGATATCTGCAAAAAGGAGGGCTCCGACTTCTTGAGCTATCTGCCCCATGCGTTTAAAGTCAATGATACGGGAGTAGGCGGAGGCACCGACGGTGATCATTTTAGGCTTAAACTCATGAGCCTGTTTTTGTAAGGCGTCATAGTCAATCGTTTCACTTTCTGGGCTTACGCCGTAATGGAGAACTTCGTAAAGCTTACCAGAAAAATTCATGGGATGGCCGTGGGTGAGGTGACCCCCATGGGCGAGGTCCATGGTCAAAATTTTATCACCAGGTTTAAGGATAGAAAAATAAACAGCCATGTTAGCTTGGGAGCCAGCGTGGGGTTGGACATTAGCATGTTCGGCACCAAAGAGTTCTTTGGCTCGGTCAATGGCAAGTTGTTCAATCACATCGACATGTTCGCATCCGCCATACCAACGTTTCTTAGGATAGCCTTCGGCGTATTTATTGGTGAGGCACGAGCCTTGAGCCTCCATGATAGCGCGGCTGGTGAAATTTTCCGAAGCGATGAGTTCGATGTTTTCTTTTTGGCGAAGGTGCTCTTTCTTGATGAGATCAAAGATGGTAGGATCGAGTTCCTCAAGGCTGGGGATGGGAGCGTTGGTGTTCATTTCAGATTTTAAGATTTCCATTTTTTTAATTCTACGTTCATGTCGTCCCCCACTAAAGGGTGTGTGTAACCAGATGGCGATAATTTTTAAGGCTTGTGAAGCTGTTAAGTCGCTAGCTGAGAGACAAAGAACATTAGCATCATTATGCTCGCGACTCAAACGGGCGTTTTCTTCACTGTTTACGAGAGCGGCGCGGATTCCGGGAAAGCGGTTAGCAGAGATGCTCATACCGATGCCTGAGGTGCAGACGAGGATGCCGCGTTCAGAGCGACCTTTCAAGATGTCTTGGCAGACGAGCTTGGCCACATCAGGATAATCAACGGAGCTTTTGGAAAAGGTGCCAGCATCGGTAAATGAGGTTACAGATTTTTGCAATTCTTGGAGGATGCGTGTTTTTAATTCGTAACCGCCATGATCGGCACCAATTGATATGCGTAGGTTAGTGGTTGGATTCAGGATTAATTTTTGAGAGGCTTCCTTAAGCAGGGGGTAAAGGTAGCCGATGGCCTCAGATAGCTGGTTGCGGCAGGCCGCGTAAATTTCCAAGGGTTGGCCGAAGGGATCCATGACCTCACGATTAGAGCGGTCATTAGGCGGCAGAAATTCCTTTAACAAGAAAAGCTTATCGGCTGCTTGCGGGTAGAGGAGCAAGAGGCTGTCGAGATGGTGATAGGTCATGACGAGGATGAAGTCAGCCTGTTGGATCAGGTCGCTGGTGACGGGCTCACTACGGTGCGTTTGAATATCAATGCCTTCTTCGGCCATAGCCACGATTGAGTTACGACTGGCACTCTGTCCGCCCACGGCACCAATCCCAGCGGAGGCGCAGCTCAGGTCAGCATCGTTCTGGCTTATTTGTTTAAAAAAGCCTTCGGCCATGGGACTGCGGCAGGTATTACCGGTGCATACGAAAAGGACGTGCATGAGTAAATGATTTTTAGCAAGGTGAGACAAAGAAGGAAATCGTAAAAATGTGAAAAGTTAGAAAAATTTAAGCTCTCAGCCTAGATTAGTTTTCTTTAATTTCTGGCTTGCGTTGATTTACCACGATGCCGTGCAGGATATCCACAGCACGTTGAAGGGTAATGTCGCAGGGGATATTTTTAGCTTCAAATCCACTAGTATCTGGGGAGTCGAAGTTGATTACTTCGTATTCAGTGTTGCGGCGATGGGAGGGGCGTTCCGCAATGAGGGTAAGAAGGTTACTTTTATTAGCAATGGAGAAAGCGATGCGTTCTTTGCCTGAGTCTGTGGTGATAAGGATGTCTGGTTGCAAGGGCGCATCAAGGAGGCTGATTCCCGTCGGCGTAACGAGGCGGGCACTGGCTAAGCGGAGAAAACGGCCGCTTTTTAGGCGTGTTTCAGTGAAAAGTCCGCCTTCACCTGCGGTGGCTTGACCCACTAAAATGGCACCACTGTATTGACGTAGGCTCCAAGCGAGAGCCTCGCCTGTTCCACGAGTATTTTGGTTGATTAAGATCAGAAGAGGAAAAGCTTTTTTAAATCCTAGCGGTTGATGCTCGGTTTTGTAAACTTGCTGAGGCGTGTTAACTCCCTCTACGGTGAAAAGAGCGGTTTGAGGAGCCGAAAAAAGACCAGCTAAGGACACGGCACCTAGAAGGTCATTTGTGTCTTTGAAATTTCGCAAATCTAAAATAAGGCCCGCAAAATCCAAGAGCTGCCATTTTTCCCATTGAGCCACGCCCCGCTCCGTTTCCTTCGAGCTGAACTCTGCAGGGCGCCAGTAGCCAATGTTATGGGGTAGCAGTTCGAGTAAAGAGATTTGCTTAGGGTCAGGGGTGATAACGGGCTCCTCACTGATCTTTACTTTATCTTGGAGACGTAACATGAGAGCACTTAGGTTTTGCTCGTTTAAGTCAAAGCTGATGAGTGAAACAGAATCTAAAAAACCGCTACGCAGGAGATCGATAATCTGACGAGCCTCTTGAGGTTGGGGTAGAAGGTTGGATGTTTTAGGAGCTGGACTTAAGAGGGAGTGGGGCTGGATCTCCGCATCCAAGTCCAAAGTGTCAGGGGTAAAAGCTGGACTCTTCACGACGGGGGTGGGTGTAGCGCTGAGACTGGCCTGAGGTGGTTTAACTTTTTCGGCGGGACCTAAAACGTTCATCAGTAAAAAAACTGCTAACACAGCGCCAGAAATAAAGGAAAGGGCACTGAGAAGAAGGATGTTAGAAGTTTTCATGAACCGTGGAGAGCGAGGTAGTCGAACGCTTTTTGCCCGATGTCACGGCGGTAGTGCATGCCATCAAAATGGATTAGCTTAACTGCGTTGTAGGCATGATCCCGCGCTAGGTTGAGGTCAGCACCGACCCCGGTGACCGCCATGACGCGCCCGCCTGAAGTAAGGGTTTGCCCGTCCTTACTTTCGGTTCCTGCATGAAAAAAAATCGCTTCAGAACTAAGGCTGAGATTTTGACCGCCTTCTAAAATACTGCCTACGTGTGGAGATTCAGGGTAACCAGGTGCTGCTAAAACGACGGTGAGAGCGGAGTTTGAGCTGATGTTTACCTGAAGGCGACCGAGAGTTCCTGCGATGGTGGCTAGTATGATGTCGAGCAGCGGTGTTTCTAAAAGAGGAAGGAGCACCTCTGTTTCAGGATCACCGAAACGGCAGTTAAACTCTAAAACTTTGGGTCCTTTGCTCGTCAGCATGATGCCAGCATAAAGAACCCCGCGGTAATCAATCCCTTCTTGCCGTAAAGCCAGAATGATGGGCTGGATGACGGTGGTTTCAATAAGTGCTAACAACGCAGGGGTGACAACGGGTGCAGGCGCATAGGCTCCCATGCCTCCAGTGTTGGGGCCTT
The DNA here is from genome assembly GCA_034440395.1 of Blastochloris sp. GTDB lineage: Bacteria > Verrucomicrobiota > Verrucomicrobiia > Methylacidiphilales > JAAUTS01 > JAAUTS01. The sequence continues at coordinate 10,875 of JAWXBW010000059.1, read as the reverse complement.
GGTCTTGGTCGAAGATACGTTTGTGATCCTGTGAGCTAGGCATGAGCACGTAATCCATCCCATCCGTGATGGCGTGAATAGAGGCTTCCTGACCATCTAAAAATTCCTCAATTAAGACGATGTCTCCAGAAGTTCCGAACACTTTCTGCTCCATAATCTCATTCAAGGCTTGATCCGCCTCCTCTGGATTGGAGGCAATGACAACACCCTTACCTGCGGCCAATCCGTCCGCCTTAATCACGAGAGGATAGCTCTGCTGAGAACAGTATTTTCTCGCTTCTGCAACATCCATGAAGTGGGCACTGGTAGCAGTCGGAATGCCTGCCTTTATTAATAAATTTTTAGTAAAAATTTTACTCGCTTCGAGGCGTGCACCTGACTGGTTGGGACCGAAAGCGGGGACGCCTAGGAGTTGAAGCTTATCGACTAAGCCTAGGCAAAGGGGCACTTCTGGGCCGACAACGACTAGATCAGGTCGGTGGTTTTTAACCCATGCGAGGATTCCAGAAATGTCGTTAGTCTTTAGCGGAATATTTTGGCCTAGGCTAGCCGTGCCAGCATTGCCTGGCGCAAAGTAGAGCTGCTTGATACGGTTATCTTTTTTAAAGCACCAACCCAAAGCATGTTCACGTCCGCCGTTGCCGATAATCAAAAGTTTCATGGATTCTTGATTAATAAAATCGTAGGAATGGCAGGCAAACTTTGAGCGTTAAAAGTGTACTCATTACTAAGGCTGTTCATGACAGGATGGGTCTCCATTTCAAATTCTGAGAGAGGACGCAGGGAAACTTTTTTATTTTTATCTGTTTGATAGGTAATGGGAACGATCCATTTAGGTTGTAATTGTTCTACCATTTTCCAGATGTCCCGATTGGCTAAAGCCGTGAGCCCAACGGGAAGGAAAAGTACATCGACCCGCCCTATGGCATCTGCTTGGCGACTGCTGAGAGGATGCCCCAATGTGCCGAGGTGACAAAAACGCATATTGTCCATCTCTACGACATAGACGGCATTTTTACCCAGTTCTCGGCCTTCACGGTCGTCGCGATAGGTTTCAATTCCACGGAAGGGAATGCCATTGGCGCGGTTGGCTCCTAGGCCTGTTAGGCTACGGAAGATCTGGGGCACTCCGAAAAAATGTTGGCCGCCCGCATGATCGGCTGATTCGGAACTGATGAGCACGATGTCGGCAGGAAGATTTTTTGGGAAAGTATAATCTACGCTGCCTTCAGTGAAAGGGTTGAGAGCCACCCGCACTCCGCTTTTTGAGGTTAAATAAATAAAAGCGTGCCCGTAGTAGGTAATGTGTGTGCCACTTTCTGCGCCAGCACTGGGATTAGCGGGTTTCGCGTCCTCTTCAGTGCGAGGTTTGATGACAGGTGGCGGAGACGGGGGAGCTTGATAGGTGGGAGCGGGAGGCTTTTGTTCTGGGGCAGGCGGGATACTTTTTTCGGTTTGTGTGGGCAGGGTGCGATTAGGTTTGCGCATCTCGGAGCGGGAACCCTCCATGGCCCATGAGGAGGAGGTTAGACAAATCAAAAAAAGCAAAAGCTTGGGCAACATGGAGCTAAGTTGTAACAGCCTTTAGTTAAGCTGACAATAAAATCAGCCGGCGACTTTCCCAATGGTTTTTTATTTAGACCTCAGGGACTAACAAGGGGCAAGGGATTGATAGGAATCAAGACTTGGGGACGAGTCGTTGCTGCAAGAGCGCGTTCACGGCCACGGTCAATGGCGTAGCGTTTGCGGGTGGTGTTACCGAAAACATTGACTTCAAAAATGCGGAAGGTATCCGCAGCAGCAGGGGTGATTTGACCTAATAGAGATGGCAGCGTAAAAAAGCGGCTGGTGGAAGCGAAAAGTTCTGCGGGGTCACGAGGAGCTAGCCAAGCGGTGGCATTTTTCTTAGGAAGCCAGCGCAACATAACGTATTTAGCTGGGCGCAACTCAAAGGTGGTGGAAGATTTACGGCTGTAGGGTCGGGTTTCGGAGGTGTAGATAGGTCGGTTTACATGGAAAAAATCAGAAGGAAAAATTAAAAGCTGTGGCCCCTTGGCGGCTGAATCTGCTGAGGGCATATTGCCGTCAGGAAGTTTGTCGAGGGCGTAAAATTCTAAGATGCCTTCTTCTGCTGCATAGACTGAGGAGATGCGTCGAATGGATTGGGATTGACCGAGATTTATAATGGTAGCGGGTGTAGAGTCATCCTTAGCAAAGTCATAGGATGTGGAGGCATTATCGTCGAGCATGACGTTGGCTCTTTTATAATTTTCTGGGGTGGCATAGGAAGAGACATGGGAAACGTAGGCTTGGTTGTTGTTGAGCGTGGCGTAGTCGTACTCACAGCAATCGTGGATAGGCTGGAGTTTTTGCAATAGCTCCGGTCTTTCGGTGAATCCTACATTTTTAGTCTCGCCGAAAACTCCGAAAGCGTTGATTCGGCCCGGTTTAGTTATATCAAAGTCAACCTTCATAGTCGTAAACTCGACCATAGGAAAGGTTACAGAAACGTAGGAGTTATGACTTAGGATGGTAGCCTCAGAAATTTTTTTCCATTTAGTACTATTAAAATCTTGAGCTGAACGGGCGACTGAAATAGTTACTTTCCCAGCGGAGCCATTATCATTGATGAAGCTGAATTCTCTGTTTGCGGCAATAAAAGGTAGGGTGATAATAAAGGAAGTCTTACCTTTTTCTAAGCGGTAGGAAAGGGATTCGTCAGAGGAAATAAGATTCTGCGCTGTCATGACAATATCTTTTTCGTCAACGCCACTCGGAGCATCCCCTTTAGCAGGTTCTCTTGAGGAAACGATTCCAGCACCTAGATTGGTGCGGGCAAGATTGAGGGGAAAACTCGCACGACCTCGTTCGCTAAGTGTGCTCGTTTTTTCCAGCTTGGTGCCGGTGTTTTCAGCAGAGAAGCCAGAAGAAATAGTTAGGAGTATCGTGTGGCTTATAAGAACACCGTAAGCGAGGGCTGTAAACTTCATGAGGATAAATGTATAGGAAAACTTAGACGGAAGCAAGTACAGGTTTAAATCAACTTCAAATTTTCCGAATTTTACAAGACAAAATTTCGGTTTTATGAAAAAAAAGTGGTTTTTTGTTAATAAAGACGGAATTGTACTAGACCGATCAGTTGGGGGCGTGCTACTTTACATAGGCTGGATCCGAGATAGTTTTATGAATTGCGACACTAAAAACAGTACATGCAAAAGGAAGAAGGCAATATGTCTTGTCCTTTTAGTCGTGCTTGTGGGTTATTTCCCTTCCGAATCACGGGCTGCGGAGACGGGTGCTAAAGACTATAATATCCAAGCAGGTCCAGTAGAAGTTAAGGTTTCTGTAGGGGTTAAGAATACGTATAGTGACAACATCAATCTCTCCGAATTTGAGCGTTTAGACGATTTTATCATTACTCCCTACGCTAAAATCGCTGCGGTCTGGCCGATGACCCAGTCCAATACGTTGCGTGTGGGATTAGGAATTTCTTACAACAAACACATCAATCATCCTGAGGCAGACAGCAAAGCGCCTATTTTAAGTCCTGATTCCGAAACGGGTTTTAATTTTGAAGTCAGGGCGGGAGATTTTCGTTTTAACCTTTATGACCATATCAGCTACCAGCAAGATCCTATTGATGATGGAGCTATTAGTAATAGTCTGAACTACGGGCGCTTTATTAACAGGGCGGGTATTGATGGCACTTGGGATTTAAATGATGTGGAACTCCTTCTTGGATTTTATCAAGAAAACTATTGGTCAACTTCTAGCGAATTTGATTATCTGAACCGCTCCACTCAAGGAGTTAAAGGTAAGGCTTCGTTTGAGTTAGGATCGGAGACTACGGCAGGCGTTCAAGGTGAAGGCACTTTGAATGATTACAATGGGGATGTACAAAATGACAGTCAACGCCTCTCGGTAGGGCCCTTCGTTCGCTCTAAACTTAGCGAAAGTGTCTCGGTGGGCGCAGCGGCGGCTTTAGAATTAGGTCAATTTGATCAGGGCGGTCTTAACGGGGATCAGAGTGACTTATTTGGTTACTCATTTACCGGAGATGTCAGTCATCGTTTAAACCGTTTCTTTAAACATGATTTATTAGTTGCGCGTAATGTCGATCTCGGCGTCAACTCTAACTTTACTGAAATGTGGGAAGCGCGTTACAACACGGCATGGAACGTTATTCAAAATGTACAGCTAGGAACAACGGCTTTCGTTGAATTAGGAGAAGACTCTGGCGGCTTCGCAGGTGGCCTATCCGCAGAAAGTTATCTGCGCTATGGAGCTGGTGCTAGTGTAGGGTATGCATGGACGAAGCATTTTACTTCTAGCTTAAGCTATCTTTACACAGAAAAGAATTCGGATCTTTTCCGCCGTGATTATTACCAAAATAAAATCACCTTGGACTTGCGCTACAATTTCTAAGACCTTTCTGAATAGCTGAAAGGCTGATCCCTCAAGCCCCCTAGTTTTTTGGTGTCGTCATACGGAGGGCTCCATAAATCTGTTTGGTGGCAGAGGCCTTATTCAAAGTGTAGAAGTGGATGCCTCTGACCTTATTCTCAATCAGGTCATGGACTTGTTCGGTAGCCCACTGGATGCCAGCTTTTTCTACATGTTCGTCGTTGTCCCCCGCATCTTGCATGCTGCGGATGAGGGCGGCTGGAAAGCGGGAACCAGCGGAGAGTTCCGCCATGCGGATCATGCCTGAGCGGGTGGTGATGGGCATGATGCCAGCGACGATGGGGACGTGGATGCCGGCAAGGGAGCAGCGTTCGCAGAAGTCGTAAAAGTCACGGTTTTCAAAGAAGAGTTGGGTCACGATGTAATCAGCTCCTTGATCAACTTTAGCTTTTAGGTAGTCGATTTCTTTGAGGCGGTTGGGCATTTCGGGGTGGCCTTCGGGGAAGCCAGCGACGCCGATACCGAAGTGGGGAAAATGTTTTTTAATGAAGCCTACGAGGTCGGCGGCGTAGAGGAATCCGTTAGGGGTTTGAGTCCAAGGTTGGCCTTTGGGGGCGTCTCCGCGGAGGGCGAGGATGTTATGGACATCAGCATCATGGTAGCGTTGGAGGATTTGAAGGATTTCGTCTTGGGTGGAGCCAACGCATGTAAGGTGGGAAGTGACGGTTATGCTGGTTTCGTGTTGGATGCGAACGACGAGGTCGTGGGTGCGTTCGCGGGTGGAACCGCCAGCTCCGTAGGTGACACTTACGGCGGACGGGTTCAGGGGCATGAGGTCGGCGATAGTGTTAAAGAGGTCGTTCCAGCCGGGCTCTGTTTTAGGGGGAAAAAACTCAAAGCTATAGGCGGGACATTGTTGGGATAGGATATCTTTAATGAGCATGGCGAGGAATTTTAGTTAAAATTTTATAGTTTAAATTTGGAGGGCGAGCGCTGCAGGTTCAGGCTTGTTTTGTTTAAGGCGGAGTTGCCCGCAGGCAGCGTCTATGTCGTGACCTTTTTCCAGTCGAACGGTACAGGGGATATGGCCATTTTTTAGAATGCTGGCGAAGTCTTGGATGGTCTGACGGTTGGGGCGATCCCAGGTGAGTCCTTCGACGTTGTTGTAGGGGATGAGATTGATTTTAGCGTGGAGGTGACGGGCGTGGCGAACGAGGAGGCGGGCTTGTTCGAGCTGATCATTGATGCCGGCGATGAGGATGTATTCAAAGGTGATCATCTTTTTCTTTTTGGCTTGGAAGTAGTCGCAGGCTTCGAGTAGTTCTTCGAGAGGGTACTTTTTATTGACGGGCATGATGATGCTGCGGACTTCATTGGAGGCGCCATGGAGGGAGATAGCTAGGCGGAGTTGGCGTGGTTGGTCGGCTAGGTCTTTGATGCGGGGAACGAGGCCACTGGTGGAGATGGTGATGTGGCGGGCACCGATGTGAAGACCCCAGTCGGCGTTGATGACGTCGATGGCGGCCATGAGATTTTCAAAGTTGGCCAGAGGCTCCCCCATGCCCATGAAGACAAGGTTGTTGATTTTCTTTCCGCTGTGGCGTTCGACTTCGATGATCTGGGAATAGATCTCGCCAGAGCTGAGGTTGCGCTTCCAGCCGTCGAGGCCGCTGGCGCAGAACTTGCAACCGTAGGCGCAGCCGACTTGGGTGGAGAGGCAGAGGGTGTGGCGGTCGGAGCGTTCGCCGTAGAGGGCTGGGGAGGCGGGGATGAGGACGCTTTCTATGTAGTCGCCATGGTGGAGTTGAAAGAGGAATTTACGGGTGGTGTCACCTGAGCCTTGGCCTTTGACGAGTTCTAGGCCTTTGAGTCGGTAGTGAGATTCGAGGTGGGAGCGGAGGTCTTTGGGGAGATTGAGCATCTCGGCAAAAGTGTTGGCTCTTTTTTGATAAATCCAGTCGATGAGTTGAGCGCGGCGGTAGTCGGGGGCTTGGGCTAGATCCCACAACTCAGGCTTTTGATCGAGGATCAAAGGGCGTTGGTCTGTGTTCTGGATGGGTGAGATCATGGGAGGAGGCGGTCAAGTGGCACCACGGCGGAGGAGGACGGCAGGGATGGTTTTTAGTAAAATAATAATATCGCACCAAAGGGACCATTTATCAATGTATTCTAAGTCTAGGCGAACCCATTCCTCAAAATTGGTGACGTTGTTACGACCAGAGATTTGCCAGAGGCAGGTGATGCCAGGCTTAACGCTGAGGCGGCGGCGCTGTTTATTTTTTGAGATGGCGAGGGTTTCGTAGATGGGCAAGGGGCGTGGGCCGACGAGGCTCATATCGCCTACTAAGACGTTGATGAGTTGGGGCAGTTCATCAAGGCTGGTCTTACGTAACCAATTTCCTATGGGGGTGATGCGGGGGTCTTGCGCCATTTTAAAAACGGGTCCTGTCATTTCGTTCAGGCGTTGGAGCTCGTCTCGGCGTTGCTCGGCGTCGGAGGTCATGGAGCGGAATTTCAGCATGCGGAAAGGTTTTCCATAGTGACCGCTGCGCTCTTGGGAAAATAAGGCCGGTCCCTTAGAGCTGAGCCTTATAAGGATGGAGATGATGAGCATGGGGAGGGAGAAAATAAGGAGGAGGGAAAAGGCACCGATGCGGTCGATGATAACTTTCCCCAGAAGTTGCCAGGAGCTGTCCGGTGTGCTGCGGAAGATAAGGATGGGGCGACTGGCAAAGTAGTCCACTTTAGCTGAGGTAATCTCGGTCTGGAACAGGGAGGTGGAGAGCCAGACTTCGATTCCCTCTTCTTCACAGGCTAGGAGCTGGTTAGAGACGGTGTCGAGCGATGTTTTTTTGACATCAAAAATGACTAATTGGATGGAGTCGTGGTGGAGTAGATTAATAAAGTCGGTTAGGTCGTGGTGGTTCGGATTAATTTGTTTGGCTATTTTAAAGCCTAACTCGGGGTGCTGTTTAAGTTCTTTCGCCCAGTAGGTATTATCTTCGCGATCGGTCACGAGGAGAAGGTTGCGGAGATTGATGGAGGATTTCGTTAATTTAGTGCGCACGGCGAGGATGGCTAATTGGCGGAGAAAAAGCAGTGTGGCGCAAATTGGGATGAAAAGAACGAAGGTAGTGCGACTAAGACTGTCTTTGAAGAAAAACATCAATAAGACCTGAATCAGGAATAAAAGGATGGAGGACTGGAAGCAGAGGTTGAGCACCTGACTTTTGCTGGGGTTAAAGCCAAGGCTGTAGAAGCTGAAGTGGGTCAGAATAAGCGGCGTGAAGATAAAAAGGGGAATGAGGTAGATTGAATAATCGGAAAGCTCCCCAATGCTTGATTCAAAAAAACTCAGGTTTAAGTATTGAAAAAAGGAACTGCGTAAAGTGTATGCTAGAATGAAGGCTAGACACACCACGAGGCAATCAATGAGTTGCAGGAAAATCCGATTCTGCCTAAATTTAAGAAGTAGCATGGACGTTAAAGTATAATGATTGAAATCAATCCTCGTCAAGTGAGCGTCTAATATTGATTAGTTATCTTTTTCCATGCAGGGGCAACAGAGGAAAGGACATCGCTGGCGGTGAGACATTGCTCCCCTAATTTTTCCACGGCATGATCGGCAGCTTTCCCGTGCCAGTAAACTCCTAGGCGTGCCGCATCCCAAGGGGCATAACCTTGAGCCAGAAGGGAGCCGATCATGCCTGCGAGAACATCACCCATGCCGGCCGTAGCCATGCCAGGGCTACCGCTAGCGTTAAAGCTGTAGGTTTGATTTTGTGCCGCTACCAGTGTGTTAGGGCCTTTAGCGACGAGAATGGTTTGAGGATGTTGCTGAAGCCAGAGTGAGGCGGCTTCTTGTCTTTCAGGAGCGGGTTGATGTAAGAGCCTCTCTAACTCGCCACGATGCGGTGTTAAAATAATCGGTTGCGCACAGGCGTTTAAAATAGGTAAATCGCATGCCACTAAGCTGAGTGCATCCGCATCTAAAACAATGGGGCAAGGAGCCTGCTCTAAAAGCTTCGTAAGGATGCGCAGACTTTCTTCATCCACGCCAATTCCTGGGCCGAGCACCCAGGCCTTAGCCTCCATGAAAGTTTGAGGAATCGCTTTGCTGCTTAAAGTTCCCGTGATTATTTCTGGACAACTAGGTAGAATCGGGCTGGAGAGTGAGCTGTGCGAGTACAGTCTCACGAGGCCTGCGCCACTCCGCAGCCCTGAATGTGAGACCAGTTGGGCGGCACCTCTCATACTCTCAGAACCTGCCCAACAGTGTAGCGTGCCACGTTTTCCCTTATAAGTTTCCGCGGTGAGCTGTTTCGTTAAATTCCGCGCTTCTTGCAGGGTAAAAAAATCAGCGTTCAGGTCGGTGTTGTTCGCCTCCACATACTTTTCTAGGTCCAGTGCAATCACCTGCAGCCGTCCCACATAAGGGCGAGCTACATCCATGAGTAGGCAGTGCTTCATGAAACCGAGGGAGTAAGTCAGATCAGCTGGGAAGGTGTCTGGGCTGGGGATTCCAGTCTGAGGATCGAGTCCGCTGGGTAGGTCAATACTCACGCTCATGCTGGCTTGTGATTTTAAACTCCGCATAGCCTCTAACATTTCTAAACAAACACCATGAGGAGAATCTGAGCTACCCAGACCTAATAAGGCATCAACAATAATTCTAGGATGTTTCTTAAGCGAGAAGCTGGGATTGGAACAAAAGGCTAGAGAGGACCAGACTTTAGCCGTAGAGAGAGCGTGCTGAACTGCCTGACAAGAAACCTCTTTACGTTCCTCCGCTGGGTGGCTGGTGACTATTTCCACCTGCCAGCCTAAATGAACTAAGCAATCTGCCAGCCAGAGGCCGTCGTTTCCATTATTTCCTTTACCACAAAAAAAGATGGCCTGACCGGGTCGAGGAAATCGGCGCTTCCAATCGGCTAACATTCCCTCTACGGCACGTTGCATCAGTGTCACGGGCTTTAAACCTGCTTGGAAGGCCTGTGCTTCTAAAGCCTGCATTTCTGAACATGTTAAGATTTTCATGAGGGATCACGAGCTTCCTATGAGCAAAGCAGATGCCACCGCATATTGTTTCGTATGGGTGAGGCTTAGTGATATGCGTAAGCCTTTTTTATTTTGAAATAATTTTAAACCCGCACCGTGTAATTGAATCCTAGGTTGACCACTGGCTTCACGCACGACTTCGATATCTTTCCAGCCCAGATCTTGGCCGATGCCCGTTCCTAGCGCCTTACTCACAGCCTCTTTAGCGGCGAAGCGTGCCGCATAATGGGGTGCTGGTTGGGCGTGACCTCCTGCATAACTCCGCTCAGAAGGTAGGAAAATACGATCTAAAAAACGATCTCCAAATTTCTCTAAACAGTCAGAGATACGCTGGCACTCGACTAGATCAAGGCCTTGGCCTAAGAGGATTTCGCTCATGTATGGTAGCCTTGCATGAGTAAAAGAATCTCCGCCACCGCTTTTTCCATCCCGACGCTTGTAGCGCGGGAGACAATGGAGTGTCCGATATTGAGCGTATGAAGATGGGGCGTGTTTAAAAAGGCACGGAGGTTTTTTGCGTTTAAGCCATGACCTGCATTGACCTGCAAGCCCGCCAGATGAGCTTGCTCAGCCGCCGCTTCTAGACGTTGCAACTCTAACTCTTGACTGACGGGATCGAGGCAGTTAGCGAAGCAACCCGTGTGAAGCTCTACGCAAGGCGCACCTGTGCGAATAGCAGCCTTAATCTGTGTCACATCTGGATCAATAAATAAACTCACGGCGATTCCTGCATCCCGCAATTCTAAGCAAGCCTCCCGAACCTTAACCAAATTCCCAGCCACCTCCAGCCCGCCTTCGGTCGAAACCTCAAGTCGATTTTCTGGCACGAGGCAAACTTCCTCTGGTTTTAAAGCACGCGCAAACTGAAGCATGGCTGGAGTCAGCGCCATTTCAAGATTCAGAGGACAAGATAATTCCTCTTTCAAACGAAGAATATCGTAGTCTTGTATGTGGCGCCGATCTTCCCGCAAATGAGCTGTGATGGAGAAAGCACCTGCCTTAACGGAAAGATGGGCAGCATGAACGGGGCAGGGTTCGGACAAGGGATGCTCTGGCCCTAGCTCGCGGTAACGAGCCTGCCGTAGCGTAGCGATATGATCTATATTAACTCCGAGATAAAGCATGATTAACCTTAAGTAAGCCTAGAGTAAATAGCAAGGGGGAGCAACCACATGATGAAGGCTAAAGCATTCATTTTTCTTGCGGTAAAGCTAGGGGCTCGGATAAGTTATTTGAGTTATAGCAATGCGCTCGTGGCGAAATGGCAGACGCGCTAGTTTCAGGTACTAGTGGGTAAAACCATGGAGGTTCGAGTCCTCTCGAGCGCACTTTTCTTAAAGGGCGTCCTCGCGATAGCGAGAAGATAAAAAATGACGCGAACCCTTTGGTTCGTTTGCTTGTCGCAAAGCGACT
>JAWXBW010000058.1:0-4362 GCA_034440395.1 Blastochloris sp. | reverse complement strand
CCCCACCACTTTGAGACGGTTCGACGCTTGGATGACAGCCTTGCTAACCTTAGTCTGGCTTCGCACGATAAGTGCATCAACATCCATAATTTGCACCAGTAACTCCGCCTCGGTTAAGCTTTTAGATTCCGTAACTTTAACCCCAGGGAGGGCGGCTAGGAGTTCGACCCCTTTTTTGGAAACCCCGTCCGTCACTAGCACATGAAAATTGTTCGACATAAGCTAATAAAACTATCAGCCGAAAAAGTACTGTCAACGCCCTGCTTAAACGTTTTTAGGATCCGACTAAACATCCTTCACAAAATCGTCCTTGGAACTTCTATGCCCAATGATAACCCCGCTCATTAGCAAAAAAACTCTGTGCTCTCGTTCATCTCTGTGGTTAAGTTACCCTATGAACATTGCCTCCTTTATTGATCACACCGTTCTTAAGCCTGAAGCAACTCTCAAAGACATCGAACAACTCTGCACGGAAGCTCGCCAACACCATTTCTTCTCTGTCTGCATTAACCCCTATTGGATCACTTCCGCTAAGCCGCTTCTCACTGACAGTGACGTCAAAATTTGCACCGTCGTCGGTTTCCCTTTTGGCGCCACTCTCCCCCAAGCTAAAGCCCATGAAACGATCGCCGCCATTGCTGCTGGAGCAGATGAAATCGACATGGTCATCAACATCGGAGCCGCCCTCGAAGGTCACTGGCATTTTATCGAGCACGAGGTGCATGACGTCGTGACCCAAGCCCAAGGCCGTGTCGTTAAAGTCATCCTAGAAACCTGCCTTCTGTCTCCTGAACAAATCACGTCTGCCTGCCAGGCCTGCGTTCGCGGAGGCGCCTCCTTCGTTAAAACGTCCACTGGCTTTAACATCAGCGGAGCCACCATTGATGCTGTGAAAATTATGCGGGCGACCGTGGGTGAAAAAATCGGAGTCAAAGCCTCTGGCGGTATCCGTAACATAGCTGATGCCCAAGCCATGATAGCAGCTGGCGCCTCTCGCTTAGGCACTTCGGCTGGAGTAGCCATCGCCACAGGCGGTAACGGCAGCTCTTCTTATTAATTCGTTTTTCGTTTTGAGTCTATCTCAGAGCTTCTAATCTGTAATAATCATTGCGTGTAATCTACGTTTCAAAACTTAACTGTGCAAAAAATCACCGGAATAAACCAAGCCCTCAGGCCTTTGAATCTAAGTCTTAAAACCTATGAAAATCGAAAAAGCTGTTCACGACCGTTATGCCCTTGCGGCCAAGGCCTCCGAAGCTGCCCTCTGCTGCCCAGTGGAGTATGATAAAAAATACCTCGCCGCTATCCCCCAAGAAGTCGTCGAAAAAGATTACGGCTGTGGCGATCCCAGCAAATACCTACTCCCTAATGAAACTGTGCTTGATCTCGGCTCTGGCACGGGAAAGATCTGCTTCATCGCCTCCCAAGTAGTCGGCCCTAAAGGCAAAGTTATCGGCATCGACATGACAGACGACATGCTTGAGGTCGCCCAGCGTAACGCCCCCATAGTCGCTGCCACCCTTGGCTACGCCAACGTAGAATTCCGTAAAGGTCGTATCCAAGACTTAGCACTTGATCTCAATCTCCTCAGTCAAGAACTTCAAAAAAACCCCATCAACGACGCCTGTAGTTTTCTTGCTGCCGATAGCCTAGCGGAAGAGTTACGCCTTAAAAAACCACTTGTAGCTACGGAATCGATGGACGTTGTCGTCTCAAATTGCGTCCTCAACCTAGTGGAATCTAAAGCCAAATACCAACTGTTCCAAGAAATTTTCCGCGTGCTACGCATAGGTGGCCGCGCCGTTATTTCAGACATCGTTTCGGACGAAGTTATTCCTCAACACTTACAAAACGATCCCGAACTCTGGAGCGGCTGCATCTCTGGTGCACTAACTGAAGAGCAATTCCTTGATGCCTTTAGCAACGCAGGTTTCTACGGCATACGTATCTTAAAGCGTGATGCTGCTCCATGGAGGACTGTTGAGGGAATCGAGTTCCGCTCCGTGACTATCGAGGCGTTAAAGGGAAAGCAAGGGCCTTGCTTTGAACGAAACCAGGCCGTTATCTATCGTGGGCCGTTTAAAGAAGTGCTGGATGACGACGGACACCGCATGACCCGTGGACAGCGTTACGCCGTGTGCGATAAGACCTATAATCTCTACAAGAAATCCCCCTACTACGACTCCTTTGAGTTTATCGATCCGCTCAATAATATCCCCCTCCATGAAGCTAAACCTTTCGATTGTTCACACACACCATTACGCCATCCGAAAGAAACAAAAGGTCAGGACTACCAAGCAACCACCAACGCCACTCAATGTTGCGACGGCGGATCATGCTGATAGTTGATTCCGGGCTGATTCATTTAGTACCCGCCCACACACAGTATGAGACTTTCAGAGACAGCCACGTTCGAGCAAACCCTACACCACCATCGACTTTCCCTCCTCCGTAAAGAATCCTCCATATTACAAATAAACACGGGCAAACTGTGTAACCTCACCTGCTCCCACTGCCATGTCAATGCAGGACCTGCCCGTAAGGAAATCATCACTCGTGAAACCATCGACCGCATCCTCGAATGGCTCGAACCCACGTCTATTCAGACCGTCGATCTCACTGGTGGTGCGCCCGAAATGATTCCTGATTTTTGTTACTTAGTGCGTCAGTTGAAAAGACAAAATCGTCATGTGATTGATCGTTGTAATCTCACGATACTCCTGGAGCCTAGCTATGAAAGCATGGCCCATTTCCTTGCTGAAAACCACGTAGAAATTGTTGCTTCCATGCCGTGTTACACTCCAGAAAATGTGAATGCTCAACGAGGCCATGGTGTTTTTGATGACAGTATCGAAGCCTTGCAAAACTTAAATAAACTCGGCTATGGAAAGCAACCTGAATTGCCTCTCCATCTAGTTTACAACCCCATTGGAGCTAACCTGCCTGGCTCCCAAAAGGATTTGGAATCCGACTACAAGCGTGAACTTAAAAGCCACTTTGGCATCGACTTTAATAAACTCTACACCATTACCAATATGCCTATTTCCCGCTTCGCTTCATGGCTGCGTAATCAAGGGCAGTACACAGAATATCTAGAAACGCTCCGGCACGCCTTTAATCCCGCCACGGTCGAAGGATTGATGTGTCGCAACACGTTAAACATTGGTTGGAAAGGTGAAGTGTATGATTGTGATTTCAATCAACAATTAGGCCTGCAAATCAAAGACGTTGAACCGCTCTACCTCTGGGACATTCAGCTCAATCACCTAGCTACGTTACCCATCATAACAGGCAGTCATTGCTTCGGCTGCACGGCGGGTGCAGGTAGCAGCTGTGGTGGCTCCCTTAGTTAGGTGACATCTTGTGACTACCCCGCACCAACACCTCGCTAACACTTTTAATCTCTCAACCTCGTGGCTCAAACTTACTTCCTTGAGCTAGCTTTTCCCAAAGCTTTCTCTCCCCCTCTTCCAGTGTTTCTGGAATCTCAATAGAAATTTTAAGGAATAAATCTTGTCGCACCTTTTGGGCATCTGGCAGCCCTTTTCCACGTAAGCGTAATTGCGTGCCGGCTTGGACCCCTGCAGGAACGGTGACAGAGACGTCATCTCCGTCTAAAGTTCGCACCGTAACCTTAGCTCCTAGCACCGCTTCCCATGGTGCTAAATCTAAATCATAAAATAAATCCTGTCCTTTAACTCGATAGTGCGGGTGCTGCGAAAACTTAATCTTGAGATATAAATCCCCCGCCGTTCCCTGACCTACGCCTGCCTCACCCTGTCCACTTAGACGTATGCGCTGCCCTTCTTTCACTCCGGCGGGAATACGAATTTTTAAAGTTTGCATTTCAGGCTGCGATTGACCAACAGCAACCTTGCGTAACGAGATAGAACGCTCACTTCCTCGTAATGCCTCCTCCAGCGTTACGAGAATTTCGGCTTCATGATCCTCTCCATCAGCAGACATAGGGCGTCCTCGGCTAGGCCCGCGGCCAGCATTACCGAAGGGATTAGAGGCAGCACCACCACCGCTACCACCAAAAAATTGCTCAAAGAAATCACTAAATCCCGTGCCTTCGAAATGGTACTCCGTGCCACCACTAGGCCTGCGGCTGGGTCCAGCTCCATAGCTTGGCCGCCCGTAAGCACCCGGAGACGCAGGCTGATCCCATGAAGATCCAAGTTGATCGTATTTTTTTCGCTTATCGGCATCACCCAAAACTTCATACGCCTCATTAATCTCTTTAAACTTCGTTTCCGCTGTTTTCTTATCCTTAGCCACATCAGGATGATATTTCTTAGCTAACTTACGAAAAGCGCGCCTGATGTCCTCTTGAGCTGTAGTCTTAGTAACACCTAATAT
>JAWXBW010000057.1:0-40423 GCA_034440395.1 Blastochloris sp. | reverse complement strand
GTTTACGAGCCGAAGCCCTTCATCCTCCACGCGGCGTCGCTCCATCAGGGTTGCCCCCATTGTGAAAGATTCTCGACTGCTGCCACCCGTAGGTGTCTGAACCGTGTCTCAGTTTCAGTGTGGCTGGTCGTCCTCTCAGACCAGCTACCCGTCATAGCCTTGGTGAGCTATTACCTCACCAACTAGCTGATAGGCCGCGGGCTTCTCCGGAAACGTGAGGCCTTACGGTCCCCCACTTTAGTCTTTCGACCACATGCGGTATTACCTCACCTTTCGGCGAGCTATCCCCCACTTCCGGGTAAATTCCCACGTGTTACGCACCCGTTTGCCACTGAATCAAATGAATATTACTACCCACTTAATCCCGTTCGACTTGCATGTCTTATCCACGCCGCCAGCGTTCGTTCTGAGCCAGAATCAAACTCTCCGAAAATAAATTTTCAGACCGTTGATTCGGTCGCCAAAATGATTTTAAAACGCATTACTAGAAATAATTAAACTTCTCTTAAAACTCTACTAAATCCTTGGCGGGACTTAATAGAGACATTCTACACAACTCAATCTTTGGCCTATTAAGTTGCATTCTGCTCCGATGTCTTTCAATCGAAGCCCCATACTCATAAAAGAACAATGAAGAACCATTCCGGCTCTTTTGTCACCTAATCGCCATGCGACTTGATAACGACCTTCAGGAGCGTTAACTCGTGAAGGGTTAACAAACCTACTAAAATCAGCGAAATCGTCAATAGTTTTTTTAAACTTTTTTTATTTCACCGACCCTCTTCGCCAGAAAGTCCGCAGCGAAGAGTTGGTGAAAGTATCTAAATTTTCTCGATCGTCAACGGTTTTTTAATTTTTTATGAATTTATTTTCTCTGAAGCTTGCCTTAGCTTCCCCCTATTCATGCCCATCTTCTACTGCATTTCCCCTTAATTATGGATTAAAATTAAAATCTAGAATTTTTGCATGTCCTCTATTACGCTTTTTTACAAGTGAAAAGTAAAGACTTTGATACCTTAAGAATTCTTCAGTTTAATTTTTTATAAAAACATGGTGGCTATCCTTTTTCCCACTAGGTATCTAAAAGTTTTTATAAACTATTTCCCAGCTCAGACCCCATAAAACGTGCATAACCAAGACTAAAGACCCCAATTTCGCTTTCTTTATTTTTGGATTTTTCGAGAAGTACACATGAAATAAATTTTGTACAGCACTTTTTTAGGCCTTATTATCTAAGGTTTTTATCAAAGTTTTCCCACAAGCTTATTTAAGCTGATTCATTTGCCGTATTTTTACCAAGTGCTTGATCGCTTAATGTTGCCTCATTTCCCGTCTTTATCCAGTTTGAAGCTTTTCTATGGGGTTATAATTAAGTTGAGAAATCGTTTTTAATTGTTCAGAGGTCTTAACTGCCTTCTTTTATTTAGAGTACGTTCTATTAAGAGCTTGGTCACCCTCCATTTGAACGAGCGGCAGAGCCTCCTGCTTTCACACTAGAGATGGAAGCCAAGCTCTTACCCCTCTCCAGCCTGCTTTCTTTATCTCACCCTTTAAGCAGGGGCAGGATCTTAGCTTATCTATGCGGGATTCTCTTAATTCGCAGCTTGTCCCCAAGTAAGCTCTCATTCAAGTTTACATCAAAATCTATATACGTAGCGTTTTCGCAATTAAGTCTGTACTTTTCACTACAAATCCTCTATACTATCATAAGTAATATAACATCAACAAGTTAAGTTTAATCTATTGCTTCTTCAAGGCCTATTTTAGTGCTGATAACTTATGAAATGAGGTTTTATCGCTCTTGACGCATTTGAAGTTCGACCTAAGATTTGTTTGTACTTTTTATCATCCATGAATTTTTGGAAACAAAACAAAAACCCGAAAGCGGTCGACTTAATGCCTGCTATTGGGCTTAGGCGCTTTTATAAAACTCCTCCGCGACGCATTGGGCTCTGGGGCGTGCTTATTTTTAGTAACATCCTTTGGATCGGTCTAGTTGTCCTACTCGTGTCCTTTGCTTGGACCAGCACGAAGCTGGGAACCGCCGTGACTGAGTATTATTTTCAGGAAAAAAGCAAATGGTTAGCAGAGAAGCAGGCCAACCAGAAGGAATTGGAAGAGAGCAACTTACAAGTAGCTCGTTTAGTTTCCCTCCAGACTAGTTCCCCTGGGGATGTCGTGCGCCTAGCGGGCAAAATTTCTAAAGTTCTCAACACAGCTAATGGTGCGAATAGGAGCTTTATCGAGAAGGCTCTTCCCGAGGCGATACGGATTCAGGTTCAGTTCGGTATCCCCGCTTCCGCCACCATTTCTCAAGCTATTTATGAGAGCGGCTACGGCGGCAGTTCCTTAGCTAAGCAATATAACAACTTTTTCGGGATCAAAGCCTTTAATAATTGGAATGGTCTGCGCGCCTCTAATATGACGACGCGGGACAGTGGGGTGCTGACTAAGGCTGATTTTCGAGCTTATGAAACTCTGGGCGCAGGGTTTGATGGTTACGCTCAGTTTTTAAGGGACTCTGGGCGTTACGATAAGGCCTTTTATATGCCTACTGGTCTTTCTTTTGTCCAAGCTATCTTAGCCGCTGGTTATTGCCCTGACGATACCTACTTACCTGCTATCCAAAAAATCATGGCCAAGCATAATTTGGTTGAACTGGATGATATTATCAAAGCAGGAGCAAACGCTCCCTACCAATCCGCTTGGAATACGGAGAAAAATAGCAACGCTCCCAAGATTGAATCAAAGCTTTCCCAGATTATCCTCGATAATAAATCTTAATCGCCTCATCAGGCGATTGACAGGGAAAGATGAAGCGGAGGGGAATAGGCCCGGAGGGACTTGAACCCACACGGATTGCTCCACTGGAACCTAAATCCAGCGCGTCTGCCAATTTCGCCACGAGCCCATGAGTTCTTAAGCATCCCGCTTTCAGTGCTATTATTCAAGAACTGTTTTCAGTGCTGCCAGTCAAATTCGTCTCAGCGTAAATGAACGGTTACGTCACAGCGGGTCTTACCCTCCAGCAAATGCGCTTCGATTAGATTACCAGCCACCGTTTTGCCCTCTAGTTCCAGCTCGGTGCTATGCCCTGTTTGGCTTGAATGTTGAATAAAATGAATATCTAGGTGGCAGCCACGATAGATGCGCTTAACTCGGCAACTCGTCCAATCCGTTGGTAAGCACGGTGCTATGCGTAAGCCCTGCGGCTCGGCCCGCACTCCGAGGAGATATTGCGTGGCAGCTATGTCCATCCAAGTGGCAGTTCCAGTGACTTGGGTCACGTTTGCCCAACCGTATTTCGGGTTCTCTGGACCGATGATGTTACTCACGTAGGCATAAGGCTCCGCTTTATACCGCTGCAACCCGACTTTTTGCAAAGCGATATGGGGAACGAGCTGACGGTAGTAATGCCAAGCCTTTTCGGGTCTGCCCAAGAGTGCCTCGGCCATGATGGCCCAGGTATTGGCATGGCAGAAGATAGCTCCATTTTCACCACAGCCAGGGGAGTAGCCACTGTAGGGCTCCAGAACTTCCGGAAAAGAAAGGAAACTGGGGTGCAGTTTTTTAATCCCGCAGAAGTTGGTATCAAGCAGCTCGGAAACAGAATCCATGGAACGAAGTTGTTGCTCTGCCGTGCCAACGCCCGCTAAGACCGACCAGCTCTGGGTGTTAAGCCAAATTTTACCGAATTCACAGGCGCTAGAACCGATGGCGTTCCCGTCATCATCGAATCCCCGCCTCCACCAAGCTCCATCCCACGCGCACGCTGTGATGGCTGCGATCTGCTTAAGCCGTAGTTTCTCAAACCGTTGGGCTGTGGCTCCGTCATTTCTCACGAAAGCGAGCTCCGCTAGTTGCCGTAAAATATAAGCATATTGCTGCGCAGCAAAGAGAGATTCTCCCTTGCCCTTTTTAGAAAATTTACCAATGGAGTCATTCCAATCCCCATTATGGGTCAAGGGAATTCCATGCGCCCCTAGGTTAGCTTCCATGAAATCTGTGATTCGCACCAAATGCTCCCAAATCGGAGCCGAGCCCGTAGGCGTGATGCTATCCGCTGAAAGCCAAGGCAGCCTTTCATCTAGCAAGGAGGCATCGCCCGTTTCAGAGATAATAGCATAGGCCACCATGGGGACCCATAAGGGGTTATCAATATGGATACGCGCTTCCGCTGGCATTTTTTCCACGGGATTACATTGGTGGGGAGTGTGCCCATCTTCATACTGTTGACTCACTAAGTAACGGAAGGTTGCCTTAGCCCATTCAGGACGGCGATAGGCGATTGCGAGCATGTCTTGGCACGTATCACGGAAGCCTAGAGTGCGAACTCCTGCCGCATTTTGGCTAAACGAGCGCGAATAACGACCCGTCTGCACACTCTGAATAGGGCTCCAAGTATTCATCTGCCGCGCTAAGTCAGGCTCAGGTAGCTCCACCTGCATCACGGAAAAGTGCTCCTGCCACCACGCATCTAAGGCGGCCTTTAGACGATCCACTTCCCCTGCTTGCCGTAATGTTTTTAACGTTGCTCTAACACCCTCTAAAGCCTTAGGCCAAGCCACGATCGCCTGCTTCTCCGCTCCAAGAAAAAATTGTAGCCGCTTTACACCTTGAGCTGGCACCAAGGCCTTGCATTGCAACGCTGCGCAAGGATCACCGCAGAGAATATTCGAATTTTCGCATTTATTTAATTCCAGTGCCACGGGGTTACGCTCATCCCGATAATTCCCCACAAAGATGTCGCGATCACAGTCATAGCTCTCTACGGGTTCCGAGCTGGCAAAATAAACCAGAGGGCAATCCTCTAAGCGTGGATTAAAATGAAAGTGCCGATAGAGATACGTGATGGCCTTAGCTGGCTCATCAAAAGAAACCTGCAAGTTATGTTTCACATAACAAGCCCAGTCCGTGTCCTGCTTCCAATCTAATAAGCCAAATTCTACATAACCAAACACATCCAGCGCCACGTCGCCTAAACCGTGATTAATTAAATTTAAATCCCACACCATCGCATTGGTTCCTGGCGCAATAAATAAATCCAAAACCGCCTCCATCTCCCCACGTCTAGCCGTGAAGCGCGTCAACCCTGGCCGATGTTCCGCCTGCCACGCATCGAGCGGAGTTTCCACTGGACGCCACGTCGGAGACCAGACCACGCCGTTTGGTTCACGCAGATAGACGTAGAAACCTGGACTATCAATCGGGAGATTGTATTGGCGATACCGCGTCATGCGGTTTTTCAGCGGCGTCTGCCACCACGCGCAGCCACCGCCAGCCTGCGAGACAAAAGCGTGTAAATCTCCATTGGAAAGATAATTAATCCATGGCTGCGGCAACTTGGGATCCGTCACCACCACAGACCGTTCCGCATCCTCAAAATGATAGGGCAGTACTTTCATCGTATTTTCTGAAGTCGTGGCCATGTTATTTAAAGTAATTTGGAATTTCTAACAATAACCGGCCCTTCACCATCGGTAGAAGAAAGGCGCCGCTTACATTCCGTTGCAGTGACTCACCCGTCTCATAAACATAAACTGCGCTGACCTGCTTAGGACATCTCAACGCCTCCCCCGCAAAGGACATGCGCTCCTCACACACATCAATGTCCAACGACTTCCGCACTGGCACATAATGTAGCAGCGTAAGGATGAGATCCTTATTCCGCCGTCGTGGAGAACAAGTCACCGTCGTGGGTAATCCAGCCCCGAACGGTGCCTCCCCGATCAAATGCTTCATGGCTAACAACCACCCATCACGCGCCGTAGTGTTGCCCGCTTGGCGATACTCGCGGAAAATCGGGTCGGCAAAATAAACAAAGTTCTTCCCCCCAATGGCAGCTGGAAATTTATCCGCTTTAGCTAAAGGCGGCGTCTGGCAATGCGAACTATACGTCACGTCAGTTCGATTAAAATACGGTAACACCCGCTCAATTAAAACACTTGTCCCCTTACCGCCCAGAGCATTCATGCCCTGCGTATAAAAAACCCGATCACTCTTTGCTGCTTCTGGCCAAAACGATGCCTGAGCCCGCCAGAAGGAGGGAAACTTTTCCACTTCACCGTGGAAACTTAACGGGAGAAAATCTAAAGCCCATTTCCCGGCTGCATCAAACCCTGCACGGTAAGAAATGATAAGTTTCCCGCCCTTATCATAGTAAGCTTTTAACTTAACCTTAACCTCGGGCGAAACCACCGTCGTATCAGTCAAAATCAAAACCGCATATGGTTTATAATCACTCACCCCATCCAGCACGGCACATTCATAATGAGACTCCTCACACATTTGCACCACACCTTCCTCGCTCTTAGCCGACGTGTCACAATCCAGCCCCGGATAACTCGGCGTCACCACACCCACTTGTACAAAAGGCTTCGAGCCCTCATAAAAAGGTTCTGCCTTTTCACACTGCTCATAGACCGCCCCGATGAGTTGATAGGCCGCTGGATCCAGCACTCCGCGCGGAGGTAACTGATCCCCGACTGAGTTCGCACCGCCTAGGGACTGACTGCGGAAACACTCATACTCCAAAGCAGCTTGAGGCTTCAACCCGCCAAAATCTCCCCACATCTTTTGGAACCTTCCCGTCATGCCTAACCATGGCTTATCCCAAGTGAACACCGTCCGTGCCAGACGCGGGAAATGATAGTAACCCCAGAATCCCGAGGGCAATGACTCCACCTCAAAGTGTGTCATATTTTTATACCGTGGCCGAACCCCTGCATCTGGAGTCATGAAACAATCCGCACCCGCATTAAAAAATGTCGTGGCCTGAGGATGCTTAGCCTGAACGATTTTATTAAATTTTTTAGATAAAGCCGCTTGGCAATACGCTTGGAAATACTCATGCGTATCTATCCCGTCATTCAGCCAATTATTTTTCTCCCGAATCTTCCGACAGGGGTCACTCCAACATGCACCCTTAGGAAAAAAGCAAATATCAAAAAATACTCCATCAACGTCATAACCATCTAACACTTCTTGCAAATGCGCCTCGATGTAATCTTGGTAATCTGGATGCATCCAGTTCAAAAACTTCCACTGCCCAGGATGTCCATGTTCCCAATCCGCAAAAAGCCCATTCTTCCGCATCATCCGCCACTCTGGTTTCTTTAAAGCGATGTCCGCTTCCCACGCCATCGTCGTGTAAATCGGGCAACGAATCCCCTCCCGATGCAGCGCCTCAATCGTCTCACCTAACATATCCCGCCCCTTTAATGCTGGATGCTCAACTCCAGCTTTTGTCGGGTAATAACACATGCCATGATGGCACTTAGAAAAAACCGTTACGCTATTCACGCGAGCCGCCTTCATCGTCTTAGCAAAAGTGCGCGCATCGAAATCCTTTAACAAATCCGGGATCAGCGGCGAGGTATGAAAATCCAGATGAATTTGACGTTGGTGGGTGACTAAAGGATGAAGGGAAGTGCTCATAGAATATAGTGGAACCCCGATAATCTCAAAGCCCCTGCTAGAGTCAATCTGAATACAAACACTTAAGCACCTTCCCTGAATAAATCGTCTCTCTGCCATTTCCTCGTCGGGTTCTCTGGTGTTTCTAGCACTGTTTACGCTAATAAAGAATGATCAAGGAGCGAGTTTATCTATCATTCCCATAATCCATAATTGTCTCTTGGTTAAACGCTGCGCTGCATCAATAATGCAGGCAAAATTTTAAATCTTGGTTGAATAATCTGCTCGAAATCTCCCTATTTACCTTATTTCGCTTGGTTTAGCGTTTTTTTTCTTGTTGCGGGATGCATCGTATGAACTACGTTTTTGATCCATGACTAAGACTGCACAAGAATCCTTCGCTGTTATTGCTCATACCCCTCTCCCTTCCCCATCCATTCCGTGTGACCTGTGTGGTTCTACAGACGAAGAAGAGCTATGCCTGACGGACCGCGATGGCAACCACCTACGCACGATGATTTGCCGCAGTTGCGGTTTGGTCTATTCCTACCCCCGTCCGGGTTCTAAGCAGGTTCGCGATTACTACGAGCACAGTTACCGCATGGATTACAAAGCCACCTTCCAGCCGAAGCCGAAGCACGTTTATCGTGCGGGCAAGGTTGCGTTGGCCCGCTTCCACAGACTTGCGCCGATTCTCAAGCGTGGAAGTCGCGTCCTAGACTTTGGCGCAGGCAGCGGCGAGGTCGTTTTCGTGTTGCGAGCGATGGGCTACGATGCATCTGGTTTCGAGCCCAACGGCGGCTATGCCCAATTTGCGTCTGAGGTTCTCGGTCTTCCCGTTGCCCACAACTTCTATCAAGAGGCCCGTATAGAGCCAGAGTCACAGGACTTCATCACGGCCTTTCACGTGTTAGAGCACTTGGAAAGCCCTTACGATGCACTGGGGTATATGAACCAGTGCTTGCGGCCAGGCGGTCAGGTGATGGTGGATGTGCCCAACGTCGAGGCGATTTGTCAGTGGCCCCGCAGCCGGTTTCATCGGGCACACCTCTTTAATTTTAGTCCGGCTACTCTCAATATGCTCGGGAGGAAGTTGGGCTATAAAGTGGTCAGTAGTTCGGTCTCCGCTGATGGTGGAAATATCACCGTGGTTTTTCAGAAAGGAGGAACAGCGTCCCCAGTATCAGGCGAGATTCCCGGCAACTACGAGCGCGTCAGCTCCCTTGTGCGCGGCCACACAGCGTGGCGGCATGTTCTCAGTCGCCATCCTTACACGCGGCCGTTCCATAAGATTGCAGCACGCCTTGAGGAGCTGCGAGCGGTCAGGAAGACGATGTCACCGAGAGAGATTCTCGATGGCTTGATTGCGCGCGAGTTGCGCGATGCATGAGGTCAGATAAATGGTGACCCCCTGTTTCTCAACGGGGTCTCAGCGGTTGAGTTCGGTCGCTTGGCTTTGTGCCTGATTCAGGCGGGGAGGGTTAGTCCCCGAGAAAGCAGCTTCAGATTCCGTTCCTGTTGCTGTGGCTTCCGTGCATCAGATGGACTATCTTGTAACATGGAATTCTAAACATCTTGCGATTCCTTAAACTCGCAACCGCCTGCGTGCCACGGTGGCAGATGCGGGATTCCGATTACCAGCCATGTGCAGCCCAGAAGAACTAATTCAATACGATGAAAACATTTGATACTCCCACACTAGCCGCTGATCCCGTCATTTCGGAGGTTCGCCGCGCAATAATTGCAGTAGCGGAGAAATACGGTTTTGACGTGATTGCTATGGAGCGAGCGTTACGCAAAATCGATGTAAAAGAAAATGCGAACAAGGCGGTGGAACCTAAGCCTTTTTCTTTTTTCTAAATCATACTTAGAGCACTCTTACTTTCTGTTGTTTGGCGGGGTTTTAAGGTATCTTTTCTTAAATGCCTTTACGTTCTCTCGTCGTTGATTTTAATTCTTACTTTGCCTCGGTGGAGCAGCAGGAAAATCCAGCTCTGCGCGGTAAACCCGTGGCCGTGGTGCCCCTGATGGCGGATACGACCTGCTGCATAGCCGCTAGCTACGAGGCTAAAGCTTATGGAGTCAAGACGGGGACTCGGGTGGGCGATGCTAAAAAAATGTGTCCAGGGCTCCAGCTCGTTCAAGCAAAACATGCGGGTTATGTGCGTTACCATCATGAGCTAGTGGCTGCCGTGGAGTCCTGTATTCATGTAGAGCGGGTTATGTCGATCGATGAGATGGCTTGCTCCTTACCAACAAACGTGCGAGAAACCGCCCAAGTCGTGGATTTGGCTAAGCTCATCAAAAAGACAATCTTTGAAAACGTGGGAGAGTATTTAAAGTGTTCCATCGGCGTAGCGCCTAACGTGTTCTTGGCTAAGACAGCTTCTGATATGCAGAAACCCGACGGGCTGGTTGTTTTACAGTTAGAAGAATTACCCGATAGGCTATATGAATTGGAATTACGGGATCTCTGTGGTATAGGACACAATATGGAAGAAAGATTACATCGTCACGGTATCTTTACCGTTAAAGCTTTATGTTTGGCCGATCAAGATTTCCTCCGTAAAGTCTGGGGAGGGGTAGAGGGTCAGCGCATGTATGATCGCTTACGGGGAGACGAGGTCTGGCAGCCGGCCACGAATAAAACAACTATCGGCCACTCTCATGTTTTACCTCCTGCTAAGCGTAATGACGAGTCGGCTCTCGCCATTTTAGATAATCTTTTACAAAAGGCTCTGACCCGTTTACGCAAGGCGGGTTATTTAGCCGCAGGCTTGCACTTGTCCGTAAAGTATGTGGATAAACGGAGCTGGGCAGACGACGTTACTTTCCAAGAAACGCAGGACACGCTAGAGGCTCTGCGACTTCTTCACATTTTATGGAAACGTCGCCCAAACCATCCCGAACCTATCATGGCCGTGGGCGTGACTTTATTTAATTTAGTTGCGGAAACTAACCACACCTTATCGCTCTTCCCGAAATCAACTGATCGTAAAAAGCTTAACCAGATGATGGATCAATTAAATGAAAAATTTGGTAAGCACACGCTTTACTACGGCGGCGCCTTCGACGCCTTAAAAGAAGCTCCCATGCGAATCGCCTTTACCCACATCCCAGACTTAGATTTAGAATCTGACGTGGATTAAAGAGCGTTGCTCACGCTTAATCAAACACTCACCACATGCCACACCCTAGTTGTGTCGGTAAAAGAGAAATCAAGTTTCCGCCGCTTGACTCCGCTCTTCTTGATCGGTTTTTCCTTTTCTCACCCAGACGGCTAGGATGGCCATGTCCGAAGGGTTCACCCCAGAAACCCGGCCAGCTTGGCCGAAGGAACGAGGTCGGATTTCCCTCAACTTGATACGAGCCTCGGTTTTTAGGCCTTGGATTAAATCATAATCTACCCAGTCGGGAATGGTCTTATCCTCCTGAGTTTTGGCTCGCTCAATTTGCAGAATTTCCCGGTCCACGTAGCCAGCATATTTAATATCCGTCTCGACTTGTTCCGCTATTTCTAAAGAAACCTTCCTAAATTCTTCGGGTAAGCTAGCCCAGATAAACTCCGGCTTTTTCATATGTTCTTGCAAGGTCTGGGTATGCCCAGGCAAGCGGGTTTTACTTAGCTGTTCCTTCAAGGACTCAATGGCCCTGCGCTTTTCCCGCAATTTTTCTAAGCGAGCCGCTGTAGCTAGCCCCAGTTCCGCCCCGATCTCGGTCAAACGCAGGTCTGCATTATCCTGACGCAGCAAAAGCCGATACTCCGCCCGTGAGGTGAACATGCGATACGGCTCCCTCGTTCCCTTCGTGACTAAATCATCAATCAACACCCCAAGATAAGCCTGATGCCGCCCCAAGATCAGCGGAGGTTTCCCTTGAACCTTCAGAGCCGCATTCATCCCCGCAATCAAGCCCTGCCCAGCGGCCTCCTCATAGCCAGAGGTTCCATTGATCTGACCCGCAAAATAGAGACCCTCAACCTTCTTGGTTTCTAGACTAGCTTGAAGCTGAGTCGGGGGGCAAAAATCATATTCCACCGCATAACCAGCCCGCATGATTTCTACATTTTCTAAGCCTTCGATACTGCGGATAAAGTCATACTGCACCTCCACTGGCAGACTGGTGGAACATCCGTTAATGTAATACTCATCCGTGTGACGGCCTTCAGGTTCGAGGAAAACCTGGTGTCGCTCCTTATCAGCAAAGCGCACGATCTTATCTTCTAAGGACGGGCAGTAACGCGGGCCAACTCCTTCGATGATCCCACAGTAAAGCGGTGATTTATCTAGGTTCGATTTCACAATCTCAGCCGTCTTGAGGTTGGTGTAAGTTACCCAGCAAGGAATTTGTTCCACGTGGAACATTCCGCCATCCCCAGCCTTTTCCCAATAGTTTAGGGTAAAGATGTCGTGCTTTCCTTTTTGGACAAGTTCTGGCATGTAGGTAAACATAGGGGCAGGAATATCCCCGTCTTGCCGAGCCAATTTACTAAAATCGATACTCTTTCCGTTCAATCGTGGCGGCGTGCCCGTCTTTAAGCGTTGCACCTCGAAGCCTAATCGACGTAGGCAGTCTGAGAAATCACTGACCCCGTCTCCCATGCGTCCGCCTGTGGCATTCTTCAGCCCGACGTGCATGAGCGCTTTTAAAAAGGTTCCTGTCGTTATGATTACCGACTTCGTTTCATAGCGCACTCCCATGCTCGTGATCACGGCTTTAACCTTATCTCCCACGGTCTCGATATCGCCGATGTTACCCTGCTTCAAATCCAGATTAGGCTGAGCCTCAATCGTGGCCTTCATCCGGAATTGATAGGCCTTCTTGTCCGCCTGAGCTCGAGGAGCCCGCACGCTGGGGCCTTTTTTCATGTTTAGCATGCGGAACTGGATCCCTGTGGCATCTGTGTTTAATCCCATCTCTCCGCCTAAGGCATCGATCTCCCGCACCATGTGTCCTTTAGCTAAACCGCCAATCGCTGGATTGCACGACATCTGCCCGATCGTATCAAGGTTCATCGTCAATAAAAGAGTGCGACACCCCATCCGCGCTGCTGCCAGTGCCGCCTCGCACCCGGCATGGCCAGCCCCCGCCACTACGACATCATAAGATTTTGGATAATTAAACATGTTAACTCGTTGCCTATCAGTAGTTTATGATTATATTTGTTGAAAAATAATCACTACCTACTTTAGATACTATGCCATCTTTACGCCATAGAGCAATCCTCGAAGGCATAAACTTTGAGTAACCTCCCACTTAGCGAGTGACAACGCACCTTTGACCCTTAACCATAGTGCTTCATGATGGATTCACGATACAAAGCTATTCAGCGTATTTTTATTTATGCCTTAACCCTAAACATTCTTTTAGCTGTCATCAAACTTTACGTAGGCTGGCAAACGAAAAGCCTCAGCGTGATCTCCGACGCTCTGCACTCCTTTCTGGACGGAGCCTCTAGTGCCGTCGGAATGTTAGCCATCTACATGGCCGCTCAACCACCTGATAAGCAACATCCCTACGGTCATCGTAAATACGAAATTATCGCCACCTTCGTTCTCGCCGGCCTCCTACTCCTGAGTTGTTGGGAAATTTTAGGCACCGCCTTCACGCGCCTACTTCACCCCGTGCTCACTCCGAGTTTTTCTTGGGGTGCGGTCCTCGCTCTGTTAGCCACCCTTGGCATTAACTTCGCCTTCTCACGTTACCAACAAATTAAGGCTGAGGAATTAGGCAGCCCGCTTCTCGCAGCAGATGCCGCACACACCCGTTCCGACGTGTATGCCACCGCCCTAGCCCTGACTGGCCTAGGCACGGCTCACTTCGGTTGGTTTTGGATGGATGCTGTGGCCGCCATCGGCATCGTCGTCATCATCGCCCGCGCCGCTTATATGATTATTCAGGACAGCATCGACACCGTAGCTGAAGCGAACAGACTTGACCAAGACATGGTGCGCCTCGTCGTAGAAAATGTGAAAGGCGTGGAGAATGCTCATGACATCCGCTCCCACGGCATGAAGACGGACATCCATCTCGACCTGCATATTCGCATAGATGAAAATCTCTCGGCAAAAGAAGTTTTTGAGATTGAAGAACGCGTAACTGCGGCCGTTCAAAATAAATTTCCTTCTGTTACCCATGTCGCCATCCGCCACGAGCCCTCCAGTTTAATTGAAGAAAAAGGTAACGCCCTAGCTAAGATAAAACTTTCCGAATAGGTTCCATAAGTCCTATAGAACCTATAAGACTTATGAACCAACCTAGCGACCACTTCCTCCCGCCCCCACGACAACTAAGCCGAGCACCTTGCCTACCAAAAAGCCGAAGTCGTCTATGATCCGCAAAATCTGCGAAACCCGGCCTGCAGAAGTCGTGGCCAACAGTGCACTCTGCCTCATTCACCAAAGCAACTACCTGCTCGACCAACGAATTCGCCGCTTAGAAAAAGATTTTATAAAACACCACACCTGCGCGAACGCATGACCCGCGCAAGACTTGAACATCGGAATAAACTCATGAGAAATAAGTCCCATAAGACCTACAGCCCCCTCTTAAGCAACACCGCCAATTTCTTCCGATAAGATTTCCCCACAATAAACCCACAACAGCTCAGGCTCCCGCAACGGCAAGGATGCTCTGAATAATGATCTATATCGTAGCCATAATCATAAGATAATTCCGCGCCTTCAGGTATAGCTCGCACCGCAGAAATCCAGATGCGCCCGCGCAGGTTTTTCGCTGCGCAATTAGGTTTGCAGGAATGATTAATCAGTCGCGCTGGGTTCCATGGCACGTTCCCGTCAATGTCATGCCGCAGGGTAGATTCAAAAATATACACCGCTCCGCAATCCCCCGCTTTACTCATCTCCACTTGTTGCTCAGAACGACGAGCCGCTTCCGCCTTCGTGATACGTTCGCCCACGTATTCGATCACACGAGTGCCCTTAGGAATCTCCCGCGCCGCAAACACGCCTTCCCCATGAATGCGGGATTTCCGCACAATAAACCACGGAGGAGCTAACTTGGTCGCCATAAATATAAGCCTCTCATCCGTCAGAACATGCGTCAGCTGGGAAAAAAAATCACCAGCCTAACACGTATGCAAAAATCAGCGGAGCCACGATGGTGGCGTCTGATTCCACCACGAATTTCGGCGTATCGATCCCGAGTTTGCCCCACGTGATTTTTTCATTAGGAACAGCGCCGGAGTATGAGCCGAAGCTGGTGGTCGAGTCCGAGATTTGGCAAAAATAAGCCCAAAAAGGAACGTCGTGCCACTCAAGATCTTGATACATCATAGGCACAACACAAATGGGGAAGTCCCCCGCAATCCCGCCTGCAATCTGGAAAAAGCCAACACCCTTACCTCCAGAGTTTTTACGATACCACTCACTGAGTTCCACCATATATTCAATCCCACTCTTCATGGTCGAAGCTTTAAGCTCTTTCTTGATGATGTAAGAGGCAAAAATGTTGCCCATGGTGGAATCTTCCCAACCGCCGACAACGATGGGGATATTTTTTTCCGAAGCCGCAATCATCCAAGAATTTTTTGGATCAATTTCGTAATACTGTTCTAAGACACCACTACGAATCATTTGATACATATACTCGTGAGGAAAATAACGTTCCCCTTTTTCTTCCGCTTCTTTCCAGAGAGCGTGAATATGTTTTTGTAAACGACGGAAAGCTTCCTCTTCCGGAATACACGTATCCGTCACACGATTCAAGCCCTGCTCCAGAAGATTCCATTCATCCTGCGCCGTCAGATCACGATACCCTGGGATGCGCTTATAATGGGAGTGCGCCACGAGGTTCATCAAATCTTCCTCTAGGTTAGCACCCGTGCAGGAAATGATATCGACTTTCCCCTGACGAATCATCTCGGCAAACGACACCCCGAGCTCCGCCGTACTCATGGCTCCAGCTAGTGAGACGAGCATCTTACCGCCTGCATCGATATGGGTTTCGTAACCTTTAGCTGCATCGACTAAAGCGGCGGCGTTAAAGTGGCGGTAGTGATGTTGGATAAATTGCGAAACAGGGCCTTTAGTCATAATGATTGATTTAAGAGCTAGCAGAAGTGAAGTGCAAGAATTCTCCTGTTAAATTCTCAAGGCGGTTTTTACTAAAACATTACGAGTTTAAGCCCATGACCTAATGCTGGTCATAAAAACTGGTTGGCGGTAAGTTTGTCTTTGATGAGATCTTCCACAAATCTTGCGAGGCTACATTTGTTCATGAAAGCCTTGGGTGAACAGGTAACTCAAGAGGGCATCGTTTACTGAACGGGTGGTGCTTGTGCCTTACATTATGGCTGGCGTGAAGTGACCATTGGTATAGACCTCCAAGCAGAGCCTGAGCCACGGGGCTTTTTTAGGGCTATCGCTTCGCTTAAAGATGATCTGGATATTAATGTTGAATTAGCCAGTCCCGATCTCTTTATTCCCGTTCCATCAAATTGGCAAGATCGCAGTCCTTTTATCATTCGATTTGGAAAAATAAATTATTATCACTATGATTTTTATAGTCAGGCTTTATCCAAAATGGAGCGCGGACACTCGCGGGACTGGGTGGATGTCGAGGGCATGTTCCGCCACCAGTTAATTGAAAAAAGGTTGCTTTGGACTCGCTGCCTTGAAACAGAGACTTTTCTCATCCGATACCCCGCCGTTGACCCTACTGTTTACCGCAAACGTGTTGAACAATTCTGCCTAAATTCTTAAAATAAACTATGGATCATTTATCGATTTTAACAGGCTTGCTTGGAGAAGCCTTGATCCGACAAGGCCTTGAAGATTACAAGAATGGAGCTAGGACACCTACCTGCCTTGCTATCCTCATCGCTAAGCCGCGCCTGCGTGAATTCGGCTTGCTAAATGCTGCAGATAACGATGACGCCGTGGTGGCAGAACTCGATTTGTATCACTCCTTTAAAAACGAGCCAGACGCCTTCTCCTGCTACAAGAGTTTCATCAATGAATTAGTTAGTTTTCAACATGCGCTAGATCACAGAATGCGGCGCCTAGAACTTAGTTCAACCCATCCTACTCATTAAAC
Source organism: Blastochloris sp. (assembly GCA_034440395.1). Classification (GTDB taxonomy): domain Bacteria; phylum Verrucomicrobiota; class Verrucomicrobiia; order Methylacidiphilales; family JAAUTS01; genus JAAUTS01. The sequence continues at coordinate 23,950 of JAWXBW010000057.1, read as the reverse complement.
TATTCCTTACTCGCCCCGTAGGTTCCCAGCGCATCCCCCAGCCACCAGCTCAGCCCGCGCCAAGCCAGTCCCATTAACGCAAATGGGTGCCGACTTAAAACCGCCATGATTTGTTTCGTGAGATCATGCTGCGGCTTTTCTGTCGTTCCCGAAAGCGTCACCGTTGCCCAATACAACCCTTGATCATAATTTTTAAACACACGAGTCGTCGCCTCAGGCAACCACGTTAAATCTTCCTGCCTTAAGCCCACTTGAATTTTTCCCCGCACTTTTTTATCTTGGCCGATGAAGGCTTGGCCTCGCACCCCGCCACGACTTGGCACAAAAAAATCCAGCCGGGAAATTTTCAGTCCACCCTCCACCGCCTCCCAATCCAACTCAGCACGCTTAAAATCTAATCGCTCAAATCCTTCCTTCTTTAAAAAGCGTTGGAGCTGTTGTTGAAACTCCATTCCACTAAGCTGCGCTTTAGCTAATTGAAAAGTTCCCTTGCCGCGTGCGTCTTGCCATTTCCAGCCCTTACTTGTCCACGCCAGATTGCCCGAAAGATCACCTTTCACTTTTTCCGCCCACTCCTTAGGTAGCCAACGCTGAACCTCACTCAATTGAAAATCCGCCGCTGCCGTAAGCCTGTCGTCCACTGTCCACTCCGCCTTACCTAACAGATGACCAGCCGCACCCGCGTCAAACTCAAAACGTGTCGCCTTAAACTGCCGCTCCCCATAACTAAAATCTACTTGAGCACGCCGCAGATCCACTTCCTCGGGAAATCGTAAACCCGCTTTTTTCAAAACGGCGATGCTACTAAAGGGATAGCGCACCCGAGTGCCGTCCATATTCACCATGCCTGAGGCTTGTGACCCTTTCCAATCCTCTAGTAACCCCTCCCATTTTAGCCATCCCTTCATGTCCCCAGCTACTCGCACCTTAAACTCCTCTGGTAACCACGCTTGCACAGGAACTTCATCAAAACTTAAATCCGCCTTACCACGACCCTCCCCCCACGCATACTCCAACGAACCTTTTAACCTAACCTTGTTGCGAACATGCAAGTCCAACTCTTTCGCCATGAACCGTTGATCTCTGATCTGATACTTTAACATCCCCTCATCAATATCAAATTTCTTCAGCTCAAGATTATTATGTAATCGCGCCAGTTCATCTAACCAAACCCAATCTTGTAAAACGGTTTCACTTACACGCAGCTCCCCATCACTCGTGATCTCCTTTCCTGTTGGATCAGTATTCCAATTCAGCTTTCCACTCACCCGACCACGTAAACGAGCCTTCACCACCTCGGGCATGACTTGACCAAAAGGCATGTTCTTAACCGACACCTTTGCTCGGATTGATTTATCCTCCCGCATTCCCACGCGCGCTTGGATCTCCGCTCCAGCTCTGTCTCCATTTAAACCCGAGAGCGAGGCGTATTCGATATCCATAACCTCTCTCGTTATGAGCATACGTAATTGTTCAATTTTTAAATCTGGTAAGAGTGGGAACTCTAAAATTCCGTCATAAATAAAATACTTAAAATCACGCCCCACCATCGTAGCCCCTAAATGCACGTCCCTCAAGCGCCCTTGCTTACCTTGGAAGGGGAAAATTACTTGCGCCTTAGGACACTCGATCCAGCCGCAATAAAACCGTGTCGGCATCAACCACGCATACCAAGGTTTCTTCCCAAGAACGGTTTGCCGTTTTAGCTCATCTTGAGGTAACCGCAGCGCAAAAGTCCCTCGCTCCACGTCGATCCGCTTAATCTCCCAAACTCTCCGAAAGATCGCCCATGGATTAAACGTCCCTCGCACTCCTTCTGCCTCAAGCGAACCAATCGCTTCACCGGGCCAACCCGTAGCACGATACTCAGGAGTGCTCGCCTCCCAGCCCTGCACTTGTAAAGGCCCGAACTCCCCATCCATCTTCATCGCCTTAGAAACCTGAGTTCCCAGCATCACACGAAACCCTTCACTCTCCAACCAAGAATATAAGGCGTCTTTTAAATAAGGGGCCCTAACTAAGGCCAGAGCAAACAGAAGCATAACGATTCCCCCCATCCAAATCCATCGATACTTCATAAAAAAAACCTAAAGAAAAAATTCATAAAAGAACAGCAAGATTCCTTTGACTAAAGGTAAGAGGCAAAGCCCTCTTTAAGGTTCCCCACCTCTCTTGCTACCCTGTGTTTATCCAGCCTCTTCAAGCCCCTGATAGCAGAATCAGTGTTTGACCCTAAAAACGTAGAAGAACTTCAACCTGCTTTTGGTCTTTGACTTTTTTTCTGCTCTGCTTTGTGCTGGTGAGTATGTCAACTTTTGTCATCGGACATAAAAATCCCGACACCGACGCCATTTGCTCCGCTATCGGCTATGCAGATCTTTTGTCGCGCACGTCCATGCCTGATGCTTTACCCGCACGTTGTGGCGAGGTCAATAGTCGCACTGCTTTCGTTTTAGAGAAAGCTGAGCTGGTCTCTCCACGGCTTTTGATGGATGTCAGGCCCACGGCCGCCCAGATCTTACGCCGCGAGGTGATCAGTGCCCATGAAGATGAATCCTTAAGTGATGTATTTGAACGGATGCGCAGGCACGGTTTACGCAATATTCCCGTTCTCGACAAAGACCAGCGCATGACCGGCCTCGCCTCTATCATGAAGATGCTGGATCTTTTTCTCCCAGGCGGAGACCAAAGACGGGAGGCTCGGATCGTCCCAACCAACTTACGACGTATTTGCAAGAGCGTGGCCGGAGTTTTACAAAATGAAGGGGAGATGGAGGAGGATGAGGAATTTATCCTCACCGTGGCGGCCATGCGAGCTGAGGCCTTCGGCAAACGGTTAAAAGAATACCCCGCCAAACGTATATTACTCGTGGTAGGAAATCGACCCACCATTCAGAAGCCCGCCCTAGAATATGGGGTGCGCTGCCTTGTCATCACGGGAGGTTATGAGCTCGACCCTGAGCTACTGGCTTTAGCTAAGGCTAAGGGCGTGGTGGTTATACTGACCGACCTCGACACGGCCACGACGACACTAGCCATCAAGTGCGCTAAGCCCGTGATTCACGCTTTAACCTCAGACTTCATGAGCTTTCGGGAAAACACCTTAATCTCTGACATCCAAGAAAAAGTCCGCGCCACCCCACAAATGCTTTTCCCTGTTTTAGATAGTGACCATAAAATCTCAGGCGTTTTTTCCAAGTCGGACCTCATCTCGCCACCACTAACCAAACTTGTTTTAGTAGATCATAATGAGTTTTCTCAAGCCGTAACGGGTGTCGAAGAGGCAGAAGTTTTAGAAGTGTTAGATCACCATCGCCTAGGCGGGAATTTAGTTACCCGCGAACCCATCCGTTTTATCAACGATCCCCTAGGCTCCACCTGCACCATCGTCTCACGTCTATATCGGCAAAACGGCTTAACCCCGTCACCCTCCATCGCCCTTTGCCTAGCGGCTGGGATTATTGCCGACACGCTGAATTTAACGTCCCCCACGGCCACACCACAGGATAAAGAAATACTCCTGTGGTTGGGAACCTTAACCAAAATAAATTTAAAATCTTTTTCTGAAGAATTTTTCTCTAGGGGTTCTGCCCTCCAAGTTCTCACTTCAGAAGAAGTCGTAGGAGCCGATGCCAAGGAATACACTGAAAACGGCTGGAAGATTGTTGCGGCGCAGATAGAAGAACTCGGACTAGACCAGTTTTGGAAGCGTCAAGAAGAACTGGCTTCTGCCCTAGACGCTATGCGTAAAGAGCGCGGCCTAGACTTCGCTTGTTTACTAATTACCGATATCACCCTGCACTACAGCCTGCTGTTAACGTGCGGGTCTGCTAAAATTCTTAACGCCATTGACTACCCTCAACTAAGTCCAAACCTCTTTGAGTTAGAAGGAATCGTTTCACGCAAGAAACAACTTCTCCCTGTCCTCATCCGCATTTTAAATCATACAACTAAAAGTGCCTAATTGTGAGTTTACGTGGGGGCTTCTCCGACACCTCAACCCGTGGGATCGGCCTTGCCACGCGCCTCAGGCAACGCGCCAGGAGCCTTGCCTACGTAATCAGGATTTTTAAAGTTAATGCCGTAAAGCTTTAGTGTTCTATCAAAAAAGTCTGTGTTCTTCAGCAATCCCGAAAACTCCTCCTGCCCCGGCCCTAGAGCCATCCGTAAAGTCCAGTCCGCCGTGTGCGTTACGCCCGTCCAGCCCAGACCTGTCCAATTTCCTAAGATTTGACCAAGTTGAGCGAAGAAGTTTTTTTGTTGGTTGGCCATCTCTGGGATTTCTTTTCCCATAAGCGTAGCAATGAGCACTTCGGCTTCTGCATTATTCATCACCAATCCCGTAGCGGTTTGAATTTTTTTGATGACTTGTGACGCGTCTAATTTCTTAGTAGTTCGTAGTAGTGTATCTAAATCTTGTTTTATTTTAACATAGGATGCCTTGCTCTCCGCTAAGCGATCAAAAAAACCAGTGCTCTCCGTATAAGCAGGGCCTGTCCCATTTAAGCCAGGGTTGGCATTCCCATGATCGCTTGAAATTACCAAAAGCGTGTCCGGATTATTTTGTTGAAAGCTGCGCGCCTCGGCCAGGGCGTCATCAAAAGCCAACTGCTCCCACAAAAGTCCCGCTCCGTCATTAGCATGGGCAGCGTGGTCCACTCTCGCCGCTTCCACCATGAGGAAAAAGCCCCGACCATTTTTGCTCAAGCCAGCCAGTGCTACTTTAGTCATTTCTGCGAGAGTCGGAATTGATTCCAGCATTAATTTACTTTGATTGTGATCGATGGTGTAAGGCAAATGATCGGGGAAAAATAAACCCAGCATTTTTGTCCGACCACTTGCTTGCAGTAACTCCTGACGTGTCGATACTAAGGTATACCCTGCCTCAGAAAATTCCCCGCTCAAGTCACGCCCATCATTACGATAGTCTTTGTCAAAATGCAAACTCCCACCGCCTAGTAATACGTCCACTTTGTTGAGATAAAACGGAGCGATCTCGTCCTCATAATCACGATGCGGCACCGAGGCACATAACCCCGCTGGTGTGGCATGAGTCATTCGCGAGGTGGTGACCAATCCCGTCAGAATGCCGTGCTCCTTTAACAATGGGCAGAGTGGTTTTAAAATTACCCCATCAGGATATTGATTTAATACCCGGTTCGGTACGCGCTGACCCGAACCCCAAGCACTGGCTGCTGCGGCAGAATCTGTCACTAGAGTATCCATAGACGCCATATCAAAAAGCCCGTGCGTGACTTTCGGGTTGGTTGAAAGTTGATGCCAGATCGTTTCCTTGCCACGAACTAGCTGAGAGAAGGGTTCAGCTAACGAAGGAACGCCCGCGCTCATGCCATCTGTTACTAAAAAAATAATATTTCTAGGCTGGGTCTTTTTTCCAGAACAGCCCATGAGACTGCCGAGGGAAAGACCTGAGGCCAGACCTGCACTGAGTTTAAGGGCGTCCCGACGTGTTAAACCATGAATTTCATTTTTCACGCATCCATACTAACGAGCCCTTGTGTCAATTCAATGACGCAGGTTTATTCTTTTTCTTTTATAAAAAACAACTACAGTAAAATTATGAAATTACCCTCTGTTTTAGTCCTAAGCCTGTTTCTTGGTATCACCACGTTTAGCTATGCGGGAGAATTCACAGATAAACTGGATGGCGATTTAATTAAATTTAATGGGAAAAGGGCTGCTAATGTTCCCAAAGGTTCTTTGAGCGGAAAAACCGTCATCGCTCTCTATTTCTCTGCCCATTGGTGTCCGCCGTGTAGGGAGTTTACACCTACTCTAGCCGCTACTTACACTGAGCTCAGTGCAAAGTATCCCCAGTTTGAACTTGTTTTCGTTAGCTGGGACAAGAGCGAAAAAGATATGGAAGATTACATGGAATCTGGGAAAATGAATTACCCCGCTATCAACTTTAAAGATCTCGATAAATATAAAATAATTAAACAACTCAATGTTAAAAGCATCCCCCACATGGTTGTCGTTGATGTTGATGGAAATGTCTTATCTAACAACGGAGAGCCACTTCGTGATCATGCCGTCACTCTAGTTTCAAAGTTAGATTCTTTCCTTGCTCAACCCGCACCCACCCCAACGCCTACAACCAGCACGACACCTTGATTAAATCTTACGCAATATTTTTTCGGAAAGCGATGTATATTAGATTTATGAAGCTTAATTTCGCATTAGTCATTTCTTTTTTTCTCGCCTTGGTCACGTCTTCATACGCGGGAAAATTCACGGAAACTCTCGAAGGCGATTTAGTTGCCTTCGACGGAAAAAAAGTTGAAGAAGTTGCCAAGGGTTCTTTAACTGGGAAAACGGTCTTTGCCCTTTATTTTTCTGCCCACTGGTGCCCGCCGTGTCGGGCTTTTACTCCTACTCTCCCCGCTGTTTACACCGAGCTAACTGCTAAATATCCCCACTTTGAGCTTATTTTAATCAGCCGGGACAAGAGCGAAAGAGATATGGACGAGTATATGAAATGGGGGAAAATGAACTATCCTGCAATCGATTTTAAAGCCCTCGATAAATATCAACTTCTTAAAGATCTTAGTGTTGACGGAATCCCTTACATGATTGTTGTGGATGCTGAAGGGACTGTCTTATCTAGTCGCGGAAAACCACTTCGTGATGGTCCCGCCTCAATAGTTCAGAAGTTAGATTACGTGCTTGCTCAGACCAAGCCTAGCCAAACCGCAGCAGTAACTACTAAGACCTATGTTGGCAAGGTTACCAATGCCTTAGAAGGCATCCTCGTTATTTCTGATGGAAAAAAAACTATTAAAGTTCCCAAAGGCTCTCTAACCGAAAAAACTGTTTTCGCCTTTTTTTATGCTGCTAATTGGCATGCGGAATGTCGCTCCTTTGCTCCTACCCTTGCCCCGATCTACACCGAGCTGAAAGCTAAATACCCTTTCTTTGAGCTTGTCTTCGTCAGTAGTGACCGAAATGCGCGTGATATGGAAAATTTCATGCTTACGTCAAAAATGAATTTCCCCGCCATTAACTATGATGATATCGGTAATAGGAAAATCATCGAAGAGCTCGCAACCACCGCCATGCCTTACCTAGTCGTAGTGGATGCTAATGGGAATCAATTAGCGGGTAGAGGAGCTAAAGATTATGTTTTGCCTAGTATTATTATGGAAGAACTTAGGAAAATTCTCGCTGACCCAAAGTCTCAAATCGCTCTTACAGAAGACACCGACGCCAAGCCTGCAAAAACCACGGGGTTTAGAAAGTCTGTTTACTATTAAGTCCTTTCTTCTAGCTAGCTTCTTACACTTTTATGCCCGCCCCTACTTTTCAGTATCAACCGCCTTTCCCCTTGGGCAAAGATGAAACAACTTATCGCCTCCTCACGACAGATTATATTTCTACCCAAAGTTTTGATAGCCACCAGATTCTTAAGATTGAACCTGAGGCTCTCACGCTTTTAGCGCGTGCTGCGTTTCATGACATTTCCTTCATGCTCCGGCCTGCACACTTAAAACAAGTTGCCGCCATTCTCGACGATCCAGAAGCTTCAGAAAATGATCGTAACGTAGCTCTCACACTCCTACGCAATGCCGAGGTGTCCGTTCATGGTATTCTCCCTTTTTGTCAAGACACAGGCACTGCGATTATTATCGGAAAAAAGGGGCAACTGGTCTGGACCAGTGGTAGTGATGAGGAAGCCCTCTCCCGCGGTGTTTACCAATGTTACACGGAAGAGAATTTACGCTATTCCCAAAATGCCCCTCTGGATATGTGGACGGAAAAAAATACAGGAACTAATCTCCCCGCCCAAATCGATCTCTACGCCACCCAAGGCCAGGAATACTCCTTCCTCTTTATCGCTAAGGGCGGCGGCTCTGCTAACAAAACCTATCTCTATCAAGAAACGCGCGCCACCGTCATACCTGGGGTCTTAGAGAAATTTTTAACAGATAAAATGCTTTCACTCGGCACCGCTGCTTGTCCTCCTTATCATTTAGTTTTTGTTATTGGTGGCACCTCAGCCGAAGCCTGCCTCAAAACAGTCAAACTAGCTTCTGCCAAATACCTAGACCAGCTCCCCACTCACGGCAATGACCTAGGCCAAGCCTTTCGTGATATTGAAATGGAGCAACGACTGCTCGAACTCGCCCGCCACTGCGGTATCGGCGCACAGTTTGGCGGCAAGTATTTTGCCCTAGATGTGCGTGTCATCCGGCTCCCCCGCCACGGGGCTAGCTGCCCGATCGGCATTGGCGTTTCTTGTTCCGCAGATCGTAATGCTAAAGCTAAGATTAACAGTGAAGGTATCTGGCTTGAACAACTCGAAGCAAACCCCTCTCTCTACGTTCCAGAGAAAAGTCGTCGCCTCACCCGCAACGCTAAAGTTGTAACGATTGACCTCAATCGCCCCATGGCAGAAGTCCTCGCGGAACTCTCTCAACATCCCGTGACCACGCCGCTCGCTTTGAACGGCACAATTGTTGTCGCTCGCGATATGGCACACGCTAAATTGAAGGAGCGCCTAGAACAAACGGGAAATCTGCCTGATTATTTTAAGAACCATCCCGTGTATTATGCAGGTCCAGCTAAAACACCTAAAGGCCTAGCCTCTGGATCCTTCGGGCCCACTACAGCTGGGCGAATGGATAGCTATGTAGATCTTTTCCAAGCTGCGGGAGGATCTATGATTATGATCGCTAAAGGTAACCGTAGCCAGCAGGTCACGGATGCTTGTAAAAAATACGGCGGCTTTTATTTAGGATCCATTGGCGGCCCGGCGGCCATTCTAGCGCAGGATAATATTAAAAAAGTAGAGACCTTAGAATACCCAGAATTAGGTATGGAGGCGGTTTGGAAAATTGAGGTGGAAAACTTCCCAGCTTTTATTTTGGTGGATGATAAAGGAAACGATTTTTTTCAACAATTGGCTGGTTGCAATAATTGCGCCCACTAAGAGCTAGAGAAACCCGTTTCCTTTGCGCAATTACGCAAGAGTTAAGTAAAGCCCGCAAGCAATCACGAAGACACCCGCCCAACGCAAGACTACAGGTCTAGTCGTTTTCTGTAGAGCGACTCCACCGCTCATACCTGCGGCATGTAAAAGTGCGGTCGCCACGATAAAGCCCGCCCCATATAGCACGCCTAGAGAAGATTCGGACATCTCGGCTCCATGGGCATGACCGTGAAATAAGGCAAAGGCGCCCACCAAAATAACGCTGATAACTAAAGGTAACCGAACAGCCGCAGCTAGAAGAATTCCCATGATGAAGACAGAGGCGAGTATGCCTTGCTCTACTAGGGGAAGAGAGACATTCATCATACCGAGAATTCCACCCAGAACCATGACGGAAAGAAAAGCTACAGGCACGACCCAGAAGGCACGACCACCGAGCTGCGCCGCCCACAGGCCTACCGCTAACATAGCACAAAGATGGTCTAGGCCGCCAAAGGGATGGATCAGCCCTGAGCTAAAACCTTGGATGGAATTCACCCCTGTATGAGCTTGAGCAAGACAAGGGAAAAGTAAAAAACTAACTACCAGTAGGAGCCAAGGGGAATTAAAATATTTTTTCATGCTTAATTTTCTTAGCCTTGACCCTAAGTCAATACGGAGGCATTTTCCACGAAATTATTCGCCTACTTTCCTCACCTAAATAGGGAAGCCACAAAAAAGCGGCGTCACTAGGAGGTGACGCCGCTTAAAATTTAAACTATTTTAAAACTGCTTATTTCGTAGGCACTTCCGAGACAGTCTTGAGGATACGGCTCGCAATGGCGTAGGGGTTGCCTTGAGAGTTCGGACGACGATCTTCTAGGTAGCCTTTATACCCACTGTTCACGAAGGAGTGCGGGACGCGGATCGAAGATCCACGGTCAGCAATGCCGTAAGTGAATTTATCAATCGACTGCGTTTCATGCAGACCGGTCAGACGTAGGTGGTTATCAGGGCCATAGACGGCGACGTGCTCGTCCATGTTCTTGGCGAACTGCGCCATGAGCTTTTCAAAATACTCCTTACCGCCCGTCTCGCGCAAAAACTTCGTAGAGAAGTTAGCGTGCATACCAGAACCGTTCCAGTCCAGTTCCTTACCGAGGGGTTTGCAATGGTAGTTGATGTCCACGCCGTATTTTTCACAAAGACGATTCAGAAGATAGCGTGCGATCCACACTTCATCCGCGGCACGCTTAGAGCCTTTACCGAAGATTTGGAACTCCCACTGACCTTTAGCGACCTCAGCATTGATGCCTTCGTGGTTGATGCCTGCATCAAGACACAGATCCAAATGTTCTTCCACAATCTGGCGGGCGATATCACCGACGTTTTTGTAGCCGACGCCTGTATAGTACTCACCCTGGGGTGCGGGGTAACCTTCAGCAGGGAATCCTAGGGGGCGACCATCTTGGTAGAGGAAATACTCCTGTTCAAACCCAAACCATGTTTCGGGATCATCAAGGATGGTGGCGCGATCGTTAGAGGGATGCGGTGTCTTACCGTCAGGCATCATGACTTCACACATGACGAGAGCGCCATTTTTGCGGGTGCTGTCGGGGAAAATGGCGACTGGCTTAAGAACACAATCCGAGCTACGGCCTTCAGCCTGCCGGGTAGAGCTTCCGTCGAAACCCCAAAGAGGTAGGTCATCGAGCTTAGGAAAGCTGCTGTATTCTTTAATCTGCGTTTTACTGCGCAGGTTGGGCACTGGGGTGTAACCGTCGAGCCAGACGTATTCGAGTTTATATTTAGCCATAGTGAGCTGTCTTAGATTGGATAAGGGTTAATTTTAAATACTCAAACGCCTGCATATGCAGACGCCTGACCCACAAGTTGAATGTTTAACCATTCACTTACAAGTATTTACTATTTAGCAGTTTTAGTGCCAAACGTATGACATTTAATTAAAACCTGCCTAGCAGATTGGTTTTTTCTGGTATTGAGCTACAGGGCGGCGCATGGCAACGTTACCAGTATGGAGGTAGCCAAAGATACGAAACGAGCCATTGTCCACATCGGCTACGATGGAACCGTTAGTAAAATCTTCCGTGGACACCAAGCTAAAGAACGGTTTGAAAATGAGGTTCTCGTTTTACGTTATCTAGAAAAAGTCGGCTGCCCCTTTGTCCCACGCATCTTGGAGGTTGCACCAGAAAGGCTACTTTTGATCACGAGTAATGGCGGAAACCGAGTCGAGCAATTAAGTGAGCAAAAAATGACAGCGCTTTTTCAAGAATTAGAAACCTTCGGCGTGCGGCATGAAGATCAAGCCCTTCGTAATGTAACCTACAACCCCATAGCGGGCCGCTTTTATATAATCGATTTTGAATTTGCTACTCTTTTACGTGATCCTACTCATCGCTCTCCTGTCGCCATGCCCAAAGAATGAACCCTAACGATTCTACTCCACTATCCCAGACCCTCCGCTGGTCAGCCATGACTCACCGCGGAAAAGTGCGCTTGAATAATGAAGACTCTTTTTTGGCTCTAACTTTTGATGCTCAGGAGATTCGTTATTTAGGCAAGGAAGGGGAGTCTAACTTTACTGTAGGAGATTTTGTTTTCGCAGTAGGTGATGGTATGGGCGGCGCTAATGCTGGGGAATTTGCTAGCAGAATAGCTGTAGAAAAAATTACTAAACTTCTGCCAAAAGGTTTTCGTAATAGCACTCTCGGACTCAATGCTGGTTACCCCGATCTATTTCAAGAACTCTATCATGAAATTCATAAAGCCTTAACACATCTAGGCCAAAATTATAGCGAATGTTCAGGTATGGGCTCAACACTAAGCCTCTGCTGTTTTTCCCCTTCGTGGTTACATTTTGCCCACATCGGCGACTCCCGTATCTATTATTTTCCCGTAGAAGGCGGCATGAAACAGCTTACCGCTGACGACTCTCACGTTGGCTGGCTTTTTCGTCAAAATAAAATCAATGAACGCGAGGCTAGACAACATCCCTTAAAAAACTCTATCCAAAAAGCTCTGGGTGCCGGCCACCAATTCGTGGATCCCCAAGTCGGCACCGTGAGTTATCAAACCGGAGATAGATTTTTAATCTGTAGTGATGGCTTGATTGATGGTCTCTGGGATTCCCACCTACTGGCGTTCATCCAAAACCCTAGCCCAGAAGAAGCTATACTGCCTACTGCCCGTCGCTTAGTAGAAGCCGCCTTAGATAAATCCGGTCAGGATAATATAACAGCCGTTTGGATTGAAGTTTTAGAGGCCTAAGTCAGAAACAATATAAGTACTTATTGCATTTTTGTACTTGTCGGAACTTTTCCCTACGATTTAATTAACCAACTCGCCATGCAGAACTCTCCCTTCAACAATCCGATCGAAACGTGGACTAAAATCTGTGAAGAGTTAAAGAGCCTCATTTCACCTGACGCTTACCTGCGTTGGTTTTCCCCAGTAAAACTTGTCGCCCTTGAATCAGACCGTCTTGTCTTAGGAGTAGAAAATTCCATCTATCAATATTGGATTGAAGAAAACTACCTCGTTCAGCTTCGCGAATGCGTCACCTTGCTGACAAACAAAGAGATCCCCATCACCTTTGAGCAAGCTAACACCCTCGTTCCCACCATCTCCGACATCGGCCCCACTGGACATGAGCTTAAACAAGAATTTTCCATAACGCCCACCTCAGACCTCGTCGTGCGCTATCAATTTGAAACCTTCGTCGTAGGCTTAAATAATCAATTCGCCCACGCCGCCGCCATAGCCGTCGCAGATGCACCCGCTAAGATCTATAATCCCCTTTTCATTCACGGTCATGTCGGACTTGGCAAAACCCATCTCATGCACGCCGTCGGGCACCGTATCGCCAGCAAGAAAAAGAATGCTAAAATCGTTTACGTCACCTCAGAGCAGTTCACCAATGAATTTGTCAGCGCCATCCAAAAGGGGGAATTAATCAAATTCCGTAAACGCTTCCGTCAGGCTGATGCACTGCTTATTGACGACATTCAATTCTTTGCGGGTAAAGAGCGATCACAAGAAGAGTTTTTCCATACCTTCAACGCTTTATTTGACGGTAATAAACAAATCGTGCTCACCAGCGACTGCACCCCAGCCGACATCTCTAATTTAGAACAACGTCTCGTCTCTCGTTTCGAGTGGGGCCTAACAGCTGAACTCCAACCACCCGACATTGAAACCCGCTTAGCCATTCTTAAAGCTAAAGCTCAGAAAATGCAGATTACTTTGGGAGATACTGTCCTCATGTTCATCGCAGAACGCGTTAAAGCAAACGTTCGTCGTTTGGAAGGTGCCCTTAACCGCGTTGCCGCTTGGGCCGCCCTTAATGACAAGAAGATTTCTCAAATACAAGTGGAAGAACTTCTTAAAGATTTCATTCAACAAGAAGCACGTAATAAAATTTCCATTGATCTTATTCAAAAACGTGTGGCCGAAGGGTTCGATATCAGACTTACTGATATGACAAGTAAACGACGCCCTAATAATATCGCCTTCCCGCGCATGATCGCCATGTATTTAAGTCGGAAGTTGACTCCTAAATCCTTACAGGAAATCGGTGATGCCTTCGGCGGGCGTGATCATGGCACCGTATTACATGCCCATAAAACGATCGAACAAAAAATAGCTAATGATGTTGCGCTGCGTCATCAAGTTCAACAACTCATTGAACGCATGGAAATAATTTGACCCATTCCTTCTCCATTATCACAAATTCACATAATATACTGACTTCAAATACTTTATAATAAGCGTGTGAATAAAGGTTGAATGAACTTCTAGTAAATTGCTCGCTATCTCCTTTTCTTCAACTTTGTGACAAATCCAAGACTTCTTAGCCCCAGTTATCCCCAGACTATTATTCAACCAAAAGGTTCATGCTGATAGGTTTATAAAACTTGTGTTCCTTTATTAACAGCTATATTACAGATACTTTCTTTCTTTAAAAAGATACTATTAGAGAACACAACAACATGAAATTCATCATATCACGCGAAAAATTCCTTGAAGGATTACAAACCGTTCAGAGCGTTGTCAGCACGCGCACAACGTTACCAGTCTTAAGTAATGTGCTCATCAAAAGCGAAGGTCGTGGCCTAAGTTTTACCACGACAGATTTAGACACGGGCATTTGCACCAGTGTGGAAGCATTGATTGAGAAACCCGGTAGCATTACCCTGCCTGCGCGTCGTCTCTTTACCATTGTGCGCGAACTTCCCGCAACTGATGTCGTGGTGGAAGTCGATGCAAAGAACAGTGCCTCCATTCGAGCAGGAAACAGTTTCTTTAAAATTATGGGCTTAGCGGAAGATGATTTCCCTCCCTTTCCTAAGATGGACAACGCGCACATCTTTAAACTTGAGCAGCCAAGCTTCCGTGAAATGCTTAAAAAAACAGCTTATGCCATGTCCACAGATGAGAGCCGTTATGTTCTAAACGGAGCCTTACTTAGTTTTAAAGAAGGTAAATTAATTGTCGTCGCTACAGATGGACGTCGCCTAGCTTTGATTGAACAAGAACTAGAGTTTCCTAAAGCTAGTGAAGTGGATATTATTCTTCCGACCAAAGCGGTGAATGAGCTACAGCGCATTCTTTCCGACTCAGGGGAAGTGCAAATTGCCATTGCAGAAAATCAGATCGGATTCACAGTGGGCTCGACGTATCTTTGTTCTAAATTAATCGAAGGGAATTATCCAAATTATAAACAAGTAATTCCCAGCGAAACAAAAGAACGCATCACAATCGAACGTGAATTACTTTTAACGAGTGTTAAACGTGTCGCCATTCTAAGCAGCGAAAAATCAAGTTCCATTCGTTTAAGTTTTTCGAAAAATACCCTCGAAATCAGTGCTAACACACCAGACGTAGGTGAAGCTAAAGAATCACTCCCCGTCTCCTATAAAGGTAAAGATTTCAACATCGCTTTTAACCCAGAATTCTTGGCAGACCCGCTACGCAACTTAGAAACGGACGAAATCTTTTTTGACTTTACGGATGAGCTGAGCCCAGGCGTCATCCGCTACAATCGGCCTTTTCTCTACGTCATCATGCCCATGCGCACTGCGTAAAATGCGGGACGCAGCTAACGGGCATTTGAATTGTTAAAAGAAATCCGTCTCCAAGACTTCCGCTGTTACCAAGAGTTCTGTCTTACGGGCTTAACCCAGCGTAATGTTTTTTTGGGAGAAAATGGCAAAGGGAAAACAAGCCTTTTAGAGGCCATTTATTTTCTTATCCGCTGCCGGTCTTTTCGCACACACCAAACACGTGAGCTTATTCACTGGGGAGGAAATAGCATGGGCCTTGCTGGTGTCTTTGAAAAAGAGGCCGTGCATAAACTTAAAGTAGAGTGGGGAGTGGATGAAAGAATTCTTACCCTAAATGAACAAGCTCATATTACTTTTCGAGATTATTGGGGACAGGTGCAAGTGGTGGTTTTTCAAAACAGTGATCGCCATTTACTGCAAGGCCCCGCTCAGCTTAGGCGTCAGTGGGTCGATGGCATCATTGCCTCCATTGAGCCAGAATATCTGCAACTCATCCAGCGCGCGCAACTCTTGTTAAAGCAGAAAAACGCTTTTCTTCGTAAATCTCCCCATGATCGAAACCTTTGGAATACGTTAACGGATCAACTTGAGGAGCTCACACGCCGCATCCATGAGGTGCGCTCTAATTTCACCTTGCAGGCCGCACCGCTCTTGGAAAAGTCCTATCAAATATTAACTGGTAAAAAAGAAGTATTAGAAATCACTTATGACGCCGAGATTCCACGACAGCTAACGCGCACGCGAGATAAACTCTGGGCGATGGAACAACAATTTCACGCAGCGCAATTAGGGCCGCATCGTGATGACTGGAAATTTCAGCTAAAAGGTCAGGCCTTACGTGCCTTTGGCTCAGAAGGTCAGGTGAAGTCTGGAGCACTGGCTTTAAGATTGTTGGAGATAAAATTGATCCAAGAAAAAACACAACGCTGGCCCCTACTTTTAATCGATGACGCCTTAAACGACTTGGATAATCAGCGGCGAGAACAATTCTGGGAACTGCTTCCGCAAGAATCTCAACAGTTCTACGCCACACCGCAAAAAGAGCAGTTAGGCAAGAGCGACGAGTTTGCAGTCTACCCAGTATGAGGAAAAAGTGGTCAGCTTTAAGGCTTCCCGTTTCAGAAATAAGAAAGAAGAAGGTTTGTGATCAAAGCTTGCCTAAGCTAAAAGGCTTCTGTAATTTTTTATCTCCTTCCAGCCAACCAGCAGGGAAGAAACCAACCGTGATTTAAGGAAAAACTTATGGCCGTAGATAATTCAGTCGTTACGAAAGTTGATGCACCTGCCCTTAAACTGCAGGCACCCCAGTCCCGCCTTGCGCCAGCGCCGCAAAATCCGCCTAAATATTTTGTTAAAATTAAAAACACGGCTGGTCAAGAAACCATAGTGGCAGATCCTAGTATCACGCGCGCTTTAGTGGCCTTGATGAATGTCCATGCGGTTAATGGCGGTGCCGCTTGTCATTGGGGTGGACCCGCAGCCCTAGCCGAAGTTATGGCCTCCATTCACGCCATCATGTTCAGCGTGAAAGGTCGCCCGTGGTTCGATGCGTTTAATTTCGTCAACGACGCTGGGCATACGGAAAACGGCATTTACGCAGTGCGTGCCAATTACGGTTTTGATCACCAGACCTTTGCGGGCCTACGTGATTTTCGTAGCATAAAAAGTAAACTAACAGGCCACGGTGAATCGCACCTTAATCCCGAAGGTGTTCTCTTGAGTAATGGGCCGCTCGGCTCCTCGCTTCCGCAAGCGCAAGGGTTAGCCATTGGGGATCATTTTGCCCAGAATGACCGTGTCACGCTTTGCGTCCTTTCTGACGGAGCTGCTATGGAAGGGGAAGCGAAGGAATCGTTCGCCGCCATCCCTGGTCTAGCCGCTCGTGGCTTGGTAAATCCCTTTGTTTTGATTTTATCTGATAATGACACGAAGCTCTCAGGCCGGATCACAGCACAATCTTTCAGTATGCAAGGCAGCTTTGCTTCTTTTGCCCTGCTGGGATGGGAAGTTGTCCAAGTTCCAAACGGAAATAATTTACAAGAAGTCTATCTGGCCACAGAAAAAGCGATTGCGTTGGCACAAAAAAATCCAGCCAAGCCTGTCGTGCTTTGGCTGAAAACAGTCAAGGGTTTTGGCATTAAAAAAACGGTAGAAGACGCTTCGGGCGGCCACGGATTTCCTTTAAGTAATGCCGAAAAAATAATTGATTGGCTTAATGAAATTACGGCTAATCAACCTCCCGCCGAACTTCTCGCTTGGGCTGAAGAGCTACGAAAATCATGGTCGGATAAAGAAGCGGCCAAAGCAGCGCAGCCAGCGTCTAGTGCACCCGTTGTTAAAAAGAGCAAGATTCAAGCGGGACTTTCTGACGGCGCAATCAAGGCAGCCAAAGAAGGTCTGCCTGTTTTTTCTGTCGCTGCGGACTTGGCCGGTTCCACCGGTATGAGTGCCTTTCAAAAAACATTTCCTGATCGCTCAATCGATATCGGAATTGCCGAATCTAACATGGTCAGCACCGCTGCAGGGATGTCTAAAATTGGCTTTATCCCGATTGTGGATACCTTTGCCCAGTTCGGCGTCACGAAGGGCAATCTGCCTCTCACCATGGCGGCACTATCGCAGGCTCCTGTGGTTGCCGTCTTCTCCCATGCTGGCTTTCAAGATGCCGCAGACGGAGCCTCTCACCAAGCCACCACCTACATCGCCGCTACCAGCTCTATCCCACACACCGCAGTCGTTGTGCTCTCGTGCGCTAGCGAAGCAGAGGCCTATATGTATCAAGCCATTAAACGAATCGCTGAGGCGCGGAAGATTAATAAAGATGGCGAGACCGTTATTTTCTTCCTTGGTCGGGAAAATTATCCAATCTCATGGCAAGACGGTGCCCAGTATCAATGGGGTAAGGCGCAAGTTTTACGTGAAGGAAAAGACGTCACGATTATTGCGAATGGTGCCCTAGTCGGTAACGCCTTAAAAGCCGCCGACAAGCTCAAGGAAAAAGGTGTGAGCGCAGCCGTTATCAACAATGCCTTCGTGAATCAAATAGATATTGAAACGATCTCCCGTGTTGTTCAAGGCACAGGCGGCAAGCTCGTCACCGTAGATGACCATCAAGTCATCGGCGGCTCGGGCGCTCAAGTGATTCACGCTCTAGTGCAAGCAGATGTTTCTATCCGTGCTAAATCCCTCGGTATCCAAGGCGAGTTCGGACAATCCGCCTACATGGCAGATGAGCTTTACGAGAAACATGGTCTGGGTGCATCTGGAATCATGGCAGCAGCAGAAGCGTTGTTAAAGTAAGTCTTCTGCGATTAGGGCGTCGGTTCGACACGCAGCTAAGGTTTATTTTTAACAGAAAATATAGATCTCACTTACCTAGATACTCGCGAAGACCTTCAGAGAACGACCCTGTTTGAAATCCTAAATCTTCCACGGCGGCAGTGGTGTCCGCATAGTGGCTTTCTTCCAGCATGATAGCTTGGTCATAGGTTAGGATCGGGATGGGTGACATGATTTCCACGGTTCCAGCTACAAGACGGAAGAAAATCTCGGGCACGGGTAAAATCACGGGGCGATAACCTTGGGCAACTTTAATCGGGGCGATGAAGGGTAGCGCAGGCAAGGAGGCTTCGACGAAAGTAGGCTTTAATCGCAAGGCGAGTGCTATTTCTATCATGAAGTCTTTCAGGCTAATCACCGCCCCGCCCAATTCGTAGGTCTTATCAATAGAGTTTTCGTTGGCTAAAGCCCGGACGAAGGCACTAGCTACTTCCCGCACGTGAACGGGCTGAAGCCGCACGTCGCCATTGGCCGTGACGGGAATAGAAAAGCCACTGAGATAGCAGAGCGGCGGCATCATAAGATCAGCAAAGCGGTTGACGAAGCCATCACCAGGACCGTAAATGACGGAGGGCTGAAAGATCGTCCAGTCGAGACCGCTTTGGCGCACGGCAAGTTCGCCTTGCCACTTTGATTGGTGATAGCGCGATGCGGCGGTGGCGCGGGTGTTGATGGCGCTCATGTGAAGAAATCGGCTGACGCCTGCGATGCGGGCAGCGGCGGCCATATTAGCCGTGCCCTGGGCGTGGATCTGGGTGAAGGAGGCCTTTGCGTGTTCAAAGATAACGCCGACAAGGTGGATTACAGCTTTAACTCCTTGCATGGCGGGAGGCAGGGAGGCGGTGTTAAGAATGTCGCCCGGCACCACGTCGCATTTTTGAAAGAGAGGATCTTGCGCTACCTTAGCAGGGTCGCGGACGAGCACGCGCACATGGTGCCCAGCCTCCAGTAGTTGTTTCACTATTTCACGACCAACAAAACCAGTTCCGCCTGTTACTAAAATCATAAATTTTTAAGAGTTGTCGAAAGGTAAACGATCTATTTCAGAAAAACAACAGTAGATAAGCAGGAATTAGCGCGTTTTTTAGAGAGGTTACTTGATACTTGTCTTAGGCTGGGCAATAATTTTATTCCATGTCCGCCCCATTAAAAAAGAAGCTGCTCATCGTGGACGATGAAGTTGATGTCCATTATTCCTTCTCGCGTCTTTTGGCTAAAGAATTTTTAACCATTGTCACCGCTTCCAGTGGGGAGGAGGGAGTTCGTGTCCTCAAGAAGGAAAAGCCAGATGTCGTGGTCATGGACATTCGCATGGGTAAGGAGAGCGGGCTGGATACCTTACGGGAAATGCGACGGATTAATCCCAAGCAAATCGTATTAATGATGACAGCTTACGGCACGTCTCAAACCGCGATTGAAGCGATGAAGCTCGGTGCTTTTGATTATTTATTAAAGCCTTTTGATATTGCCCAGTTGATGGAGCTGATCCGGCGCGCGCTTGATGCGTCGAGCGCAACGTCAGAAGCTGCTACGAATAATGCGGGCTTGATTGATCCAGACGCCTTTCGCACGGGGATTGTGGGAACCGCTCCAGCTATTCAGCAAGTTTACAAATTAATCGGTCAAGTATCGCACACGGATACGACGGTCTTAATCACAGGAGAAAGCGGCACGGGTAAGGAACTAGTGGCGCGCGCCATCCACACTAACAGTAAGCGTAACACGAAAATGTTCGTGGCGATCAACTGTGCAGCCATTCCTGAAAATCTTTTAGAGAGTGAACTTTTCGGTCATGAGAAGGGAGCGTTTACGGGAGCCTTTGCTCAGCGTATTGGCCGCTTTGAACAGTGCGACGGAGGCACGCTTTTCCTAGATGAAATCGGAGAGATGCCTTTAACTATTCAGTCCAAACTCTTGCGCGTTTTGCAGGACGGGGAGTTTATGCGAGTCGGGGGAAATACCACGATAGGTTCTGACGTTCGCATCATCGCAGCGACGAACCGCGACCTCGCTACCGCCAGCGCAAAAAGAGAATTTCGTGAAGATCTTTATTATCGATTAAATGTTTTTAGTATCCAATTACCGCCTTTGCGAAGTCGCTTAAGTGATGTGCCCTCACTTATCTCTTACTTCATGAGCAAATGGCGGACACGCAACGATGGCGGACCCACTAAGATTTCTGATGAAGCCTTACAATTTTTAAGCACCTATCGCTGGCCGGGTAATGTGCGTGAGCTAGAAAACGCTTTGCAGCGTGCCATGGTTTTGGCTAACGGCGATACAGTCACAGCTAAAGACTTACCTTCGGAGGTTTTAGGTAGTTCGGCGGTTGAGTCACCCGCGGGTGCACCAAGCTTACAAAGGGAGCCAGCCGGAGAAGCGATCGCCTTTTCCCAGCGAGTTGAGAGCGCTCCCGTGCTAGAAGACGCCGTTGAGGCAGCTTATGCCACCTTGTTTGATGAGGCGCAAAAAAATCTTAAGATGAAACTTTTGCCCGCCGCCGAACGTGAGTTTATTATGCGCGCGCTACACGTCACCAATGGGAATCAAGTGCAAGCCGCCAAGCTTCTGGGCATCACGCGCGCCACCTTACGCAAGCGAGTAGATAAATTCGGGATTCAAAAAAAGTGGCAGTCCGATTAAGGGAAAATAATAAGTTAGTTTAGTAAATTGTTTCCGGCGGTAACTTAGAAGCCCATCGTAAATATTTTTGGAAGGAGTCGTCAGCTAGAATGGCCTCAACACTATTAAGCTCGCGGGTGAGCTCCTTATTTTTATGCAAACGATGTAACTGGGTGTGGCATTGGAGGCAAATGGCGGAATCCTCAAACTTTTTTTCCCACTTACCCTTTACCCGCGTGGATTCATTCATGTCATGGATCGCAGGGCGTTGGCAAAAAGCGCAATGGTCAGGAGGCGCATTCCTAGCCTGCTCTTCCGCTTCAACAGCATCCAGCCGCAGCCTCTCCTGTTGCTCTCTTAGTTTATGTTCACTCCGTGCCATCAGGCAAAGAACATACCTTACTCTGCCGTAGAGTCGATGGGGATTAAAGATTTTAAGACATCACCACAGTATCCTCAACGATCAGGCAACAAGCCCAATTTCTTTAAGGTGTTCCAGCTTCTCAGCCTAGGTCTCCTGCTGCTTAGTCTCTACGGAACTGCCGGTCGGTGTTAAAGAACTATACGACATCGCATCCCACAAACAAAGCGTGCCAACAGGCAAGAGTAGTATCCATTGCGGAAGCCGAAGAAGCATACCGGGATAAATCAGGCCGAAGGCCACAAATACCAAGCCAAAAGCTACCCAACACAAGCCTAGCATCATCACTAATTCCCGTGGGTGATACTTCCGAGATGCGGCGCAGGCACGGAGCAAAAACACACCTGATACAGCAAGCATGACAGAGACAAGATGCCAACACGCATACAACAGAAGCTTTAAGTCTGGTAATAAAAGCGAGTCCAACAGGGGCCTATGCACCTCGGGCGTTCCGATGAATAGGTGAACAGCTGCGGTAAACAGCGCCAGCAGTCCTGCGATTAAAAGACGTGGATTCATTCTATGCTTAAGGCCTTCTGATCCTAGGTATTGGTTTTCGACAAGTCTTTGATTTGGCGGTCGCCAACAACGCAAATCAGATATACCCACCAAATAAAGACAAGCTGAAGAGGAAGACGCAGCCACAGTGCCCAGTCTGGTAAATCAACGCCAGGCCAACCGTTTAGTGCCACATTTAAGTTAGCCGGAAACACCGCTATTAATAAGGCAATAAGTCCCCAGCCAGCATAACACCTCAGCGCGCTTAACAGTAATCCGATTCCACCCATCACTTCCGCTACGCCACTGATCCATACCAGCTCAGCGGGCCAAGGAAGGTATGGTGGAATCATCGAAATGTAAGGAGTAGGATTCAGGAAGTGATTAGCACCGGCCAACACAAAAAATACAGCCAAAATCCAGCGCCAAATGATGTAGGTAGATGATTTCATGTTATCGCCGAATCATGATGCCCATCGGCTAGAGTAAGAGCGAGTAAAATGGAGCCAGGAGGAATGGGGGACTTTTTCAAAACCAAAAGGAATCCGAACAAAACGGAATGCGCGGAAATGTGCAGGAAAGCTCGAAGGGTCGGGAACCAACTGCCTCACTCAGTGCAGCATTTTTTATTCGATAGAGTCCTGTGATGGGAAAATCGCTGAGCCGATCATCTTCTTGAGTGCCTGCGCCAATGTTATGAATAACCAACGGAATGCCTTGGTCATTCTTCCTGTCCGAGACGATCATGATATGAGGGAGCTTAGGAGGGATGGTGCAAGTTACAATATCCCCAGGTAAAAATGACGTTAGGGGCAGATTGATATCCAATGAATAGCCTCTTCTTTTAAAGAATGTTTGTATGTTAGGAACTCTTCTGTGGTCAATGTTTTTATCGGGAGTTTTAAGTCCCCAGTTCTTAGGGTAGTATGAAAAGTGCTTTTTGATATCTTCATGTAACTCCTTTTGAATGTCCACGCCGAGCGCCGACCTAAAAGCACGAATGACAACATCTGTGCATACACCTCGATCTGAGGGAACGTCTCCGCCAGGAAAGGAGAGAGAAACGTAAGCGGGATCGTATGTAACCGTCACACCAATTTGCTTGCGTGCAGCCTCAACGAGAGGAGATGAATTCGCAGCAAGCGGAAGGAATACTGCAAAAAACAGGAGGTGAACTTTCATAGAGGATAATATGCGACCTAATTATGATGCCCACCGCTTAGAGAAAGAGCGAACAAAATGGGGCTGGAAGCATGGTTTTCGCTCTTACAAAAAAAAGGACTCCGAACAAAAAAAGAAGAGCCGGAAGTATGCTCAGCCTTGATCCCGCCCCGGTGGCACATCCATATCAACGCCCTGCTCAAACTTTTTTTCTTTTTCTTCAACATGCGCTACCCAAGACACTTAAATCCAAGGACTGACCCCAGATCGGCTCTCACCGATGGGTGGTAGGAGTGACTGGGGCGTGGCTGAATCAACGGTCTGTGGTCTCATGAGTTTTTTCTTTGTTTCTGGAGATTGTTTCTCGCGCAAAGTCGCCAAGCTCGCAAAGGACTCTGGCATCAAAAGTCTTCTTGTTTTCTTTTATCTTCCGAACGCTCAAAGTCAGCCGCAAAAGTGGCTGGCGCGGGGCGTGCTAATCGGAGCACGAGCATTGACAGCCGTGAATCTCGGCTCGACTGCCTAGTTAGGTTGTTTTTTCATTTCATGTAAATCACCGCGATGATCGCATTGAGAGGAGTGATAGATTTTTTGTGATGCCTGATTATGTCAGATTTGCTTCTTGATATCTTATCGAACTCCATTGTGCCCATGTACTCCCAGGCCTTGTTCCCTCTTTTAATAAAAATGGGTAGCGGACCGCTTGATTTACTAGTCAAATCTACCATCTTCTCACGAAGTGGTCCGCCTTTCGGTAAAATAATATTAGGTGCGCCTGGATTCTTTTCTAAGTCGAGGCAAATACAAGTAGTATGATTGTTAGCAAACGGCGCAAAAACACGTGTCGAACCACCAAACTTTGCTGCGATCTGTGCTCGTGAGTATTGATTTCCG
>JAWXBW010000056.1:0-31656 GCA_034440395.1 Blastochloris sp. | reverse complement strand
GTCGCAAAGCGACTTTACTTAAACAACGAAGTTGAGCCCGCAACATTTCGGCAGAGCCGAAATAATCCTCTCGAGCGCACTTTTCCTAAAGGGCGTCCTTGCGAGAGCGAGAAGATAAAAAATGACGAGAACCCTTGGGTTCGTTTGCCCGTCGCCTTCACTCTAAGTCATTTTGCCTAATATAGCATAGGCAAAAAATTATAGCCTACGTATGCTGTTAGGTGTTTGACAAAGAAAATTGTGACCTTGCAGATCAAGTTTTTTTTCTTCATTGTGAAACTGTCGCATGCACACAATTAACGGACATCACTCCCAGCGTATTCGTTTCATTGACCTCTTCTGTGGAATAGGTGGATTTCGCTTTGCTTTTGAGGAGGTTTCACGTCGCTTTGCGGTTACTCCTGAATGCGTATTTTCGAGCGACATTGATACCGAATGCCAAAAGGCATACGAGGCAAACTTCGGTGAATCACCCAAGGGCGACATCACTAAAATCGAAGCGGCTGATATTCCCGAGCACGACATCCTGCTGGGTGGCTTTCCTTGCCAGCCGTTCAGTATTATTGGGCAGATGAAGGGATTTGAAGACACCCGAGGAACACTGTTTTTTGATATCGCCCGCATCATTGACGTAAAACGTCCCAAGGCTTTCATTTTAGAGAATGTAAAACTGTTAGCAGGGCATGACTCTGGTAGGACACTCAAAAAGATTCTTCATACACTCACAGAGCTAGGATACTACACGGAGTATCGGGTGCTAAACGCCCTTGATTTTGGCCTACCTCAGAAGCGCGAGCGCATTTGGATAGTAGGGTGCAAAGATTCAAAATATATAACGTGGCCGTCTGGGAAAGTCCCCATGATACCCTTGTCCAAGGTATTGGAGCGAAACGTCCCCGAAAAATTTTACGCATCTGACAGAATTCGTGAAAAGAGATGGAGCATGGTGTCTCCCAAAAAAGAACCCACGATTTGGCACGAAAACAAGGCGGGGCATATCAGTGCTTATCCGTTTTCTTGTGCTCTCCGGGCAGGGGCGTCTTACAACTATCTTTTAGTTAACGGTGAAAGGAGACTGACCCCTCGCGAGATGCTCAGACTTCAAGGGTTTCCTGAATCCTTTAAGATAACCTGTTCAGATTCTCAAATTAGAAAACAGGCTGGCAATAGCCTACCTGTCAACGTGGCTGAGGCTGTTATCAATGAACTTTTTTCGGCCTTAAATATCGGCTGCCCTACGGCTCCCCTAGAAAAACACTCCACGCAACTTCGTTTGCTCGAAGAACCCTCTGTTTATCATGCGAAATCCAAAATTAAGAACAGTCGAAAAGTATCGGCCCCCCTTTCCTCTAAATCAGCTTCCAAGTGATGTTGCTTTGGGATTGGGCAGAGAGGTCGTTTATCACTTAGCCACAAGAACAGCTGCGATTCTTGAGGGGACAGATTGGGAGCAGATATTTGCGCGTCTAATAGGCGCACGTTGGAAGCCGTCAAATGTGGGGCTTGACGATGTTGTTTTGGAACAAACCGCTTGGGGTGCTAAGACGGTAAAGAATGACAACCCAGCAACTGTATCAAGGGTTCGTTTAATTTCTGGACGTAATTCACCCGTGTATTCATTTGGTGACCGAGAGGTGAGTGAATGTGATCCTCAAGAACTTGGCCAAAAAGTGCTCTCCATTTGGAATGAGCGTGTCGCTGCTATTCGTAGGCACTATAAGCATTTAAGGACGGTTGTTCTTGTCAAATCAGACGATCTATTGGAGTTGGCCATATTCGAGTTCGATACCGTGATGTTTTCTGAAAATGATTTTTGTTGGAAGTGGAACAAGCGGAACAACCTTGAAGGATTTTTTAGCCAAACCAATGAACATAAGTTTACATGGCAGCCCCACGGATCCCAATTCACGATTATGGAAGCTGTTCCCCAAGATCGACTTGCCATACGGATTAAGCAGCCCCCACTGTTGAATCAGGATAATGTTTTGAAGGCGTTGAATTTCGACCCGTCATGGATAGAAGTTATTAAATAAATACTATCGAACAAGAGGGTTAGTGATCTTAGACGTAGAGATGACTGTCTCGTCTGAATAAGATCAACGAGTTAAACGCTTCCAGCTTTCCATTTTTTGGTCGGGCTCCTGATGATTTACAACGAAGTGAACCCGTAACTTTGCAGATATGCTAAAAAACTCCTTAGGCTTGGTGCACGTCTTGCAGGGCGAGCACGCCGAAACCTGATTTCTTAATGGAACGGATTCCCTGCACGGTGGCTTGGGCGGCGGCCATGGTAGTCATGACGGGGACTTTGGCATACAACGCCGTGATACGGATGTTAATTTCATCGGCTCGAGCCACGGGACCAGCAGGGGTGTTGATGATGAGCACCAGTTTCTGATTTTTCATGACGTCGAGGATGTTGGGGCGACCCTCATTAAGTTTATTCAACTCATTGACGGGAACGCCTGCGTCTTTTAAGGCTTTACTAGTGCCACTGGTGCTGCAAATGGTAAAGCCGAGTTCAGAGAGTTCCTTCGCAAGTTGCACGGCGAGCGGCTTATCCGCATCAGGGACACTGACAAAAACTTGACCTGAAGTGGGCAGGGGAGAGCCTGCGGCCATTTGGGTTTTGGCGTAGGCGATGCCGAAATCAGCGTCAATCCCCATGACTTCGCCCGTCGATTTCATTTCTGGTCCGAGTAATATATCTACCCCGCGGAACTTATTAAATGGGAAAACGGCTTCTTTAACATTGAAGAGAGTAGGAATGATCTCTTTTGTGAAGTTTAGTTCCGCTAAGGTTTTACCTGCCATGACGAGTGAGGCTAATTTAGCCAGCGGACGACCGATGGCTTTACTAACGAAGGGGACAGTGCGGGAGGCGCGAGGGTTTACTTCGAGAATATAGACGTCACCGTTTTTGACGGCGTATTGGACGTTCATAAGGCCTTTCACGCCCAGCTCTTTAGCCATGGCGATGGTGGCTTGTTTAATTTCATCAATCACAGACTGCTTCAGCGAGTAGGGGGGAATAGCGCAGGCACTGTCACCAGAATGAACGCCAGCACGCTCGATGTGTTCCATGACGGCACCGATCACAGCTAGGTTCCCGTCGGAGATGCAGTCCACGTCGACTTCCGTAGCATCGTCGAGAAACTGGTCGATGAGGACAGGGCGGTCGGGAGAAATTTCCACTGAATTTTGCATGTAGTGGCGTAACTCGTCGTCGTTATAAACGATTTGCATATTCCGCCCGCCCAAGACGAAGGAGGGTCGCATGAGGACGGGGTAGCCCGTTTTATTGGCACCTTCTAAGGCTTCTTCAATACCCGTGGCGGTGGAGTTCTTAGGCTGACGTAGCTTGAGCTTATGAAGCATTTCTTGAAATAACTTACGATCTTCGGCTCGGGCTATGGCTGCTACGGAGGTGCCGATGATGCGTACACCCGCTTCAGCTAGGCCTGCGGCTAAGTTAAGGGGAGTTTGGCCGCCGAATTGGACGATGACGCCGAGCACCTGATCGTCAATGTTTTCTGCTTGGTAGATATGGAGAACATCTTCCACCGTGAGGGGCTCAAAGTAGAGTTTATCGGAGATGTCGTAATCGGTGGAGACGGTTTCGGGGTTCGAGTTGACCATGATGGTCTCGAAGCCCGCTTCCCGCAGGGCGAGACTGGCGTGGACGCAGCAGTAGTCGAACTCGATGCCTTGGCCGATGCGATTGGGGCCGCCACCGAGGATCATGATTTTTTTGCGCGGGGTGCGCTTTATTTCGTTATCGCCCCGGTCGTAGGTGGAATAAAAATAAGGGGTGTAAGCCTCGAACTCAGCAGAGCAGGTATCGACAAGACGGAAGCTGGGGGTGAGTCCCTTTTTTTCACGGAAGGTGCGGATGTCTTTTATTGCTAACTTTTGATTTTTAGGTTGGAGCTGACAAAGTTGCTGGTCGCTGAATCCGTAGCTCTTAGCTTTTTCGAGGAGGGGTAGATTTTTCTCGTCAAGGAGATCAACCTTTTCTAGTTCGAGTGCGAGGTCAGAAAGTTGTTTAATATTTTCCAGAAACCAGCGATCGATAAAGGTGAGTTCGAAGATTTGTTCAACGCTGTAGTTGCATTGGAACGCGTGGGTGATCCACCAGAGGCGTTGGTTGTTGGGGGTGCGGAGTTTGCTGCGTAGGAGATCGTCGGGTTCTTTCGACAGGGGAGTGCCGAAGGCAAGGGTGCCTTCCTTTCCTTTTAAGTCCATGGAGCGGACAGCTTTCTGGAAGGATTCTTTAAAGGTGCGCCCGATGGCCATGGCTTCACCGACGGATTTCATCTGGGTGGTGAGGGTGGTATCGGCACCGGGGAATTTCTCAAAGGTGAAGCGCGGGATTTTCGTGACGACGTAGTCGATGGTGGGTTCGAAGGAGGCGGGGGTGGTTTGGGTGATGTCGTTTTTTAATTCATCAAGGGTGTAGCCGACGGCGAGTTTAGCGGCGATTTTTGCAATGGGGAAGCCGGTAGCTTTAGAGGCGAGG
Source organism: Blastochloris sp. (assembly GCA_034440395.1). Lineage (GTDB taxonomy): Bacteria > Verrucomicrobiota > Verrucomicrobiia > Methylacidiphilales > JAAUTS01 > JAAUTS01. Next base: position 27,137 of record JAWXBW010000056.1, on the reverse strand, counting down.
GCGGAGGAGCGGGAGACGCGGGGGTTCATCTCGATCACAATCATGCGGCCTGTTTTGGGGTCGACGGCGAACTGGATGTTGGAGCCGCCAGTTTCGACACCGATCTCGCGAATCACGGCGAAGGAGGCGTCGCGCATACGTTGGTATTCTTTATCGGACAAAGTCTGAATGGGTGCGACGGTGATGCTGTCGCCGGTGTGGATGCCCATGGGGTCGAAGTTTTCGATGGAGCAGATGATGATGCAGTTATCGTTCTTGTCGCGCACGACTTCCATCTCGTATTCCTTCCAGCCTAATAAGCACTCTTCGACAAGAATTTCGGTGACGGGTGAGAGGTCTAGGCCGGACTCGGCGATTTGCTCAAACTCTTCTTTATTATAGGCGATGCCGCCGCCTGTGCCTCCGAGAGTGAAGGCGGGGCGGATGATGACGGGAAAATTTCCGAGCCATGCGGCGGTATCGCGGGCTTCTTGAATGGTGTGAGCGGTTTTAGAGCGGGCGCAGTCGATGCCAATTTTAAGCATGCACTCTTTGAAGATTTGGCGGTCTTCGCCTTTAGTGATGGCCTCGGCGTTGGCACCGATCATTTCCACATTATATTTAGCCAGCACGCCTGACTTGAAGAGGGACATGGAGGTGTTGAGAGCGGTTTGACCTCCGAGGGTGGGCAGGAGGGCGTCGGGTCTTTCTTTAGCGATGATCATTTCCACGACTTCGGGGGTGATGGGCTCAATGTAAGTGCGGTGAGCGAACTCGGGGTCTGTCATGATGGTGGCAGGGTTCGAGTTAATGAGGATGACTTTGTAGCCTTCCTCGCGGAGAGCTTTACAGGCTTGGACGCCGGAGTAGTCGAACTCGCAGGCTTGACCGATGATGATGGGACCGGAACCGATGACGAGGATGGAATGAAGGTCTGAGCGTTTAGGCATAGCGAGAGAAGGTTGGCAAAGCCAAGCCGCTTGCCAAGAAATTTATGGAATTTTAGTAAACTCCGTGGAAAGGGCTTTTATTTGAAGCGGATTTAAAGTAAATCGCCTTGTTTTTTTGTGGGTTTGAGATTGAGAGATTCGTAGGCTTTCGGTAGGGCGATGCGGCCTTGTTGGGTGCGCTGGATGTAGCCTTCCATGATGAGGTAGGGTTCGTGGACTTCTTCGAGAGTGCCGGCTTCCTCGCCTACGGCCACGGCCAAGGAGCTGAGTCCCACGGGGCCGCCTTGGTATTTAAGAATGAGGGCTTCGAGGATGCGTTTATCCATTTCATCTAGGCCGTTAGCACTGATCTCGAGCATGTTGAGGGCTTTGTCGGCTACGACCGTAGTGACGTGGGCGTCGGCTTTGACGAGGGCGTAGTCGCGCACCCAACGTAGGAGATTGTTGGCGATACGTGGGGTGCCGCGGGAACGGCGAGCTATTTCAAAGGCGGCGTCTGCTTCGATTTGCAGACCTAGAAGCGTGGCGGAGCGGAGGATGATGGAGCGGAGGAGTTCGGAATCGTAGTATTCTAAGCGGTTGGTCATGCCGAAACGGGAGCGTAGGGGCGCGCTTAACATGCCGGGGCGAGTGGTGGCTCCGACGAGAGTGAACTTGGGTAAGTTTAGGCAAACGCTGCGAGCGTTGGGGCCTTGGTCGATGATGATGTCGATGCGAAAATCTTCCATGGCGGGGTAAAGATATTCTTCGATCGATTTGTTGAGACGATGAATTTCGTCGATAAATAAAACATCGTTCGGTTCCAGAGTCGTGAGGAGGCCAGCGAGGTCTCCTGCTTTTTCTAAAGTGGGGCCGGAGGTGATGCGGATTTGCACATCCATGGCCTTGGCTAGGATATGGGCTAGCGTTGTTTTACCGAGGCCGGGAGGGCCACTGAGTAGGATGTGTTCGAGGGATTCGCCGCGGATTTTAGCGGATTGGATCATGACCTCAAGCCGTTCTTTAACTTTAGCTTGGCCTACGAATTCATCAAGCTCTGTGGGGCGAAGGGAATGGTCCTGAGGGGAAGGCTCGGTGGAGGGATCATTGAGGCGCTGTGAAATTTTTTCAGACATAAAATGGGTGGTGTGAGCTTAACACGAAAAGATGAAGTTACACGAGGCAGAATCAATGCGTCTAGGTGTAAATAATTAAAAAATATTAAGTTAAGGAACGCCTAGAGTTCCTGTTATTTTTAAGGAACGCGCATTCAAATTAAACATAAAGAACGTTCTTTACCCAACCCTGCTAGTTCATGCTACTATTCTACTCCCATGAAAGACGAGTCTTCTGCGCCCCTTGATTTAGCTAGCCTTGAACAGGACTTAGCCCAATGTTTTTTACCCTCTTGGACAAAGGACGCTAATCACTCCGAACGTCTTTCGCGCATGGCAGAAAATAGCCCGGGTGACGATCGTCGCAGATCTCCCCGCTCTGGTGCTGGGGCGGGTCGTGGCTCCGATGGCGGACGTGATCGTAATAATGATCGTAGCCGTAAACCTTCTGGTTCATCCTCTGGCTCGCGTCCTAGTAGTGGAAGCGGTGCGGCCGGTGGCGCTGGACGTTCATCGCGCGACAGACCTTCCCAAGGTCAAGGCCGCGACCAACGCCCTTCCCGCTTCTCCGAAAATCGTCAAGCCCAAGCAGCACCTCCACCTCGCCCTGTTTTGGTGGATTGGAACTTACAAATTTTGCCGGACTCGCGTGGCATGGACGCCATGGCAAAACAAATAAAATCAGGAACGAAGGCCTACCCGCTTTTTGATCTGGCACGCCTCATCTTAGAAAAGCCAGAGCGTTACCGGGTAGAACTCAAGAAATCCTCCGAAACCGCCACGCCCCTTTATCAGGCTAAAATTGATGGTAGCGTTTGGTTGAATGAAAATGATGCGATCAAACATGTGTTCACCGCACACTTTGACACCTACTATCGTAAAGAGGTTGTCAGTATCGACCCACCAAAAGGTGCCTACCCCTTCGTCGCTCAATGTGGGATGAGCGGCGTTCTCCTTGGGCCGCCCAATTTTCACGAGTATCAAGCCAAGCTTCTGAAGCTTCATGCTGAACGCTACGCTAACATGCCCTTCGACGTATATAAAAGCCGTATTCGCATGTTGCGCGACGAAGCTTCCATTCAAAAATGGAAGGATGAAGTCAGCACAAAAAATGAATTCTATGCAATAGATATCAGCCTAGCCGCGCAGCCTGACGCCGCCCCTGCGGCTGCTCTGGCCGAGCCAGCAGTGCCAACTAGTGAAACTGCCGAAGTGATTGTTGAGCCAGCAGCTTCCGCAGAGGTTGAATTAACAGAAACACCGGTTAGTGAAGAAACCTTGGTTTCTCCTGAAGCTGCCACTGAAGTGTCCGAACCGGGATCTGATGCGCTAACCGAAGAGATTGAGGTTGCACAAGAGATTGCCCCTGTTGCTGCAACGACAGAGCCAGCTTCTACCTTGACAAAACTAGCTAACATGACGGAAGTCGAACGCCATTTCCGTGAGACTCATGCGGCTAAAGTAATCACCGCCATCCGCGAGAGCGTTATCTTGCCTGGTGCCACCACTCAGCGTGCCTCCGCTCAGCCCATCCTTCAGCTCACCCGCCACATGGTGGAAGATCTGCGCCGTTTCCCATTGCCCTTAGTTCATAACCTGAGCCGCCGCCTTTCCTCAAAAGGCCTGCAACTTTTCAAAGCGCAGCAAAATATTACCTATATTTCCATTGCCCGCCCACGTTACCTTGACCGCGTGGCTACGCCGGTCTCGGATCGTTTGAGTGAAATGTTAGATTATTTAGAAGCTCATCCTAAAGCTGATCGCGAAATCCAGTGGAAGGCACTTCTAGCATTGCGCCCTGTGGGTGAAGGTATAACCGACACGGAACGGGAACACGCCATGTTAGTTGATCTCGCTTGGCTCTTGCATGAAGGCCACGTTATCGACTACGTCCGGGGCAATCTCCAAGCAGCTCATCGTCCTCAACCTAAGCCTGCTCCGCGCCCTAAGGCGGCAGCTAAGACAGAAGTTGAGGTAAAAATTGAGCCGAAGCCAGAACCCGTTGTTGTAGCCGTGGCAGAGTCTGAACAAAAAAGCGGACCTGTGCTTGAAGTTGCTCCAACCCCTGACCCAACCCCAGCAGAAGATAAAAAGTCGCCCGAGTTGACGACGAGCGTTTAAACATTTATTCAGAAAATCTGTGGCAGCGGTTATTACTCATCTTAAGGAAGGGAAAAAAACGGAGTTGCCAGCCGTAGCACTTTTTGGTCGTAAGGAAACGTGTACCTTTTTTTTACCTGACCAGCGTGTTTCTCGCCAGCACGCCATCATCCGTCAACAGAATGTGCATGAATTTTGGTTTTCCGACTTAGGTAGCTTTAATGGATCTTCCATAAATGGTCGCCGCGTCGTAACGACTCAACGCCTTCATAATAGCGACATCCTCAGCATCTGCGGCTTTGATTTTCGGTTTGATCAAGCTCCTCCCGATCAGCTCGCAGCACCCACGTATGAAGCCTCCCTCGCTACCATAGGCGAGATACGTAATGAAAAAGCTCTTATGCTGGTTAGCGATCTCCAAGGATACACGACCCTATCAGAGCGTTTACCGCCTGATCAATTAGCCCAAATTGTCGGAGGCTGGTATCGTAGTTGTGAAGAAGTGATGCTGCAACACGGAGCCGTTATTGATAAATTTATTGGTGATGCCGTTCTCTCCTTCTGGTTAACTCCAAGTGAAACTTCCTTAACCGCCGCCTTAAAGTCCGCGGCCGATTTAATGAAAGCTTGTCACGAGTTACAACAAAAACATCGTGAGCTGCTTGCCCCCACGGGTTTAAAACTTGCCGCTGGCCTTGGGCTGCATGCGGGTAATGTCGTGCTCAGCCCCGTCAGCGCAGGGGTGAAAACCATTTTAGGAGATTCCGTCAACGTCACCTTCCGTTTAGAGGGACTAACCCGCCAACTCAATGAGTCCATCCTCCTCAGTGCGGAGGCCGTTGCGCTCGATCCTGCGGGGTGCGCTCAGTTTAAAAGTTGCGGCTCTCATTTAGTTAAAGGGCGCTCTAGTCCCCTTGAGGTTTTCTCTTGGAAGCCACCGGAATCTGCTTGATTTTAATGTAGTCAACTTTAACGTCACAATTCGTGAATGCTTATACTCAAGGCTCCGTTCTTTTAGACCGTTTTGAATTGGTGGAAAAAATCGGACAAGGCGGCATGGGCCAAGTCTGGCGCGCCGTTGATCGTGAGTTAAGAGAAGACGTCGCCCTCAAGATGCTTGCAACGGAGTTTGCTAATGACCCCATTTGCCTACGCCAGCTTAAGGACGAAGTCCGCCGAGCCCGTAAACTAGGGCACCCCCACATCGTTCGTTTCTATGAGCTTTTTACGATCGGGGTGGATGCTGTCTTCATTACCATGGAATTTATTCCAGGTAAAAACGTCAACCACCTCCGCGCCATGCAAACCGACATGCGTTTTTCCGAGGATCAAGCCATGCCTTGGGTTAGGCAAATTTCACAAGCCTTAGATTACGCTCACGAGCAAGGTATCATCCATCGCGACATTAAGCCGAGCAACATCCTGATCACGAACAATGGGGAGGCTAAGTTAGCCGACTTTGGAATAGCAGTGGCCATGTCAGACTCCATGACCCGCATGACCCGTAACACCAGCGGCACGCCCGCCTATATGAGTCCTGAGCAAATTCAGGGTAAATCACTTACCGCTAAATCCGATCTCTACAGCCTCGGTTGTACCCTTTACGAACTACTCTGCGGAAAGGCACCCTATTCTTCAGGGAGTGTTGATACTGTCATCCGCCAACATCTCGAAGGCGCATTACCCATACCAGCCGAATGGCCTGTCCCCCTTTCTCCTTCTACCGTAAAACTTTTACAAGCCCTCCTTCAACGTAACCCCGAAGATCGTCCCACTACGGCTGGAGCCATCATCAAATTTTTAGACGGTGATGAAAAAGCCCTCAACTCCATCCTACTTCCCCCCAAGATTCCAAGCGCAACGGCAGCGGTGAAAAAAGAATTACCCAAACCTTCCATCGACCTAGCTGCCGTTCAAAAACCTCTTCCTGTAAAAGAAAATAGCCGCGCACCTATTGGCTTTCTAAAAATCGCTGCACTGATACTACTTTGCCTTTTTTTGTTGGTGGGAGGAATTTTAGGGAGCCTTTTTGTTATCGGGGTGCCTTCTAAAACGAATGACGAAATTTTCACTCCTGCCCGTTTTGACTCAGACTACGCCTCGTGGAAAAAAGGACTAGACCGGCTAAAAAACAAACAAGGCTTAACCGATCCTCCTTGGACAGTAAAACCAGCACCTCTATCTCTGAAAGAAAAACTCTTTCATATGCCTTCTTCAGGCTCCGTTATTTCCAGCTTGAACCGGCGCCTTCCCCCAGGCATGCGCCTCATCTCCATCACCCCCACAGCATTACAACACGGATTAGACGGCAGCACCGTGAACTATAATCTCGAACTGAGTGCAGACACCGCTCTTTCCCTCGTCCCGGTTGAAAACTACACCGCACCATCCCGCTCCACCCCCATTTATAAACGCCTAGCCTCCAACTTAATTTTTGATGAAACACTTCCTGCCGGCTCCGTTTACAAAGTCGCGCAGGCTGACGTCACCATTCCAGCGGGACAAAAAATAACCGTGCCATGGACCGTGCGTAAAGCGGTCAAAGAAGGGCTTACGTGGAAAGTGTTAGATGCAGAGCCTCTACCTTTTGAACGAAACAGTAATTTTGAATACCGCAATCTGCGCACCTCTAAAACTCTTAACCAAGCTCTACGAACCAGTGAAGAGCTGGCTGGAGCTGAGGAGCGGATGCGCCGCCTTGAAGAGGATCTACAAAGCCGCCTCAACGCAGCTGATCAAGATGCCGCCAGCTACCGCCAACAAATCATGGTCAATGCCCCCGCCAAACCTATTTTTAACCCTAGGGCAGGGGACGGCGGCATGGCCACCAACACCCTAGTTGGCACAGGCATCGGAGCCGGAGCAGGCGCAGGATTGGGAGCCATTGCTGGCGGTGGAGACGGCGCTGGATTAGGCGCGGGAATCGGAGCAGGAGTAGGCTTATTGGGAGGATTTATCAAAGGCAGTGTAGAAAAAGATAATCGCAAAAAAGCGTATCAAGCCTACTACAATAATCAAATGTCCGACTGGCGTAGAACCGTTGGCAGATTAGAGGCTGACGCCAGTGCTTATAGAAATAAGCTCATAGCCGATATTGAAAAAGAGTTAAAAGATCGCGCTAAAGCTCATGACAATAAACTTAATCAGCTCGTGCCACAGCAACCATTAGGTTAGGCTGTTAACCTTGGGAAAGATTCAAAGCTCAACTTTTTATCTTTTAAGCTAACCACGACGCGGGAATTATCTCGCACGTCTCCTGCAAGAATTTTTCGAGATAAGCCCGTTTCAATTTCTTTTTGTAAATAACGCTTCAAGGGTCGCGCCCCATAGACGGGATCATACCCATTCAGTGCCACGTGCTCTTTGGCATCAGGCGTGAGTTCTAAAAGTATCTTTTTCTCGTCTAAGCGCAGTTGAATGCTCGCTAGCTGTAGATCTACGATGCGTTCAATCTCAGGTAAGGTCAGCGGTTTAAACAGGACAATGTCATCCACCCGATTTAAAAACTCAGGGCGGAAATGTTGGCGCAACTCGCTTAAAACATTCTTCCGCGTATGCTCATCAATGGTGCCGGTTTCGCCCACATTTTCGATTAACAAATGACTAGCTATATTTGAAGTCATGATGATGAGACTATTTTTAAAATCTACGGTTCTACCTTGGCTATCCGTGAGGCGACCATCATCTAAAATTTGTAAAAATAAGTTAAACACATCAGGATGCGCTTTCTCGATCTCGTCAAAAAGAATGACGGAGTAAGGCTTACGCCGCACCGCTTCCGTTAACTGACCGCCTTCTTCATAACCAACGTAACCTGGAGGAGCCCCGATCAAGCGAGCCACGGAGTGCTTCTCCATGTATTCACTCATATCAACCCGCACGATATTATCTTCCGAATCAAAAAGGGAAGATGCTAAGGCGCGTGCTAGTTCCGTTTTACCTACACCCGTTGGACCTAGAAAAATAAAGGAGCCGATCGGTCTCTTGGGATCTTTTAAGCCGGAGCGCGCCCGGATAACGGAATCTGCTACGGCTTGCACGGCCTCATCCTGACCGATCACACGTTCATGTAAGATTGTATCTAGTCGGAGTAACTTATCTTTTTCTCCTTCAAGCAAGCGCGACACGGGCACTCCAGTCCAGCGTGAGACGATCTCTGCGATCTCGTCCGCATTTACTTCTTCTTTTAAAAGTTGTGGCGCACCGCTCTTATTCTTATGAACTAGTGCATCTTCCGCATTTTTAAGTTTCGTTTCCAAGGCTGGGATTAATCCGTAGTTCAGTTCGGAGACGCGAGAAAGTTCTAAATTACGTTGAGCCACTTCAGCTTGGTAGCGGAGTTGCTCCAGCTCAGCGCGCATGACGCGCAGTTCTTCTACACTACTTTTTTCCGTCAGCCACTGTGCCTTTAAGGTATCACGCTGGCCTTTAAGATTATTTAATTCTTTTTCTAAAGTCTTCAAACGATCTTTTGAGGCGGAATCGGATTCTTTCTTTAAGGCTTCGCGCTCAATTTCTAACTGCATGACGCGGCGTTCTAATTTTTCTAATTCCTCAGGCATGGACTCAATTTCGGTGCGGAGCTTGGCCGCTGCTTCATCCACAAGGTCGATTGCTTTATCTGGTAAAAAACGGTCTGAGATGTAGCGGTGTGAGAGCACAGCGGCGGAGACAAGGGCGGAGTCTTGGATGCGCACGCCGTGGTGCAGTTCGTAGCGTTCACGCAAACCACGTAAGATCGAGATAGTATCTTCGACCGTAGGTTCATTGACCATGACGGGCTGGAAACGACGTTCTAAGGCGGCATCTTTTTCGATGTATTTACGATATTCATCTAACGTGGTGGCTCCTATACAATGCAGCTCACCGCGGGCGAGCATGGGCTTTAACATATTACCTGCATCCATGGCTCCTTCGGCTTTACCCGCCCCAACCATGGTGTGTATCTCATCAATAAAGAGAATGATTTGGCCAGCGGCTTGGGTGATTTCTTGCAGCACGGCTTTCAGGCGTTCTTCAAATTCTCCGCGATACTTCGCCCCTGCGATGAGGGAGCCGAGGTCGAGCGATACGATGCGTTTATTTTTTAAACTGTCTGGAATATCTCCCGCAACAATGCGGCGAGCTAGGCCTTCGACGATGGCGGTTTTTCCCACGCCAGGTTCACCGATAAGAACTGGATTATTTTTGGTGCGGCGGGAAAGGACTTGAACACAGCGACGGATTTCATTGTCACGCCCTATGACGGGGTCGAGCTTGTTTTGTTGTGCTAGGCGTGTGAGATCACGCCCATATTTTTCTAAGGCTTCGTAGGTGGCTTCGGGGTTGTTGCTGGTTACCCGCTGATTCCCGCGCACTTCGGTAAGAGCTTTTAGGAAATCATCTTTACGAAAACCTAGTTCTTGAAAGATTTTGCCGACGCCGACTTTGGGATCTTCATCAAACATCGGTAGTAACAAATGTTCGACACTAACATACTCATCTTTCAATCGCTTGGCCTCGTCGGAAGCTTTAGCCAGAAGGGTGTTGAGCTTTTGTGTTACGTAGGCGTTACCTGGCTGCACGCCAGAGCCAGAGAGGCGGGGAATTTTATCTAGGTGCTGCTGCAGCTTGGAGCTGAGAAGATCGGGGGAGATATTGCACTTTTCCAAGAGGCGCGGAATCAAGCCTTTTTCTTGATGAAGCAAGGATAAAAGAAGATGTTCCGTATCTTGACTTTGGTGCCCAAGCTTAGCGGCCAGTTGCTGAGCATCGCTTAAAGCTTGTTGCGCTTTTTCCGTAAAGTTTTTTAGATCCATACTGTATCTTACGCACAAGCCGTGCCATTGCTAGTAAATGGCTTGCTTTGGGGTTGCATCGGCTAAGCTACTCGGAGTAAGACACTAAGCAGAATAATTGTTTGGTCGCATAAAATCTCAGTGAAAGGTAAGCGGTCAAGATGACTCACTTTCTAAGAATCAAGGCCAGAAGTGTGACAAAATTGCTTTGCGGATTTGAGTTAGATAAAGACTTGGCATGATTTTTACCGTGACTATGTTATTTGGGTAAAGCTTAAGAAAATAATCCTTTTAACGATATGAGTGAAAATAAAACTAGCGGAGCAAGTAAGCCCGCCGCCGCCACCCCTGCGCCCGCCGCCGCACCTGCCGCAGTGCCTGCTGCCAAGACAGAAAAAACAACAGCCAGCTCTAGCACTAGCACTACGGTGCAAAATGGTAAAGGCAGTGCCCCACGTAACATTAGTGAGGGCTTCCGGTCTAATTACAAAGGAATAAGCTGGTCTACAGGTGGCAAGTTATCAAAGGGCGAACGTTTTGTGAAAAAATACTAGACGGCACTAACCTGCGGATTAACCACTAAGCTCAATAACGCGCGCCTTGAGAAGAGGGTTTAAATTTTAGGTGTCTTAGTAACGATTTTATTTAAGCGTGAGAAAATATTTGAGAAGTCCGTGGTAGGTTTGTCGCCTAAGGTATCAGACTTACCAACAAAGACAGCGCCTTCAGCTAAGCTAAATTTAGGGCAACGCACATCTCCAAAAAGTTGGGCGTTACTAGCGACTTCTACTTTATCTTTAGACTCGATGTTGCCTTGAACTTTGCCGCGAATCAGAATGGAGGAGTCACTCGTGATGTCTGCTTTAACTACGGCATTGTCGCCGATGACAAGAGGGCCGTCTGCGATGATTTCACCTTCAAAGCGGCCGTTTAATTCTAAACGTGAGCTGAAAGAGAGCGTGCCTTTAAATTCGACGTCTTCGGAAAGAATGGCGCCAGAGCCATTGGGTTTCGTTGTTTTTACAAGTTCCATAAATTTTTTTGTGTTAGCTACTGAGTTAGTGATGGATTTCTATCTGATGGATTATCAGATTTGTTCCATGGTTAAGCAGCGCACCTTGATTGAATTGCGTCTCCACACGAATGTCCAGAAGGAACTTATAAATTCTGAAAAAAAACAGGTCTAGTGTCATCGGGCGTTTCTCCCGTGTTGATCTAGGCGTAGGGGGGAACTAGAGTTTTCTGTCGTGCAGAAATGCATGGAAACTTGACACATGGGCTGCTGGCGTCTGTTATAGACCCTTCTTTGGGATTTACCTATGGTGCACCACATAACTTTATTAAAACTAAAATCGACGATCACCCCAGAAATGGTGGAGGATATCATGGTGGAAATACGCATTCGCCTGCTTAAAATTCCCGAGGTTCTAAATCTACGCTGCGGTAAAAATATCGATTCCACGAATAACAGCTTCGACCTTAAATTACGCCAAGGAAAACGTGTCGATGCTACGAGCAGTTCGTACGACATGTTTTTTTCCATGGATTATGAAAACATGCACAAGCTACATATTGCCCACGATAATGCCATCTGGATCAAATTTAAGCAACAAACACTAGATGCACATGTCGATTTGTTAACCACGTTCCACTTTGAAATGGAGCCAGGTAAAGATGTTCGTTACTCTTAAGCCTCATTTTTGCTGCACACTCTAAGTCCCATGCTTCTCCTTAAAAAATATACCTTGAGCACTTGTTATGAAGCTAAACAGGCTAAGTCTTATTTTTTGCGTTTGATGTCGTTTAGTTTAATCGTTCTACTTGTGTTCCTTATTGGTTGTCAGCAAAAACGAGTTGCCCCCACTCGCAATTTACCTTCTGCCCCCGCCCCTGAATTTACGTTACAAGATTTTTCCGGTAATGACCTTTCATCTGCTTCATTGAAAGGCCAGATTGTTGTTATTATTTTTTGGACGACTTGGTCTCCTGGTTCTACTAAGGACATACCTGAATTCATCGCACTCCACACTAAGTATCAAGATAAGGTGCGCTTTATCGGAATTGCCCTAGGTGAAGCAACGTCGGAAGATGCTAAAAAAATGGTCGCTCAGCTTGCGGTTAATTATCCCACTGCGATGGCACCAGCGGAATTTTATCAAAACTTTGGGGGGATCGACGCCATTCCTTCTACCTTCGTCATTGATTCACAGTGGAATATCGTCAACCGTTACACAGGCCGGGTTCGTATTGATGAATTATCCGCCGAGCTAGATTACATGCTCAATCCACCTAAGCCCCAATAGCTAGAGCAGTAGTTTCCCCATCAACCACTCATCCACGAATTCATTCCCGATGTGGCGTGCTTGACGTTTCACCCCTTCGCGCTCGAAACCTATTTTAAAATAAAAATCAATCGCTGCTTGGTTTGAGGCTAAGACGGTTAGCTCGAGACGGTGTAAGCCCACCCGGAGTGCCCACGCTTCCAGCTCTAGCATCAGTGCCGTAGCCACGCCTTTGCGCTGCATCTCCTGCACTACTTCCACCACCACGATGGCGGCATGACGATCGATTCGTAACTCCCCGCCTTGAGCCATGGCGTAGCCGACCCATTGATCCCCAGAGAGAGCGGCTAAAAGGGTGCTGTTAGGGGACGCTTGCAGCCAGCTGATTTGTTCCTCTTGTTGTTGGAGGGTTTGAATAGCCTCGCCCGTCTGATACAGAGTTAGGCTGCGCTCTTGTTCGATGCCTTGGGTCAATTGCAGAAAGGCCGCCGCCTCCTGCACGCTAACGCAACGAATTTCCATAGGCCCATTTTAGTAAGGTAAAGGTGTTTTGCGGGGCAGTTCTGCTAAACGTGGGAAGTTGTTACTGGGATCAACATTAATTACCCGACCGAATCCTACGAAGCGACCTTTGCGCACCACGTTACCCCAGAAATCGCGCACCCCGCCCATGGGGGCATTGGCGTTGAAATTATAGATGTTAACTCCGCCGCTATCCGTGGTTTCGCCTCGGCTACGGGTGGCACTTCCTACCATTTTAGGCTGACCCTCGGCCGTGCGGCCTAGGTAAATCATGACGTGCGTAATAGGTGGACTGCGTTGGATGTCGTAAGTCCATTCCCAAAATAGAAGGTCGCCTGAGCGCAGTTGTGACACCAGTGCTTCTTGATTCACACTGCCGTTGGGATTACGAGGTGCGTAAGTGATTAAGCCGCGCTGTTTTAATCCTGCATACTGGGAAGAGGCCACGCGTGGGATGTCTAGGCCAAAGACGACTTTATAAAGGTAACGCACTGTGTTGGAGCAATCCATGACCCAGGGCTTACTTTCTTGGGGTGGACGCCAGTTTTCTTGGTAGGCGAGGTCTTTACGTCCGAGCAAGCGCGCAGTCTCCACCAAGGTCACATGCTGCTCGACGAGGAGCCCTGCTTGTGTGACTGGAGCTAAGGTGCCCCAAAGAAGAGTAAATAAGAGAAACTTCATTTTTACATAAAATACAGTAAATAGTAAAAAGGTCAATCTTGTTTGCGGAGTTGTTCACGCGGAAGGGCAGGCGGGTCCCGTCTTTCTTCTTTTGCCGCTTGCGTGAGAAATCCTCATTTCCCCTCCCTGCTCCTTGCAGCTTGTCTTGTGGCTGAGACTAGGTAGTTTTTTGACACTTCTATTTTTATGAAAAAAAGACTGACTCTCTTCCTTGCATTACTCGTAGTGCTCATCTCTCCCCCCCTCCACGCACAGGAGACAACTTTTTCCAAAATCCCTGAACCGCTGCGTGCTTGGCAATCATGGGCGACATGGAATGACGAGGCCAGCATGAGCCCCACTCCTTATAATAATCCCAATCAGCACCTCGGTTTTTGGCCTTCGCGCTTAATTCTAGAAGTAAATCCCAGCTCAGGCAGGTTCGAGTTAGCCTTAACGGTGTATCACGAAACCTGGATCACGCTCCCGGGCAGCCAAGAGTGCTGGCCTCTAAACGTTCAGGCTAACGGGGCGCCCGTGGCCGTGCTGGAGCGCAATGCGCTACCTTCCTTAAAATTAAAAGCAGGCACCTACCGCATTAACGGAACCTACCGTTGGGATGAAATGCCACAGATGCTTTCCCTCCCGCGCGAGATCGGCATCTTAAGCCTAACCTTAAATGGTAAAGCCGTAGAAAACCCGGCTTGGGACGCTGCAGGCACCCTTTTCTTTAAACAAGCGCGCTCAGAGGAAGCGGATAAAGATTTTCTTTCGGTCAATGTTTACCGTGTTATTGAGGATGGTATTCCAATGCTCCTGCATACGGAGGTGGAGCTAAGTGTAGCGGGGAAAAGTCGTGAGGAAAACCTAGGCTCCGTCCTGCCCGAGGGCTGGCAGCTCTCCCAAGTGACTAGCCCAATACCTGTCGCCGTTGATGACCAAGGCCGGATGAAAGTCCAAGTGCGCCCCGGTAAATGGCTGCTGCAAGTTGAGTCGTTTCGATTAAATAACTTAACAGAGTTTCGCTACGCCGAAGGAGCTAAACCTTTAACCTCACAAGAACTCATCGCCTTTCAAGCCAAGCCTGATTTCCGTTTGTCCGAAGTCATGGGCTTGCCCTCTGTCGATGTCACGCAAACAACCTTCCCTGCTAGGTGGCGAGACCTACCCGTTTACAGTTGGGAGAATGCCACCCCCTTTAAAGTAGAAGAGCGCATGAGAGGTATGGGCTTACAAAAACCAGAAGGCTTAAAAATCACCCGCACCCTCTGGCTAGATGAATCAGGCCAAGGCCTCACCTTTCGCGATCGTATCACGGGCAACATGCAGCAAATCTGGCGTCTCGACGTTGCCGAGAATCAGGTTCTGGGTTCCGTTCGTAGTGAGGGTCAAGGGCAACTCATCACTTTAAATCCCGAGACAGGTGCCCCCGGGATTGAATTGCGGCAGCGTCACTTAGAGCTAGAAGCCACAGGCCGCATGAACCAAGGTCTGACACAAAACCTCTCCGCCACAGGCTGGCGTTCCGATGCCGACTCCGTCCAAGTCCAACTTAATCTTCCCCCAGGCTGGCGTTTATTCGCCCTCTTTGGAGCGGACTATGTGCAGGGTGATTGGCTGACAGCGTGGAGCCTATTGGATCTTTTCCTCTTACTCATTTTTACCTTGGCTGTTTATCAGTTATGGAATATCCCTGCCGCCATTCTTGCCTTCATTGCTTTCGGCCTAGCCTATCATGAACCAGAGGCACCGCGCTACATCTGGCTGGTTCTGCTCGTTCCCTTAGCTTTGCTCCGCGTCATTCCTCAAGGCTGGCCTCGCCATCTCCTCATCGTCGGTAAATATCTAACCGTGGCCGCTCTCGCCATTCTGTTAATTCCTTTTATATCCACCCAACTACAACAGGCTATTTACCCTCAGTTAGAAGCTAATTACGCTAACCTAGTAGCTAACGCAGATTTTTCACAAAATGCCACCACTGCTTCCGCGCCGATGGAATCTTCCGTTGAACAATCACAAACAGGCAGTCCCGACAGTCCAGAAGCCTACGACAAATCAATGCGGAAAAAAGCAAGTATCCTAGGACTCAGCTCTAGGGGTGATTACGAAAATAAGGTTGCCAACAAAAAAGAATCCAACCTCCTCTACGACGTTAACGCCCGTATCCAGACTGGCCCTGGCGTGCCAGAATGGACCTGGCGCACCGTCAGCTTTGGTTGGAGCGGCCCCGTTTTAGCCACCCAACATGTCCAACCCCTTCTCATTCCCCAAAGCCTAGAACGTGTTCTTACCCTCCTCCGTATCGCACTCCTCTTAGCACTCACAGCCCTACTCCTCGACTTACGAGGTTTATCGATAAAGTCAGTTCTTTTTAAGGGTTACAAGGCTGCTAGCACCCTCAGCCTCCTCGTTTTAGGTCTAATCTTCTTTCTCTCGAGCCCCAGTGCTCACGCTGAATTGCCAGACCAACAAATGCTCAACACCCTACGTGATCGTCTCCTCGAAACCTCCGATGCCTACCCTAATGCGGCTGACATTTCCCAAGTTTCCCTCACCCTGCGGGAACAGCGCCTTACCATGGATTTACAAATCCATACCGCCCTCCGCACTGCCGTGCCGTTACCCGGTCAACTCCCTTCTTGGTCACCCCTTGCCGTCACCGTCAACGGAAAACCGGAGGCTGTCCTCCAACGTAACGACGGCTACCTCTGGATCGTTCTGCCCGCCGGAGTTCATCAAGTCAGGGTCGAAGGTCTCCTACCTAGCGCCAGCGAATGGGAATGGAGCTTCCCCCTTAGCCCGCGTAAAGTCACGATCGACGCCCCAGGCTGGAATGTCAGCGGCCTTAAACCAAACGGGGTTCCCGAACGCCAGATCTTCTTCGTCCGCCAACAGAAAGCCGCCACAGGGGAGGCCACCTACGACCGCCAAGACTACCGCAGCTTGGTCAGCCTAGACCGACAAATCGAATTAGGGCTCATTTGGCAAGTGACCAACCAAGTCCAGCGCCTCTCACCCACTGGTAAAGCTCTTTCCCTTCGCATACCTCTACTCCCTGGAGAAAAAGTCCTTAGCTCTAACGTCACCGTTAAAGAGGGTTTTGTTGATGTGAGACTTGGCGCCCTCGAAACATCCTTCCAGTGGCAAAGTGAACTACCCATCACTACACAGTTAACCCTCCAAACAGGCAAAGACGACACCTGGGTCGAGCGTTGGCACCTCGTGGCCTCCCCCGTTTGGAACGTCAGCTTCACGGGCCTAGCCCCCATTTTTAAAGCAGGAGAAAACCAGCTTATTCCCTTTTGGCGGCCTTGGCCGGGCGAACAAGTAGCCCTCAACATCAATCGGCCTGAAGCCCTCAGCGGTGCCACCATGACCGTCCAGCGTGCCCGGCACGAAATGAACCTAGGCAACCGTCAACGTAGCTCACAACTCAACCTTGACCTCCAATCCAGCCTCGGAGAAGACTTTGCCCTCGGCCTACCCGCAGAAGCCCAAATCACCAATCTTAGCCTCCAAGGTGTGGCTATCCCCGTGCGTAAAGATGGGAATAACCTCATTATCCCGCTCCGCCCCGGCGCCCAATCTCTTAACGTCCAATGGAAAGTAAATCAAGACCTAGGCTTCCATACCGTGGCAGATGCCATCACCCTTCCCGTCCCTTCCGCTAACATCGCCACCACCATGAGCGTGCAGGAAAATCGTTGGGTGCTATGGGCAGATGGCCCGCAACGTGGGCCAGCCGTCCGATTTTGGACTATTCTGGCCTTCTCCCTTCTCGCCGCTTGGGTTCTAGGAAAAGTCCGCTTCTCACCTCTGCGTCCACACGAGTGGGTGCTGCTCGTCATAGGCTTAACTCAGGTTCCCCTACTCGCCTCCCTCGCCATTATCGGTTGGCTCTTTCTCCTGTCCTGGAGAGGCCAAGCCTCTTTCCAAAAACTACCTGCCGCGGCATATGACGCCATGCAAGTCGTGCTCATCGTCCTGACCCTCGTGGCTTTGGGCATTTTCGTTGTGGTCGTTAATGCGGGGCTCTTAGGCCGCCCGGAAATGTTTATCCTAGGAAACGGCTCCAGCAGCCAACTCCTCATGTGGTATCTTGATCGAGCCGAGACCCTCTTACCTCAACCCACGTGTTTCACCGTATCTATTTGGTGGTATCGTTTCCTCATGCTCGCTTGGGCACTCTGGCTAGCAGCCGCTCTGATCCGTTGGCTCAAGTGGGGCTGGAACCAATTCAGCATTGGACCCTTTTTCCAAAGCCTGACCCAAAAAACTAACGCCGTCCCACCACCCCTAAAATAAGAAGGCAGCGTAGAAGGGGGGGAATTTCTCACCCTTCCCGCCTCTGGCGGGAAGGGTAGGCTAAAGAGACGCAGGGGGGGGCAGGAGGATTGGGGGAAGTTGGAAACACGGTGCTGAGACGCGGAGATTGCAAAATATAAAGACCACGGAAAAGAACCAGAGTATTAACCACGGATATCACGGATAACACGGATGGAGGAGAAGAAAAAATTTTCTACGTTATCCCGTCTGCGTCCTAATCCGCCTTACTTGCTCAACCCTCAGAATTACATCTTTTCTTCGTTCAGAGCTTTCGTGACTTTCGTGACTTTCGTGACTTTCGTGGTAAAAATCCCGGCCTAAATCAACAAGGCACCCGGAATCCCTTTATCCAGAGTGACCAATTTTACGGAATGCCACATGGCCAGCTCCAACAGATGTCCATCCGTTAGCTTCTGTGCTGATTTTACAAAGGCAGGCATCTCTTTAACCCCTCGATCATCCGCCAACAACTTAAACTCAACGCTTGATGAACCTTTCATTGCCTCCAGAGCCGCCATCGCCGCCGCCACATCAGGCTGTAAACCACACATGACCGATACACGCACGAAACCTAGTTCCGTAATGGAACACGTATAAATACAGGGCGCAGTTTTCATCGATTTCGCATACCAGCCTAGAGCCTTCTTGTGTAAACTGTGTCCCGTATGACCCAACGCAACCAACATATTGACATCCAGTAAATAGTTCATGGGAATTCTGCTAAAGCCTGACGCACGTCTGCGCTCGTGACTTTTCGATTTTCAGAGGACTTGGTCAGAATCAAGCCTGTTCGAGGATCTTTCACTAAACGGGGCAGCTTGATCCCTGCTTCCTGCGACACCAACACAATGGAGTCTCCCCTGACCGTGCAGGTAAAGGTAGTGCCTATGCGCAAATGGAGGCGACTTCTGATTTGCTTAGGTAAAACAATCTGGCCCTTACTAGATAGAGTGGTAACCATGTCTTACTGTCTTACATAAAACAAACGGAGTCAAGCCGCTACCATGAAAAGCTGAGACACGGCAAATCACCAAGACCATGAAAAACCAGAGTATTAACCACGGATATCACGGATAACACGGATGGAGGAGAAGAAAGAAATTTTTTTTCCCCGTTATCCCGCCATCGGCGGGACCCCGTCTTGATCGCAGGATCCACAGAGGAAAACCCAGAATTTCTCACACAGAGACACAGGGGGGCAGGAGGGTTGGGGCAATTGGAAACACGGTGCTGAAAAGCTGAGACACGGCAAATCACCAAGACCATGAAAAACCAGAGTATTAACCACGGATATCACGGATAACACGGATGGAGAAGAAGAAAGAAAATTTTTCCCGTTATCCCGGTTTGCCCCTAATCCGCCTTACTCCGTCCCCCTCGGCATGGTCCCGCCATCGGCGGGACCCCCTCTTGCTTGCTAGTGTTCCAACATCTCCTCCTCCGCGCTCCATGAGTAAGCTTCAATTTACCTTGCATTTATGAAACTAGACTCCATAAATACAAGGTATGTATCCACGCCAACTTCTACCCATCTTAAAAGAGCGGTTAAAAGACAATCCTGTCGTGGCTTTACTCGGTCCGCGCCAAATCGGAAAGACCACGCTTGCCCATGCTCTCCAACAGGGGATCTCTTCCCAATATCTTGATCTGGAATTAGAGTCTGATTTAATTAAATTGTCCGATCCTGAATGGTATTTTTCTCTACATGAAGATAGCTGCGTTATCCTAGACGAGATTCAACGTAAGCCGGAGTTATTTAAAGTGCTCCGATCCCGAGTCGATCAGATGCGGCAAAACAAGAAAAAAGGACGTTTTTTAATCCTTGGCTCTGCCTCGCTCGAACTTCTAAGACAATCCAGTGAGTCCCTCGCCGGGCGTATTAGTTTTCTGGAATTGGCCGCCCTGAATGTGCAGGAGGTAGGGGCAGAAAACAGTAATTCCCTCTGGCTGCGTGGAGGGTTTCCTCACAGCCTTGACTCCCGCACAGATAACTCCAGTTTCACCTGGCGCCGTGACTTTATTCGCACGTATCTTGAGCGGGACATTCCCCAATTCGGTTCCCGCATCCCTGCTGAAACGCTGCGTCGCTTTTGGACCATGTTGGCCCACCGCCACGGAGGCCTGCATAATGCCGCCCCCCTAGCGCAATCTCTGGGAGTTCACGGAAAAACGGTAGCATCTTATCTGGATTTATTTGTCGATCTTTTCCTCGTTCGCCGACTGCAACCATGGCATCAGAATAACGGTAAACGTCTAATAAAATCCCCTAAAGTATATCTGCGTGATACGGGTCTTCTTCATGCCCTCTTGGGACTTAAGACCTTGGAAGAGCTTCTGGGTCATCCTACAGTGGGAACGTCTTGGGAAGGCTTTGTGATCGAAAACATACTTTCTATTCTCCCCGAACGTATCGCTGCAAGTTTTTACCGCACATCCGCCGGAGCGGAGATTGATTTAGTTCTGGAAATATCTTCGCAAGATCGTTACGCCATAGAAATTAAGCGAAGCCTGGCCCCGAGCCCCTCCAAAGGATTTTATTTAGGCAGTGAGGACATCCGTGCCACCCAGCGCTGGGTGATTTATCCTGGTCAGGAAAGTTTCCCTTTAAATGAAAACACCCAAGTAACATCGTTACCTGATTTCATGAAAAAAATCGCACAAATAACGACCTAGGCGAGAAAGCTGAAAAGCTGAGACACGGTAAATCACCAAGACCAAGGAAAAGAACCAGAGTATTAACCACGGATAGCACGGATAACACGGATGGAGGAGAAGAAGGAAAAATTTTTCTACGTTATCCCGTCTTCCCCCCTCCGAATTACTCCGTACCCCTCGGCGTGGTCCCGCCATCGGCGGGACCCCCGTCTTGCTTGACCCTCAGGCTGTCAATAACTCCTTAAATAGTACTTGTAACTAAAAGCGTTTTCTATTAATGTCATCCAATAAATGGAAACAGAATTGTGTTCAAGGCACAGTTTTGGGACTAAAAAAAGAAACAATCAAGGATACCGATATGAATAAAACCTGGATTTTAGCTACGCTCGCCGCTCTCGCCCTAGGCTCCCACACCTCCATTGCCCAAGTCGCCACCGTGCCTGAAGGCTATGTGACCGTTACCATTGCGGCGGGAACTGGCACAACTAAATCTAGCACGCCAATATCGTTTCCGCTTTTAGAAGTTGCCAACGTTGCTGGTCAGGTAAGCGGTAGAATTACAGGCGTTACCGCAACGACTATTACGAATAGTGCAGCAAGTTGGACCCCTGGACAGCTATCTACCGCTGCTACGCCTTATGTCTTGAGGATCACAAGTGGAACGGCAACTGGCAGAACATTTCTGCTTTCTACTGCTACCGCTAGCACAGCTACTACGGTTACGATTGATTCCACTGAATCCATAAATACTAACCTGACTACTCTCGGAATTACTGTAGGTGCAAGTGGCGATACCTATCAGCTAATTCCTTGCGATACTATTTCTAGTTTGTTTGGAACACCTGCTTCAAGAGGGATAGTTGCAGGAACTTCGGCCGCTAACGGAGATAACTTAATTATCAGTGTTAATGGTGCTTCATTTTCATACTATTTCAGTTCTAGTTTAGTTCGTTGGACTCGGGCATCATTAGGTAATCCAGATGCCACCAATGTTGCAGTGAGGCCTGATGCAGGAGTTATTTTCAGTAGATTAGGCAATACAAGCATTGTACTGACAGCACTGGGCAGAGTTCCAGCGACGGATAGGAAGTCTGTGGTTATGAATTCTGGAGCCACTTATTTAGCTCAGGGCTGGCCAACTGATATGACCTTGCTGGCTTCTGGTATTCAAAATACGCCCAACTGGACCTCAAACATTGCTGTTGCTTCAGCAGATACTGTTCAACTCACAATATCTGGTCAAAACAGGATCTACTGGTTCGATGGAACTAATTGGAGAAGGCAAGCGTTAGGCAGCCCCATAAGTAATACTCAAATTATGTCAGCAGGTGCTAATGTCATTTTAAATCAACGCGGCGTTCAAACAGGAACTTCCATCATTGCTCAGGCACTACCCTACGGTCTTGACTAATCATATAAAACTTTATGAAAAAAATCCTATTATTGAGTCTGACTCTTGCTACATATTTATTGGGTGGTAATCAATCTGCTAAAGCCATTTTGATTACAGGATTCGGTTCAACAGCAGAAGCACCAGCGTCTGCTTTTACGATAGATAACCTTACTACGAATTTCACAACTACAACACAGGCTGCACTAAACACGAGCGTTGCTGGAACAGATAGCACTCAAATATTTGCGGGAACATTTGCTACTATAAATATAGCAGGCTTAAATACTATACAGCTCACAGGCACACTGTCCGACATGACGAACGCTGCGACGAACTTTTCTGTTGACTTATTCAACGCTGCTTTGACTCACAGTAGGACTTACTCTGGAAATCTTAACAGTTTTGTGCTTAATTCTTCTACAACAGTAGTCTTAACTTTTGTAAGTGAAACACTTAGCTTCAACGATATCGGAGGATTTCAATATACTGGCAACGGGACTGCTAGTTTGCCTGTAAACTTTACATTTGATAGCCTTGAAGCCATCCCCGAGCCTTCAACCTATGCGTTACTAGCTTTAGGATTGGGAAGTTTGGTTTTCTTGCGGATGCGTTCGAAACGCAGCAGCGTTTAAGTTTCTCCGAAACAAAACAGTCTCTCTGCACAAAATCCCCGATTAGCCTAACCGCTGATTGGGTTTTTTGTTTAAAAAAGCCCACCCAGAAAACCCAGATTTTCTCACGCAGAGACGCAGAGGGGGCAGCAGGTGAGACTTTTAATTTTTCTTATATTCTCTGTATAATAAAAGCTTACCTCGTCCAAGGTTTTACACTTTTCCCCATCCTATTCCCCATCTCCGTTTTACTCCGTAAAGGAACCTGGGGTCAGTCCTTGGATCTAAGCATCAGGTAGAGGCTTGATCGTTAACAATTAACACAATTCTGCCCAGCTAAGCGGCAGGAAGACCGAGCAAAGACCCAGCATTTTAACCACGGCTCCGCCCGTCCCGCTTGCGGGAAGGGGATAGCGCGGATAATACGGATATGGATGAGGAAAGAAGAAAGGTCTCTTCCGTTTTCTAATCTGCCCCTTATCCGTGGTATTCGTGGTAAAAACTCTCCTCTTGTTTGCCAATGTCCCAACATTCCCACTCCGCCTTTACTCCGTCCCCCTCCGCGTGATCCCGCCATCGGCAGGACCCGGCTTGCTGCGGCTGTGGACAACTCTAAGCCATCGATTTAAACTCCTAACTCATCCCATACTTCATCCACACAAAATCTTGCCATGCACCTTAGCTTCGCCTACCGTGACTTAAATGAGCACCACTTTTGATCGCCCTACTTTACCAGCCGTGGGCTGGGTGGCTAACTTAGCAGAAGACGACCGCAACTTACTGGCCAGTTATGGGGAGTTTCTAGGCATTCAGCCCGATCACGACATGATTCGACAAGGTGAGGATCAAAACCAAGTTTTCCTCGTCATCTCAGGTAAACTTGAAGTGCGCCGCATGGGCATGCAAGACGATTTAGTGATGGGTTTAATCAAAGCTGGCGAGAGCATCGGGGAGATCGCTTTATTTGATGTAGGTCCAGCCAGCGCTAGCATTCGCGCGTTAGAGTTTTGCCAGGTTTGGGTCATTGACCGCACTGCCATAACTGGTTTTGTCACGGATAATCCTGTGGCTGGCAATCTTCTCCTTTTCGGTTTAGCTACCATTTTAAGCCAAAGAGCCCGCACGCTAAGCAATCAAGTAGTTGATGCACGCGAGGGTTAAGCCGTAAAGCAGATCTATCATTTCGTTTACATTTGTCCTGTGTTTGCTGTTGAAAAGGCAAAGAAAGCAGGCGCGTAAACTCCATGTCCCCTTATAGGATTTTAAGCATGGGAAAGATTTGTAAATTTTCATCTCAACTATAGTTAATTTGCATGACAGCCAGAATCCATGAACTTCGGGAACTACCCGTTTCTGAGAGAATTCAACTTGTAGAAGATTTGTGGGACAGCATCGCAGAGGATGCCGAGGCCTATGCACTTACTGTTGAGCAAACCTCTATTTTAGACGCAAGACTAGATGCTCTGGACGCCAACCCGAGCCAAGGAACTTTATGGGAAGTAGCAAAGCAGAGGATAGTCTTCTCGTTGTGAGTTTTCCTATCGCTATTGGAGATGAGGCGGAACGAGATATCAGCGAAGCTTCTCATTGTTATGGAGATCGTGAATGCGGACTTGGTTAAGAGTTTATTGGGTGCATGGATGCTTGTTAGAAGCCGATTTCCCTCAATTTTGCTATGGGTTCTGTGGTTTACCGTGGTGCACGTATGGCACTACCGCAAAAATTTTCTAGCCCTCTCCACCGTATATCTGCTTGCCTAATTCTGGCCGAATCTCTTTAATTCTAGCCTCTTTCAAACAGTCCTACAATTAACCCAACCCTTATGTCCAAGAAAAATAAATCCAAGAAAAATAAAGGCTCGAAACCCTCTAAGAAAAACTCCGCTAAGGCTAAAATGAGCAAGCCCAGTAAGGCTAGCAAGTCCGCTAAATCTGGTAAGTCTGCCAAGACTAAGATTAAAGATAAAGCCGTTGCCGCTACGCCTGCCAAGACAGCACAGCCCGTAGTTTTCAAAAAAGATAAATACGTTTACACGTGGGGTGCCAAAAAAGCTGACGGTAACGGCAGCATGAAACCCTTGCTCGGTGGTAAGGGTGCTAACTTAGCCGAGATGACACGCATCGGCCTTCCCGTGCCTCCTGGTTTCACCATTACGACAGACGTCTGCACTTATTTTTACGCCAACAAACGCACGTATCCTAAACAACTCCGTAGCCAAATTGAGGCCGGTGTTCTTAATATGGAAAAAATTATGGGCACGAAGTTCGGTAGCGTCACCGGCATGCCCCTCCTTGTCGCTGTGCGCTCAGGAGCACGTGACTCCATGCCTGGCATGATGGACACGATCCTCAACCTCGGTCTCAATGATCAATCCGTCTTAGCCCTCGCTAAAGCAACGAACAACGCCCGTTTCGCTTGGGATTGTTACCGTCGCTTTATTCAGATGTATGGGGATGTCGTTCTCGGCGTTCAAAAACGTGAAGGTGAAGACCATGAGCCCTTTGAAACTGTTATCGAAGAATATAAACATCAGACCTATCACCGCGACATCGTCGACAGCGACTTGACACCTGAAGATCAACAAGAGCTCGTCAAACGCTTTAAGGCACTCGTGCTCGAGCGCACAGGCAAAGTATTCCCGAACAGCCCTTGGGATCAGCTTCTCGGTGCTTCTGGTGCCGTCTTCGGTTCCTGGATGAATGACCGCGCCACGGTCTATCGTCGTAAGTATAACATTCCCACGGAATGGGGCACGGCCGTCAACGTGCAAGCCATGGTTTACGGAAACACGGGCGAAACTTCGGGATCCGGCGTCGCCTTCACCCGCAATCCCGCTAACGGTGTGAATGAATTCTACGGGGAATTCCTCATCAATGCCCAAGGCGAAGACGTTGTCGCTGGAGTTCGTACCCCTGAACCCGTCCTTAAACTTAAAGACGTTATGCCTGAATCCTATGCGGAGCTGCTCAAGGTTCGTGGCATTCTGGAAAAACATTTTAAAGACGTGCAAGACGTCGAGTTTACCATCCAAGAAGGTCAACTCTTCATGCTGCAAACTCGTAACGGTAAGCGCACTGCCGCCGCCGCCTTAAAATTCTCCATCGACATGGTGAAGGAAAAACTCATCGACTGGCAAACTGCCATTCAACGCAACCCAGCCGATCAGCTCGAACAACTTCTAGCTCCCATCTTCGACTTAAATGATGTTAAAAATTCCAAGATCATCGCCACTGGCCTACCCGCCGGTCCTGGTGCTGCTACGGGCAAGATCTACCTCAACGCCGACCGTGCCGTCATCGCCGCGGAACGTGGTGAAAAAGTTCTCCTCGTCCGCATCGAAACTTCCCCCGAAGATTTACGCGGCATGATCGCTGCGGAAGGGATTCTCACCGCTCGCGGTGGTGTCTCCTCCCACGCCGCCCTTGTGGCTCGTCAGATGGGTAAAGTCTGCGTCTGCGGTGCCGCTGCTCTAGAAATCAGCTATGACAAAAAAACCGTCAAAGTAGATGGCCAGACCTACAACGAAGGAGATTTCCTCTCCATCGATGGAACTGCTGGAACCGTTTACGCTGGTCAAATTAAAACGGCTCCGTCCGAAATCGTGGCTGGCCTCATCGACAACGACAAACAAGCGCAAGCCACGGAAAAATACAAGAACTACGAACAGCTCATGCTCTGGTGTGCCAAAGCCACCACCATGGAAGTCCGCACCAATGCTGACTCCCCAGAGCAAGTTCGCAACGCTCTTGCCTTCGGAGCCACCGGAATCGGCCTGACTCGCACAGAACACATGTTCTTTGAAGGAGACCGTATTGATGCCATGCGCGCCATGATCTTGGCCGAAAACCTCGAGGCCCGTGAAGCTGCCCTTGCGAAACTTCTCCCGTATCAACGGAGCGATTTCTACGGCATCTTTAAAGAGCTTAAAGGTTACCCCGCTACGATTCGTTTCCTTGATCCACCCTTGCATGAATTCCTACCCCATAGCAAAGAACAGCAGCTCGATTTGGCTAATAAGTTAAATATCCCCGTGGAAAAAATCATGGCTCGTGTTCATGAGCTCCATGAGTTTAACCCTATGCTTGGCTTCCGTGGCTGCCGTCTAGGTATTCGTTACCCCGAAATCACCCGTATGCAAGCCCGCGCCGTCTTTGAAGCCGCCGCCGATGCTCAAAAGGAAGGTATTAAGACCAAACCTGAAATCATGATCCCTCTCGTTGGGTTCAAGAAAGAACTCGACCTCCAAGTCGCCGTTGTCCATGAAGTCGCTAAGGCCGTGCAAAAAGAAAAAGGAGTTAAAATTAACTACTTAGTCGGAACCATGATCGAAGTCCCTCGCGGTGCTCTCACCGCCGACGAGATTGCGGAAACGGCTGAGTTCTTTAGCTTTGGCACGAATGACCTGACCCAAACCGCACTCGGCATGAGCCGCGACGATTCGGGCAGCTTCCTTCCTGCTTACCAAGAATCTGACATCATGAAGAGAAATCCCTTCGCCACGATTGATCAATCCGGCGTGGGACAACTGATGGAAATCGCCATTGTGAAAGGCCGCAAGGCTCGCCCTGGCATTAAGCTCGGCATCTGTGGTGAGCACGGTGGAGATCCTGACTCGGTTAAATTCTGTCATAAGCTAGGATTGAACTACGTCAGTTGTTCCCCGTTCCGTGTGCCTGTGGCGCGTTTAGCGGCAGCTCAAGCCTCCTTGGCTAAATAAACTTCGACCTTAAAACTCGAAATCGAAAAAGGCGATCCATCAAGGGTCGCCTTTTTTAGTTTACGGTTTGT
>JAWXBW010000055.1:0-27145 GCA_034440395.1 Blastochloris sp. | reverse complement strand
CCGCAAGGGGGATTGGAGGAAAGGTCTACTTGCGGCCATGATCCAAGGCGAAACAACAATGAGGCTGGATTGGATCAGCGAACAGTTGAGCACGGGAACGCGGTCGGGAACATGCCGGCTTGCGAGTGAAATGCGGCGAAGCCTCGAAAGAGACGGCAAACTGCAGCAGAGCATGGAAAGCATTACAAGGATGTCAATATTAAATGGCTGACCCCTTTATCCAGGGGTGACCGGTCGTGAATCCTTTCATTGATGGTGGGCGTGCGCGCTGAAGCGCAGCACTACTTTGGGCTTAGCCTTCGCAGATTTGCGGGTGTATGGGCGGTTTGGGCGGTTTTCAGCGAAAGTTTGACCTCCAACAACAAAACTTAGGGTTGGCGAATCCCTGATTACGATGGGCAGCGTGGATTAAAAGGGCGTGGCTTCTTCAAGCTTTCTCTGCTCGGCGAAACGAAAGTACACTTGATTACGCCCTCTTTCTTTAGTTTGCTCAGCACGGGGGATGCGTGGCTCGGTAACATGCCGCTTTCCAAACAAAAGAGGTAGAGTGCAGTTTCCGTGGTGAGTTGCTGTTCTCGGATCGCTTTCTCAAAGGCAGCCTCAAAGATTTGTTTCTTCCTGGTTTTGGCGAACATGTCCAGCATCGGCAAATAAGGCTCGATGTCGCGGAAGTCTTCGCGGTTAAGGTCGTAATCGGCTTCACCGTTGAGCTTGTCTTTCTGCCAAGCGACGCTGAGGAACTGCTCCATGCCTCGGGGGTGGCCGCTGCCAAATATGAGGCTGTAGATGTTCCCGCCTTTGCGAAATGAGAAGGGTGCGAGGTAATATTCTGTGCCCTTAGGGATTTGGGAACGATACCACTCCAGAATGACGCGATGGGCATGGTAGTGATCACCAGCGCGTTCTAGAGCCATGTATTTCCGAATGGTGGGATGATCGGCGAAGCGGTGGAGATGCTGTGTGCTGATGAAAAACAGGATGTCCGTGGTGGGACAGGTCGTCAGCTTGGCGAAGACATTGGCACCCACCTCCTTGAAGCCATACTGATCAAGGAAAGCTAGGCACGCTGTGTTGGGATCGCGCAGGATCGGGAGGTAATGAACGAAGGTCTTGTCAAATACCCCTGGTCTGGGGTCAAACGTGAGCCATTTCGGGATGCCGTGTTTCGTCTCGAGGTAGTGTTTGAGCGACGCGATTTTGTCGGCTTTGAGATCGCAGGCTGTAAGAGTGACTGATAACCCTTTGCGACAGATTTCACCCGAGCGGTCTTTGATCTCCTGAAGGATCAGCGTGGGACTGCCAGAGGTGCCTTCACAATCGCGGCCTTCACCGGCGAAGAAATCAAACAAGTGAAGTCTCTTCCAATGCGGGTCAGGTCGGGCAGTGAAAACGGGCAGCCATGCGCGTGTGTAGAGTTTGAAGATGTCGAGCTTGACCAAAGTGCCCTCGGAGTAGGGCTTGTGTTCGATTTCTTCGGAGGGCATGGCGGTGACGGCCTACATCGTTTCGAGCTGTGATTGGGCCATCGCGAGTGCGTGCCGACGGTCTTCGGGTGTGCGTAGCGGACGGCGAGAGGTCTTCGGAAACTCGCTGTAGGTTCGCCCATTCAACTCGCGCCCAAAGCGACTCTTCTGCACGCCGCCCCATTGTTTAAAAAAGAACGGAATGGCTTTGGCCTCGCACTGCTGCTGAATGGAGATGACCCATTCGGATTTGAGCGGTCGGGCACCTGGACCGCTCTCGCCGCCGACAATGACCCAGTCGATGCCTGTGAGGTCGAGCGGGCCGAGATCTTCGAGGAGGGGCTCGATGGAGAGGAACTTCATGGCTGCTCCGGTGCGGCGTAGTGCGTCTATGCGAGGCAGGCCGTGTTTCCGATTTTCGACGGTGACGCCCCACCAGATATGCGAGGCTGCGGCGGCTTCGCTGAGGCGTCCTTTGAGCAGCTTCTCAAGACGAGCGGGGCGCTTGGTGAGGACTTGATAGGTATGCCAGTCAGCGATGCGCATAACGGCGGCCACCTTGGCGATGTAGTCTTCAGGAATGTCTTCGTGAAACATGTCGCTCATCGAGTTGACGAAGATACGGCGTGGGGTGGACCACTTGAGTGGATCGGCAAGCTTCTCTGGCACGAGACGGAGATCGAAACCAAATTCAAAGGGGTGTCCTTTGATGCCACGCCAACGCTCGGCGAACGTCTCTGCATAGCAATGGGCGCAGCCTGCACTGACCTTGGTGCAGCCACGAACGGGGTTCCAGGTGGCGTCTGTCCATTCAATCTTTGATTTTTCAGCCATGCAAAGAGAGTAACGCAAAAGCGGTTGTTAAGTAAAGTTAAACATGGCCTTTCAGCATCGTTGGGCGGCAAATGAGTTTCCTAGCGTTTACTGTTACTTCAAACTTGATGGCCTCAATGGCCTGCTTCAAGCCGGGAGTGGGATCGGCGGGCTGGTGCCACAGGCTGAAGGTGCCTTAGGTGTTCCTGCCGTCCTTGGCGAACTCGGTGATGAGTGTCTGCTGAGGCTGGGCGATTTCGGCGCGTTCGGGAGCGAAGGCGGTGCTCAAATCATCGTCCTCAATGAAAAAGGCGTAGATAGGGTTTGAGGAGAGGGGTCAGCCATTTAATATTGACATAACGAAATAGGTTCATGATAGTCGGGCTTTTCAATGGGATCAGTCTACCACATTGCACACGTTAATCGAGTCAGCTTTTGAAAATAGAGTGAGTGACCGGCCAGCAATTAGCTAAAAAAACTGTATTGTCCCAAGTCTACTTTCCTTTAAATCTGAATTGTTTTAGTGGAAGGGAGTTAATGGGCTTCACCACTGGCCAGTGGTGAATTATCTTACGCAATTTTAGAGTAGTCGATGGTGGTTAAGCGATTTTTCTTTTGTCCTAGGCGGGGGATGCAGTTGATGAGAGCTTGGGAGAGGGGTCAGCCATTTAATATTGACATAACGAAATAGGTTCATGATAGTCGGGCTTTTCAATGGGATCAGTCTACCACATTGCACACATTAATCGAGTCAGCTCTTGAAAATTGAGTGAATGACCGACCAGCAATTAGCTAAAAACTGTATTGTCCCAAGTCTACTTTCCTTTAAATCTGAATTGTTTTAGTGGAAGGGAGTTAATGGGCTTCACCACTGGCCAGTGGTAAATTATCTTACGCAATTTTAGAGTAGTCGATGGTGGTTAAGCGATTTTTCTTTTGTCCTAGGCGGGGGATGCAGTTGATGAGAGCTTGGGTGTAGGGGTGCTGTGGTTGGCCTAGGACGGCGGCGGTGGTGCCTTGTTCAACAATTTTTCCTTTATACATAACGAGGACGTGGTCGGCGAAGCCGTGGACGATGCCGAAGTTATGGGTGATGATGATGATGGACATGGAGAGCTTCTCTTTAAGCTCCTTAAGCAAAGCCATGATCTGAGCTTGGATGGTTACGTCGAGCGCTGTGGTGGGTTCGTCTGCGACGAGAATGTCGGGCTGGCAGGCTAGTGCCATGGCAATCATGACACGTTGTTGCATACCGCCACTGAGTTGGTGAGGATAGTCATGCAGGCGTTTCTCTGGCTGGCGTATGCCAACGAGGTCGAGGAGGCGAATGATTTCGGCGTTGCGGTTGGTGATTTCGGGGCGGTGAAGTTTTAAGGCTTCAGCGATTTGGTAGCTGATGCTAAAGACGGGATTCAGGGAGGTGGAGGGTTCTTGAAAAATGTAGGCGATGCGTTTTCCTCGAATTTTACGGAGAGGTTCACCGTGGAGTTGTAGGATGTCTTGGCCTTCTAGCATGATGGTTCCGGTGACTAAACAGGAAGGTGGTGAGGGGAGGAGTTTGGTGAGGGCTAGGGCGGTGACGCTTTTACCACTACCGCTTTCGCCGACGATGGCTAGGGTCTCTCCCTTTTTTAGATCGAAGCTGATGGAGTCAACGGCGGTGAGTAGTTCTTCATGGCCTTGAAAGGTGATAGTGAGATTTTTAATGGAGAGAAGGGTGCTCATGAGTTTGTTTCAGTGCGGAATTTAGGGTCGATAATGTCACGCAATTCATCGCCTAAAATGTTAAAGGCGATGACTACGAAGAAAATCAAGAGGCCAGGAAGGAAAAGCCAAGTGAAGCCGAGCATGAGGACTTTCATTTCTTGGGCTTGAGCCAACATGAGACCCCAAGAAGCGGCAGGTTCTTGGATGCCCAGTCCGAGGAAGCTGAGGGAGGCTTCGCCAAGAATATAGCCGGGAATACTTAAGGTGGCGCTGATGACGAGATAGCTAGCGATGTTTGGTAAGACGTGGTTGAGGAGGATTTTTTTGCGGGATTGGCCCATGGCTTCGGCGGCTAGGATGAAGGGGCGTTGGCGCAGGGAAAGGGTCATGCCACGGATGACGCGGGCTGTGCCTGTCCAGCCGATGAAGCTTAGGACGATGACGATGAGCATGAACATCTCAGCTGAGTCAAAGTAAGGGGATAAGGCTGAGCGCATGGCGATGAGGAGGTAGAGACCGGGGATGGACATGATGATCTCGGTGCTGCGCATGGCGATGGTATCGAAAACTCCGCCGAGGTAACCAGAGAGGCCGCCGATGATAAAGCCGAGGGTCATGGTGATGGTGACGCCGATGAGGCCTAGACTGAGGGAGACGCGGGAGCCGTCGAGCAGGCGGGAAAAAATATCTCGTCCGGTGGAATCGCTCCCCAAGAGGTAGATGCGGTTCGGAGCGGCCACACCAAAGAGGCGGGTGGTGGAGGGGATGAGGCCTAGCCATTTATAAGGTTCTCCTTGAACAAAGAATTCAACGGGTGCGGTAGAATTTAATAGTGGCTGATAATTAGCAATGGTTCGATCAATGTTAGTGTAGAGTTGAACTTGGATTTTTCCATCCTTCCAAATAACTTTAGTGGGCGGGTGATAGTTATTGGATAGGCTCTGATTGGAAGAGGCGTAGGGCGCAAGGAAGGGGGCAAGAAGGGCTACGGCATATAGTAGGAGGAGGAAGAGGAGGGCAGAGGCACCGAGAGGATTTTTGAGGAGCTTCGGGAGGATGCGGCGCAGCACGGGGTAGGCCAGTCCAGAGAACAAAAATTCCGCCGCTGAGCATTAGGATAATTCCGAAAACTTTAAGATTCTGCCAAAAGGCTTTACTCGTCCATGGAAGCAAGCTGAGGAGGTAGCAGAGTAAAACCGCACCGAGGATGGAGCCGAGGATGGCAAGGATGTTTTGTTTAGAGTAGCGGGCACTTCGTTCTAGGCGTATGCGTGGATCGGAGGTGGCGAGGAGGAGGTCGGCCAAGAGGTTTCCGAGAATGAGCATGGCCGCACCGAGTACGACACTAGCTAGGACGAGGTATTGGTCTTGTTTTAAGAAGGCTTGGTAGGTCAGTTGACCAAGGCCAGGGTAGTTAAAGATATTTTCTACCATGAGTGCGCCGCTGAGGAGACCAGAAAAAGCGAAGCCAAGGGAGGTGATGAAGGGGTTGATGGCGTTACGCAGAGCGTGTTTAAACATGACGACGAATTCGCTCAAGCCCTTAGCGCGGGCGGTGGTGATGTATTCAGCGCGGATGCTGTCGAGAAAGGTTCCGCGCATGATGCGCATGGTGCCGGCCACGCCGCCGAGGCCGAGGACTAAAGTTGGAAGAATTAAATGCCAAATATAGTCGGCCACCTGGGCGGGAAAGGGAAGGAATTGAGAGGTTATAGAGGTGAGTCCACCGACGGGAAAGAGGCCTGTGGATGCGGCAAAGAAAAGGGCGAGAAGGGCGACGAAGAATTCTGGTAGGGAAATGGCCGCATAGGCTAAGCCGGCAGAGACACGGTCAAAGATGGAACCTTTGTAGATGGCCGCTAGGACGCCTAAGGGCAGGGCGACAACCCAAGCAAGGAGGAGGGAGCTGAGGGCTAGTCCTAGGGTAGCAGGGACTCGTTGTTGGAGGAGTTCGGTGACGTTGACTTTGTAAGTCCAGGAGTAGCCAAAATCAAGGAAGACAGCTTTTTTAAGCCAGTGGCCGTATTGAAGTAGCCAAGGCTGGTTAAGTCCGTATTCAACCTCTAATTTTTTAATGACTTCTGGGGAAATGTCGCGTTGGGCGCGAGCGGTATCAAGAAAATCACCAGGCGCTAGATCCATGAGGAAAAACACGAGAAGCGAGATGACGAGCAGCATGGGGATGCTAACGCAGAGGCGGCGGAGTATGTAGGAAGTCACGGTGTCACCTCATCGGCCCAGATTTCTTCAATGCGGAAAGTGAGGTAGCCTTGGTTATTTTTGAGAATATTTTTCCATTTATTTTTTAATCCGACATAGGTGTTAGGAGTTACGAGGAAAATGAGGGGGCGTTCTTCGGCAAAGATAGTTTGTATCTCGTCTATGTAGGTTTTGCGTTTGGCGTGGTCAAATTCTTTTTCTTGTAGAGCCATTAAGTCGTCCACACGTTTTTCCCAAGGCGTGGCGGGGGTGGGTTGGTTGGGATACCAGAGGTGCATACGGCCAGAGCTTAGGTAGATGACTTTACCTCCAGAGGGATCGCCGCCGCCGGTAAAACCCATGATTGCGGCCTCATAGTTATAGCTCTGACTTGTGCGGGCAATTTGGGTACCAAAGTCGATGGGAGAAATTTTAATAGTAATTCCGAGTTCGAGAAGATCTTCCTTAAAGCTGCTAATGATCTGGGGAGCAGTGGTGCTGCTTTGGGGCATGAGTATTTCAAAGGAGACTTGGTTACCATCTTGGTCGTAGAGGAGTCGATCATTTTTAAGGGTGAATCCCGCTTCTTGTAGGAGAGCTTTAGCGCGGGGGCGGTCAAAGTTAAATCGTGGAGTATTTGGGTTGTGCCAGCGGATATTGGCTTCACTGATAATGCTGTGCAGTGGGGTAGCTCGACCAAAGTAAACGCTTTGGATGATGCCCTCGCGGTCAAAGGCATAGGAGAGCGCTTGGCGGAAGCGGCGATCTTGGAACCATTTTAGTTTATAGGGTTCAACGTAGGGTTTCCCATTTGCATCTTTTCCGGGGTGTTGGTTCAACCAAATAAATCCGATACTGCTAGCGGGACCGCGATCGTGAATGGTGTAGTCGTAAGTTTTTTCACCACGATGAACCCAGCCGACATCAGCGGCGGGGATGTTAGAGCTTTCGGTTTGGCCAGTGGCGAAGTTGACGAGCTCGGCATTGGCATCTTTAACGAATTTAACGACGTAGAGATTAATGTAGGGAAGGCGTTGCCCTTGTTGATCGGCACGCCAATAATGTGGGTTAGGGGTAAGGATGAGGCGGTCGCCGGGACGATAGTTTAATAATTGGAAGGGACCACTGGAGATAAGTTCTTTGGGGTGGTTGATGGCGGTTTCTAAGGTCCACTGTTTCATCAAAGTTTCATTTTGATAGGACTTGAGGAGCCGGTGTTTTGGTAAAATGCTGATGCTACCGATGTCGTTAACGAAGGGGGCGTAAAGTTCCGGCGTGGTGAAGCGCACGGTGAAGTCGTCTATTTTTTCAAAACGAATAGGTTTACCGTTCAGAGTGAATTGTTGGATATAGCGGTTAGGAAAGCGGGGAAGTGGTTGGCCGGTTTTAGGATCAGGCGTGGTGGCCATGATGGCGTCAAAGGTGAAGATAACGTCGTCTGCGGTGAGGGATTGTCCGTCACTCCAGAGGAGGCCATGGCGGAGGTGAAAGGTGTATTGTTTACGGTCGGGAGAAATCTCCCAGAATTTGGCTAGGGCGGGAATGACTTCTTGGGTGATGGGGTCGGACGTGGTGAGGGCACTGAGCATGAGGTCGGATAGTTCGGCACTGGCAGCGTCCTCGATGACTAAGGGGTTGAAGCTGTTGGGTTCGTTGGCGTTGGTAGAGATGAAGGTGGAACCGTATTTACCTGATGGAGATGTGGAGATGTCTGCATCAAGGGGCAGAGGGAAGTGGCTGCGCTCAGGCATGGGGAGGCGAGTGCAGCCGCTGAAGAAAACGGTGAGGACTAGAATATAACTAAATCTAAGAGGGGACATCAGGTCGTGATTGATGAAAGGTTTTAATTCAAGTCTGTCGTGGGAGATTTGTCCAGCGATTCAGTGCTTCTTAGGGGGAGATCTTTTGGGGCGAGTGAGGGTTGTTGGACGATGAAGATGAAGATCATACTCCATGCTGCAAGGCCAGTGAGAAAAAGGGGGAATTGTAAATCTGGTGGGAGCGAATAGGTGCAGAAGTTCATAGGAATCCAATAAACCCAATTAGGGAAAATCAGGGGCAAACAGCGTTCGACCATCAGCCTCGGGGTGATTCGATTCCAAGTGCGCCTTAAGTTACAACCTTCTTCAAGCCAGAGAAAATAAAGCATGGCGGGGGGTAAAGCGATGAAGGGTGAGAAGAGAAATTGATCGACGAAGACTTTTGTGACAACGGTGCTTGGACTGATTTCGGTGCTAAAGAGGTAACCCTGTAGCCAGTAGAAGCGTTCTACTAAAATACCCGTGAAGCCATACATGAGGCAGACCCAGAAGAGATGGGTCAAGTAGGATTTCCATCCATCTTTTAAATCTAGCTTACCCGTGAGTGCTTTAAAAATTTCGGGTAAAATTCCTCCAGCGAATACTGTAGCCAATGCGGCAAAAACTAAACCACCTTGAACTTTCCATTGGCCTAAGCGGGCGCAAAAATCTTGAAAGGGGAGGTAATTGTAATAACTAATGACGATGAGAAGAGAGACGGATTGGACGAGAAGGAAGGGAAGATAGAAACGGCGAACTGCAGCGATGCCTGGTTGGAGGTGGGCTAGAATTCCGGAAAACATGGTGGGGCTTTAAGCTTCAAAAGAAGTGCCGCAACCGCACGTTTGCTTAGCGTTAGGATTGATGATTCTGAAGCCTGTGCTGGTAAGGCTATCCTCGAAGTCGATCGTGGAGCCTTTAAGATAATCCAGTCCTTCGGGATCGACAGAAAGCTTCGCTCCATGTTCCTCGATTTGTTGGTCGCCGCTATGGGGTTCGTCCACAATCATGTTATACTGCAAACCTGAACAGCCACCCGAATCAATAAAGATGCGTAGGCAAGCCAGTGGACGGGCGTCTTCGGTGGTTAATTCCTTAATGCGTGCCGCAGCGGTTTCGGTGATGTGGATCATCTCTTAATTCAAGAGGTAGATTAGCATTTGTCAAATGACAGTTTTGTAAGGAAAGGGTAGCCCTATTATCTTTACTGCTGTGTTTGTTGAACGAGGAAAACCCGCAGATTAAAGCGAAGGTGTAAGTTTCCATCTAAAAGGATTTCTATGGGATAATCTCCGACGTTGTTAAACTCTAAACCGCCAAAGACGGCGACGTTCGTAGCGTGGTTGTCGGTGTCGTTTAAATGGAAAGGGGTCTCTGTCCGACCTAGCTCCGTGGTTTCGTCTTCGGAGAGAATACGGGTAGTTTGGTTAAAGTCGCCTAGACCCGAGCACCAGCGGGTAAAGACGCAGAGCTTCATCACGCGCACAGGAAGCATGGGCGTGGCGATGGCGTGGAGGACGCCGACGAGGGTGTTTGAGCCGGAAGCTTCGATACGAACGTCCTCACAAAGAAGAGCTGCTTGGAGGTCAGGTGTCATGGTGTAAGTATGAGGGATGGAGCATAAAGTATGAAGGGGGAAATTAATTATTTTTTACGGAACTTTGGATCGAAGCGGTCGCGGAGGGCATCGCCGAGGAAGTTGAGAGCGAGTAGAGTGAGTGCCATCATTATTCCTGGGCCTAGCAGCATCCACCAAGATATTTTGATAGGATTGATAAAGCCTGCTCCTTCGGAAAGTAGGGTGCCCCAGCTAGCTTGCGGCGCTTGGACGCCGAGACCGAGGAAGCTTAGGAAGGATTCTTCTAAGATGACGGACGGGATTGTTAAAGTGAGGTAAACAAGGATAATGCCCGTGACGTTGGGGAGAAGGTGTTTAATGATGATCTTACGGTTACTCTGGCCAAGGACATGAGCAGCTTGGATGAAGGCGCGTTCACGTAGGCTGAGCACTTGTCCGCGCACGATGCGAGCCATGGTCAACCACTCCACCAGACCTAAAGCCATAAATAAGAGAATAAGTCGTGACCAGCTAGCCCATTCGATAAGGCCTAGTTCTACAAAAAACTTTTTAGCATGTTGATCAAACACCGCAATGATGAAGATGACTAAGATGAGCCGCGGTAGGGAATAAAGTATGTCAACAAAACGCATCATGAGCGTATCGATACGACCGCCGCAGTAGCCGCTGACTAGTCCATAGCAGACGCCCACGGCTAGGCTTACAGTGGCTCCGATGATGCCGACAAGTAAAGAGATGCGTGCTCCGTATAGAGTTCGGGTTAAGACATCACGCCCGTTAATGTCAGTGCCGAACCAATGGTCTAGGCTAGGGGAGAGGAGGGAGGCGTGGGAGGTATCGTCATAACGATAGGGGCTTAGCCATGGACCAGCGATGGCGAGTAAGGCAATCAACAGGAGCAGGCTACTGCTAAAAAGGATGATTCGTTTATTCGTAAAAAACGTGTTCATACCTGTTTGATCCTTTTATCCAGATAGGTGTAAAGAACATCTACCAAGATATTCATGAGCAAGAGCAGGGTGGAATAAACAATAACCGTGCCGCAGGTTAGGAAGTAGTCACGGTTTAAGACGCTGTTAACAAAGAAGGGGCCGAGCCCAGGTATTTTAAAAATCTCTTCAATAATAAGGCTGCCGGTTAGAATGCTTGCCGTAAGAGGTCCAGCGAAACTGATGAGCGGGAGGATGGCGATTTTTAAAGCGTGACCATATAGGATGAATTGCTCCCTCTGACCTTTAGCTCGCGCGGTGCGAATAAAATCTTGTTGCAGCACTTCTAGCATACTGGTTCGCATCAGACGACTGCAGTAGGCCGCAAACGGTGCAGCTAAACAAAGTGCTGGTAAGACAAGGTGGCCTAAGGTGCCGTAGCCAGCTACTGGGAAAAGAGGGATGGTGATGGAAAAAAGCAGGATGGCTAGCGGG
Source organism: Blastochloris sp. (assembly GCA_034440395.1). GTDB lineage: Bacteria > Verrucomicrobiota > Verrucomicrobiia > Methylacidiphilales > JAAUTS01 > JAAUTS01. The sequence continues at coordinate 16,161 of JAWXBW010000055.1, read as the reverse complement.
GCAAGCAGAAATCCAGGTAAGCAGATGCCTAACAAGGCTAGAAGCATCACGCTGCGATCTACGGGTTGATTATGATAGGTGGCGGCAATGGAGCCGATGAGGATGCCCAGAGTCAGTGAGATGGTCAGGGCTATGAGACCAAGGGTGAGAGATTTTGGTAAGGTTTCTTTAATGATTTCGGCAACACTCCGGTTCTTGAAATGGGTGGATTCGCCTAGATAACCTTGGGTGAGGATATTCCACCAGTAACGACCTAGCTGTTCGGGTAAGGTGCCATGGAGGTTATATTTTTCCTGTAGGCGTTGTTCAACTTGGGGGTCTAGCTTACGATCTCCCACGGCGAAAGCACTGCCTGGAGCTAAGCGGATTAGGCAAAATGTGGCCGATACCACAAGGACGATGACCAGAATCGCTTGGGTTAATCGGTTGATGAGAAAAGGAAGCATAAAAGAACGGCTTACGTTTAGGGTTGCGCTGGTTGTTTAGTTTTTAAGTACCAGTCACGAATTGGGTGTTCGTCTGGCAGATTACCTTCGATTCCGCCTATCTTCGTCGCATCAAAACATAACATACCGATGTAGAAATAGAGCGGTGCAATGGGAGCCTCAGCATTGAGGACATGTTCAGCCTGATTCATTAAGTTCATGCGCTTGGCTACATCAGATTCGAGGTTAGCGGAGTTCATAAGTTGGTCGTAATGAGGGTTACTCCAGCCGGTTCGGTTATTTCCGCGATTGGTTAAGAAGAGATCTAAAAAGGTGTTAGGATCAAGATAATCGCCGACCCAGCTGGAGCGAGCAACGTCATAGTCGAGATTATCCAAGGCCTTCAGATAAGTGGCCCATTCTTGAGCGCGGAGTTCGATACTAATTCCTAATTCACGTTTCCACATGGCTTGGACCTCTACGGCAATGGAGGCGTGGGCTTGAGAGGAATTATAAAGAATAGAGATGGGGGGGAAGCCTTTGCCGTCAGGGTAGCCGGCTTCAGCCAGCCAGCGGCGGGCTTGTGTAGGGTTGTAAGTAATACCGCTCGCTTGGGTATAACCTGGGATACCTGGAGGGGTGATCGAGGTAGCGATAGGCTCACCGCCACGTGTGCATTTTTCAACAATAACACGTCGATCGATAGCGGCGGAGAGAGCTTTACGCACAAGCGGATTATTCAGAGGTGGGCGAGTGGTGTTGAAACGGTAGAAGTACGTTCCTAAAAACGTGAAGGTATGGAAGTCTGGGCGTTGTTTAAGTTCGCTGAGAATTTGCGGGGGGATCAATCCTTTGTCTAAGAGAACATCGGCTTGGCCCGTGAGGTAGAGATTCACGGCAGTGGTGCCTTGAGAGGTTGCTAGGGCATCGACACGTTTGAGCTGGACGCGGTCTCGATCCCAGTACTTTTCGTTACGCAAGAGCATGACCCGATCATTTATCTTCCAGTCAAGTAGTTGGTACGCTCCATTAGTGACGATGTTTTTAGGTTTGATCCATGAGTCTCCATAGCGATCAACAAGATTCATGGGGACAGGCAAGTAAGTAACGAAAGCTACGACTTCCGGGAAGAAGGGGGTAGGAGATTTGAGTTTTACGTAAAGGGTTTTTGAGTCGAGAACTTTAATTCCAACTTGCGAAAAATCTTTAAGTTTACCTGTCTGATAGGCTTCGGCATTTTCGATGAAAAAAAGAATTTCAGCATAAACAGAAGCCGTTTCTGGTTCAAGCACACGCTTCCACGAGCGGAAAAAATCTTCGGCGGTGACGGGTGATCCATTATTCCACTGCGCATTCTGGCGGAGATGAAAGGTGTAACTTTTGCCATCGGCGGAGATTTCCCAAGATTCGGCCACACCAGGAACGACTTGTCCTTGAGCATTACGGCGTGTGAGCCCTTCAAAAAGACTGGAGGCAAGGCGACCTTCTAATTGACCACTGATTCTAGCGGGATCAAGGGTTTGGGGCTCGGAGCCATTAACGAAGATGATGTCGGCATCACTAGAGCGAGAGTTACAGCCAGCTAGAAAAAGCAAGACGGCTAGGCTAACGGGCGCAAGGCGAGACGACACGTTAGCCAAATCGGTTACCCCTAAAATTAGGGTTTCTTGGCCGGTTCCGGAGCTGCAGGGGCAGCGGGTGCGGCTGGAGCACTTTGTTCAACGGCAACGGGAGCTTTCTTTAATTCGTCACTAAAGGCTTTGGCTGGTGCGCGGTGCGCATACAACATGGCTAAACCCAGAGTACAAATAAAGAAAATGCAAGCCAGCCAAATGGTCACTTTCGTTAAGGCGTCCGTGGTGCCTGCTCCGAAGAGGGATTCGGTCATACCGCCACCGAAAGCTGAACCTAAACCTTCAGAACGCGGCTTTTGGACTAAGACAACGAGCGTAAGGAGGATGCTTCCAATAATGAAAACGGTAGTAGCTATATAAATGAGAATGTTCATGACAAGTTAAGAAACCTATGCGGATTAGTCTTTTTTACAAGCGTTTTTGATGATGTCCACAAAGGACTCTGCATCAAGGCTGGCACCACCTACGAGTGCCCCGTCTATATCAGGCTGATTAAGGAGGAGTTCAGCGTTATCTGGTTTAACGCTGCCACCGTATTGGATGCGTAGTTTATCAGAGATGGCCTTACCTGCCATTTTCTCGATGGTAGCACGAATAAGGGCATGAACTTCTTGCGCTTGGTCGGGTGAGGCGGTCTTGCCTGTGCCGATGGCCCAAACGGGCTCGTAAGCGAGAACGGTAAGTGCCCAGTCATCCTCCGTGAAGCCGGCGCAGGAGTCTTGGACTTGTTTGGTTATCACGGCGGACATTTTTCCTGCTTCGCGCTCTTTGAGGGTCTCTCCGACACAGATGATAGGACGCAGTCGAGCGGTGAAGGCGGCTTTAGCTTTTTTGTTAACGGCGGCATCTGTTTCACCAAAGTATTGGCGACGCTCGGAGTGGCCGAGGATGACGAAGCGGACGAAGAGGCTCTTGAGCATGGCGGCGGAGATTTCTCCAGTATAAGCACCAGAGATTTCATGGTGCATGTTCTGGGCACCGAGGTCGATCTCGGTGCGGTTGCCGAGAGCTTCTTGGCAAGCTACTAGAGATGTGAACGGGGGGCAGATTACAACCTCAGCTTCATCAAACCTGCCTAATTTTTCTAAGATTTCAGCCACGAGGATCCTAGCCTCGGGGCTTGTTTTATTCATCTTCCAGTTTCCAGCAATAATTTTGCGACGTGTGATCATAAGGTTACGAGTAAATTTCTAAGCTTCGTTCAGTGCGGCAACACCAGGTAAAGATTTACCCTCTAACAATTCCAGAGAGGCTCCGCCACCAGTGGAGCAGTGCGTGACTTTATCCGCAATGCCGAATTTTTTAGCCGCCGTAGCGGTATCTCCTCCGCCTACGATGGTGATGGCACCATTAGCCGTAGCTTGAGCGATGGCTTCTGCCATGGCCTTAGTGGCTCCAGCGAATTTTTCGAATTCAAAGACACCTGCAGGCCCGTTCCAAATAATGGTTTTGGCTTTGAGGATGGACTCACAATAAAGGGCGATGGATTTCGGGCCTGCGTCGAGGCCTTCCCAGTCTGCTGGAATACCCGTGCTATCATCTGCAGCTTGGGTGTTGGCGTTAGGGTCGAATTTATCAGCACAAATGTAATCAACAGGGAAGATCAGTTTCACCCCGCGAGCCTTAGCTTTATCTACGAGTTCTTGGACAATCTTAGCTCCCTCGCTATCGAAAAGGCTCTTACCAATTTCCATGCCGAGAAGCACTTTCTTAAAGGTATAAGCCATACCTCCGCCGATGATGACCTCATTAGCATTATCGAGCAGGTTTTTGATCAAGGGAATTTTGTCGGCTATTTTAGCTCCTCCGAGAATGGCGAGTAAGGGGCGCTTAGGATTTTCTAGGACAGCGGCAAAAGCGTCTAATTCTTTTTGCATGAGGAAGCCAGCGACTTTTTCTGGTAGGTCGATTCCGACAACGGAGGAGTGAGCACGGTGAGCGGTTCCGAAAGCGTCGTTCACATAGATGTCACCCAGCTTGGTAAGGCTTTGGCGAAAGGCCGCAACGTCAGCTGGATCTGCTTTGGTTGAGGTGCCGTCTTCATTTTTGACTTTACCTTCTTCTTCCAAATGGAAGCGGAGATTTTCTAGGAGAATGACATCGCCAGGCTTAGCGGCAGCGCAGGCTTGTTCGACTTCAGGGCCGACGCAATCTTTTAGGAAGGTGACAGGTTTATTAAGTAATTCTTGAAGTTTGTCGGCTACAGGTTTGAGCGAAAACTTGGCAGTGGCTTTTCCGTCAGGACGCCCTAAATGGCTCATGAGAATGACGGAGGCACCTTGTTCTAAAGCGTATTGGATGGTGGGTAATGCCGCTACGATGCGCTGAGGATTCGTGATGGCTCCGGTGTTTTTATCTTGGGGAACGTTAAAGTCTACCCGAATTAGAACGCGTTTACCTTTGAGGGCGACTGCTTTGATCGATTTTTTAGCCATAAGAAGAGGACGTTAAGCGCAAAGTCGGAATGAGTTTAAGGCGCAAGTTTTTTAGAGTACTTGCGCCTTAGCCTCAGAAACGGCTTTTAGTTAGATTTTATTAGCTTTTAGCAATCTGCTTGAGAAGATCCACGCAACGATTGGAATAGCCCCACTCGTTATCATACCAGCTGATGAGCTTGAAGAAACGGCTGTTTAGTTCGATGCCCGAGCTGGCGTCGAAGATACTAGAGTGGGAGTCGTGGATAAAGTCACTCGAGCAAACGTCGTCTGTGGTGTAGGCGAGGATTCCTTTTAGGTAGGTTTCGCTAGCTTTTTTCATTGCAGCAGAAATTTCTTTATAACTTGTTTCCTTCGTGGTCTTGACGGTTAAATCAACCACACTGACCGTGGGTGTGGGAACACGGAAGGACATGCCGGTGAGCTTCCCTGCAACTTCAGGAATGGCTAGACCCACGGCGCGAGCAGCACCTGTGGTGGAAGGGATGATATTGATTGCGGCACTACGGCCACCTTTCCAATCTTTCTTAGAAGGGCCGTCAACGGTTTTTTGAGTAGCCGTGTAGCTGTGGACGGTAGTCATGAGACCTTCTTCGATTCCGAAACCTTCTTTTAAAAGAACGTGGACAATGGGAGCTAAGCAGTTTGTGGTGCAACTAGCATTGGAAATAATGTGATGTTTTGCTCCGTCATACTTTTGGTTATTAACGCCCATGACGATAGTGATGTCTTCACCTTTAGCAGGGGCGGAGATGATGACTTTTTTACAGCCAGCCGTAATGTGGCCTCGAGCCTTATCTGCATCCGTAAAGAGACCGGTGGATTCGATCACGTAATCCACGCCGAGTTCTTTCCATGGTAAAGCGGTAGGACCTTCTTTAACGGCGAGACACTTGATTTTGTATCCATTAACAACGAGTGTGTCGTCTTCTGCTAAATCGGGAGAAGACTTTTCGCTGGTCACCGTACCATCAAAGCGGCCTTGAGTGGAGTCGTATTTAACGAGATAGGCTAGGTTATCTGCCGGAACCAAGTCGTTGACCGCTACGACTTCGATTTCTTTACCGAGTAAGCCTTGAGCGCAAATAGCGCGGAAAACGAGGCGTCCAATTCTTCCAAAACCGTTAATACCGACTTTAATCATAATACTCCGAGTGATAGGTTAATGTTGCTTTAAGTTTCTGGTCTAGCTTCAGGAGTTAGGCTCAAGAAATAAACAAGAAGAGCCGATCCTAGAAGGGGCGGCGCAAGCGTCAACGGCAAAAAAAAGTTAATGCTCATTAACGCCCCATAAGTGTTTATTCTAAGCATCCACCTACCATCTACTACGTCTCCATGCGCTGATTGCTAGCCCGAGAAGCCAGGTAATTAGAACCCACACTAAAAACCACGTAGCCACCACCATGAGCCAGCCAAAAGAAGACGGAGTAGCAAATCCGCCTAAGGGCGTAGTTTTGTAAACAGGTAGGCCGACCTCTTTGATGAAATCGAGTGGATAATAAATCGTGTAAGTCAACAGAGGTGCCAACCGTTCAACTTTAGCGAAAGCTGCTAACGCTGCTAAAATGAGGTGCGTTCCTATCAGGCTTAGAAAGATTATTGATCTGTAGCGCATGAGGTAAGTTCCTAAATTTAAGCCCTGATCCTAACCAATTGCTAGGGAAAGAGAAACGTAAAAAATCGACTTCTTGTCAGAGTCGCTTTTTGTAGTCGCTGTGGACATTGTGTTAGATAAATTCGTTGATGAGATTTTCTAACATCTCCTGACGACCGCTACCGTTGGCTGTCGGCTCACCTTTTTTAAGGGTATAAGCTTCGAGGTCGGTTAGGCTGACCTTACCTTGTTCGATATCGGCTCCGATCCCGCTGTCCCACGAGCTGTAGCGGTCTTTAACGAACTGATCTAAGCGGCCATCAGCACGGATGGCAGCGGCAATTTTTAGACCACGGGCAAAGGCGTCCATACCGCCGATGTGGGCGTGGAAAAGGTCGATGGGCTCAAAGCTTTCACGACGCACTTTGGCGTCGAAGTTTAAGCCTCCCGTGCTGAAGCCGCCCGCTTTTAGAAGGGAATACATGATTTGGCTTGTCAGGTAGATATTGGTGGGGAATTGATCCGTGTCCCAACCGATAAGTTCGTCGCCCGTATTCGCATCAATTGAGCCCAGAGCACCTGCGGCGGCAGCTACTTCCATCTCGTGCTGCATGGTATGGCCAGCAAGGGTGGCGTGATTAGTTTCGAGGTTGAGCTTAAAGTGTTCAAGTAAGCCGTATTCCCTGAGGAAGTTTAGACACGCTGCGGCATCAGAGTCGTATTGGTGGCGGGTGGGTTCCTTGGGTTTAGGTTCAATATAGAAGGGCCCTGTAAAGCCGATTTTCTTTTTATGATCCACCGCTAAGTGTAGAAGTTTGGCCAAGTGATCCACTTCGCGTTTAAGATTGGTGTTAAGCAGTGTGCTGTAACCTTCACGGCCACCCCAGAAAACATAACCGGCACCTTGGAGACCGTGAGTCACTTCCAGAGCCTTTTTGACTTGAGCCCCAGCGTAGGCGAAGACATCAGCACTACAACTAGTTGCGGCGCCGTGGCAATAGCGGGGATGAATGAAGAGACATGCTGTGCCCCAGAGAAGTTTGATTCCGGTGCGAGCTTGTTCTTCTTTGAGCACCTTTGCGACTTCGTCTAGATTCTTATTGGATTCGATTAGCGTTGCTCCTTCTGGAGCTACATCACGGTCATGGAAGCAATAAAAGGGTGCTCCGAGTTTTTCCATAAACTCAAAGGCCACATGAACCCGTTTTTGAGCATTAGCGATGGATGAGCTGCCATCGTCCCAAGGGCGGATAGCCGTGCCCATACCGAAAGGGTCAGAGCCTGTTCCGCGAAATGTGTGCCAGTAGGAAACAGCAAAGCGCAGTTGATCCTTCATTGTTTTGCCTTCGACTATTTCGGAAGGGTTGTAGTGCTTGAAGGAGAGGGGGTTTTTGGATGTAGATCCTTCGTATTGGATTTTGGGTATTTCAGGAAAGTAGGTATTGCTCATAATGGAAATTGAAGCCTCTCAGAACGGGATATAGATCGTCAAGTGAATAGGAACGCGTTAGATCATTAAGGGTTTTAGCGTGAGTACTAAGAGGCAATTATCCAACGGTGTCTGTCTTTAAACCTAAAGCAAAAAAGCGCATTTTGCGATTAGGCAAAATGCGCTTGATGAGAAGGGTGGTTTTAACCCTTCTTAAGTAAGGGCAGCCCAGTGCGGGTATTTTCAGAAACAATATAACCTTGAGGAAGAGCTTCTAGGACGGTAGGTCCCACTGCTCCAGCAAAATAATATAAAGTGACCGTAGCTCCGCCCTTTAGTTCTTGGTGCCTATTATGAAGGAAATAGGTTTTTCCGCTTTTTTTACTAACAACGCTAAAAGCCATAGTGATTCTCCTTGGGAATGTTGACCAAGCTGATTCTTTGAGGGAATCCGCCTAGGTAGATTTGTCTGACCTTACTCAATGAAGCAGCGTAAGGACTTTAAAACCTACTTTTACTTAGACCAGACCAGCAGTCTTCATCGTAGCGTAAACACCATTTTTGTCCATGGTCTTTAAAGCACGAGCAGAAAGTTTGAGGGTAACGAATTTCTTCAATTCAGGAACCCAAAGACGTTTGGCACGTAGGTTAGGAACAAACTCTCTAGGAGTGTTGCTCGTGACGTGAGTACCGATACCGCCCTTTTTCTTGGCTTTACCGCTACGATTGATGGTGTGTCCGCGAACGGGCTTTTTATCTGTGATGATGCAACGACGTGACATAATTATTTAACGAGTAAAAGGTTGCGAGCGCGTTTGATTTCGCGAGTGAGTTGGCGGTGAAGCTTAGTCGTCATGCCTGTAATACGACGGGGGAGGATCTTACCCTTTTCCGTGACGAATTTTTTAAGCAATTCGGGGTTTTTATAATCGAGTGCATCGGTGCTGACATCGATGCGTTTACGATTGGTGATGCGGCCAGAGCGACGGCGGCGACGTTGGTTTTTTTTGATCGTGGATCCCATAATTTATTCTTTCAATTTCGGCTTTTCTTCCTCGTCACCTTCTTCTTCTTCTTCAAAGAAGTTATCGGTCGAGTCCATAAACTGCGCCGCTGTTTCCCAGCGGTGCTTTCCTTTTTGTTCTTTCTCGGCTTGTTCCTGACAATCACGAGTGAAACGTGCGAAGGGAATGGCTTCCAAGCGGTTAAGGGGAATGGTTTTACCGGACATTTCACAAATGCCGTAGCCACCTAACTCCACCCGCTTGAGAGCTTCTTCGATTTCGTATAATGCATCCTGTTCCTGCGATAACAAGCTCAGGGCAAAATCTTTTTCATAGGTATCACTACCCGCGTCAGCTTGGTGCATACCAAAGGCTGAGGCTTCACTGCCTTCCGCACGAGAACGGAGGTTATCTTTGGCCACACCCTGCATTTGATCTAGGAGGATGTCGCGTAAGTCGAGAAGCTTTTGCTTTTGCTGACCAAGGAATTTTTTATTTAGAACCTGTTTTTTTCCATGAGGCGTGACAATGGAATCGGGGATGAGAGAAATCTTAGGGCCTTTGATTGGGAAAAGAGGCTTAGGAAATTTACGGGCAGGTGCGTTGATGGCTACTGCGGGCGGTGTAACGATCTGTTTAGCACTTTTTTTAGTGGCTTTAGTTTTAACCTTTAATGCAGGTTTAACCACTTTAGCTGGCTTTTCTGGTTTAAAAGGTTTTGTAGGCTTAACCACTTTTTTTGTAGGCTTAACCACTTTAACTGGCTTAACTTTCTTGACTGATTTAATCGGTTTAGAAAATTTAATTACTTTGGGTGCCTTCTTAACAGGTTTTACTTGCTTGATTTTCTTAGAAGCCTTGACGGGAACAGCTTTCTTAAGAGGCAAGGGTCGCTTGATGCTTTTATTTTTTTTAGGAGTAAATGCAACTTTAGCCTTAGTCTTTGGTTTAGAAACCTTGACGGACTTGACTACTTTTTTGATCTTCTTTTTAACTATTTTGGCCATAGCGAGCAAAGAGTTCTAGCTTAGGGGGTAAGGCTTGCCAACAAGAAAAGTGACAAAACTTAAAGATTTAGTTCGTCTATTAACCAAGTCACGCTGCGCGCACACGATGGCTGCGCGTAATAAAGTCATTACGATAGAGGAAAGATAAGCTGCTAGGATCAACGCAGGGCGACGGGCGGCTGGAGGATTTCGTTGAGGATGATGGCTTTTTTGAGGCTGCTGTTATTGTGCAAGACATCTCTCCATCGGTTGGTCTTCACCTCATTCTGGGTTGCAACTGTTTTCTGAGCAAAGGGGCTTGAATCTTGCACGGAGTCTTCAATATCAAACGAGGAGAAATTAGCAAAGCGTTTATCTTGGGCGTCACTGCGGGATTGTAGGACTTCAGCGGAGTTTTGTTTCGGGACAATGTACTCAGGTGGTTCAGGAATGAAGCGGCGAGCAGCTACGGGCGCGGGGGTGGGCAGGGAAGGTGGGATGTAGGTTTCGGAGTAGCCTTCCTCCATCTGGGTCTCTACGTGTTCCCGTTGCTTAGGCTTTTGGCCTAAGGCTTCCATCAATTCCTCAAAACTAGTTTCCGCAGGGTCGAGCGTGCGTTTGCGTTCCTCGGGTTGAAATGGTTCGTTCGGAAAGGGATCCTCCATAGGAGGAGGATTTTGATTTTCCTTTTTACGACTGTTCATCCACTGCACGACAGCTCCGCCGACGAGAATAAGTGGTATGATGAAGTCGCCTAGGTCCATGTGCTTAGGAGTTCGTAGTTAAAGCTTAGCTCTTGGTTGTCTTGTCATCTTTAGCGATGGAGCTGCGCATGTCGGTGTCGGCACTGATGTTTTTGATTTTCATGTAATCAAGGACACCGAGGTTTCCATTGCGGAAGGCTTCTGCCATAGCCAAGGGAACTTGGGCTTCTGCTTCGACAACTTTAGCGCGCATTTCGGCCACGCGGGCGATCATTTCTTGCTCGGTAGCGACGGCCGCGGCACGGCGAACTTCGGCTTTAGCTTGGGCGACGCGTTTGTCGGCTTCGGCTTGGTCGGCTTGCAGGCGTGCTCCGATGTTTTCGCCGACATCAACGTCGGCAATGTCGATAGAAAGAATCTCAAAGGCGGTGCCAGAATCGAGGCCACGGGCGAGAACATTTTTAGATATTTTATCAGGATTTTCTAAAACTTCTTTGTAGGTGTTAGCGGAACCGATGGTCGTGACGATACCTTCACCGACCCGGGCGATGATAGTTTCTTCGGTAGCACCGCCCACGAAGCGGTCGAGGTTGGTGCGGACGGTGACGCGGGCTTTAGCGCGGAGGCCGATACCGTCTTTTGCTACGGCGTCGATAGTGGATTTACCGGAGGAAGGGTTAGGGCAGTCGATAACGCGAGGATTAACAGAGGTGCGAACGGCTTCAAAGACGGATTTACCAGAGCCAGATGTTGCGAGATCGATGGCGCAGGCGCGGTTGTAGTCGAGGCTGATGCCAGCTTTATCAGAGGCGATGAGCGCACGGATGACTTCGTTGACATTACCGCTGGAGAGGTAATGGGTTTCGAGTTGGTCGGTGGTAATGTTGATGCCAGCGCGCACGGCGGTGATGCGGGCGTTAACGATGAGAGGGGTGGGGATGCCGCGGAGGCGCATGGCGATGAGGTTAACAAAGCTAACGGGAGCCCCGGAAGTCCAAGCACGAATCCAAATCATGAGAAAGTTAAGGGACATGAGGCCGACCACGAGGATAATGATGGCTGCGACGATACCGAAGAAGATGAGGAATCCGGACATAGGTTTTTAGGGTGTTGGGTTTTTCGACTGGTTATTTTTAGGTTAGTTAAAAGTTGGGTTGTTTAAACGTTGCGCACTAATATACGGGATCCTTCGACTTTTACAACTTTGATTTTTGTATGTGCTTCGATATGAGAGCCTTCGGTAATGACATCTTGTCTTTTGTGATTAAATACTGCGGTGCCAGAGGGTCGCAAGGCGGTAACGGTCTCCCCTATTTGGCCAAGGAGATTTTCCTGAGCGGTGGAGTCAGGAGCTGAGCCTGAGATGCTTTGGAGGCTGAGACGTTGGCCGAAACGGGAGCTTGGGAAAAACTTCATCCAGAAGAGAAAGCCGATGAAGCCGATGAGGCAGAGTCCCCCGAAAAGGCCGAGGGCAGCGGGTGCTCCATAAACAACACCTGTCATGGCTACGGCGGCGAGAAGGCAGACAACACCGATGATGCCGGCGACAAGACCAGGGAGAAATATTTCAGCAAATAAAAGGAGGAAACCAGCAGCGATGAGGGAGAGGATAGCGGTCATAAGGCTTCTACGGTTATTTTGGTGCCTTCAATTTGAAGGATGCGGAGGGGTTGGTGGGCTTGAATGTAAATTCCTTCAGTCAAGACGTCAATGGGGCCGTCACCGAAATCGGCGGTTCCGCAGGGGCGGAGGTAGGTGAGTGAGATTCCTTCGGCACCGATTTTCAGGTTGTGAGCGAGAGGCGGTAATTTCCCGGAGGCCATGGCGGGTGAGGGGGTGAGAACCATTTTAGAATAGAGGGGTGTTTTCGGGAAAAGTCGAGCGAGCAGGAGGATGCCAGCCACGCCTAGGGTTAAAGAAAGCATGAGATTGGTGAGCGGAAGCTCAAGCTGGGCGGCGCTAGGTAGGAAGGGATCGGTGGGGTAGCGGTCAACCATGGCCTTCAATAAAGAGAGTCCAACGAGTGCTAAGCCAACGAGACCAGGGATAAGGGTGCCAGGGAAGACAAAGAGTTCTACGGCTATTAAAGCTAGGCCGAGGATGAATAAGAGGGCGAATTCGTAGCCAGAGAGACCTGCGACGTAATGGCCGAAGAAAAAGATGAGGGCACAGATAACGGCGATGCTCCCTAAGATGCCGAAGCCAGGGGTTTTAAACTCAATGTAGCCACAGAGAACAGCTGCGCCTAATAAAATGGGTGAGAGCATGACAATGAAGCGCCCCACGGCTTCGAAGCCAGTGGGTTCAACTTTTGTGATGATGGCACCGGGGCCTGCAATGTGGGAAATGAAGGCATCGAGATTCTCGAAGGTACCTTTGCTTAAAAGGGGTTTACCTCCGAATTGTTGGAGAGATTCTTGGGCGGTTAGGGTGACGATTTTACCCTTGGGGACAATTTCTTTACCGTCGATGGTGAGGCCTTGATCTTTATCGACCATGGCGTTAAAGACTTCAGGGCGATGACCATTACGTTCCGCTAAGGCACGGATTTGGGCGCGCAAGGCGGAGTTCATTTTTTCCTCCATGGTAGAAGGCATTTGTTGGGGGCCGCCCGTCCCACCAGGGCTGGACATGACGGGGGCAGCGGCGCCGATGATGGCGGTGGGGGACATATATATATTACGTGTGCCAGAAGAGATGAGGGCTCCCGCAGAAATAGCCCAAGGGTCGATGAAGGTGTAGGTCTGGCTTTGATTCGGGAACTTTTCAAGAATCTTTAGAATGTCTAAAGTGGAGCTGACCTTACCTCCAGGAGTGTCCATGTGGAGGACGAGGATATCCGCCTTATCGCGGATGGCTTCTTTAACGCCGCGACGTATTAAAAAAGTGAGGGCATCTTCAATCTCATTTTTAACGGGGATGACATACACTTTTTTAGGAGTTAGGTTTAAAATCTCTGCGGGCGTGGATTTAGTCTCTTGGGCTAAAGAGTAGGAGGACAATGTTAAGAGAAGGCCGAGGGCAATGGGAAAAAACTTCATACAAGAAAAAATATAGCACAGGAAATTGAATAACGAGCAGGAAGATTTGCGCGCTGAGGGTTTCGAACCCCCGACCGCCTCGGTGTAAACGAGATGCTCTACCACTGAGCTAAGCGCGCGAATGAATAATTAAAGTAAAGTCTGATCAGCGTTTTGGCAATGGGGAAAAATCGTAAAAACATTTCTGGTTCAAAGTTTCAGATTAAGGATAACAGGCGAGCCTTATGCAAAATGGCTTGATCGCGTAGGGATAAGCTCTCTTTACCGTGCTGTTGGAGTTTACGCATGATGCTAGGGATTTCTAGGGCTACGTCTTTTTCTGAGAGTGTATCTACTTGGGCGATCTCGCTTATTAAATCTTCATCCGTGACGAGGGGAATAGAGGAGGGATCTACTTTAGGCTGGCTCTGCCATCCTATTAAACGCATGTAGATGAAGCCCCAAACGGCTCCGCCGAGGTGGGCGGAGTGGGCGATAAAATTAAAGTAAGGTATAAAAATGAATAATAAACTAACGGCACAAAATAAATAGATGGCTGTGATAGCTCGTATGGGGAAAGGCCAAGGCATGATCATGATAAGCCGGTTGGGGTGCATGGTGGCAAAGGCCACGGCCAGCCCTATAACGCAACCACTAGCACCGACGAGACTGCTTTGTAAGGATTGAGCTTGATTAAAAAAATGGGCGCGAATGTATATTTCGACCAGGTAAAAAAGAACGGCGACCAAACCAGCTGGAAAATAGATTAAGCAGAAATGTTTGCGTCCGAGGGTGTCCTCGACAATTTTACCTAGCATGGCGAGGGACAGCATATTAAAAATAAGATGGAGCGTGCTAAAACCTATGAGATCAGCATGAACCCAGCTGCAAGTGAACACTTGCCACCATTTGCCAGCGAGTAATTCTGGCAAGTTAAGGGGGAGCCAAAGTTTGATCCAATTCGTGGGATCTGTTGGCCCAAGGTAAAGAGACCATAGGGCGATGAGGCAATTAATGAGGATGATGGTTTTTGTCAGCGTCCACCGCGCAAAAAGGTTCATTTTGTATGTGCGGCGATGCGACGAGTGCGCTTGAGTCGGAAGACATTATTCCACGTTTTCCTAAAAGCGTCTTTTGGGGACAAATAACTCTGTTTCAGGTCAGAACCTTTTTTTATTCCATTTAAGATAGCTTGGACACTGAGCTCGTCAGCCTCAATAATGGTGTAGGCCACGCCGAGAGCATCTTCGTGATGGGCGTCGCTCCCTGCAGTCATGGGGAGTTGCTTTTTTTGCGCGTAGTCGAAAGCTTGGCGGTTGTAGCGTTTAAGAGTTGTGGCGGCATTAAAAACTTCCAGCCCGTCAAGAGGTAGTGTGTCGAGAATATGTTCACGTATGCCAGCTCGGAACATGTCGTAAGGATGAGGAGGAATGGCCAGCCCGCCACTGGCGTGTATTAATTCAACCGCTTCAGCAGGTGGGATGCCTTTTAAATCTGGCAGGCGCACGCCTAGAGCTAAGAGGTGGCCGGCGGAGGTGGTAATTTCTTGACCAGGTATGATAAGCAAACCGTCCACCGGCAGGCCGTCTTCACGCATAAAGCCGTGTTGAAGAAAGTAGTCAACGCAGGCGCAGGTATTATGATCGGTAATGGCAAATCCGTGCAAACCCTTAGCCCTGGCGGTGGCCACCATGTTTTCGGGTTCAGCCACGCCATCGGCAGAAAACCGAGAGTGACTATGGAGATCAATATTAAATTTCACGCAAACTCATTAAAACGCACAACATCCCAGAAGGCCAAGGAAAAAGAATGCGGAGTAGGAGGGTAGAGAGAAAAAGGAGTCGCAGTGGCTGGAGGGGAAGATTTTATCGAGAAGGTGGGAGACTTACTTAAAGGCAATAAGCGTGAGATGGGTCAGAGTGAAGCTGGACGTTTGGTAAGGAAAAGTCGTTCTGTCCCAGTGGAGAAAGTTCTAGCATAAAAAAAGGATAAGCGACTGCCACTTGGCTGCGATTTCGACTTACAGGAGAGAAGCATGTAGCCTTAGTGTGAGAACTAGGCTATAAAAGCAGTGCGGGAATTAATCAAACGGTACGAAGACTCGATGAACAACGCCACAAGAATAAAGCACTTAACCGAAAACTTAGCGAATGGAGCAAACTGTGCAATGTAGTAGACTGATTCCATTTAATTACTTAAAAACATTGGGAGTTTATCGGAAAAAACTGGCCTAAAAGGCGGCAGCTCATGAGTGATAAATATTTTATCGAACTGCGTCAAAGCCTTAAAAAAAGGGCATGGCAACAGGCCTTGTTGATTACGGAGAAACTGCTGCTTAAAAATCAGCTAGCTTCTAATTTACACCTCTTAAAAGGAAATTTGCTTCAACTTCAAGAAGACGAAGACATAGAATTGAAGCAAGTGGAAAAGGCGTATAAGTGGGCTCTAAAATTGGATCCTCAGTATTTGGAAGCTTGGCTAGAGTTGTATCATTTTTACGACGTGGTCATCGAGAATAAGGCTCAAAAACTTAAATGTAAGAAAACAATCAAGGCTTTGATTAAAAAAATCCTCACTGAACTTGATTACGTGTCCCCCAAGGGGGAATAGTCGCTTCGCTGACGCCCCCCTGTCGCCGCTTTGGGGACTGGCCTCAGCCGCCAAACGGGGTCAGTCTACTACATTATCAACGGAGTCAGTCCTGAATGGCACTAAGATAAGGGGGTTTTAGGATGTTTTTGATTACCGCGGTTGCGACGAGGCATCAATGGGATCAGTCTACTACATTGCACATATTTCTCGTGTTCTTTATTTTTACTAAGGACTGTATTTTGTGAATCTTCATTGCTGTAATCCTGATTTTCTCTTAATCTAACATCCGTGAGATTTGTATCCTCAACCTACGATCAAGAAAACCGCTTGATCCGTGT
>JAWXBW010000054.1:0-11827 GCA_034440395.1 Blastochloris sp. | reverse complement strand
GGAGAAGTAAGAGAGCTCGGCCTCCTAGCGCAGCAAGGGAGGGGCTGGCAGAAGTCGTCTCGGGGGGATCGAAGAGTAAGGGGAAGCTGATGGCGATGAAGATGAGAATGAGAGCAAAGCCGAAAGTGAAGGGGTGGTAGGTGGGGTTTTGAATTTGGGCAAGTTGACCGGAGAGATAGAGCCGCAGCAGGACACAACCCCAAGCACCGAAGCAGAGGGGGATGAGGAAATAGCGCAGCCGTAAAAGATAGTTAGGATGGGGAGAGGTCATTTAACGCTGCGTGCTCCAGTAAATGGCGTTTAAGTAATCAGCAGGGATAACGCTTAAGGCCAAAGCTAAAAGAAAAACGCTCACAAGTGTTAGTATGGTTAGAAGCACAATGGCGCGGCGCTGAAAAAAGCTGTGGTAGATAACAATTAATTTCAGATCCAGCACAGGTCCAATCCAGAGGAACGCAAAGGTAGCGGCTAGGGATACGTTAACGTAGGACTTGGCGACAAAGGCATCAGCGGAGCTACAAACACTGCTTAAAATAGCTGCTAGCATCATAAGGGGAATACCCAGAAGACCCGTGCCCGTTTGGTTTAAAAAGGTGGAGCCCATGGTTTGAACCGTGGCAGCGATGAGAGCCCCAAAAATATAAAAGAGGGAGACATTTAAGAAATCGACTAACGTGATTTGTACGGCATTGGCAAGGCGTGGAAAGCGGGCTTGGAGCCAGCTTGCGGCAATGACCGGGCTCTGGGTCAGGTGTTCATTAGTAGGTGTGGTGGCGAGCACTTCGGGTCTAAGCACCCATGTTCTACCCATGCGGTGAAGGCTAAGGGCGAGGATGAGGGCGATAAGGATGGCTCCGATTAAACGAAGACAGATGGCAGTGATAGGATCTTCAAAGGAAAAGGCCAGCCACGTGCTGCTGAGTGCTATGGGGTTAATGGCAGGACCCGCAAATAAATAGGCTAGGCCGGCACTGAGGGGCAGTCCCTTCCTCGTTAAGCGGCGCACAAGAGGCAAGCCAATGCATTCGCACGAGGGGAAGACTAGCCCTGCACAAAGTCCAAGGCAGGCTGATTTCAAAGGGTGACGAGGCATCCAAGCGATTAGTTTTTCAATCGGTAAGAAAGAGGACACTAAACCGCTGATAAGGGCTCCAAGAAAGAGGAAGGGGAGACCTTGAATAAAGAGGCTGGTAAAGATCAGGGTGATTTCTGGGAGGTGGGGCAGCATGGCGATGGAATTTTAGTTCTCAGGTGAAGTGCTCTAGCATACGATGAATCCTCATGAAGTCTGCCCACCGCGTCAAGCTTGTCCTGCTAGTATCTCTAGTGTTGGGTTTGTTTTGGTCTTGGATCAATGGTTATTTTCAGGTGAAGCCTGAGGTGGGAACTTGGGTGGAATGGCCTGACTATGTGGAGCGGCATTTGGCGCAGGTCTTAGTAGTGGAAGACCATTTTGTTTACCCTATTCTTCCGCCGAAGGCTGAGGGAGCTTATTTGGAAAAGTCTTTTGGGGAAAAGGGCAGCACGGGCGAAATCTGGAAATTAGAGCCGACAGTAAATCAGAAGGAAACAGAGATTGTAGCGATCGGCGATGGCTTAGTTTTGATGGCGGAGAATTGGGGAGCGGAAATGAATGGTGTGGTTATTATTCTTCATGAAGTGGCTGGCTCGCCACCGTATTTTGTCGAGTCGATGTGTGCGGGGTTAGACACCATAGAGGTTTCGCCTGGCCAGATGGTGAAAAGGGGTGAGAGGTTAGGAGTTATCGAGAATGCGCGGGAATATGGATTGCAATTGGAGATACGCAGCACACTGGGAATGGGCTTAGGGCCAGGTGAGGCAGAAAATTTAGCGGGCTGGTTGAAGCCCAGTGAATTTCTTAAAAAGTATAGCCAGTAATTCAGGCCGCACTAAGGTTAGCCTTTTAGACGTTTTGAACAGGCACCTGTGCTGGCTAGCTCTTCACAATTTCCTTCAATGCGTAGTTTCACCATGCCAGGCTTGAAACCAAGATTCTTTGCTAGAACGCTTTCGCGCACGTCTAAGCAGTGATCTTCAAACTCAATAATCTTTTGGCAGTCGATGCAGATAAGATGATTATGATTGGGGTGAGTGGCGTAGTTGGGATCGTAAACTTGTTGATCTCGCCCCAAATCCAGTTCGCGCAGGAGACCAGTCCGGACAAGTACAGGTAGGGTGCGGTAAACGGTAGCCCGGGAGACAGAGGGGTCAATCTTGCGGGAGGTATCTAAAAGTTCTTCAGCGGTGTAATGGTCAGTCGTTCCAAAAGCCGCTTCGACAATGGCGCGCCTTTGATTGGTGATGCGCATACCATTAGACTCCATGTAGGCTAAAATCTTTTCTTTAACAGACTCAGGGCCTTTTTCACTCATGGGCAAAGTTTAGATGGATTTCATAATGATGACAAGAGTTGTTCAGACCTTTTTTTCTGGCATTGGCTCTTTGAGATTTTTCAGGAAACGCTTTAACGCAGGTGAGAGCACACGCCCGCTTTTGTAAAGTATACCTAGGGGGCGGCTGTAGGGTTTACCTTTAAATTCGATAGCGCAGAGGCTGCCGCCCTTAGTTTCTTGTTCGATGGTGGCGCGTGGCACAATCGATATGCCCGCATCGATTTCCACGGCGCGCTTCACTGTTTCAATGTTATCAAATTCCATGACAGGTTTAGTATCTAGCCCGGTGTCGCGAAACATCTTATCAACGGCTCGGCGGGTGGGAATGTCGGGCTCGAATCCGATGAATTTAAAGCCTGCTAAATCCTTAATTTCAATATCCTGTCGATTAGCAAGGGGATGTGTCGGTGTACAAATCACGACGAGTTGATCTTTTTTAAAGAGTTCGCATTTGATATTTTTTTTCTGGATAGGGAAGGCGACTAAGCCTAGGTCACAAGTTCCCGACTGGATGTCTTCATAAACCTGATTGGAGCGGCGGTATTCTACATGCACGTTAACTTCAGGAAATTCCTTTAGAAATCTTTTCAAGTAGGGAGGAAGTTCATGTAGGCCGATACTATAGACTGTGGCAACTCGAATGGTTCCAGAAATAATGTTACGCATCTCGTTGAACTGGTGTTGGAGAGAGTCGAAATGGGTGATGATTTCTTTACTGGTCTCGTAGAGCATGTCTCCTTCACGGGTCAAGGCGAAGCGTTTACTGCTGCGCTCAATGAGTGGAATTTTAAAGCGCACTTCAATGCTGCGGATTTGTTGGCTAACAGCAGACTGGGTAATATTGTTCATCTGGGCTGCTTTACTGAAGCTTTGGGATTCAACTAAGTCACGAAATACGCGGAATGAGTCAATTTGCATAAACTTAATATAAGTAGAACTAATTAAATTGCAAGATATCTATAATAAAAGCATTAATTTGGTTGGCATTTTTTTAGGAGTTATTGACATCAAATTGTAACAAGGGATGTCTTGCTATTGGTTTTTAGTCACACTAAATAGATCACATGTTTACCAACGCTAAGATTCTGATTATTGATGATGAACCAGACGTGTCGGATATGCTCGCCATGAGTTTAAAAGCAGCGGGTTATAAAGTAAGTTCGGCTGAGAATGGGGAATTGGGACTAGCAAAGGCGAAGGCTGAACTGCCCTCTTTAATCATTTTAGATCTTATGTTACCTAAAATTTCTGGGATTGAAGTTTGCAAGTTTCTAAAGAGAGAATCAAGCACCGCGGGCATACCGATCATCATGCTTACGGCTAAGTCGGAAGAGTTAGATCGAATTGTGGGACTTGAGCTAGGAGCAGATGATTACGTGACCAAACCTTTCAGTCCGCGCGAACTTTCATTACGGATTCAATCTGTTTTACGACGCACTAAAACATCGGAAGTTAAAGCAGAAAAGTTAGTCATTGGAGAGTTGAGCTTAGACCACGGAAGACATGAGGTTTTGGCAAACGGACAGAGTATCGAGTTGACAGCTACGGAGTTTAAATTACTAGCTATCTTGATGGAAAGACGTGGCCGCGTGCAAAGTCGTGACCGGCTGCTCAATGATGTGTGGGGTTACGAGAGCGTGATCGACACGCGCACGGTGGATACACATATCCGTCGCTTGCGTGAAAAGTTGACGAATCTGGCTGATTATATAGAAACGGTCCGCGGAGTAGGCTATCGTATCCTCGATCAAAACAGTGGGTCGCGGTAAATCAAGATTGAGCATCTAGAAAAGCTCCCCATAATGTGAATTCGCACTTATGGAAATTATTATTTATCTCTTACTTTTAATTGTAGTTCTAGGCATAGCGTATCGCGCTTATTACCTACAGGTTATTCGTCCCCTACGACGCGTGGTTGAGCATGTTGAAGCTCTGGCGGCAGGTAAATCTAGTAGCGGGTATATCGCAACAGGTATTGCGCCTTTGCAAAAACTAGTGCGGGACACACTGCTCATAGATCAACGTTTGCAACAACTCAGTTCCATTGCGCGCGTGGAGGAATTTAGTCTTAAAACTATTTTAGCCAGTATGGTTGAAGGAGTGATCGTGACGGACACGCATCGAGTCATCCAAGTGGCGAATCGTGCCTTCAGTCAGATGTTTCATCTGACCCAAGATCCGGTGAAGCGGCCTTTGATGGATGTGGTGCTACAGGCAGATATTAAGCTCATCATTGATAAAACCTTAAGCACTCTTAAAGACCACACGGGAGAGGTAGTGCTAGAGGATTTACGTGGTGAGCAATCACGCCGTATTTTTCAAGTCAGTGCCTCTCCCTTGGGTGAGGCTAGCCAAGGCTTCAACGGCGTCGTCGTGGTTTTTCATGATATCTCTCGAATTAAGCAGTTAGAAGAGTTGCGCCGCGAGTTCGTGACAAATGTTTCACATGAACTGAGAACTCCTCTGGCGATATTTCATGGTTATCTTGAAACAATCTTAGGTAACGAAGAACTCTCCAGCGAAGAAATGCAGCGGGTTTTAAAAGTTATGAAGCGGCACTCTGATCGGCTGCACGAATTGGTGGTAGATCTGCTCACTCTTTCCCGATTAGAGTCGGGTCAAATCAGGCTGGAACCGGTAGCGCTTAACGTTCTGGGCTTATTGAAGAGATTGCAGGATGACTGGTCTTTATTACTTAAAAATAAAAAATGCGTAATGCTGATTAACTGCTCAGCTGATCTGCCCGTGATCGAAGCGGATGCCTTACGTATCGATCAAGTTTTCTACAATTTACTGGAAAACGCTTTAAAATATTCGGATGAAGGTAAAACTATAGAAGTCGGAAGCGTCTATCTTCCTGAAGCTGCGCATATAGATTTCTATGTAAAAGATTACGGAACGGGTATTCCAAGTGACAAGATAGGAAATATATTCCAACGCTTCTACCGAGTAGATCGTGCTCGTTCACGGGATAAAGGTGGCACAGGTCTGGGCTTAGCCATTGTGAAGCATATCGTGCAACTCCACGGGGGTAAGGTCTGGGCAGAGAGCTCTTTAGGTAAGGGAACCACCGTCTGGTTCCGCTTACCTATTTCGCTCGATTCAACTCCTCTAGAATCTCAGGATCTCGCACATCCACCCAATTCCCCTTAATCTCATAGCCCTTGATTTTAAGGCCATCGGCGGCCATAGCAGATAGAGCGTCCGTCAATTCAAACTCTCCTCGTGGGGACTTTTCTAAGCGTGCCGTGTAGTTGAATAATTTAGGAGTGAAGCCATAAATGCCAGCATTATACCAAGGAGAGCTGACGGTTCCAGGTGCAGCCTTCTCGATAATACACTCCAAAATAAATTCTTGATCAAATACCACCGCTCCGCCATGGCTCACGTTTTCTCCGCGTTTCACACTGATCACTCCATCGGAATCAAAGGCGGTGATTAAACCCGCAAAAAGTTGCGGTTGCATAAGAATATCGCCATAAATCAGAATGAACGAATCAGCACCAATCCATGACTGTGCTAGATCGGGAGCTTTGCCCGTCCCATCTGCTACCTCTTGACGTCCATAAGTGATGGCAACGTCCCATTTGGTACCATCCAAGAAATAATCCTCAATGACTTCAGCGCAATGGCCTGTAATGATAAAAAAATCCTTAATTCCCGCATAATCCCGCAAACTCGTAACGATGTGTTCTAGGACTGGCTTCCCCTCTACTCGCACCATTGGTTTAGGTAAATCTTTTGTTAACTCACCCATCCTCTTTCCCTTGCCAGCCGCCAGAATTATTGCTTTCATTTTATGTCATCTTACTCGAATTCAACAACTGACAAGGAATTAATATGCCCATCCATAACAGCGTTTTAGACACAATCGGAAAAACACCTCTCATTAAACTCAACCGCGTCACCGATGGTGCCGAAGCTACGATCGCTCTAAAATGCGAATTTTTTAATCCACTTGGCAGTGTTAAAGACCGCATCGGGGCGGCCATGATCGAGGATGCAGAAAAATCTGGCATCCTCACAAAAGGCACCACCATCATTGAACCAACCTCTGGTAACACGGGAATAGCCCTAGCCTTTGTGGCCGCAGCTAAAGGATACAAACTTATTCTAACCATGCCTGAGAGCATGAGTTTAGAACGCCGTACCCTATTAGCCATGTTGGGGGCACAACTTATCCTGACGCCAGCCGCAGAAGGTATGAAGGGAGCTATCGCCCGGGCTGAACTTTTACAAAAAGAAACGCCCAATTCATGGATACCTCAGCAATTTAAAAACCCGGCAAACCCCGCCATTCACCAAAAAACTACAGCAGAAGAGATTTGGAATGACACCGACGGAAAAATCGACTTCTTTATTTCCGCAGTTGGCACAGGTGGGACTATTTCTGGAGTTAGTGAAGTGATTAAAGCTCGTAAACCGAGCTTAATTACCATCGCCGTAGAGCCCAAAGATTCTCCCGTCATTACTCAGACTAGAAATGGCGAACCCGTTAAACCTGGTCCGCACAAAATTCAAGGAACCGGTGCGGGTTTCGTGCCTGACAACTTACATTTAAACATCGTCGATGAAGTCATCACCGTGACGAATGAAGAGTCGATAGAAATGGCACGTCGCATTTGTAAAGAAGAAGGCTTACTTGTCGGCATTTCTACGGGCGCCAACGTCGCCGCTGCCATAAAAGTAGCCAATCGTCCTGAGAATAAAGGTAAGCTCATCGTCACCATCGGCTGTAGCACGGGTGAGCGCTACCTGAGCACGGCTTTAGCGGAAGAAGCACGCAAGCAAGTGGGCGGGTAAACTTGCTTAAGGTGGCAAACTTCTAGCCCACTTTTTTGTATAGGTTTCAAGCGTCGCCCATAATGGGCAAACACTCTTTGTATGAACACAAAACACCCTACCAAGCGAACTCGGTAGGGTGTTTGCTTCTAAGTCTTGTTGTTTATTTACTTAGAGGCTCTGTAGAACTTCCTTGATCGCTTGAAAATTAGGGAGGTCTTTCGGAGTAGGCGTTTGTTCGCTGTATTTCACGATTCCTTCTTTATCAATGACAAAGGCCGCACGGGCGGAGGTGGCACCGAAGCCAGCTAGGTCAGGCAGAAGGACGCCGTAAGCTTCTGCCGTTTTCTTGTTCAGATCACTGAGAAGGGGGACGGTAATTTTTTCTTTTTCAGCCCAAGCATCTTGGGTGAAGGGGCTGTCAACACTGATACCATAAATGGCGGCGTTGAGCCCAGTATAGCCAGAGAGGCCTTGACTTACGTCACACATTTCTTGAGTGCAAACTCCCGTGAAGGCGAGCGGAAAGAAAAGGAGGACAGTGTTCTGTTTACCGGAATTATCACTTAATTTGATATCGGTTATGTTGTCGCCTTTTTTGCTTTTAAGGTTGAATTCGGGTGCTTTGGTTCCTACTGCGATTGCCATAATGTTAATTTCTCCAATGAGGGGTTGTGGAAAGATGAAGGATAATTTTAGTTTGTCAAATGAGCGGGGTTACCAAGTTAGAAGATTGAAATCTTAAAACTCGGTTTCACCTCTCATATTCAGCCAACTGCTGGTGTTTCAGATGGAGTAGACATTTCTTTTAGAGCCGCTTTACGGGAAAGCTTGATGCGGCCTTTTTCGTCCACGCCCACGCATTTCACCCAGATTTCCTCGCCTGCTTTGACGACGTCTTCAGTGCGATTGACGCGAGCGTCAGAAAGTTCCGAGATATGGACGAGTCCGTCTTGGCCAGGGAAGACTTCAACAAAGGCGCCGAAATCTTTAATGGAGACAACTTTACCACGATAAAGCTTACCTACTTCAATTTGACCCGTCATGCCTTCGATAATTTCAAGTGCGCGCTTCATGCCTTCAGGGTTATTGCAATAGATGCGGACGGTGCCGTCATCATCAATGTTAATTTCCGTGCCAGTTTCAGCGGTGATGCCCTTGATGTTTTTACCGCCAGGTCCGATCAACATGCCGATTTTATCAGGGTTAATTTTTACGACTTCGATCCGAGGAGCGTGCTTAGATACATCACTACGATGTTCCGAGATGACGCTTTGCATGAAGTCGAGGATTTTATAACGAGCTTCCGTGGCTTGCAGAACAGCGCGTTGAAGAAGTTCCAAAGGAACGCCCGCAAGTTTAAGATCGAGTTGGAATCCTGTAATCCCGGCGCGAGTTCCGCAAAGTTTAAAATCCATGTCGCCGAAGTGATCTTCCGATCCAAGGATGTCGGTTAAGAGAAGATGACGGTTAATGGTTTTGTTATCTGCTGCAAAATCGCAGACGAGGCCGACGGAGATACCAGCCACGGGAGCTTTAATCGGCACGCCTGCATCCATCAGGGAAAGGCATCCGCCGCAAACACTGGCCATGGAGGTGGAACCGTTAGATTCCATGATTTCGGCGGTGATCCGGACGGCATAAGGGAATTTATCTTCCGCAGGAATGACGGCTAAGAGGGAACGTTCAGCAAGGGCGCCGTGACCGATCTCACGGCGATTCTGTCCACCGAAACGGCCCGTTTCCCCGACACTGAAGGGGGGGAAGTTATAATGGAGCATGAAGCGCTTTGTTTCTGCGCCGCCCGTGTAGGCGTCAATAATTTGCGCTTCATCAATGGGAGCTAAGGTCGTGATGCAGAGGCCTTGCGTTTCACCGCGGGAGAAGATGGCGGAGCCGTGGACACGTGGTAGGACAGAAGTTTCACCAGTCAAAGGACGGAGCTCATCGATTCCGCGACCATCGCAACGCTTTTGCTTGTCTAGCATGCTCAGGCGGAAGGCTTTCTTTTGTAGGTAATCAAAGGCTTGGCTGATCTCGAAGCCAGAAGCGGTGGGATATTTTTCAAGGATTTTAGCTTTAACTTCGTCCTTTAAGGCGCCGACCGCTTTATGGCGTTCGATTTTGCTGGGGCGATAGAGGGCGTCTTCAATGCGGGAACCAGCGACGGAGTAGGCGATTTCCATCAGCTCGTCTTTGACCAGCATGAGGGGAACTTCGCGCTTGGGTTTATTAACGTGGGAGGCCAATTCTTTTTGGGCTTTGACCAGAACGAGAACCTGTTCTTGGGCAAAGGCGAGGGAAGCGTTGAAATCCGCTTCAGGGATTTCTAGGCCACTGCCTTCGATCATGACGGGTTCGGTTTCTGTGCCGACGTAAACGAGGTCGAGGTCGCTGCGGAGGAGTTGATCGTGGGTGGGGTTGGCAATGAACTGGCCGTTCACACGGGCAACGCGCACGGCACCGACGGGGCCGGCGAAAGGAATGTCAGAGACCATGAGTGCGGCGGAGGCACCGTTAATGGCAAGGATGTCTGGGTCGTTGACGCCGTCTGCGGAGAGCAGGAGAGCGATGACTTGGGTATCATAAAGATAGCCTTTGGGGAAGAGAGGGCGCAAGGGGCGATCGGTCATACGGCAGGTGAGAATTTCCTTTTCACTGGGGCGACCTTCGCGCTTGAAGTAACCACCGGGGAAACGTCCAACGGCAGCGGCTTTTTCTTTATACTCAACGGTGAGGGGAAAGAAGTCTTGGCCTTCTTTAATCGTGGTGGCGGAGACAGCGGTGACGAGCACGATGGTTTCGCCGAGGCTGACCGTGACGGCACCGTCAGCGAGACGCGCCATTTTACCGGTTTCAAAAACGATTTCTTGGGCGCCGACGTGAGCTGCGACGCGAATGGGGGAAGTTGACATAATTTCTGGGTCTTTCGATTGGTTTTAGTTTAAGAGATAAGTGGTTAGCTTGATGGAGAAAACCACTGGTTTTGTGTTAGCCAATCTTCCAGAGCCTGGTGGGTCAGAGGACACGACAACGCACTGAGAGCAAAGCGTTGTTGTGTCTCCTGGACTTTTTTGGGCTCCTTTAGGGGAAGAGTAACTTATTTTCTGACGTTGAGTTTCTTGATAAGAGCCTCGTAACGTGGGCGGTCCGTGCGAGTGATGTAATCAAGAAGTTTACGCCGTTTGCTGACCATGATGATCAAGCCACGGCGTGAAGAATGGTCTTTAGAAGATTTCTTTAAATGCTCAGTGAGCAAATTGATACGTGTGGTGAGGATAGCAACTTGGACATCGGCAGAACCAGTGTCTTTATCATTGCGCTTATTGTCCGAGATAACACTCGCTTTGTCGTAGATAGCCATATATGAACTGAATAGAGTGCCAATGTGCGCCAAAGCGTCAACTAGAAAACTTAAGAAAAAATCTTTGCGGGTGAGAGCGCACCAGAAGAAATGAGTGCGTGTCTAGAGATAGGGATACTTTAAAAATCAGAGTCTTCTTCCATGAAGCAACTCGGAGGCGAGGGGATCACTTTAAAAAGTTTTGTTTGTTGTGAAAATCCATCAATAGTGTAGCTAAATTCTTAAAACTGCTCAATCTTAAGTTGTAAGGTAAATCTAGACATAGGAGCGGCTAAAAGAACTAGCAGATAAAAATAAAGTGCTAAAGAAAATTCAAAACATGAAAAACCTGTGATATAATTTACTTAATACAAGTGCTTTAGCGACAATCCCCAAAGCAATTAACATTTGTTTCACCATGACTTATTTCGGGTTTCATGCGGTCTTTATTCTTCCATTTATTGGCGTATTGGCATACTTGGTTCTGGCTGGCCCACGCCGGGCTTGGCCACGTCCCTTCCTAGGATTAGCGCTATTAGTTGGGGTGGCCGTGGTTTACACCACCCCGTGGGATAACTATCTCGTGGCACGCGGCGTGTGGGGTTACGATCCAAGCGGTGTGGTGCAGGAGTGGACTCTAGGGGTAGTGCCCTTGGAGGAGTATGTTTTTTTTGTGCTACAACCGATTATGACGTGGCTAAGCGTGCTCTATTTTGGGGCGCATCAACTAGTGGCGGAAACATATGGTAGTGTCCCGAGGGTGCGAACTTGGCGGGCGCGAGTGGTTGGTATGGGTGTGGCGTTAGGGATGGCCGCCTTGGGGGTATTTGCCCTGTTGGTGGATATGAGAGGACTTTATTTTGGGTTGATTTTGACGTGGGCTGCTCCGGTGATTGGATTTCATTGGTTTTACGGCGGGGATTATTTGTGGACACAGCGCCGTTGGTTGGGACGAGCCATACTCCTGCCGACGATCTATCTTTGGGTAGTAGATAGGATCGCCTTAGAATGGGGCATCTGGCACATATCGCCAGAATACTCCACGGGATGGCACCTGCTGGGCTTACCAGTGGAGGAGGCCTTCTTTTTCTTGGTTACAAATTTCTTTGTGGCACAGGGGCTTCTGCTCTATTTCGACTACTTGGAGAAGCGGCGGGCACTTGGGGTAAGACAACCTTGAACCTTCAGAAAATGGCGGCAGAGACGAGTTGGTGGCAAGGTGCCCTGCTCCTTGCAGTCCTTGGCCTGAGCCTGCACTTACTGCCGGCCTACTTACCCGAGTTTTCTC
>JAWXBW010000053.1:0-19770 GCA_034440395.1 Blastochloris sp. | reverse complement strand
GTTTAAGTGTAACCTAGCATACAAATTAAGAAGAAGGTTTACTTGATTATCAATTATCTAAAATGCGGAAGCTTGGGCTGTCTTTTATTAACCATTTTATGTTTTCCTGTTCTTGCTCAGAATAAAGGAGTCGATCTTCTGATTTTTAATGATGCCGCTCTCACAACACCAGAGATTACAAGTAAGGAAGTGCAATGCTTAGTTCTCGAAGACACGGCTGAATCGGTTCGAGTAGATCTTTCCCTTCTCAGTGGAGTGGCTGAAATTAGAACCTATCCGAAGTCTTTGATTGAGTCGGTGAAATTGGCGGATCGCTCGCCTTTTGAGTTTAAAAAAATCGAGAATGCGCTAAAGCTTCTTGAGCAATCGCAACCTACCAGCTTTTATGACACTGTCGTGCTCAACACGATGGATCCCTTTATTACAAAATATCCCGGGACAGAAGCAGCTAGCAAAGTGGCCGACGCTAAAAAACAATTCCGTTATGAAAAATTGATGATAGACAAAGGCTGGGTGCGAGGAGGCACCCAGTGGTACGGACCAAGTGAATTAGAAGCCCTTCAGGAAAATGTAGCTTTAAACCTTTTTCTAACAGAACTAAAGGCTGTCCAAGCGAGGGTAGATCAAGGTGACTATGAGGACTTGACTACCATTGAAGACAAAGTTCTGCGCTATAAAAATAACCTTGATTTCCCTTATTTTCTTGAAGGATTAAAAGTTATCTTAGCTCCAGCGGATGCGGTTATTCCGCTCACCTTGAAAACATTGTTACTTAAACAGGCTTTGGAATTTCAAGATGCGGCGGACAACTTTCAAAAAAGTCAGTCTGCCATTTTGGATATGCAGGAAAAAAAGATAATTGAGGCCAAGGTTCTTGTGGCTCCTTTAAATGGCCTAAACAAGGCGGCTAAAATTTGGCCTGAGCTCAGAGATTTACAAAAATTCTTAGAGCTAAACCGCCTGTATTTTTTCAAGGTTATTTCGATGACTTCGTTGCAGAGTATTAACAATGATCAAAGATTATTCAGAGAAATCACAGCATCCTATCAGAATATTTTAAAAAGCGAAGTGTACCCCATTGAAGTTCGAGTAGAAGATCAAAAAAGATTGAATGACTTACGCGAGTATCTAAAAACGATGTCGCAGTTACTTCCTGCGATGGATTACAGTGCGATGGTGGCTCTAGCAGTGCCTATTGACATCACGGCCTATCCAGAGACTTCGGCCATTTATCAAAAAAATATGGATTCAGCTCAAGAACAAATGAAGCTGGCTAATGATGCTTTAGAACAGAGTAAGAAACATTATGAGGCAGGCGAGTACGAAAAAGCCAGTGAACAGGTAATTGCTTCCATTAAAGTGTGGCCGCTCAACGTTTTGCTAACACCTTACAAAGACGAAATTTTGGCTAAGGGCACCTTGTTAATGACCGCTAAGAAAAAGGAAGAGGCTACCCGTCTCTTAGCTTTACTTGTGAGTGGTTGGGGCGATGACTTAAAAGTCCGGCAATTTTCTGAACAAGTGAAACACACTCAAACTTTTGCGGGCATAGTGGATGAGGTTTCTGGGATGATGATCGTGTGGATTATTTTAGGATTAATCGCAATTTTAGTCGTGCTAAAGGTAGTGAGTAAAATGGTAACGGATGCCTAAACGACCATATCAGCTGCCTATTGAGAAAAGATAATGTAGTTGTTACTATTGGTGCCTTGACATACGCCTCTTATGGTTGTTTCCATACCAACAGTGTAGTTACCCACTTGCTTTGGGTTCCCTAAACTGTCACGGGATTTAACTTTTTCCCCACTGTTGAGAGTGAAGATAGCCACATCATCTAAATAAATTTTATATTCAGTGTCTGACCCTCCTTGCGTAATTTTCGTTACCGTCCCAGTAACGGACATTCCGTTGCCATCGAAAATCTCAGGGTCATATTTTTCGCCCAAAACACTTGCTTTATAGTTTGACTTAAGTGTTTCTTTAAGTGTTTCTTTAATAATGTTATCGGCTTTAACCACCGCAACTTTAGCGGGTTTACCTGTTCTTTTCGCAGTTTTCTTACTTTGCTCATCCGCTTTGAGTTCTACCAGCCAACTGCTCACTTTGCTATTATCAACTTTGGGTTGGTAAAAGGAGCTTTCTGCGGAAGGTATTTTAAAGAAATCAATGACTTCAGGAGTTGGTTCGAGTGATTCTACTCCGCCTTCGTGCACGATAATGGCTTTATCTTCGTAGATACGGATGAATTGAGGATCAATCAATTCTCGATTGTCGGACGTTTTAAAAACCATTGGAGCCGCCATGAGCGTTCCACCTAAAAAAGTTGATGCCGCAAAAACGAAGAACTTATTCATAACTTAGCTATAACACAATCTAGAGATTTAAAGAAATACAAATCTGATCATTAGGCACAAGAGTTTACTGAGGAATGGACTGCACACGGTATTGGTGTTTGCCGCCGAGGACTTTAAGGTCTGGCCAGTCGACAACACTTCCGCGTTCGAGGCGGGTGAGTTGACGAACGGTGGGGCGATCCAGATGACGGGTCAGGAAATCGTATTCAGCGGCCTCCCCCGCGCTATTGCATCCGCTGGTGAGAAGTTTACCATGCATAGCCGCAATGGGGGCGATCAAGCGGAGGTGGGATGGACTTGGAGCAATGACTTCGGGTGCTTGAGATCCCAGCATGAGGAAGCTAAATTTTAAATCTTCTGGCGTGCGGCGCATATGATTGTTAATCATTTGGACGCTGCGGGGTAGTTTCCAGCCTTTCACTTCATGACACCAAAATTTCTTGTTAGCAAGTAAGGGGCAGGTTTGACGATGAAGGCAGGGTCCCCAGATGTGCCATTTTTCGTCAAGTGCCGCTAGGTTACGGAGGTGTTCTAGGCGTTCACTGCTTTCCTTAAGGGACGGCTCAAGCATGAGAATAATACCTCCGGGCTTGAGGCAGTGACGTAGTTGTTGAAGCCAATCAAAAATTTCTTGGACGGGTTTATCAGTAAAAGCTTCATTCAAGCTAAAGCTAAGGGTGATGAGATCCCAAGCGGCGTGACGCTGGCTTTTCCACGCGTGGATATCTGTGAAGTCGGCGGTGACTTTGCTAACGCTAATATTTTTTCTGTTAGTGACTAAAACGTCTCGGTGCAGGTTATCGGCTAGATTTAATAAGTGTTTTTCTTGATCAACTAAGGTGAGCTGGACACGCTGCTCGGGGAAGGCGTCATTTAAAGCAAGGGCGGCGGCGAATCCCGCGGCACCCGCACCAGAGCCGAGGTCAAGAATCTGGATGGAAGAATCATTAGACGCATTTTTTTTAGCTGCCTTCACTGGGTCTAGCGTCTCTAGCTCAGTAGCAGACACACAGGAGGGTTGCCATTTTCTAAAGTTTAGGAGTTCTGCGACGGGGAAAAGAGTCCGGACATAGGTTTGAGGAAAGAAGTAGATGCCGTAAGCTAGCTGGTTTTGTTTGCTCTCGTAACAACTTTTAAAATCGCCCGTGCGCTCACTGGTAAAGGACTTGCTTAGTTGATCCGCGTAGGGTGCAAGAACTTTTAAGGCCGCTTGCTCGGACTTGAGGTTGAAGCGCTGGAGGATTTGTTGGAGCCACCAGGCTTCAATTTCTAAGGGATAGGAAGGATTAACCACAGCTGACACTAAACCGCCGGGTTTTTTCGGGAAGAAAAATCAACTGCCTTGGGAAGATTTTAAATGGGAGGAAGGCTGTTATCTTGAGCAGCCGCATTTTTAGTTTTCACCTCAAATCCCCGTGGACGATTCCTCCGCTGCTCAGGAGGTAGCTGACTTTCAGCCCAAGCAATGGTTTCTAAAATTAGACGCCATTTTTCCTGCGGATCCCATGCTTGATCACGCTTATGCTCTTCCTGTTTTTTAAGATCCATAATCCTTTTTTAGTAGTGCTGCTTGAAGGGTTTGAATGCGCAATGGTTTTTGTTCCGCCAATGGGAGAGCCAGCTGGCAACGCAGCATATCTGCATCGGATAGGCTCCAATAAAGTGTGCCAGCACTCGTTTTTTGTAACGTCGCTCTAGCCTTAGATTCGTGAAAGGGGTTGTCTAGGCCTAAAACCTTACGAAAAATATCAAGAGCTCCATGCCTTGAGGTTAAACAAAAGAGAGTCTGTGATTGTAGCCATGAACTGTCTTCGGATACAGGTTTCCAAGCTTCCTCTGTCTTACCCCAAGCGGCTTCCAAATCTCTTAAGGCTAAATTTAAAGTGCTGAGGTTTTCTGGCTTGTCCTCAACCCAAATATCTAAATCAAATGTTAACTCGGGTTTATGATTTAGTAAAAAATTCATGCCCCCTATAAGCAAGTAATCAACCTGATGGTCGTAGAGAACTTGAAGAATATGATCTACGTTCATCATTCATATAATGACAATTTTTAGATAATACTCAATGGAAACAAGAGAAAGCAGTAAGCCTTACTCTTTTGCGTCGATACTCACTAAAAGCCAGCCGCCGCCGTTGACCATAGCTTCCGCTTTTTTCCATTTAAGCTGCTGTTTTTCTTCGCCGCGTCGGATGGTGACGAGATCGTTACGCCCGACTTTAGGCTGCTCTCGGTGAATGGGAAGATGCTGTTCCTTCTTCGGTTCCTCTGGAGAATTTGTAGTGACTTCTTGCGCAGGAGCTTGGGCTAGGCCGGGGAGTTGTTCATGCACGAAACGTTGTGGCAGAGCTTGGAGAAAGGCTTCAAACGCTGTCAGACTCGTGCTGGAGCGGAAGAGGTTGTGGACCACCTCTTTTTTAAGATTGCCCATGAGTTCTTCAAACATGCTGAAAGCTTCCGTTTTGTATTCGATCAACGGATCTTTTTGTCCAATAGCGCGTAGGCCGATACTCTGACGTAACCCATCCATACCGTAGAGGTGTTCCTGCCAAAGACGGTCAATGGCGTTTAAAATTATGTAACGCTCTAGGGAAATAACAGCTTCTGTATTTTCAAACTTAGTCTTAGCTTCGTAAATTTTTTGAACGCGCTCTTTGATGAGTTTAGCGTTTTCTGCGCTAGGTTTATTCAAATCGAGATCTTCTGCATTTAAGGCCAGCGGCATGGAGTTGTTTAACCAGCGGAGTAAACTTTCTACGTCAGGGTTTTGACCGTTGAGGCGAATTTCGCATTCTTGATCAATCACTTCATTAACGACTTCAAATACTTCTCCCCGTGTGTTCTCAGTGCGGAGAATGTCGTTACGGTAGGTGTAGATGACCATGCGCTGCTGGTTCATCACGTCATCGTATTGCAAGGTATGGCGCCGCATCTGGTAGTTACGCTGCTCCACCCGTTTTTGGGCGGTTTCCACCGTGCGATTAAGCATGGGATGCTCTAGGCCCTCATTTTCTTCCATGCCTAAACGGGTCATCATGGAGGAGATGCGGCGTGAATCTCCAAAGTTACGCATGAGATCATCTTCAAAAGAAATATAAAAGCTGGAGGAACCAGGATCCCCTTGACGAGAACAACGCCCACGCAACTGCCGGTCTATGCGGCGTGATTCATGCCGCTCTGTTCCTAATACGTGTAATCCACCTAAAGCAGAGACGCCTGCTGCGAGCTTAATGTCCGTGCCGCGTCCTGCCATGTTCGTGGCGATGGTGACAGCACCTTTTTGTCCAGCTCGGGTGACAATTTCGGCCTCCTGTTGGTGGAACTTAGCGTTGAGCACAGTGTGGGCAATGTTCTCGCGGCGCAACATGCGAGAGACGATTTCAGAGGATTCGACCGAAGCCGTGCCGACAAGGATAGGTTGACCCTTTGCGTAGCGTCCTTTGATGTCGGCAATAGCTGCGTTGAGTTTTTCGCGACGTGTCTTAAAGATAAGATCGTTCTGATCCTTCCGCACATTGGGCTGATTGGTTGGGATAACGAGAACTTCTAAACTGTAGATGTCCTTAAATTCATTGGCCTCCGTCTCAGCCGTGCCCGTCATGCCGGCGAGCTTATCGTAAAGACGGAAATAATTTTGAATGGTGATGGTAGCTAGAGTCTGAGTTTCGCGATCAATCTTGACGCCTTCCTTAGCTTCAACCGCTTGGTGTAAGCCGTCACTCCAACGGCGTCCAGGCATCATACGTCCGGTGTTTTCATCGACGATCATGACTTTATTATCTTGCACTACATAATGAACATCACGCTCGAACACGCAGTAGGCGCGGAGCAGTTGGGAAATATTATGAATTCGTTGATTCGCTTCTTCGTAATGGAGCTGGGCTTCTTGACGCGCCTTCTCTTTAGTTTCCTGATCCAAATCTGGATTTTGATCAATATCATGATTCTTCGTAATTAAGTCGGGCAGCACAAAGGCGTCTGGATCACTAGGATTCAAGAAGGAGCGCCCCATTTCGGATAAATCTGTTTCACTGCTTTTTTCTTCAATGGTAAAATAAAGTAACTCTTTTAACTTATAAAGTTCCGTCCGCTTCGTGTCCTGATACATGGATAGCTCTGCATCGTCGATAGCACGCCGTGTAGTGGGATCTTCCATGGCTTTGAGAAGGATTTTATTACGCGGCATCCCTAATTTAACCCGATAAAAGAGAAGACCGGCTTGCACAAGGTCGCCCTCGTCTAAAGCCTTGTTAGCTTTCGTGGCTAGATCCGAACAGAATTGATTTTGTTGGCGCACCAGATTAGCGACTGAGCCCTTAAATTTATCGTATTGATGAGTGGATACCGTGACGGGTCCAGAAATGATGAGTGGCGTGCGTGCTTCATCAATCAAAATGCTGTCCACCTCATCGATGATGGCGTAGGAATGCCCGCGTTGAACTTGCTCCTCCACCCGGGTGGCCATGCCGTTATCCCGTAAATAATCAAAACCGAATTCAGAGTTTGTGCCGTAGGTAATGTCGCAGGCGTATTGAGCGCGGCGCTCTTCGGAGTGTTGACCATTTTCTAAACAACCCACGCTCAAGCCGAGAAAGCGATAGATCTCACCCATCCATTCGGAGTCACGTGCTGCTAGATAATCATTCACCGTGACCACATGCACGCCAGTCCCTGTAAGAGCATTGAGGTAGGTGGGCAGCGTTCCGACCAAAGTTTTCCCTTCGCCCGTAGCCATCTCTGCTATGCGGCCCGTATGTAGAGCGGCTCCGCCAATGAGCTGCACATCAAACGGAATCATTTCCCAGCGAATTTCTTGGCCGCGGACATTAACAATGCGTTTAGCTTCCGTAAAGCGGCGGCAAGTATTTTTTACTACGGCAAAGGCTTCGGGCAAAAGATCATCAACGGATTCACCCTTTTTGAGCCGTTCCTTAAATTCTAGCGTCTTAGCCTGGAGCTGAGAATCGGAGAGGGTTTGAAGCTCTTGTTCCAGCGGGTTAATTTTTTCGATAAAGGGCTGTAATTTACGCAATTCGCGATTATTTTTAGAGCCGACAATCTTGTTGAGAATCCACTGAATCATAAAGGTTATATAACGTAACGACTTAAAAAAAGTTAGCAAGGTTCATTGGTTCCGGGGGGCGGAATTATTGCCTTTTTTGCTTTTCTGTGATCTACCCACCACCACGGAGCATAGTAGATTAAAAACAACAGGATAGCTAACCCTTGCATGCTCAACAGATACCACGGCCAAGGACCTAGATGATCCAACAAACTAGGATTCTCGGGCTTACTCTGGAGATAGCCGTAATTCGTGCCAAGTAACCAATTTGTAAGGAAAGCGCAGATCATGTAAAATTGGATAAAAATAAACGCTCTAACTAAGGAAATGGGATTGGGGCGCATCTTTAACCCGAAGGTCATGTAAAAAACCGTTGTTAAAATTCCAGCGTGCACCAGGAAAAATGCAAAGAAATAAAAGTGGGGATAATCATACCTGAGGTCTGGTGTTATAAGGCCTTGAAGGGTTCCAGCTAAACCAAGAAAATAAGTAATCTCATAGAATAGTTGTTTGCGCCAGACGAGCGCTGCAATAGCTGTAAAGGCCAGCCAGTCGCACAGGTGCATAGGAAGAAGATCCACAGCCTTTTGAGGTTCATAAATAACCCCGTAAGTTAATAAGCTCAGTATGGTTAAGATAAGTAGAGCAGCTAAAAGCCAAGCCATGTTGCGAGCCGTTTTCCCAGAAGGACAACGATGCGCAATCAAGATCATGGAAATCGTGATGATAAAAAATAACGCTAAGACGCCGCAATGACTGGCGCCGTAAGCTGTAAATCCTGTGGGGGATATCGTCATGAATATAATTATAATTAGTTAAATAATATCGCAGCCTACGCCACCCATCTTACCGCACTTTATCGTAAAAATCTCAGGCTCCCCGCGCCTCTGTATTGTTATCTAAAAACCATTGATAAGCAGAGCGAATCCCCTCACGTAACGGAATGATAGGCTCCCAGCCTAGGCCTAATATCTTCGAGCTATCGAGAAGTTTGCGTGGTGTTCCATCAGGATGTTTAGTGTCCCACACAATCTCTCCTTTGAAGCCCGTGACGATCCGCACCATGCCCGCCAACTCAGCAATGGTTACTTCTTGACCTGTGCCTACATTGATAATTTCTGGTGACTCATAATGATCTAATAAATAAAAACAAGCCCGGGCAAAGTCGTCGCTGTGCAAAAACTCCCGCTTCGGCTCGCCCGTGCCCCATAGCGTGACCGCAGATAAATTTTGAAGCTTGGCTTGGTGGAATTTCTGGATCATCCCAGGCAGGACATGGGACGTGTTCTTATCATAGTTGTCATGCGGACCATACATGTTTGTAGGCATCGCACAAATGTAACGCCTCTGATATTGCCGAGCGTAAGCCTGACAAAGTTTAATTCCCGTAATTTTAGCGATGGCATAGGCGTCATTCGTCGGCTCCAGATAGCCTGTTAGTAATGCCGTCTCCGTCATAGGCTGAGGTGTTAATTTCGGATAGATGCAGGAGCTGCCCAAGAAAAGAAATTTTGTAACATCTGCGCAAAAGGCTGCCTGGATCAAGTTATTTTGAATCTGCATGTTATGTAATAAAAACTCGACGGGAAAATCATGGTTGGCCTTAATTCCACCAACTTTAGCCGCCGCATCAATTACGTAATCTGGTTTTTCTCTAAGAAAAAAATCACGAACGGCCTGAGTATTTTGTAAGTCCAGCTCGGCCCGGGTTCGGGTAAGGAGCTGCCACTCAGGCATAGTCTGAGCCAGTCGGCAAAGGGCGCTGCCGACTAAGCCGCGAT
The DNA here is from genome assembly GCA_034440395.1 of Blastochloris sp. Lineage (GTDB taxonomy): Bacteria > Verrucomicrobiota > Verrucomicrobiia > Methylacidiphilales > JAAUTS01 > JAAUTS01. Next base: position 10,573 of record JAWXBW010000053.1, on the reverse strand, counting down.
GACCTGCGATGAAAAGTTTTTTCATACACTCCCGACCGTGTTACATCCGGATTTTTTTTCCTGTCATCTCATCACTAAGGGATTTGATGTCTGCATCCACCATGATCTGCACAAGCTCTTTAAACTTCACCTTCGGCTCCCAGCCTAGCTGTTTTTTAGCCTTGGTAGGATCGCCGATGAGCAAATCCACCTCCGCCGGGCGGAAGTAACGCTGATCAATCGCTACATATTTTTCCCAATCAAGACCCGCATGGGAAAAGGATTCTAGTAAGAATTCACGCACAGAATAGGTCTCACCTGTAGCTATGACGTAATCATCTGGGCTGTCTTGTTGCAACATACGCCACATGGCTTCGACATATTCGGGCGCATAACCCCAATCGCGTTTGGAGTCGAGATTACCTAGGTAAATTTTTTCTTGCAGTCCTGCTTTAATGCGGGCGATGGCGCGAGTGATCTTACGGGTAACGAAGGTCTCTCCACGGCGCGGGGATTCGTGGTTAAAGAGAATGCCGTTACTGGCATGCATCTTATAACTTTCACGATAATTTACCGTGATCCAAAAACCATAAACCTTAGCGGCCGCATACGGACTACGAGGATAGAAGGGCGTCGTCTCACGTTGCGGAACTTCTTGCACCAAGCCATACATCTCCGAGCTCGATGCTTGATAAAAACGTGTCTTTAAATCTAAAGAACGGATGGCTTCGAGCAAGCGCAAGGTGCCCATCCCTGTCACATCACCCGTGTATTCAGGTATGTCAAAGCTGACCCGCACATGGCTTTGGGCACCGAGATGGTAAATCTCCTCTGGCTTAATCTCATAAAGCAGCTTCTGAATAGAGGCAGTGTCACTTAAATCCCCAAAGTGAAGAAAGAGCTTCGCCTTTTGGTCATGACGATCATTATAAAGATGGTCGATCCGTTCCGTATTAAAACTGGAGGCGCGGCGTATGAGGCCATGGACTTCATATCCCTTGTTTAAAAGAAGTTCCGTCAGATACGATCCGTCCTGACCTGTGATACCCGTGATAAATGCTCGTTTCATAGAAGAATAGATTAAACAACTAAAGCCGCTCTTGATGCAAAAGAATTAAATGCGTGAGAAGTAATTATTTTATTAATTTTAAAGACCACACTTTTTAAAGGTGCTGTCCACATGCTGGAAATGACGCTCCAAGGTGCAGATTTTTTTCAACTCAGCTGGTTTAATCAGTTTACCCAACTCCGCATCTTCCAACAAATAGCTTAAAAATGGTTTCCCATCCCCTTGCCAACACGCCATAGCATTACGCTGCACCGTTTCGTAAGCCACACGCCGCTCAATCCCGTGGTCGGTCAGCGCCAACAAAACGCTTTGCGAAAAATAGAGGCCACGCGTGATCTCTAAATTTCTTTTCATATTCTCAGGATAGACGATCTGTTTCTCCACCAAGCCGGTGAGCTTTGCTAACATGTAGTCCAGTAACACGGTCGAGTCCGGTAAAATCACCCGCTCCGCCGAAGAATGCGAGATATCCCGCTCATGCCATAACGCCACATTCTCCATCCCAGCAATGGCATTACCACGAATGACCCGTGCCAACCCGCTGAGACGTTCGCCAATAATAGGGTTGCGTTTATGTGGCATCGCAGAGGAACCCTTTTGCCCAGGAGCAAAGTATTCTTCCACTTCCAATACCTCTGTCCGCTGCAAGTGCCTAAACTCCGTCGCCCACCGATCTATACTGCTAGCAATCAAGGCCAAGGTCGTCAGATAATGGGCATGACGATCACGTTGAATAATTTGCGTTGAAACATTTGCCACCCGCAGCCCAAGTTTTTTACAAACATACGTCTCCACCCGTGGATCCAAGTGAGCGTGAGTTCCCACCGCACCCGAAAGTTTACCTACCACGATATGGCTGCGCGCTTCCTTCAGCCGCTCAATGCAACGACCAAACTCCTCAAACATGAGTGCTAACTTTAGACCATACGTAACAGGCTCAGCATGGATGCCGTGCGAACGCCCTATCATCGCCACCCGCTTATATTTTCGAGCCTTCTGAGCTATCACTTTCCTCAACCCGATTAAGTCTGCTAAAAGAATATCCGCCGCATCCCGCATTTGCAAAGCAAGCGTCGTATCTAATAAATCACTCGAAGTCAGACCTTGATGAATCCAACGCCCTGCTGGCCCGACATAAGTCGCAACATTTTCTAAAAATGCCAACACATCGTGATGCGTGCGCTCTTCGTTTAAACGAACCTGTTCGATATCAAACGTCGCCTTTTTACGAATGGTCAGTGCGTCCTTTTTTGGAATAAAACCATACTGCGCCATGCCCTCACAAGCCAACACCTCAATTTCTAACCAATGCTTAAGTTTAGCTTCTTCAGTCCATAGGGCGACCATTTCCGGGCGAGAGTAACGTGAAATCATAAGGGATTAATTAAAGAGCCTACCTTAACGCTTATCAAGCCCTCAGATAAAATGGCTGCCTCCTTGTTTCTTTGTGCAAGAGAAATCAGATTTACCCGGTTATTTTTTTAAGGTATAAACAAAAGGCTGATCATTTGGGCTAGTGGTGTCGGATTTAATCTTTGTAAAGAAAGCGACAATCGTTTCCGCTAATTTCGAGCCGATACTTTCTACCTCAGTTAATTCTTCAACAGTAGCTTTACGGATTTTTGCCATGGATTTGAAATGGCGAAGTAAGGCCATTTTTTTATTGTGACTAATACCTGGGCAATCATCAAGTAGGCTTTCACCAACACGTTTTTTTAATAGCAGTTGATGGTAACCATTCGCCGTGCGGTGGGCTTCATCGCGGATACGCTGCAAAAGGCGAATCGCTCCCGTTTCATGAGGCAGCACGATTGGATCAGGATTGCGTGGGCGAAAAATCTCTTCACGCTCCTTGGCCAATCCAATGATGGGCTGGGTATATTGTTTAAGTGCGTCTAGTTCTTTTAGAGCTGAGCTGAGCTGGCCTTTACCGCCGTCAACAACGATAAGGTCTGGCATGGCACCATGTTCACGTAAGACACTACTGTAGCGTCTACGCACGACTTCAGCCATGCTGGCGAAATCATTTTGTCCCTCAACGGAGTTAATGCGGTAGCGCCTGTAGTTGGCGCGATCTGGGCGTCCGTTGCGGAACTGTACCATGGAAGCGACGATGTGGGTGGTGGATATATTAGAGATGTCAAAGCACTCGATCACAGCGGGAATACTTTGCAACTGGAGGGCGTCGCGGAGGGATTCGAGATCACGTTCGGGAATGATCGTGCTAGGGATATCACGCACAAATTTACGCTGCCGCTCAACCCGAGTGGTGCATTTTATGTCCTCTAACATATTACGGAGCTGAGCCGCTTTTTCAAACTGAAGAGCCGCCGCTGCCTTCTTCATTTCATCTTCGATCTGTTGCAGCATTTCTGAAGATTGGCCTTCGAGAAATTCGCACGCCTCTTCAACCTTAGCGAGGTAGCCTTCTTGAGAAATTTTTGCCACGCAAGGGGCGGAGCACTGTTTAATGATATGGTCGAGGCAATGCTTAAAATCACGCTCGTTAGGAATAGCGGGGCGACAGGATCGAAGGTTAAATTTTTTCTTTATAACATTTAATGTATTCCGTAAAGCTGTGGAATTACCAAAAGGGCCGAAGTAACGGTGGCCGTCCTCCTTCTTTATTCGGGTGAGCTGGAAACGGGGAAAGGCATCGTTAAGATTGACTTTAACAAGGAGGAAATGTTTATCATCGCGAAAGCTAATATTGTAGCGGGGACGGTATTCCTTGATCAGCCTGCCTTCCAGAAGGATAGCTTCAGGTTCGCTTTTGACCGTATGCGTTTCTATGTCCCAAATACTTTCGATCAAGGCGCGGGTCTTACGATCTGCTGACATGCGTCGAGAAGGGTGAAAGTATTGAGAAACACGCTTATGCAAATCGCGAGCCTTACCCACATAGATGATCATGTTGAGGCGATCTTTATACAAATAGACGCCAGGCTTATGGGGAAGCTGTCGGACTTTTTCACTTAAATCAGGTTGCTCAGACATGGTGGCAGGTGGATACTTAATAGGTTGAATCTTAATCAAAAATAGTATTTTAGTGGAATAAGTAAGAAACTGAATACGTCATAGTCTATCATTAAAGAATACATGAAGTTTAACCTAAAAAGTGTAAAGTGGAAACTCCTCCCTCTCATTCTGATTTTATTCAGCTCTGCGGCCTCTGCTCTGGAGCTGAAAACCAAACCTAGCTTACTTTCAGAACAGGAAGTAATTGCTCCAGGTCAAACCTTTACTGTGGCACTGCGCTTTCAGATTGCGGATCATTGGCATACCTATTGGCGTAATGCGGGCGATGCCGGACTTGCTACACAAATAATCTGGAATCTGCCAGAGGGCTTTAAAGCTGGTGAAATCCAATGGCCTACGCCCTCACGACTGTCCGTCGCCAAGGATATTTTAAATTTCGGATATGAAGGCGAAGTTTGGCATCTCATAGAGATAACCGCCCCGCAAAACTTGAAAACAGGAACCACTTATTCTTTAGCCGCACAAGTGGATTGGCTAGAGTGTAAGGAAATATGCGTTCCTGGCCGAGCCACTTTGGATTTGAAAATTAAGGCGGGCTCGCAGGCTCAGGCCAACCTTTCTTTAGCTTCAGCTTTCCAGCAAGCCAAAGCTCGCCTGCCCAAAAAAAATGCCTCATGGAACGCAACAGCTCATCGTAGTGGCTCCGATTTAATTTTTAAAATTCCCAGTCCTAACACGGAACCTTGGCACTTTTTCCCTTATCAAGAATCAATCATCGTCAATGCAGCGGAACAAAAACAAACGAACAAAGGCTCTTACCAAGAACTAAGAATTCCCCTTGACGAAGGAGTTAAAGAGTTCGAACGACTGGGCGGTCTTCTCGTGCAAAAAACCACAGCTCAAGATGTGGTAGCAGTAGAAATTGATGTTCCTGTCAAAATCCTAGTAGAAACTCCGGTTATTTCAAAAGCTTCGGCTGGAAAGAGCTTCGGAGCCACTCTGTTTTTGGGTTTTCTCGGCGGACTTATTTTAAATCTCATGCCCTGTGTCTTTCCTGTGCTAGGAATTAAAATCTTAAGCCTTGTGCAACAGACGGGGCAAGATCGTAAGCAAGTAGCTAAGCACGGCTGGGCTTTTACCGTGGGCGTCTTAGCTTCTTTCTGGTTGCTCGCCGGTGTGCTTCTAGCCCTGCGCGCCGGCGGCCAAGAACTGGGCTGGGGATTCCAACTCCAGTCCTCAGGATTTGTTTACGTGCTTTTATTAGTCATGTTTATTTTTGGTTTAAATATGAGCGGAGTTTTTGAGGTTGGAACTTCTTTGGTTGGAACTGGAGCCCAACTCAATGCTCAGCACTCTCACACTATTGCAGGCTCTTTCCTCTCTGGAGTTCTGGCCACAGTCGTTGCCACGCCCTGCGCCGCGCCTTTTCTAGCTCCGGCTCTTGGTGCCGCTCTGGCCTTACCCGCCTTGCCTTCCTTAGGACTATTCACCTCCATAGCTCTTGGCTTGGCGGCTCCCTTTCTCATTTTATCCCTCAGACCCGAGTGGAATCGCTTTCTACCTACACCCGGTGCGTGGATGGAAACGTTTAAACAAGCTCTAGCCTTTCTGCTCTACGCCACCGCCGCTTATTTATTATGGGTGCTGGAAGGTCAGGTGGAAGAATATCAACTTCTTAGCATCTTTTTTTCCCTAGTTGTGTTAGCTGCGGCTTGCTGGATCTATGGGCGTTTTACTAGTTTTACCTACAGGGAATCAGTGCGGCGCGGCGGGAAAGTGGCATCATTTTTATTTATTATTTTTGGATTTTATTTAGGATTTCCTCTTAATCCCCAAGCTGCAGCAGGAACTAAGCAAGTCCTAGTCTGGGAGGCGTGGTCTCCAGAGTTGGTGGAAAAATACGTCTTGGACGGCCGCGTCATTTATGTGGATTTTACGGCGCGCTGGTGTGCCACGTGCCAGACCAATAAAAAAGTCGTTTTTTCTTCAAAGGAACTCGTGGCCGAATTTCAGAAAAAAAATGTTGCTCTCTTAAAAGCAGATTGGACAAACCAAGATCCCCGCATTACCCAAGAGCTGGCTAAGTTCGGGCGTTCCGCCGTGCCCTTTAATTTACTCTACGTCCCCAAGCGTGACCATCCCATTATTTTACCTGAACTACTAACTTCTAGACTTGTGCTTGAAGCTCTTGAACAAGCAGAAGGTGCTCCTTAGTTACTAGAACTTATTCTCTTCTCCATGCTGCATTGACGCCCCTAATGTTAGAGCGTTGGAACCTAGGGCTTAAGACCTGCTATTCGAGGTCTTTTATGTGTATATATTTATATGTTAATTTTAGATCATAGTCCTGTTCATTCAGACCCTGAAATTATGGGAGGAACACCAGTTTTTAGAAATACCCGTGTTCCTGCGCAGACACTAGTAGACTATCAAAGTGACGATTACACACTAGAGCAGTTTTTAGAGTTTTTTCCTTCAGTTAATCAAGACGATGCAGCGGAGTTTTTGAAGGTTATAGAATAAATGAGGATTATTCTAGATGAAAATATTCCTTTGCCCCCTGCAGATTGGATTAATTTTCACCAAGTTACTACTGTTCAGAGTGAGGGATTTTCTGGGGTTAAAAATGGAGAATTGTTGAAGCTTATAGATAGTTGTTTTGATCTCTTCATCACTGCTGACAAAAACCTACGCTATCAGCAAAATCTTTTGACGAGGAACATTGCCATTCTTGAATTACCAACTAACCGCTTGCCCATTCTAAAGCTGCTTAAAGATGAAATTATTATGGCCGTTCAAGAAGTTACAGGCAGAGACTATAAAGTGCTCAAATCCTAGAGTAGGGCACTTGCGCTCAACGATTGTTCCAGTTTTCCCTGTGCGGTTTGTTCTTATTAACCTAATTATCGTTTCTAATTCCTACCCAATTCATAATTTATAATTCACAACTCCCCTCTCACCTTCCCCTCTGCGTCTCGGCGTGAGATAATGAGATCTTCACTCCCTGACGGATTTTCCTGCTTTGGCGTTGACAGCTTTGCCTGTGTCAACCGATAGTCTATTTATGCCCACTTCCACGAAACCCTCTCCTAGAAAAAAGGCCGTCTATAAACGAATTATCCTCAAATTAAGCGGCGAAGTTTTAGCAGATGAGAACGACCACATCTCCACTCCCGTCACTCAAGGTATCGCCCGCCAGATTAAGGAAATCCACGGCCTTGGCGTGCAAGTAGCTTTGGTTATAGGTGGAGGTAATATTTGGCGCGGCTTGACCCGCAGTAACGCAGGCATGGATCGCACAACCGCAGATTACATGGGCATGTTGGCCACGGTTATTAATGGCCTTGCTCTGCAAGATGCCCTCGAACGCGAAGGAGTTGATACCCGGGTGCAAACTGCCATCGAAATGAAAAATGTGGCAGAACCTTTTATCCGCCGCCGTGCCATCCGCCACCTTGATAAAAACCGTGTTGTCATCTTCGTTGCCGGGACAGGCAGCCCTTATTTTTCTACGGACACGACAGCCGCCTTACGGGCGAGCGAGATCGGGGCAGACGTTTTACTGAAGGCCACTAAGGTGGACGGCGTCTATGACTCAGACCCCAAGAAAAACCCTAAAGCAAAACGCTTCACCGAATTAAGTTATATTGACGCTTTACGCATGAGACTTCAGGTTATGGATTCTACCGCCTTTAGTCTCTGCATGGATAACCATGTGCCGATTGTGGTTTTTGATATGTTTAAAAAAGGTAACTTGCGACGTGTTGCACTCGGAGAAAAAGTAGGCACTCTCGTCTCAGAATAGTAATCCAAAAACTTAAGGAATAAATTTATGGCAGCAGATGATATTTTATTAGAATGTGAAGAGAAAATGGAAAAAACGGTAAGTAAGATTCAGGAAGAATTTTCTGCCGTGCGCACAGGCAAGGCCTCGCCCGCTCTCGTGGATCATATACGTGTGGATTGTTACGGCATCTCGATGACACTCCGTGAGATTGCCGCTATCACGACACCAGAACCACGCATGATTATGATCCAACCGTGGGATCTATCCAACGTTGACCCCATACGTAAAGCAATCGAAGAATCCCGCCTCGGCATTAACCCTATGGTCGATGGTAAGCTCATTCGTATTCCTATTCCTGAATTGTCGGAAGAACGTCGCCGTGACCTGATCAAAGTTATTAAAAAAATTGCAGAAGATGGTCGCGTTGCCATACGCCATGAACGTCGCGGCGGCATGGAAGGATTGAAAAAAATGCAGAAGGATGGCGATTTAACCGAGGACAATCTGGTTGATTCAGAAAAAGAAGTGCAGAAGTTGACCGATACTTACATTGGTAAAATTGATAAATCCATGGAATCCAAAGAAGTTGAGCTGATGAAGGTGTAGCGGGTGGAGGATACGACCTACGCTAAGACGCTGAAAAGAACTTAAGATTCTGCATTTTTCGTGTGGTTCCCTTCCCGTCTTAGCGGGAGGGGTATATTTCCCTCCCTACTATCCGTGTAAATCCGTGATATCCGTGGTAAAAACTCTAGTTCTTAGTCTGTGATCTTTATAATCCTTATGGTAAATCTTTATCTCTTTTTTTAGGTAAATAAACAAGGCTCGTTCTTACTCTGACTTTTGCATATTTTCCATGAGTTCGAGCGTTGCCGCAACATTTTTTTCTAAGGTCCATTCTTGAGCTGTCTGACGCCCTGCTATCCCCACTCTTTTTCGTAAGCTTTTATCAAGCAAGGCTTCTACATGTGCCGTCAACTCATTGAGCTTAGAATTATCCTCAACAAGAAATCCATTCTTACCGTGCTCAATTAGTTGGCTTGCTCCATTGTGGCGGGTTGTAATGACAGGCAGTCCTGCCGCCATGGCTTCTAAGGTCACGTTTGCAAAGGGATCATAAAGAGTGGGGAATAAAAAAATATCGGCGGCAGCATAGACGTCAGGCATAGCGCAAGCAGGCGGGGAGTCGATGATGACTAACTGCGCCTTAGCAGAAAAAGGTTCCATTATTTTTCTGGCGACGGCATGACCTTTACGCTCAGTCCCTGAACCGACCAATAAAACGACCAAAGCCTCGGGTGTAATTTCCATCGCATGGCGTCCGTGCCGACGATTGCCTGAACTGAAGTAGGGGAAATCAACTCCGTTTAAAATAGTTTTAATGTGAGCAGCAGGATAGTCAAAGTTGGTCAGGATGTCCTGTTTTACCATCTCAGAATTTGCGATAACGCAACGAGTCCGATTTGCTTGAAAGGTACGTTTTTCGAGTTGGCAGAGGGTAACATTTTTTAAATTAACCTTATTCTGCAAAAACCCACGAATTGGCTTAGCCCTTTGCCGGAGCTGTAGCCACGCGCGGTGCACCCCATCTCCTGCGCGGTAAATGTCGGCCTTAATCCCCCGCTCCATGCTAAAAACTAAGTCGAAGGTATTTACCAGAAGAGCGGCTTCACAGTTGTGCGCAAACTGAACAGGCCGATAAAAGCTGCTGCCCGTTGAGGGTAGAGTGACGATCCGATCAAAGGGCGTGGGCGGGCGATCCCATGATTCACAAAACAAGGTGGCGCAACAGCCACGTTCTTTTAACTGCGTCACGAGCCGAAGCAGGTAGTTTTCTGCCCCGCCTGTCGGCGACCAGTGACGACGAATAAAGGCGATGTTCATGAGCGAATTTTAGCCCAAGCCGCTTGAAGTTGAAGTTCACCTATTTTTAATTTTAACAAGTCATGGTCGATACGTTCATGAGATATTTCCAACATCCGGTCAATGTCACGCAAATGTTTGTCTGACCCGCCTTCCGTAAAATACTGTAGCTTACGAAGAATAACATATTCCGGCGGAGCCAACCAAATCTCCCCCTCTTTGGAAACGTAAAGCGATCTTTTGGGCCAAAAGAATAAATGCAAAGGTTCACGACCCACCGGGTAAAAATCGGCTTTTAACCCAGTTCTATGGTCTATAACATTCCAATGGCCTCTGGAATCACGGCTGATTTCACACAGAAGAACATCTTCAGGCGGAACGTAATAACCGCTCTCAGGATAAATAGTTTTAAACTTGGCGGCATCACCTTTGTTTAAAAAAACCACCATATCCACATCCAAAGTCATGCGAGGTTCCCCATAGGCAATGGATGCCACAGAACCTGTCACCATGTAGGCAACGCCAGCCTCATGAAGAGGTTTAATAAAGGCGCAATATAAATCAGGAGGAAGCATGTAAAAAATTTCTCGCAAGTTCTCGATCCAGCTCACACTGAGTCCATTCAGGATACTGTTTTTTTAAGTAAGCCAGCTTGAGTTCCCGAGCAAAGGAAATGGAGCCATTCACCAAGGCCAACTTTTCATGCAAAGTCATCCTCTGAAAAGCAGCTTTCTGCACCGGATGCAAAGGTTCAAAAAGAGGTGTTGGCATACGCATTTATTACTGGTCTACTTTGATCCTACAACCAGAAACCTAAAACTGGAAACCCGAAACTTCCGTCATGTCTTTCACCGAGTGGTATTACCTATTTTTCCTGGCCGGTGTCGCTCTCAGCT